>JBGAWM010000145.1:0-3622 GCA_044227615.1 Ignavibacteriaceae bacterium
GAAAAGGAAGCAATAGAAAAAGAAACCGATTAATTAAAAGCTTAAAATAAATATTAAGATACCCGGAACGGACGGGAGTCCATTCCCTACAAAAAATGAACGAATTACCAAAACGAAAAAATACCCGATTAAAAGAATTTGATTATTCACAATCTAGCTATTACTTTGTAACTATCTGTATTAAGGACAGAAGAGAATTCTTTTCTCACATAATCGATAATCAATTGGTTTTAACTGGGTTTGGAAAAATACTTGATGAAGTTTGGAACAATCTTCCAAAATATTATAATGTGGATTTAGATTATTACATAATAATGCCTGATCATTTTCACGGAATTATTATCATTGATAATACCTTAAATGTTAAAAATGATAAAGGGAATAAACAGTTATCGCTTTCGGGCATCATTGGAAAGTTTAAATCATACTCTACAAGAAAAATTAGAGAAAGATTGACGGACGCTGAAAAATTTGAATGGCAAAAATCTTTCTATGATCGAATAATCAGAAATGAAAATGAATTATACAACATCCGAAAATACATTCAGGAAAATCCATTAAAATGGGATGTCGAAAGAAATAATCCAGATAATTTAGAAATGTAGGGATCGATCTCCTGACCGATCCGATTATAATTAAAAAAATTTAAATTGTTGTTCAATAGATTTCAATAAATAAAAGGTTTTTCGGAATGGACAGGAGTCCATTCCCTACAAAAGGTAAATATGATCTATTTAATCCTCGCAATTTTTTGTTCAAGCAGTTTGGCATTAATTCTAAAGCACGGACGTGTGAAAAATTCAAACACCGTTCTGTTAATAAATGGAAATTATGCCACAGCGTCTTTATTCTCCTTAGCATTTATAATATTTAAATATGGATACAATTTTTCGATTGAAGTTATTGTATTTGGAGCATTACTTGGAATTCTATTTGCGGGTACTTTTGTAATTTACTCAAAAGCGATAAGTTTAGCCGGAACTGCGTTAGCAACTGTTAGTGCCCGATTATCTGTATTAATTCCTGTTTTAGCTGCAATAATATTTTATGGCGAATCGCCAAACATTAAAATGCTTTTAGGATTTGGTCTTGCACTTATAACTTTGTATTTGTTCTATCTCTCTCTTAAGAATCACGGAACCGTTGAGGGAAGAAAAGGAAAGTATATTTATTTACTTTCACTGCTAGTTGGAATTGGCCTTGTTGATTTATCTATGAAGATGTTTGAACAGAATTTTCCTATATCTGAAAAGGGAGTATTTGTTTTTACAATTTTCTTTTCTGCTTTCATTTACACTTCTCTTTATCTGATAATTAAAAAAATCAAGTTTGATAAAGGAACTTTTAATTTAGGCTTAATGCTCGGTGTTCCTAATGTACTTGCTATTAATTTTCTACTTGCTGCATTGGATGAATTACCTGCTATAGTAGTCTTTCCTGTTATGAATATTGGAGTTATTGTAATTACAGCAGTAGTAGCTTATTTGATTTGGAAAGAACAGATAAATCTGTATGGAAAAATTGCTTTAGCATTTGGTGTGGCGGCGATAATATTACTAAAACTGTAGGG
This sequence comes from Ignavibacteriaceae bacterium, assembly GCA_044227615.1. Classification (GTDB taxonomy): domain Bacteria; phylum Bacteroidota; class Ignavibacteria; order Ignavibacteriales; family Ignavibacteriaceae; genus IGN3. The sequence goes on from JBGAWM010000145.1 coordinate 1,571, forward strand.
ATCGATCTCCCGATCGATCCGATTAGGTATTTTTACAATCGTTATTAATTGTTATTTTCTGTTTGAATTTTTAGAGCAATAATGAAAAACAAAGAAATTATTTTTTTAATCGAAGAATCGCTAGATGGTGGATTTGAGGCTAAAGCGGTTGGTTATTCCATATTTACCGAAGGTGAAACTGAGCATGAGATTAGAAAAAATATCCTGGAAGCAGTCCGATGTCATTTTGAAGAATCTGATTTACCATCATTCATTAATATCAGATTTCTCAGAGAAGAACAAATTGCATTATGAAACTACCTCGTGATATTAATGCAAAGGATTTGATTCATAATCTAAATAAGATCGGCTATCAACAATCGAGACAAGTAGGAAGTCATATTCGTCTATCAATAAAGATAAAAGAAAATCAATTTCACATTACAATTCCAAATCATAATCCTATCAAATTGGAACTCTCAATAGTATTTTAAAGTAGATTTCTAATCAGTTATCAATTGCAAAAGATGAACTGATTCAGAATTTATTTTAATCCACATCATCAACAATTAGAGTAAACAATCCAGCAATTATCATTGATGCGCCACCGAGGAGTAATGCATAAATTGCTTCACCGCCAACAATATTTTTAACAAAGAAACCAAGTATAGCCGCTGCTGTTATCTGTGGTATTACAATAAAGAAATTAAAAATGCCCATATAAACTCCCATTTTTTCTGCAGGAAGTGAACCTGCAAGAATTGCATAAGGCATTGCAAGTATTGAAGCCCACGCCAAACCAATTCCAAGTTCAGAAACTAAAAGTAAGTTTGGATCTTTAATAAAATAAAAAGACGCAAAAGAAATTCCGCCGATGATTAAAGAAATCATATGAACAGTTTTTCTGTTTGTAAGTTTTGCAATCCACATAATGAAAAAAGCCATAATGGCAGCAAAGCCATTGTAAACAGCCATCAAAACTCCAACCCAATCTGCGCCTTGATTATAAAGTTCAGAAGCCGGATCAGTTGCACCATAAATATGATGCGTAACTGCTGGAGTTGTGTAAATCCACATTCCAAATAAAGCAAACCACGAAAAGAATTGAACAACCGCAAGCTGCTTCATCGTCTTTGGCATTTTGTAAAGATCATTTAAGATAGAAAGTAATCCGCCGGAAGTTTTATTTTTGTGTGTAAAAAATCCGGCAGCTAACTGTAATAATCCAAAAATTATTGAGCCTACAAATAAAACGTAAAGTCCAAAATCATTTTCGTGTAGCAAGAAGTGAAGAATTGCAGAGCCGAGTAATCCAACAAAAATCCAGATCAATCCGTTTTTGTTAAATGATGATGCAGAAATTAAATTGCTAATAGAAGTTTTTGTTTGAGATGATTTCTTTTCTTCATCACTAAACTTTTTTAATTCCTCAGGCGTATATTCTTTTGTGGAAAAGACCGTGTAAAGAACCGCTAACAAAAAAACTGCACCACCAATGTAGAAAGAGAATTTTACTGAGTCAGGAATCTTTCCGGCAGCAGCGGTGTTAGAAATACCAAACCAGTTTGTCATCATATAAGGCAGAGCAGAAGCAACGATTGCTCCAATTCCAATAAAAAAACTTTGCATTGAAAATCCAACCGTGCGTTGTTCTGATGGAAGCATATCGCCAACAAAAGCTCTGAAAGGTTCCATAGAAATATTAATTGATGCATCCATAATCCAGAGCATTCCAGCAGCAACCCAAAGGGCGGGGGAATTTGGCATAAAAATAATTGCAGTTGATGCAAGCAAAGCTCCAACTAAAAAGAAAGGTCGTCTTCTTCCAAGTCTGTTCCATGTTTTATCACTCCAATGTCCGATGATTGGCTGAATAATTAAACCTGTAACAGGCGCTGCTATCCAAAGAATTGGTATATCTTCAATCTTTGCACCAAGTGTTTCGAAAATTCTGCTTACATTTGAATTCTGAAGTGCGAATCCGAATTGAATGCCGAGAAATCCGAAACTCATATTCCAGATTTGCCAGAAGGAAAGACGAGGTTTGCTCATAAATGTACTCGAGTATTATTA
>JBGAWM010000146.1:0-3612 GCA_044227615.1 Ignavibacteriaceae bacterium
TGAAGCGATGTACTATTCGGAACACTTACATATTGTGACAAAGATTTTTCAAATCGTATTGCCTGGTTTGGGTTGTTCCATCTATCATTTACAAACGACGCTCCATTTATAAGGCTGCCATGGTTTCCATATTCGCTTTCATCATTTGCATTGCCGTTAAAAGGATAGAAAGCAACAAGACCTGAATCAAGAGCACTTTGAGCAATACTAAAAAATGACATAATTAGAAATAAGAAACTTGTAATTAGTGTTTTCATAATTCACCTATAAAAAGATTTTATAATTAATAACTGAGATGTCTTTGGAGGAATTTGAAATGAATAATAATCTGCGGTTGCTATAATTATTATGGCAAATGGAGAAGAACCTATTTTATTTAGCGAACAATCGGATTCAGAACACATTTAACTCCCCTACGAGTGATTTGTGTACTTTAAACTTATATTAAATGATTTACTTTATCAATAATCGTGCAAAATAAATTTTGTCTTCTTCAACTATATGAAAAGAATTAATTGATCAATACCCCGTTTCTAATGGCGATTTCATATTTCCCAGACCCATCTGATTTATTAAATCGATATAGTTAATCAAATTGACACTATTTTTCTCAAAAATATTTTGCTGTGTAAAAAGGATTAATGCATTCAATTCTGCTTCACGATGTTTGCTCATTTCAGCCAATCCAAATGAGTTCATATCTATCATAGCTTGCAGTTCTGGAAAATCTTTACCTATATGACAAACAAGAAGATTTATTTTTTCAGATTCTAAATTATTAATAAGATTAAGTAAGTAATCTCTCTTTTTGTCTATGTCTACTGCATACATACTCTCTACATCAACTTCTCCAAAGTATCTTGAAATTGCAAGGCCGTATTCCTTTGCAAGCTTTTCAACAATAGCTCTATGTTCGGGTTTTTCAACTGCGGTACCCATATGGTAATCAACATAAGAAATTTTTAATCCGGAATTAATAGCTCTTTCAATTTGTGCACGTAACTCTATTTCAATCTCTTCTGATTTTGGATTGTTAGCAAAAAATGCCGCGCGTGAAGGAAAGAAATAACCATCTTTGTCAACAAGCGATGGTACTTTATCTTTACCTGAAATTGGTCCCCAGCGATAATTTTTCCACTCCGCATTTAATGTAAGATGAATGCCGATTGTAATTTGCGGATTAGCTTTTAAAATATCCACAGCTTCCTGATACCACGCACAAGAGAACATAACCGATGCAGAAAATTTTAATCCTGATTCCATTAATTCTTTAAACGCCATATTAACTGAGTGTGACATACCCAGATCATCACAACGGATTAATAAGGTTTTAGAGTTTTTTTCTGTTTGAGAAAGACCTGCTTCTGTAACCATAAAAACAAGTACTATAAAGTAAAATAAATTTTTCATTTAGTTTTAACTCTTTCTGTTTTGATACTTGTGATGAATACTTTTTTAATTTCCTCTTCTACTGAATAATGGATTCTCCATTTTTGATAAGCTAAGATGAAATGATTTTTGTGGTTAGATTTTTTTATTGATAAAGATATTCTTTTTCGTGTTGTATCAGCTGGATTAAATTCAAGCTGTACTCGAGCATAACTTAATAAATTTATATTTTCTTTCAAGAACAATTTATCAGCATCCAATTTCGCTTTCGCTTTAAAAATTACATCATAAATATTTTCTACCCCACTTCTAACCCAGCCTGTTTTAGAATCTGGAAACGAATCAGAATACGGCAAATAAGGTTTGATATCCAATATTGGTGAACCATCGAGAATATCAGATTCGGAAATATGAATTGTTAATCCATCAACTTTATCAAGCTTAACACAGCTCAATCCAATTTGATTTGGTCTGTAAGGTGCGCGAGTTGCAAACACACCAATTTTTTTTCGAGTATGTCTTGGTGGAGTTACAAGTGGTTTCCAGTTCTTATTTAAATGAAATTGATAGATTACCCAAACCCTATCAAATCCATCCAGATCTTTTACAGCCTGTTCAAAATTCTGTTTTGGATTAAGATGAATGATCGCTTTACTTTCCTTTGCAAGCACACCCTGTCTTGGAGTTTCGTAACGATGCTTGAGATCAGATTGAAGAAAACCGATAGGATTTAATGATATTTCATTTTGCATATGGGAATGTAATAAAAAACCCTCAAAATTCGCATTCTGAGGGTTTTCAAGAGCTGGCTATGGGACTCGAACCCGCGACCTGCTGATTACAAAGGATACGAAACAGCCATTTTTTATTGATTTTCGACGAGTTTTAAGCCTTTTTTAAAAACTGTGCCCAAAATTGTGCCCATATTTGTACGGCTACTTATCTCAGCACCCATCCTTCGAATATCTGCTGACGAGTAATGCCTTAGTGTAGTTTCTATATTTTTATGACGCGCTAAAGTCATTACATCATACACACTCATTCCACTATTAATGAGTTTTGAAATGAAAGTTTTTCGCAGAGTGTGGAAAGAATATTTATCATAACCTTCCAGTTTTCTGAATCGATCATAGAACTTAAATGATTGCGAAGATTTATACTTGAACAATAAACCAGAATATTCGCTCCACTCTGTTCTTAAAAATTCTGCAAGTTCAGGATAAAGAGGAAGAAGGTCCTCGCGGTCCTTTTTATAATTCCATACACGCAAAACTTCTTCTCTGAAATCAACATTCTTTTCAAAAGTTAATCCTATCAATTCACCGATTCTTAATCCTGTTAATAGCAGAAACATTACAATTTTATAATGTTCACGATTTGATTGCTTTAACTTTTCCAGCATGTCAATAAGATCTTTATCTGGGATTGTAACTATCCTGTTTAGTTTAAGTTTTTGTGTTGGTATCGGGTTAGCTTGAATGTACCCCTGCTTTACAAAATAATTAAATATTATCAGCAGCTTATGAAAATAACTAATGATTGTATTTTCTTTGATCGGTTTAAGTTTTAATTCTTTCTCATCTCTCTTTGCATTATCAGCAGATTCTTTTCTCCTGGTAATGACCTGCCCCCAAAAAAGCGATCCAATTATTAAATTAGGATCAAAGGAGAAAAAGATATGGGCAAAAAGCGATTCACAGGCGAGCAGATCATTAGTAAACTTCGGGAAGCTGAAGTTTTGCAATCAAATGGTCAAAGCATAACAGAAATATGTCGTCATCTTGGGATAAAGGATCAGACTTATTACAAGTGGCGAAAAGAATATGGAGGAATGCGTGTAGATCAGGCAAAGAGACTGAAGGAGATAGAACAAGAAAACACAAGACTAAGAAAACTTGTATCAGATCTATCACTGGATAATGCAATTCTAAAGGAGACAGTCCGGGGAAACTACTGAGCCCGGAGAAGAAGCGCCGGGCAGTTGAGGAAGTAAAGGAAAAGCTGAAAGTATCAGAGAGAAGAGTATGTTCAGTACTTGGTCAAGCAAGATCAACACAGAGAAGAAAGACAAAGACAAGAGATGATGAACAAGCCCTTCGGGAAGAGATAGTAAAGTTAGCTTGTGAATATGGTCGTTATGGTTACAGAAGAATAACTGCATTGCTGAGAAATCAGGGATGGAAAGTAAACCATAAGCGAGTTGAGAGGATATGGAGACAAGAA
>JBGAWM010000147.1:0-2434 GCA_044227615.1 Ignavibacteriaceae bacterium
AATCTGTGTTTAAAGTCTTAAGACTTTTATCAAAAGCCTTTAGTGCAGATTCATAACCGTGATCATCATTCCATAATTTTGTAGTAATAAAAACTTCTTCGCGTTTAATTCCAAAATTTCTTACTGCTTCTCCAACTTCTTTTTCGTTACCATATATTCTTGCCGTATCAATATGCCTATAGCCAGCTTCCAAAGCCCAGGTTACAGCATTTATACACTCACTTCCGGATTTTGTTAGATAAACTCCCAAACCAAATTGCGGAATTTCATATCCGTTATTCATCTTTATTTTGTAATTGATATCTCGTTTCATAATTATTTTTTCTAGTTGGTTAAGTTTTCAAAGTCCACGACTTAATTATTTAGTGCATAAATTTTGTTTTTGTCATTTCGACCGAAGGGAGAAATCTGTATAACACAATTAAGAAGATTTCTCAGTCGAAGACTCCTTCGAAATGACTTTTCATAACATATGCAGCATCCTTTAAGTCTTGAGTTAAATTTAAAAAAGATTTAAAAGTTTAAGTGCCATAATTAAAATTGCAACAATCAACACTGCTTTAATAAGTTTTTCACCTTTTTTAACTGAAAGTTTTGCGCCCCACCAGCCGCCTATTGCATTGCCAGCAGATAGTGTAAGACCATAATACCAATTTATTTTATCAGCGAATATAAAAACTAACAAAGCAGGAATCGTAAACATAAACACTACAAAAACTTTATGCATATTTACTCTTATCAGGTCAAGCTTCATTAAATACTGAAACGAAGCCATCAGCAGGAAGCCAACTCCTACCTGAATAAATGCACCATAAAAACCAACAATTACCATTGCTAATGTTATTTTCCAATCGATAACAAAATCTTCTTTATTTTTTTCAGTTTTCTTTTTTGGCAGAAGCATTGTGATGATTATTAATATCATTATCACCGCAAGAACTTTTTCAAATAATTCATCACTAATCTTAACTGCCATAATTGCACCTGCTATTGCTCCGGGTAAAGTAAGAGCAGAAAGGATTAAACTATTTTTAAGCTCGTAAAACTTCTCAGTTTTAAATGAATGAACTGCTGAAATGTTTTGGAATAGAATGGCAACGCGATTTGTACCATTTGCAACAGACGGGTCTAACCCAAGAAATATTAGTACGGGCAAAGTGAGCGATGAACCACCGCCTGCATTAACATTGATGAATGCGGCAATTGCACCTACAACAAATAAAATTACAATTCCAACTATGTCCGGCAAACCATTCCTGTAAATTCTTTTTTAACTGAAACAAAAATAAAGTATTTTATTAATGAAAAGAATTTTAAGAAGTTTAGATTTAGAGTCATTCCCGTGAAAACGGGAATCCAAATTATTGAAGCTTTAATAGTTTCCCACCTTCGTGGGAATGACAAAAAAATATTGCAACATCAATTGATAATTTTAACAATTAGAGATAATGATGAACGTCCATAAATATTCTGTTATACTAACTATAATATTCTCAGTATTCTTTACGCATTGCACACAGTCTCAACAATCTTATGTTAAAGAGAACTATGACAAAAAAGAGTATATGATTGAAATGCGCGATGGAGTAAAACTCTTTACCGCTGTTTATACACCAAAAGACAAATCTACAGAATATCCAATCTTAATGATGAGAACCCCTTACTCTTCAGGTCCATATGGAGAAGATAAGTTTGTCAGATTTCTTGGTGCTTCAAAAGAATTTTTGCAGGAAGGATTTATTTTTGTTATTCAGGATGTTCGCGGTAGATATATGTCTGAAGGTGAGTTTGACAATATGCGACCTCACAATCCGAATAAAAAAAATAAAAACGATATTGACGAAAGCAGCGATACTTACGACACAATTGAATGGTTAATCAATAACATAGACAACAACAATAAAAAAGTTGGTATCTGGGGAAGTTCTTATCCGGGTTTTTATGCGCTTATGGGTTGTATCGATGCTCATCCAAATCTTGTTTGCGCTTCTCCCCAAGCACCAATTTCAGATTGGTTTGTTGGTGATGATATGCACCACAACGGCGCTTTTTCTGTTTTGATGTCTTTTAATTTCTTTAAACAGTTTGGTAAACCAAGACCGGAACCATTAACTCAATATCCACCAGCTGCTGAGTATGATTCGCCCGATGCTTATAATTTTTTCTTAGATCATACTCCGCTTAAAAAATTGAACGAATATATATTAAAGAATGGAATTCCGTATTGGGATACCATGATGACACACGGTACTTATGATTATTATTGGAAATCGCGAAGCAACTTGCAGCACTTAAAGAACATGAAACCAGCACTACTTCTTGTCGGCGGTTGGTACGATGCTGAAGATATGTACGGTCCGCTTCACATTTATAAAACTATTGAACAAAATGATAAACCAAATAATACAAGATTAGTAATGGGTCCCTGGACTCA
>JBGAWM010000147.1:2444-3578 GCA_044227615.1 Ignavibacteriaceae bacterium
CCGCTTCACATTTATAAAACTATTGAACAAAATGATAAACCAAATAATACAAGATTAGTAATGGGTCCCTGGACTCATGGTTCCTGGATCTGGGCAAAAAGTGATTCACTTGGTGATTTTTATTTTGGCAGCAACACTGCTGATTATTATCGTAAAGAAATATTACTGCCATTCTTTAAATATCATTTGAAGGGTGAAGGAAAATTAAATTTAAATGATACTTATATTTTTGATACAGGGAAAAATGAATGGAGTAATTATCCAACCTGGCCGCCAAAAAATATTAGTGAAGTAAAATATTATTTTCAACCAGACGAAAAATTAAATAAGCAAGTTCCCATTATTCAAAATTCTTTTTCAGAATATTTGAATGATCCATATAACCCTATACCCTATACCGCCAAGTTTGAGGATTCAAAATCTTTTTATAATGAAGTTCATTTAATTGAAGATCAAAGATATGTTTCAACTCGACCTGATGTTCTAACATTTGAATCTGAAGTGTTAACTCAGGATGTTACAATTGGTGGACCAATCATTGCAGACTTATTTGTCTCAACAACTGGAACAGATGCAGATTTTGTCGTTAAAGTGATTGATGTTTATCCCGATAATGAACCTGATCCCGATCCAAACCCTGCAAAAGTTGAAATGGGTGGTTATGAAAGATTAGTTCGTACGGAAATTATGCGGGGGAAATTTAGAAAAAGTTATGAAAATCCTGAACCTTTTGGACAAAATAAATTAACAGAAGTTAAAATAAATTTGAATGATGCTTATCATACATTTAAAGCGGGACACAAAATTATGATTCAGGTTTCATCATCTTACTTTCCATTTTTTGATGTAAATCCAAATACTTTTTGTGATATTTACTCGGCAGATAAAGATAAATTTGTTAAAGCGATGATCAAGATTTATCATAGTAAAGATTATGCAAGTTCTATTTCGTTTAAGATTTTAAAGTAGATTTTCTTTCATGAGTTTTTTTATAATTGGTCATCCTTCGACTCCGCTCAGGATGACATTAGTAATAAACTATCAATCTTAAGTCACACTGAATATTATGACTTAGTCAAGCTGTTTTTAATAATTCTGGGTTTATAGATTTATAGTTTTCAGTATAAGCAGTTC
>JBGAWM010000148.1:0-3391 GCA_044227615.1 Ignavibacteriaceae bacterium
CCATTTAAGATTCCATCATTTCCATTTCCACTCTCATCATTTGCATTTCCATTAAATGGATAATACGCAACTAAACCTTGATTTAAGTTTTCATTGTACAAGTCTAAAATTTCTAAATTAGTCAAAGCTCTATTAAAAATTCTTATATCATCTATAATTCCTTTAAAATAACGTGCTAAAGAACCTGATTGTACGCCAATTTGTAAATTATTGGATGCTATTATGCTTCCCGAGCTTCCCACATCATTTGAATTCGAGAGTACCCCATCCAAATAAATTTTCCACAATGTACCTTCACGCTGACCGACTAAAAAATGCCAAGCATAATCTATTTCCTGTGTGGATCCACTCGAACGATAATTTCCAGAATGATCCCTCCCATCAAAGCTAACGCTTGTATCTGAAGGAAAATTAATTAACCAGCCACCATCATCTCCTCCATATTTACTAATAACTACAGGTGCAAAATCTATTTGGACTTCGCTTTTAATCCAAGCAGTTATTGTAATATCATTCATTATCTGTAAAGATAGACCATTACCACAATCAATATAATCGTTGATGCCGTCGAAACTATAAGAATTATTAATATTCCCGAAACGATCCTCAGCTGGTGTTGGGCCATTTAAGATTCCATCATTTCCATTTCCACTCTCATCATTTGCATTTCCATTAAATGGATAATACGCAACTAAACCATCCAATGGAATTTGGCCAAAACTGATAATTGAAAAAAGAATTAGAGAATGAAGTAAAATCATCTTTCTCATAAGTACTCCTTTAAAAAATGTTTAAGAAATAATTTTTAATTACAATTAATTCTATATCCATAATTCTTCCACTTTCGGAAAAAAAAGTTAAAATTTATTAAAAATATTTTTTGTTGGGTTTTTAGCTTGTTTTGTGTTGGTATATGTATTGCCCACTCTCGAAAGTGAAAGGTTGAGTAGAAAGGATTTTTTATACATTTTTTTTAATTCCTCTGCCAATATTGCCAAGCATAAAACAACTGTTAATACCGTAACTTCATTTTTAGCGTGTTTTACTTACAAATACCTATTGCTCACCTATTGCTTACCTATTATACTCCTATTGGCTTTTAATTATACCCTGCTATTATCTTATAAATTTTACGCCATCTTGGCTGCAGTAGCAAAGACAATCCTGTTTGTGCTACCTATTTATTAATGTTTTAACAAGTTCAAAGAATAGTAAATTCACCTCAATGTTTGGTGTACAAAAATATTACATTAACTAAAACGGAAAATCTTTCTAGGCATGATTATATTTTTGGTATTACTTTTTTTATTAGTTTAACTGTGTATGAAAAACACTTTCGCTCTACTCGGAATAATTCAAGCGATATGCGATGATCGGATAAGTCGTGAAGAAATCAACCAATTAGTAGAGCTATGTCAAAAGATTGCTTTTACTTATTTAAAGCATCGTTATAAAAATATAAATAAGGCACTGCTTGCCGAAGATGTTTCACTAACGGAAATGTCAATAGATACAATTGCACCTTTATTTGAAAGGGATAATAAGGGTGTGTTTGTCAAACTTAAAAATTCGATTCATAACTGGCAACCGCAAATTGAAACAGAGGAGGGTGCTTTATTCTACCTCAACACTTTAGTATCTAAAACCGCTGAAAATTATGTAGCGCAGCTTTTACGCACGTCTGATCCTTTCTTTTCAAAAATTCTTGACTCTTTGAATTACAAAATTGAAAAAGAAAATTATTGTAAGAAGCATTTCCTCGGTGTAACGTATATTGTTCAGAATGATAAAGATGATCAGTCGCTGACTCTACCGGATTCTGATTGCATAAATTCTATGCCGGCTGAATTGTTTTCCTCAAAGAAATGTATGCTTGAGAAGATGTTCACTTATTTAAAAACATTCACAAATTTGTCACCCGCTATTCCAATAAATGCTTTGGTAATGAGGATAAAAAAATTAAATGCCGCAGAATTTATCTGTGACGATATTGTCGAAATGAAGGATGAAATTGAAGTTGATAGAATTGTTAATAATGCCTTGAACAATACTTTTGAAAAGATGCAGATATCTTATGTATCTCAAAATAAGTTAAATGAATTTGAAGCAAGCGGTATTAAAAAAGCTTTGCAGAGTATTTCAATTGATATGAAGGACGGGGGAGTAAGTACCGGCTTGCATAAATACTTCTTTGAACAGTTTTCTGAAATCTCGCGAACTGATTATCGGGAGAAATATCAGAATATCTTCGAATATCTATTCAAAATCTTTAAAAAAGAGATTGTTGAGCAGATAAAAATTAATTAAGGCAGTTTTTTCCGAAAAAGCATTTTTTACGAATATTATAAAGATTGAATGAACAGATTAAGGAACTATAAAAATGATAAATGAACAGGAACTGTTTGAGTACGTTTTTTCTCCTCAAAAATTGAGTGCGGAAAAGAAGCGTGAGATCGAGCAGGGGGAGTCGATGAAGGAAGTGGTAGAATTTTATAAAAAGCTGAAGCTGAATATTTCTGAAAAAGTTGATGAATCATTAAAAATAAAATTAGCAGAAAAGATAAGCGCTTATATTTTACCAAAAATATTTACTCTTTATCCGAATCACATTAAGAGGGAAAACGAACCTCCTAAATCAAATATCCTCGCTGCAGATACTTTAGAAGATGACTTGAAAGTAAGCGCAAAGACTTTCACAGATAAAGAAAATAACTATCTAATCAGAACAGTGTCAACAGGAAACGTGACTAAGATTTATATTTTCTCTTTCTCACAAATGATTGTTAAAGACTTTTATATTGTGTTAGAACCCTCGAAGGAAAAATATCATATTGCTGATAACACCCAGCCATTTGTAATCGAAAAATTAATTGATGCTGAATCAATCACAATTGAATTTAATTTACCAGAAGAGAAATCTTAACTGAATTCCCGGAAGGATTGATTCTCATTATTTCTTATCTAACCAATCCAATAATCCATTTATGAAGGTAAGTGGATGAGGCGGACAGCCGGGAATGTATAAATCAATTTTATTTTCTTCTAAAAATTTTCTTTTAATTACTTCAGAGTTCTGAAAAATTCCGCCGCTGATTGCACAAGCTCCAAACAAAATAATTATTTTAGGTTCAGGTACTGCATCGTAACAAATATCAATTGCATTCGCCATATTTTGAGTGATTGGTCCGGTTATTACAACACCATCTGCGTGGCGTGGCGATGCGACAAATTCAATTCCGTATCTACCCATATGGAAGTTAACATTACTTAGTGCATTCAATTCAAGTTCACAGCCATTACATCCGCCTGCGGAGATTTGTCTTAGCTTTAATGATTTACCAAAATATTTCCTGATTTTTTCCGATGCAATTTCAGGTTTAATAGTTTTTGT
>JBGAWM010000149.1:0-3349 GCA_044227615.1 Ignavibacteriaceae bacterium
ACCTCTGCATTGCTTCAAGAATTTTATTGCAAGCCAAATCAGAATGTGCGTTGCGAAAAGATAGAAACTCTGGAATATGATCTAATCCAAAAATAATATCGTTACGCGTTCTCATTATTTCTTCATATGTACTGATGAGCATCGGAAGCTCTGCAGCATTACCGTAAATCCATCCGGGAATATTGTGAGTAAGTTGAACATTTATCTCAAAGCTTTTTATTTTTTTTATTAATGTATCAAGATACAAAGCAAAATAGTGGCGATAGAAGAGATGAAAATCAAAGTATTCACAGTAGTCTTGCTTGTTTTCGATCTTGCCATCAGGCGCTGATAATTTTTCAAATGAAGGATAATCTGTTCCGTAAGTTTTATTCAACAACTCGATTGATTTGTATTTATCAGCAAGAAAGTCTTTGTACATTTTCATTACTGAAGGATTGTAATCTATTTTTCCAGATAGCCATTGAAATACACCCACCTCATTACAGACCTGCATCATAACAATTGGTCCACCGGTACTTTCTTGATTTGCTGAAATGATAGGCATTACTTTATCGTACCACAAAAATGTATAGTGCAAATACTCGTCAGATAAATAGGACATTAAATCATCAGATATAATATTTCCATTTTCATCCAGTGCGTATGCTTCTTTGCTGATTTTTTTAAGAAGCCACTGAGGCAGACCTTGTCTTTCATATTCAGCAAGAATGTATGGACCGGGTTTTACTATTAAATCAAGACCATTTTTTTTACAAAGTTTGATGTACTTAATAAGATTTCTAGCTGGATCAGTTTCACCAGTAAAATCAAACTTACCTTCTTCATATTCGTGCCAATCCCATGGAATATAGGTTGAAGTTGTATTTGCGCCAGATTGCTTCAGTAAACGTAAATGTTTTTCCCACAACTTTGGATCAAGTCTGAAGTAATGTATTTCACCGGAAATTAAAAAGTGAGGTTTTCCATTTTTAAGAAAATAATTTTTTGATGTACTGAAATTCATTTTTTGCTCTTATAATACATTGAACGAATTACACCCTTTTAGTTTAATATTTTATCTCCACTGTTGCAGGAAATTCTTTTAAAGTAATTTCATTATTCGTAAAAGAATAAATTTCCTTTCCGTTAACCGAAACTTTAACAGGTAGTTTTGATTCATTAAAGTTTTTAATTTTTATTCCATTTTCTGGAAGATCAACATCTCCATAAATTGACAAAGTATATCTTTCATTTTCTTTTTTTATAGAATAAGAAATTTCACCATAGTACGTAGGAAGATTTTCGATTGATATTCCGTTTGGTGAGTCAATCCAATCCTGATAAAGTGCAGCACCAAGAACAAGCGATGAATCGTATTCATTCTCATACACAAACATAGATCGAATAGCATTTATGAAATCAGACCCCACCCATGTATGAGGCATATCACCGATATATTTTGCCGCACGATAATCCTTCCAAACAACTTCAGCCCAATCATTCCATCCTTTTGGTCTCTGATCATTCAAAAAGAAATCTATCAGTTCGTGCGCTCTTTCTGGTTGATCTAATTGAATGAATGAACCTATTAAACGATTTTCATAAGGAGTATAATTTATCCAATCAATTTTTCCATCTCTTCTGCTTTTGAAAAATTCAAAATACTTATCAAACGTGTTATAAATTTGCGGTTTAGGTAAATTATTTAATTCATTACAAGGCGTTAAAGCGATAGTTGTTGATGTTGCATCAAAGTCGCCAAGCTCAACACTGCCGGGAATAAAATCGATTCCCCTCACCTTCATTGCAAGATTTAGTGAGTTATAAAGATTTTTTTTAAAAGTATCCCGCACATTTTTTATATGTTTATAAGATTCTTTTTCACCAAGTATTTCTTGAATCTCCGTTGCGTCCTTCAATCCTTTCATTGTAAAGAAATCATCCCAATAAGAGTGCATTGGTTTTGCAGAGTAACCTTCATGACTAATAGATTCAGTTACTAAACCATAATATGCACGTACGCTATCATTACCATTTTTAAAATGTTCCGTTGATCTTTCAGCGATCAAAGATTCGATATACTCAACAGCTCTTCTTACATTTTCATTTTTTGATCTTAAAAAAGTAGTATCGTGTGTGAAATTGAAATATTCTTTTATCAGATAAATCATTTCGCCATGACTATCATTCTCTGGAACAGGATCGGGACCTCTTTTATCAACTACGCAGGGAACTTTACCATTTTCATACTGGTTGGCTGCATACCAATCAATAAAATCTTTTACTTCATTTACAATTCCGGATTTTAAAAGTGCTGATGAAGTTAAAGAACCATCCCGAATCCAGCTTCTTTCATACGAGCGTGAACCAGGTTGTATTCCAGCTTTATCTCTATTAATTAAGATATAAGCAAGATTGGATTTGTATGTGTTTATAATTCTATCAGCAGATTTAGGCAGATAAAATTTTATGTAATTAACTTTTGACTTCCAGAATTCAATCGTCTCGCTAAGTTTTTTTTCTACAACTTCAGCATTAAGATTTTCAGATAAAATTTCTTCATCATAGAACGGAAGGGCTAAGTTAATAATTTTTTTCTCGCCTGGATTTAATTTAAAATCATATTGTAAAACCCCGCTTGCAAGTTCTGTCGGATCAACAACGAAATTACTCTGAGGAAATTTGTTATCTCGCAAAGCAGCTACAATATTTCCTTCATCAAAGGAGCCAGCACTGAATGACTCATATTCTGTAATAGGTAAAATAATTTTATCATGATTTACAAAAATTTTTTTATCAATCTCTTTAATTGAATTTATTTTAGAAGCTCCACCAGAAAGATTTAAAAATTGATAAAATGGATTAACCTGAAAAGGTCTTATTAGTAAATACAGACTTCCACTTTTAGCAGATGAAGAATTATTAGTTAAAGTATATTTTAAATAAAGAGTAGAATTTTTATTCGCCTCACCGTTTGCAAACGATTTAATTTCAAGATTCACTTCATCACAATCCCAATCTACCGATGGAATAGGCAAATAATTTTCTTCAAGTGATTGAGTTGAGGTAACATTACTCCAATTAAATAATTGATTCTCAACTTTCAACATTGGTTCAATTGAAAATTTTGCTTTATCAACTTCGATCATTCCATCTTCGTTTATCAAACTTTCTTTAACATCATTATTTACTCCAACAATTGTCCAGTACGAAGCTTGCTCTAAAAAGTATCGAGGATAATTTCCCACGGGAGAATTTTTAGCTGTATAAATAAGAAAATCATTTTTTGTTAATGAGTTTTTAACATCCAGAAAAGTTATTTCACTAATTCCGAAACTATTTTGTGAAACAGTTGAATGAAGATCAA
>JBGAWM010000014.1:0-62574 GCA_044227615.1 Ignavibacteriaceae bacterium
TTATCTGCTACTAATACTTTAAGTTTCATTTTTAACCTCTTTGAATTATTTAATTTTGGTCATGCTGTTCGCCGCGGCGAATTGTTTCAGCATCTTTATTATTTAATTAACTGATTTCACACTTCCTCCCTCGTCTCCGCTCGGGATGACGATTCAGTATGACAAATGATTTTTATTACGGTTTACCCGGAAACGATTCTACAAATTTTATTTTTATATCTGGAAACGAATCCACTATTTTAATTTTAACATCAGGAAAAGATTCAACGATCTGCCATTTACCACAATCATCCGGAAATGAATTTACAAGTTTAACTTTCAGATCAGGAAATGCATCCACTATTTGAACTTTTATATCCGGAAATGATTCTACAAATTTTACTTTGCCGTAAAGAGGAAAACCTTTGAATGTACAATTCTCAAAATCTATTTTATCTTTGTCTTGAGAAAATGAAGAATCATTAAAAGATAAAAACAAAAAAATAATAATTGTCATTTCGAACGAAGAGAGAAATCTGCTTTCAAAATTAAATAACAGAATTCTTAGTCGGGAACCTACCTGACAGTGAGGCTGGCTCTTTCGAAATGCCAATATTAAATTCATTAAAATAAACATTTATTTAAACCTTGTTGGATTGCTTTGTCGTAGAACTCCTCGCAATGACTTAAGCGAGAAACTACTTAAGCATCGGAATTTTAACATTCCATTTTTTTGCATTATCAATCGCCTGCTTGTAACCTGCATCAGCGTGACGCATTATGCCCATGCCGGGATCGTAAGTAAGAACTCTTTCTAATCGAGCTTCTGCTTCTTTTGTTCCATCCGCAACTACAACCATTCCTGCATGGATTGACTTTCCAATTCCAACTCCGCCGCCATGATGAACAGAGACCCAACTTGCGCCGCCAATTGCATTTAGTAAAGCATTAAGTATTGGCCAATCTGCTATCGCATCACTGCCATCAATCATTCCTTCTGTTTCGCGATTTGGTGATGCAACAGAGCCGCAATCAAGATGATCTCTGCCTATTACAATTGGAGCTTTGACTTTTCCATCTGCAACAAGCTGATTAAAAATCTTTCCCATCTTTGCACGCTCACCATAACCAAGCCAGCAAATACGTGCAGGCAAACCTTGAAAGTGAACTTTCTTTTGTGCCATATCAATCCAATTGATAAGCTGTTTGTTCTCAGGAAATGCTTCTCGTATTGCTTGACCAGTTACATAAATATCATTTGGATCGCCGCTTAGTGCAACCCAGCGGAATGGTCCTTTTCCATCACAGAAAAGCGGACGGATAAATTCAGGAACAAATCCCGGAATATCA
Organism: Ignavibacteriaceae bacterium; assembly: GCA_044227615.1. Taxonomy (GTDB): domain Bacteria; phylum Bacteroidota; class Ignavibacteria; order Ignavibacteriales; family Ignavibacteriaceae; genus IGN3. The sequence continues at coordinate 1,330 of JBGAWM010000014.1, forward strand.
AAAGCATTTATCAAACCATTTTCTTTTGCTTCACCGCGAATGTTGTTGCCGTAGTCAAATACTATTGATCCGCGTTTTTGAAATTCAAGCATCGCTTCAACATGCTTAACAACAGTTTTGCGGGAAAGTGAAATATATTTTTCTGGATTTGATTTTCTTAATTCAAGAGCATCTTCAAAACTCATCCCCATCGGAACATATCCATTCAGCATATCATGTGCTGAAGTTTGATCGGTTACAACATCCGGTATAATTCCACGCTTTAAAATTTCGTGATGAACTTCTCCGGCATTACCAATCAATCCAACAGAAATCGCTTTACCGTTTTGTTTTGCATCGAGTATGATTTTTAAGGCTTCATCAAGATTATCTGTAATTATATCTGTATAGCCGGTATCAATCCTTTTTTGGATTCTTGCACGATCAACATCAACACCAAGAAATGCGGCGCCGTTAAAAGTAGCGGCAAGTGGCTGAGCTCCGCCCATTCCTCCAAGTCCTGCAGTTAAAACAAATCTGCCTTTAAGCGAACCGCCAAAATATTTTTTAGCAGCTTCGGCAAAAGTTTCATAAGTGCCTTGAAGAATTCCTTGTGTGCCGATATAAATCCAGCTTCCCGCTGTCATCTGTCCATACATAGTTAAACCAAGCTGCTCAAGTCTGCGGAATTCGTCCCAAGTTGCCCAATCGGGTACAAGCATTGAGTTCGATATTATTACACGTGGCGCATTAATATGTGTTTTAAAAATTCCAACAGGCTTGCCAGATTGAACTAAAAGTGTTTCATCATTTTCTAAACTCTTAAGTGAATTGATGATTGCCTCATAAGCATCCCAATTGCGTGCGGCCTTTCCACGCCCGCCGTAAACGATTAACTCTGCAGGATTTTCTGCGACATCCGGATGTAGATTATTCATCAACATTCGCATTGCCGCTTCCTGTATCCAGCCTTTGCAGGAAATATCAGTCCCGGTCGGTGCAATTATTTTTGCATGATCTGTTAACATTCTTAATCCTTAAAATACTTTTCTATTATACTATCGTACTGTTTAAATAAAGATTTATAAATCCATTTTTTTAAGAACCAGCTTTTCTTCATTTCCTTTTTCATAAACTCAGAATTTTGCTTTAGCTGATGTGTTAATCTTGTTTTTTCATCTTTGGTAAATTTAACGGCATCCTCTCCATTTCTTAATTTTTCAATTATAGAATTGAATGCTTTTTCTTCGGCAAAAAATCTATTGTCACCGGATACTTGTTTTAGAGCCTGTTTACAAAAGTTAGTTAACAGTTTTTTTTCGTTTTTATCGAATTCAAAATTATAATTAGCGAACAGTTTTTTCATTTTATCCTTTTACATTATTAAACGATAATATTTTTTCTCTCATTTTTTGATAACCGGGTTTAATTACATTATAGATGTAATGCAGCCTGTCCTTATATGGTATAAAGGCTGATTTCATTGAGTTGATGGTTATCTTTTCAAAATCCTCAAAATTTAAATTAAAATATTTGATTGCAGTTAAAAACTCTTTTGTCATTGTAGTATCACTCATAAGCCGGTCATCTGTATTTATTGTTACGCGGAATTTTTCCTTGTACAATATTCCAAACGGATGATTTTCAAGCTTATCAACTGCACCGGTGTGAAGGTTGCTAAGCAGACAGATTTCTAATGGAATTCTTTTATCTAAAACGTACTGAGCAAGATCTCCAAACTTTACAACATTACCATTTGCATCCAGAACAATATCTTCCAGTAATCTTGTGGCATGCCCAATTCTATGAGCCCCGCACCACTGAATTGCCTGCCAGATTGAATCCTTACCAAATGCTTCACCAGCGTGAATTGTAATATTAAAGTTTGCTCTCTGAATATACTGAAAAGCCTCAATGTGTTTTTTAGGTGGATAACCGCCTTCTTCACCGGCAAGATCAAATCCAACAACGCCATCGTTTCTAAAATTTACCGCAAGTTCAGCAATATCAACGGTGTCCTTCATATTACGCATTCCGCAAAGTATCAATCCGTAGCCAACACCAAAATCTTTTTTGCCTCTTTCCAATCCAGCAAGAACTGCATTAACAGATTCTTCGTAGTAAAGTCCTTTTTGTCTATGATAAACAGGCGCGAATCTTGTTTCAACATAAACAACACCGTCGTTGTACATGTCTTCCATCATCTCATAAGCAATTCGTTCTAATCCTTCTTTGGTTTGCATTACTGCTGTGGTATGTTCAAAGCCTTGCAGATATTCGACGAGATTACCTTTATTTGCACCTCGATGAAACCACTCGGCTAATTCTGTGGAATTTTCTGTGGGAAGTTTATCGTACTTAAGTTCTTTGGCAAGATCAATAATAGTTTGCGCTCTAACCCCGCCATCCAGATGATCATGCAGAAGCACTTTGGGTATTGTTTTGATAATTTCTTCAGTAGTCACAATAAACCTCTAATTTGTTACCAAAAAATATCCTTTTAGGCGGGTAAAATCAATTTAAATAGATGGATTAACTCCCAATTATTGGCTATATATTTTGGAAAATGTTTGTATCTTTGAATCACAAAATTACAATTCTATAAATAAGAGAATTAATTTTTACTTTAAATCGGAGAAAATATGAAACATTCCAAACTGTTTGTTATTGCATTTCTAATGCTAAGTATGTTTTTTGTGGGATATCAATGTGGTTCCACTGAAATAACAAGTGCAAAATTGTACATTCAACAAAAAAACTACGATAAAGCAATCGAAGTATTACAAAAAGAAATTACAAAAAATCCTAAAAGTGATGAGGGATATTATCTATTAGGATTTGTTCAGGGAGAACAGGGTGATTTTGAAGGTATGGTTGATAGTTATGATAAATCACTTGCAATAAGCAAAAATTTTGAAAAAAATATTAACGACTCAAGAAAGTATTTTTGGGCACAAGCCTACAATCGAGGGGTTAGTTTGTATCAAAGAGGCGTAAAATCAGGTGATGTTGACAGTGCAAAAATTTATTATGATAAATCAATTGCTGATTTCAATTCAGCGCTTAAAATAGAACCAGATTCTGCTGATACTTATAAAAATCTTGCATTTGTTTATTTAAGCAAAGGCGATAATGAAGCTGCCGTACAGCCATTAAAAGAATTAATTGCACGCGAACAGTCGCTTGATGGATATAAGTTTTTAGGCGAGATTTATTATGTAACCGGAACAAATCTTAAGAGCCAGGGAAGCGAGACAGAAGCAGTAGCAGAGTTTAACAAGAGCATTGAAGTTTTAGAAGAAGGTTTAAAAAAATATCCGGACGATCCTGAAATGCTTGTAACTTTATCGACTGCTTATATTGGCGCTGGCAGAGGAACCGAAGCTATTGATAAATACAAAAAACTTGTAGAAGCAAAACCTGAAGACAAAAATATCAGATACAATTACGGCGTTCTTTTATTAGGTGCGGATGATTTTGCAGGAGCTGAAACTCAATTTAAAAAAGCTATTGATTTAGATCCGGCTTACGATAACGCAATTTACAATCTTGGCGTTACATACCTTAAATGGGGTACTTATCTTAACAAAAAATCTGATGAAGAAGGAAAAGTTTCTGATGAGTATAAAGTTAAATATCAGGCTGCTTTACCTTACTTAGAAAAAGCTGTTGAGATGAAAGATGCTAACGCTCAAACTTGGGAACTATTAGGAAAAGTTTACTCTGTTTTAGGAATGAATGATGATGCAACTAAAGCTTTCGAAAAAGCAGATCAATTGAGATAAAAAATATTATGGATCACAATAAACAACCACAGGGACAACAGTTAAATATTGAGCTTGGTGAAAAAGAAGCTGAAGGAATTTATTCCAATCTTGCTATCATTTCGCATTCACCGGCTGAGTTCATTATTGATTTTACACGAATTGTTCCCGGTGTTCCTAAAGCAAAAGTTTATAGCAGAATTATCACAACCCCGCAGCATGCAAAAATGCTAATGAAAGCTTTGATAGATAACATCGATAAGTTTGAGGCAAAGTTTGGGGAGATTAAAATTGAATCTGCACCAAATCAGATGTTTGGTTTTGTTCCGCCCAAGAGCAGTGAAAAAGTAAACTAAATTATTTGATAATTTTTGAATTGAAGCCGGTTAAAATTAGCCGGCTTTTTTATTTATTGAATTTCTCTTCTCACTTATTGTTTTGCCCTCCACAAATTTATTCCAGCCGCAATCATAAACAAGAAGTTTGCAAGCCATGCTGTCAGTAGCGGATTTAGAGCTCCGTTTTTTCCAAATGCCTGACTTACTTTCATAAATACTAAGTACAAAAAAGTTACAAGAATATTTAATCCGACTTGTGAAGCAATGCCGCCTTTTCTTTTATTTGCTGAGATCGGTAAACCGAATAAAACAACTATTATACTGGTCATTGCAAAAGCTATTCTTGAATGAAACTCTATTAGTGTTGAGGTTGGGTCGTTACCTGCATTTTGCTGCGACTTAACGAGTTCATCAAGTTCCGTAAGATTCATTTCGGAAGGACGAGTCTGTTTTTGAAGCAAATCTGCCGGAGAGAAATTTAAATTGGTTACTTCCATTGAAGTAAAGTATTCAGCGCTCTGATGTTTTCCATCAAAATTTCTTTTTATTCCGTTGTTAGCTACCCAAATATTTTTTAATGTATCGTAAGTTAAGCTATTAGCATCAATACGAGATTGCATTTGTTTGAGATCGTTTGCGTAAAAATCCTGAATGCTAACTCTGTTTGCTCGGTTAGAATTATTATCAAAGAAAGAAATACTTACAATTCTTTGTTTGGAATCCTGGAAATAAATATTACTTCCAGAAAACGTAATATTTTTTTTAAGATATTCCTGTTCGATGTTTAGTTTAGTCTTGTTAGCCATTGGAACAACGTAGCCGCTGAAATAAACTGAGAATAAACTTATTATAATTGTGGTTATGAGGAAAGGAAGCATGAATCTAAAAAGACTAACGCCGCTAGCTTTAATGGCGGTCAACTCACTTAAATTTGCGGCTTTACCCGCAGTAAAAAGTGCGGAAAATAAAACTGCAACGGGTGTCATTAACCTGATTATTTCGGGTGCAAAAACAATATAGTAATGAATAATTTTAATTGCAGGAACACTTTGATCAATAAAATCATCCAAATTTTCCATCGCATCAATTACAATAAAGATAAGTGTAAAACCAAGTAAACCGAATACAACAGTCTGAAGAAATTGTTTGATTAAATATTTGTCAATTATTTTCATCTAAAGCAGCAATGTCTTTTTGTCGAAATTTTTTAGGTATTAGTTTCTTAATAAAATTGAACGAAATTGTTTTAGCTTCTTTATTGGTTTTGATTGTTAAGACAATTCCAACAATTCCTAAAACAATATTTGCAGCCCACATCCCAATAAACGGAGAGAAGAAACCACGTTCAGATAATTTTTCTCCACCGATTAAAAACGCCCAATAAACGAGAAAGAAAAACAAACTAATACCTGCAGCAACTCCAAACCCGCCTTTGCGAACCATAACGCCTAATGGAGCCCCGATAAGTATAAAAATTATACAAGCACCGGGTAAGGAGTATTTTTTATAAATCTCAACTTCATATTTTTCAATTTCACGTTTTGTCCATTCAACTCTGTTAAAATTTGATAAGATAATATTTTTAACTGTTTTTACTTTTTCAATCGCACGCAAGTAAACCAATTCGGGATTTTTACCCAAATTATTTTTGGGTACACTACTAACTTTTGTAGTATCATAAAATAAATGCCTTTTTATTTCTTTGCTGAAGTTCCGCGTATTCTCATTCAACTGTACTTTAATACTATCAACAATAATCTGCATATCATTAACGCTTAATTCTCTTTCTCCGCGGGATGTTGGTCCTGATTGCTGAAATGAAAACTGATCGCCATTCATCGCTATGATATGCTTTTTAAACTCCAGCTTTCTATAAAGTGTTGTATTCTGAACATCGGATTCATGAATTTCCCCATTATACAAATCCATTAACAATTTTGATTGATCCTTTGAGAAAAATATTTTACCGCTATCTGCAGTAACTACATTTATCTTTGCACCATTTGAATAATCATAAATAGTAATTTGATATAACCAATTAGTTTTTTGATTAATAGACCGCACAAGAATTGCATAATTATTAACTTCTTGAGAGAAGAAACCGGGCTCAAGCGATAGTGTTGGTTTAGTTCTTGATATGTCGCTCATCAATATTTTTGCTTGATGATTTGCATCCGGAAGAACATCATTATTAAACTGGAAAAGAAGAACCGCTACAATTATGCTTGCTAAAAAAGGTGGAATCATCATTTTGTAAAGACTTATTCCTGATGATTTCATTATCGTTACTTCATTGTTCTGACTCAGATTTCCAAACGCCATTAATGTAGCGACTAAAGTTGCCATTGGTACAACTAGAACAACCATCCAGGAGAGGTTGTAAGCAACAAGCTTCGTAATAACCCAGCTATCCAGTCCCTTTCCGACTAATCTATCTGCAAATTTCATCAAAAACTGAAGCAGAAAAATGCACATTAGAGTGATTAATGAAAAAACGAAGGGAATAAAATGAGCTTTTAATATGTATCGGAATAAAATCATTGATCAAAGATAGTTAACGGATAAAAGTTTAACAAGAAGCTCAATTTTACCGTGTGATTGTGGGATTATACGTATATTTAAACAACAAATTTTTATTTCTTTTTAATTTCTTAAAATGCCTCGAGTATTAATATTATTTTTTCTTTTTTCTTTTGAACTTTTTGTAAACGCACAAAATGAAAATCTGTCATTACAAGCCGATGAAAACTTTCCGCTTTGGTTAAAGACAGATCAATCAAGAACATATCAGACATCGGGAATTGCATTTATTAAAAGCGAGTGCGATAAAAAGTATTTTCTTCTTGCAGATGATATAGGTTTTATTCATCTCTTAACTTTAAAAAGCGATTCTGTTTTTAGTATCGATTTGATTGAATTTTCAGAGAGTGTAGAAAATTATTTTTCCGAATTTCCTAAAAAGGATTTTGAAGAAGTTGTTTTTGATGAAAGAACCGGAGATGTTTATTTATCGATAGAAGGTCATACTCCAAATTTTAATAAGTACGTTGGGATATATAAATTGGATTTTAAAGATGACGATATTTTTTCGGGACAGATTATTGCAGTAGAAAAATTACCGTTTGCCCCGGATAGCATTTTTTATAAATACACTAACTGGAATATAGGTTATGAGGGGTTTGCTTTGGATGATAATTATTTTTATTTAGGATTAGAGGGTTTCCCAAATAATTATCAGTTTGCTGACAGTGCACTAATATTTATTGCTGATAAATCTGATTTGAACATTATTAAAGAGATCAGCACAAAAAATTTAGGTGTTCATACAATTTGCGGCTTATTTTCTGATGAAGATTATTCCCTCTGGGGAATTGATAGAAACAATAGAACAATATTTCATATACTTTTTGATGAGGAGTTTAACATAAAATCATTCTCAAAGTTTAGTGGCGATACATTTATTCCAGATTATAAAGATCTTAATTATTTGCCGTCTTACGAAAGTATAACAATGGATTATGAAAACAACATTTACATCGTTGATGATCCTTGGAAAGAAGTTTTTATTCCAAACGAGGAGATCCTGGACAAACTTGATAGCAAAACAATAAACAATTTTAAAGAGTACATTCCTACAATATTTAAATATAAATTAACAAATCCCTAAGGAGAAAAATCATTGAAAGAAGTAGTTGATTACATTGAAAATAACAGGGGCAGATATGTTGATGAGCTTAAAGAATTCTTAAGAATACCCAGCATAAGTACACTTCCGGAAAATAAACCGGATATGCAGACAGCTGCGCAATTTGTTGCAACTAAATTAAAAGATGCCGGACTAAATAAAATTGAAATTTTCCAGACCGAAGGTCATCCATTAGTTTATGGTGAATGGCTCGGTGCACCCGGCAAACCAACAGTTTTAATTTACGGCCATTATGATGTTCAGCCGGTTGATCCTATTGAGCTTTGGTCATCATCTCCGTTTGATCCAACAATAGTCGGAGACAATATTTTTGCGCGAGGTGCCACGGATGATAAAGGTCAGATGTATATGCACATCAAAAGTGTTGAAGCATATTTTAAAACGCATGGCAGTTTACCGCTTAACGTAAAATTTTTAATTGAGGGCGAAGAAGAAATTGGAAGCACAAACCTATCTGTATTTCTAAAAAATAATACCGAACTTTTAAAATGTGATTCGGTTTTAATTTCTGATACTGCATTGTTTGCCCCTGGTGTTCCAACAATAACTTATGGTTTGCGTGGATTGTGTTATATGGAAATTGAAGTAACCGGACCATCGCGTGATCTTCATTCCGGCACATTTGGCGGAGGTGTTCCCAATCCAATAAATGTTCTAACAAAAATGATTTCTCAATTGGTTGATAATAATGGCAAAATTAAAATTGCAGGGTTTTATGATGATGTTTTAAAGCTGACAAAAAAAGAAAGAGAAAACTTTAAAGCACTTAAATTTTCCGAGAAGGAATGGGGAAAAGCTATCGGTTTAAAACATCTAACCGGCGAAAAAGCCTACACAACTTTGGAAAGGATTTGGGCAAGACCAACTTTAGATTGTAATGGCATTTGGGGTGGATTTACAGGTCAGGGTGCTAAAACAGTTATACCATCAAAAGCATCAGCAAAGATTAGTATGCGTCTTGTTCCTCATCAGGATCCTAAAAAGATTGAAAAACTTTTTACAAAATACATTCAGAAAATTGCTCCAAAAGAAGTTAGTGTAAAAGTAACTGGTTTACATGGCGGTTATCCTGTGATTACTCTTTTAGATGATAAAGCTACAATTGCAGGTGCAAAAGCAATGCAGTCAGCCTTTGGAAAGAAAACAGTATTTATGCGCGAAGGAGGATCTATTCCAATTGTCGTAGAATTTGCTAATCTATTAAAAGCTTCACCGGTTTTAATGGGGCTGGGTTTGAATACAGAAAATCTTCATTCACCAAATGAACATTTTAATTTAAATCACTATCAATTGGGAATAAAAAGCTCGGCTTATTTTTTGGATGAATATTCTAAATAGTTGTTTTATTATAAGACTGATCTAATTTTTTTTTCGCCTCAGAGTTTGTTTTAATGAAATTCTGAGGCTTTTTATTGATTTTACTTGAGGCATAAATATTGCGTTATTTGTGCATCTATGTTAAAGAAAATTAAACTATCATCACTTATCTACCCGATAATTCTTTTAATTTTGTTATTGCTGCTTAGCTGTGAGCATAAAACAAAACCGGAGGATAAGCGGATTAACTACAATGAGCAGGCAGCTTTTGATCAAAATAAAGATGCAGAAATTCAGCGATATAATCTCGAGTTAAAAAAAAAAGAGTCTAAAAACCGATTTCCATGCGACACAATTGCAGTAATCGAACACATCTTTGATAATTATCCAGCCGGCACCTACTTACTTGAATTTGACAGAACAACCACCTATAATATTCCAAAACCCGCAATAATTTATTTTACAGACAAAGACGGAAGTAAGTTTGTTTTTACTGTTATAGCTTCATCAAGAGCTGGTGAAAGATTAATAGAACCGACAAACGTTATAGGTTACGATCAGAGTTTTATTGATCTTGATAGTACAAAACTCGGAACTCCATTTTTATATCTTGTTTTGTTCGAGTGCCGCGGTGATAATTTGATCAAACAATGGGAAGCACCAATTCCGTCTCACGGAGGGTTCAACAGCATCTCACTAAAAAGATGGAATTATAATGGCACCTATTTTCTTGAAAATAATTTTCATTATGCCCAGGGAGTTGGACATATTAACTATAATTACTTCTTAATCGATAATATTCGTAATTATCCACATTTATTGATGACATACGACGGTACAAGCTTTAGAAGAACTCTAGCAAATGTTAACAATGATAAATTTCCAGATTATTACGAACATATTTTTTACAATCTTAATGATAGAGTCTATTCTAACGATTCAGTGGCGTTCAAATGGAGCGTGAAAGATACTCTTTACATCAATACAAGAAACCAAAAACAAACTCGCCGTTATTAATTTTTTCCTTATCTTTGCCTTAGTAATTTTTCCTGTTTCTTATCCGAAAAAACAATAGATATACAATGGAGTAATAATGTTCGAGTTGACTAATACAAATTCAGATATGCTGTCATTTTTTGTTTCACTTGGTGCTAAAACCGAGTTAATAAATGATGTAACACATATCAAAAATTATTCATCAATTGAAGATGAAGTATTTAGCCTAAATAATGGAGTTGCATTAAAGTATATGAATACTTCATCTATTATTGAGTTAAAGGGAACTGATTCACTTGATTTTCTGCATCGGATATCTACCAACTCAATGAAAAATCTTAATAAAGAAGAGGTGAAGAAAACAATTTTCACATCAGAAAAAGGAAGAATAATAGGTGTTTCTACAGTAATGAACTTTGAAAGCTACATTCTTTTAGTAACAGGAATTTATAGCAAGCAAAGAACTATGAGCTGGATAAACAAATACATAATTGGTGATGATGTAAAGTTAAGCGATGCGAGTCATCGTTTTAATTTATTTGAAATTGTTGGTCCGCAGTCCGAATCATTTTTGTCTTTATTTGTTGGCGATGCCTTAAATGCTGTAACAGCTAACTCATTTAAAGTTGTAAGTGCAGATGGAGTTTTGTTTTTTCTTGTCAGACTGAAAGATGAAAATGGAATTCAAAAGTTTTGGATTTTAGCAGAACAGGAAAGTGGTAAAAAATTAATTAGTAATATGATTCAAAATAAAGGTCCGTTTGATTTTAATCTTGTTGGCGAAGATGCATACAATTTGTACAAAATTGAAAATGGTATCCCTTCAGATCCAAATGAATTAAATGATTCATACAATCCGCACGAAGCAAAGATTATTAATCTTGTTGATTTTAAAAAAGGATGCTACATCGGACAGGAAGTTATTGCGCGGTTAGATACATATGATAAAGTTCAAAAGCATTTGGTAGGATTATGTTTTCCTGAAGCAGTTGAAACTAATGAGAAGTTTACATTGTTAGATGAAGAAAAAAATGAAGTCGGTGTAGTTACTTCTATGGCATATTCTCCCAAAATCAAAAAAAATATTGCTTTAGGATACTTAAAAAGATCATTGGCTCTGCAAGGGACCAAAGTAACCGCTAAAAATGAAACTAAGTTACTTGAAGTTGTAGTCCACGATCTTCCATTTAAGAAATAAAATAAATGAAGATTTATACAAAGACAGGTGATAAAGGTGAAACAGGATTATTCGGCGGAGAAAGAGTTTCAAAAAGTAATTTAAGATTAAATGCGTATGGAACTATTGATGAACTCAATTCATTTTTAGGATTAGCGATAATTGAAGTTACAAGTATTGAGATAAAAAATCTGTTAGTGGATCTGCAAAATAAATTATTTGTTTTGGGATCTGATCTTGCAGCACCAGAAACTGAAAAAAACAAGAAACTAAAAATCACTCGGCTACCTGATTCTTATATTTTAGAGACAGAACAAGCAATTGATAAGTTTGACGCTCAATTAGAGGAACTTAAAAACTTCATTCTGCCAGGTGGAAGTAAAGGATCTGCACTTTTACACATTTGCCGTACAATTTCGCGTCGTGCAGAAAGAGAAATAGTGGCATTAAAAAATACCGAACATATCGGTGAAAACATTGTTATATTTTTAAACAGATTATCTGATCTCTTTTTTGTTCTTTCACGTTTTGAAAATAAGTACTCAAATATTCCAGACACAAAATGGATTCCGTAATTTTATAATTTTGCAGACTGGCGATTGAAGACTGCAGACTAATTACGGGGGTGAATTTTGGTTTCGACGGGATTAACGAGACTTAGAACTGCGTACCGTGTTCCCCGAATACACGTAAACGAATTGGGAAAAAACAATAACTGGCGAATCTAATTACGCCTTAGCTGCTTAATTAATAGTTAACAGCCGTTCTACTTATCCTCTTGTATCGGGCTAGGATAGAACGACGTTTAGATACAATAGCTGATTCTGTCTCTTGCGCAGGAAAAGCGAAGTAACAGCAAGTAGGCTTTAAGTGATCTTTGTTTGTTTGGCAGCTTAAAGTCAAAAATGAAACAAACTATGTATGTAGACGTTCTTTGGATCATAATTTCGGACGCGGGTTCGACTCCCGCCACCTCCACCAGGCTTCGTTTTGAGCTTGCAAAAAACGAAGACCGCCTCGGCATAGCTGAAAGCGAAGCCGGGATTTTTCATTAAAATATTATTTGCTCAGAACTTCGCCTCGGTGAACAGATAATTCATTAAATATTTCTCGATTTGTATTATTACGTTTACATACTTCAAAGTACAAAATTTGAAGAAACATTCTACACGGGTTTTACAACCGATATCAAAAAAAGGTTAGCCAAACATAATAATGGTGAAGTAATCTCAACTTCTAAATTCAAACCTTGGAAAATAAAAAATGCTTTTGCATTTACAGAAAAAGAAAAAGCACTTGCATTTGAAAAATATTTAAAAAGTCATTCCGGAAGAGCTTTTACTAAAAAACATTTTTGAAACTTAAACAGTCATTCACTTTTCTTTTACTCACCGATAAAAACATACCGCTCATCATCCTGCAATTGATTTGATTTTAATATTTAAGTATGTTTTAACCAACAATTCAAATCAGTTAATGGATAATATTAGCAGCCAAATAAAATTACTAGATCAGCAAAACTTTCTATCAAAGATTTTTAGCTATTCCCGTTTGATTGGATTAGAAGGATTTATTTGGATTTCTGCATTAATTTATTTCGCATTTTTTGTTAATCCATTTGAAACCCATTTTACTATTTGTCCTTTAGCCAATGCGGGATTTGAACATTGTCCAGGCTGCGGATTAGGTAATTCCATTTCGTTTTTCTTTCATGGATATTTTACTGAGTCATTGAATACTCATATTCTTGGGATACCGACACTCTTCATTATTTTTCATAGAATTTATTCCATCATCAAATTCAATCTTAAAAAAGTAAAAACCACAATCTAATAAAGGAGTAGTTATGCCAAATATTTTTCAGTTATTACCAAGTCTTGAAGGCGAAGAAATGTCATATGTTCAAAGTATTATTAATGATATGACTGATGCACAAGCACAACAATTTGCAATGGCTTACAGCGCTCGCAGAAAAGATCCGACTACAATATTAATTTTGGCTCTTGTTGGATTTGTTGGATTTGCGGGCTTGCACAGATTTATGCTAAACCAAATTGGAATGGGAATTTTATATTTTCTTACCGGTGGTTTATGTGTCATAGGCACAATAGTCGATTTGGTGAACCATAGAAAGCTTGCATTCGAATATAATTCTGTAGTTGCTCAGCAGGTTGCTCTAATGGTTAAACAGATTAAGTAAAAAACTATTTTTATTTCCTGCAGATAGATATATCTGCAGGATTAATCTTCCTTTCCATTTACCACACTCAAATAAATATCTAATAATTAACAACATTTTTTATTGAAAAGCATAAAGCATTAAACTAAATTAGCAGTTGGATGCAAAAGATTTTTTTTAAAAAGATGAGCGGTGCTGGTAATGATTTTATCTTTGTGGATATGAATCAAAATCAGGGCGTAGTCCTAACATCAGAAAAAATTAAGGATCTTTGTAATCGAAGAAATGGCATTGGGGCAGATGGACTTATTACGATTGAGGATTTACAGGATTATAGTTACAAAATGGTTTACTATAATGCCGATGGCTCTACTGGAAGTTTATGCGCTAATGGTGCCAGGTGCTCAATCTGGTTTGCAGAAAATACTTCCCGATTAAAAGATGGGAAAGCTAAATTTTTTGCGAGCGGACAAGATTATTCGGGTGAAATTTTAGACGATGAATTAATAAAATTTAATCTTAATCCGCCAAAGCATATTAAATACAATTTTAAGATTAAAGCTGGCGGACAGATGATAACTGCAAATTTTGCAGACACTGGTTCGCCACACGTTGTTATAAAAATATCTGATGTTCTTAAAAATCCTGGAAATCCACAATCAACCTTTAAAAATATTTTGGATTTTCCGGTTTATAATCTTGGCAGAGAGATAAGATACGGCAGCGATTTTAAGCCTGGTGGCACAAACGTTAATTTTATTGATGTAGTTGATGGAATAATAAATATCAGAACGTACGAACGCGGCGTGGAAGATGAAACGCTTGCATGCGGTACAGGCTCTGTTGCTTCGGCAGTAATTTGTTATGTTACAGATAATCTTAAGCCGCCGATTAAGTTAAAAACTTATGGCGGGGATATTCTAACAGTTAATTTTGAAGTTGAAAATCAGAAAGTTAAAAATCTTTCTTTAACCGGACCTGCAAAAATAACTTTTGAGGGTTCAACAGATGAGAAATTATTTATTTAATAATTGGAGTAAAAATGTCAAAAGTCCTTTTCTCAATTCAGTATGAAATAGTTCCTGAAAAACGTGATGATTATTTAAAAGTTATCAAGGAACTAAAGAATCTTCTTAAAGCAGAAGGCTTAGAATCTTATGAAGTTTACGAAGTAAAAGGTAAATCAGTTAGTTTTCAGGAACTTTATACCTTCACTACAATGGAAGCTTATGAAGCCTTTGATGACCTGAATGATGAGCGTATTAACATTCTTGTTGATAAAATTAGCGGAATGTCTGTCGATAAATCCACAAAATATAACACACTTGTACAAATTGTCGAAGAATAATTTTATCGGGTCTCAATCGAGACCCAATTATTTTTTTGGTAATGTCACTTTTCTGAATCTAATAATACTTAATAATAATACCTTTTTATCAAGATGAATAAGACCTTACACTTAATTTATGTTGGAAGCTTCTTTGTAGTTGGAACACTTGTTTTGATATTGTTAGCTTTTAATGGCTATCAATATTACTCATTGCCCATTGAAGAAAGATTTTTTAATGATGCCCATAATGTGTTAAAACCCAGCGGTGCTTGGGGGCACGGTTTTGGTATCATTGGCACATTGATGATGATTTTTGGAGTCGCAATTTATATGATAAGAAAACGCACTCCTAAAATTCTAGGTTTTGGATATCTTAAACATTGGTTAGAATTTCATATCTTTTTGTGTACCGTTGGACCAATATTAGTCCTGTATCATACAGCTTTTAAGTTCGGCGGTATTGTATCTGTAAGTTTCTGGAGTATGGTTTTGGTTGTATTAAGCGGATTTGTAGGAAGATTTATTTACATTCAAATACCCCGTACCATTGAAGGAAAGGAGATAGATATAAAAGATTTGATATCGATGCGTGAGGATCTGATGGACAAGATGAAATTGGAAATGCTTTTTGATGTAAGATTGATTAAAGAACTTGATGATTTAGCTTCACCCGGCAGATATAAAAATTTGGGTGCTTTAGAAACGTTCGGGCTATATATAAAAGATTTTTTTCATATTCGTTCTTTTCAATCAAGACTAAATAAAAATTTAGCAATTGCTGGTTTTTCTAAAATCAAAAGGAAAGAAATAAAAAATAAAGCGCAGGCAGAAATAATTCTATCAAGAAGACTTGGAATGCTGAGAACTATGCAAAATCTTTTTCGTTACTGGCATGTTGCTCACCTACCATTTGCTATTGCGATGTTTGTAATAATGATAATTCACGTAATAGTAACCATAACTTTTGGTTACAAATGGATTTTTTAGGAGATATTAAAATGAAGTTTAAACCTATTTATCTATATGGAGTAATTGCTCTTGCAGTAATTGTAACATTGCTTGTAGTTTCGCAATCCAGCAATACTGATGAAAAAGTAAAGGGTGATATCACGAACAAGCAAATGCCGATGGATGATGTTCACAAAAAACTTAATAATGGGATGATGCAGGATCCAAGCGGCTCAAATGTTTCTGAAGAAGCTAAGCATAAAATTGAGGTTATGAAAAAAGATGTTGATGCAAATCCAAACGACACTTTAAAGATGAGAGAGTATGCGGATTTTCTTGCCGCTGCTCATAAACCAGATGATGCATTGTTATATTATCAAAAAATTTTAGATAAAGATAAAAAAAGAAAAGACATTTACTTTTCAATCACTTACATTTATTACACAAAAGGTGATCTTGTAAAGGCTGAAGATGTCACTAAAACTATGCTTAAATTATTTCCTGCTGATCCAATGGCAAATTATAATTTGGGTGCAATTGAAGCCACAAAGGGCAACAAGGATAAAGCACGCGAAATTTGGACTAAGTTAATAGAGGAAAATCTGGATAATGAAACTACTGAATTAGCTAAGAACTCTATCAACAGGTTATAATAATTATTGTTGCCTGTATTAAGGAACAATTTTTGAAACTATTTATAATCGTCAATCAATAACTAACTAAAATCAACAAATTTGGAACAACTGCTCGAAAATATTTTAGCGTATTTGCTAGTATTTTTACTTTTAGGTGGAATATTTTACTACTACCTAATGAAAAATAAACTTAGGTCTATACGGACTATCAGTAAAACAGCAAAAGCAAAAGAATTTGGACTTCATGAGCCCGTATCTTTACATCCGGTTGTTGATCTTGATCTTTGTATCGGCAGCGGTGCCTGTATAACGGCTTGTCCAGAACATGATATTTTGGGAATTAATAACGGTCAGGCACAGACAATTAATGCTTCGCGATGCGTCGGTCATGGTGCTTGTTTTCACGCTTGTCCAGTTGAGGCTATTTCACTTTGCATTGGAACTGAAAAAAGAGGAGTTGAATTACCGCACGTTTCTCAGGAATTTGAAACAAATATTCCAGGGATTTTTGTAGCGGGTGAGCTTGGAGGCATGGGTTTAATTAAAAATGCCGTAGAACAAGGCAAACAAGCTGTAGAATACTATCTTAAAAAGGCTTACCCCAAATCCAAAGCCAAGTTTGATTTGATAATTGTTGGTGCTGGTCCAGCAGGTATATCAGCATCATTAACTGCGGCTAAAAACAATTTAAAGTTTTTAACACTGGAACAAGATTCTTTGGGCGGAACTGTCTTTAGTTTTCCACGTGCAAAAATTGTTATGACCGCTCCAATGGAATTACCACTTTGGGGTAAGGTGAAATTAGTTGAGACTACCAAATCCGAATTACTTGATTTATGGACTAGTGTTCTGACTAAAAATAATATTTCAATTAATGAGCAGGAAAAAGTTTTAGAGATTATAAAACAAGATAATATGTTCATTGTTAAAACAGATCAAGATCACTACACAAGCAATGGAATTATTCTTGCAATCGGAAGACGAGGATCTCCCAGAAAACTAGGTGTCCCCGGTGAAGAAAGAGAAAATGTCTTTTATCGTTTGCTTGAACCTGAATTAATTCATGATACTGATGTTCTTGTTGTTGGCGGCGGTGATTCGGCTGTAGAATCTGCAATGCTGCTTGCTGATGAAAAAAACCGGGTTACTCTTTCTTATAGAAGTGAAACTTTTTCTAGATTAAAACCGAAAAATCTTGAACGTATAAATGATTACATCAAAAAGAAAAAAATAAAAACTTTATTTAATTCTAATGTTAAAGAGATCTTTAAAGATAAAGTATGTTTAACCTTTAATGATAAACCTGATGAGTTAATGTTAAAAGTTGATCTTACTTACGTTTTTGCCGGCGGAATATTACCCACAAGTTTTCTTGAAGGTATTGGAATAAAAATTACTAAGAAATTTGGGGACGCACTTTTAAAGCACTGATAATTTATTGAAATACATTTTTATCATATTGTTTTTTTCTGTTAGAGTGATAGCACAAATCTCTCCGGGCGATCTATCAAAAGCACACGCTGATTTAGAAGGAATTAGTAATTGCACCAAGTGTCACGAGATCGGTGAAAAAGTTCTGAGTTCAAAATGTTTGGACTGCCATAAAGAAATTAAATCCTTAGTAAATAGTAATAGAGGCTATCACTCATATGCTGAGGTTAAAAAAAGGGAATGTGCATCCTGCCATAATGAACATCATGGAAGAAATTTTAGAATCGTTAACTTTAATGAGAATGATTTCGACCATAATAAAACCGGGTTTAAACTAACTGGCGCACATTACAAAAAAGATTGTAAGGACTGTCATCAATCAAAATTTATAGGTGATAGCAAACTAAAAAAGAAAAGTAAAACTCATTTAGGATTAGATCAGAAATGCGTTTCCTGTCATGAAGATAATCATCAAAAAACTTTAGGTGATGATTGCGGTAGTTGTCATAACTCCGAAAAATTTAAACCCGCAGCAAATTTTGATCATAACAAATCGGATTTCAAACTTGCCGGAGGACATTTAAAAGTTGAATGTTCAAAATGTCATCAGACTGAAAAGAAAAACGGAAAAGATTTTACCAAATACAAAGGATTGAAGTTTGCAAATTGCTCAGCCTGTCATAGTGATGTACATAAAGGCGCATTTGGCGCTGATTGTAAATCGTGCCACTCAGTAAATGGATTTAATATCATCAACCAGCAGAACTTTGACCATAGCAAAACAAAATATCCATTGATAGGAAAACATCAGACAGTAAAATGTAATGATTGCCATAAAGGCGCTAATAAAAAGAAGCCCCTGTTTGCAAAGTGTATTGATTGCCATAGTGATTTTCATAAAGGTGAATTTAAAGTTAATGGTGCGATTAAAGATTGTAATAGCTGCCATTCGGAGAAGGGATTTAACATTTCAAGCTTTACCCTTGAAGAACACAACAAGGGTAAGTTCCAATTAACAGGTGCACATTTAGCTGTTCCGTGCAAAAATTGTCATCAGCAAGAGAAAGAATGGAAGTTCAAAAATGTCGGGTTGGAGTGCATAAGTTGTCACCAAAATGTTCATGGTACCGAACTGGCTAAGAAATATTTACCGGAAAACAAGTGTACCTCATGTCACCAAACAGAAAATTGGAGTACTATTACTTTTGACCACAATAGCACGGAGTTTGTGCTGTTAGGAAAGCATAAAAATGTTACCTGCGGAAAGTGTCACTATACCAAAGCAGATACAGATCAAAAAATATTTAAGTTTTCTTCACTTAATAAAAATTGTGAACAATGTCATAAGGACATTCACTTTGCTCAGTTTAGAGAAGGTAAAATAACAAGCTGTGAAAAATGTCATGCACTTAATGATTGGAAGCCGGAAAAATTTGATCATAATAAAACAAAGTTTTCGCTGGATAACGCACATAAAAAAGTTCCGTGTATCAAATGTCATCCGTCAACTACTGAAAACGGAAATAAATTTTTTGTTTACAAGTTAAAAGAGTTTAAATGCGCTACTTGTCATACCAAATAATATTTTTTCTATTTACGATAAGCATTTTTGCTCAATCGCCGCACGGTGATAAATTTGACATTGACTGTTCTAATTGTCATACTGCAGATAGCTGGAAAGTAGATCTTACCAAAATTTCTTTTGATCATTCTAAAACTAATTTCGCTTTAATAGGTCAACATCAAAGTGTCGATTGTAAATCATGTCATGAGTCTTTAGTCTTTTCCAAGATGGATAAGGATTGCCTTTCCTGCCATAAAGATATTCATCAAAATACAGTTGGGTTAGATTGCGCAAACTGCCACACGCCAGTAACATGGATTGTAAAAGACATTATTGGTCTTCATCAAAAGGGAAGATTTCCCTTGCTTGGGGCGCATCAAACAGCTGATTGTGCTCAATGCCATTCCGGATATACCGAGTTAAAATTTGAGCCATTAAATATTGATTGCTACTCATGTCATCAGCAAAATTACGAATCAACCCAAAACCCAAATCATGTGGCTGCAAATTTTTCAACTGAATGCCAGGATTGCCATAACATAAGCGCACTTTCCTGGAAAGCTACAAATATAGATCACAGTTTCTTTCCTCTTATAGGCGGGCATTCATTACCAAGTTGTTTTTCATGTCATCAACAAGGAGGAAATTTTGGCGGTCTTTCACAAGAATGTTATTCCTGCCATCAACAAACTTATGAATCAACACAAAATCCAAATCATATTGCTGCAGGAATGCCAACTACCTGTGAAGTCTGTCATTCAATTCAAGGTTGGAAGCCTGCTCAATTCAATCATGATTTAACAGCTTTTCCACTAACTGGAAAACATATTGAAACTGACTGCGCAAGTTGTCATACTAATGGTTATACAGGAACTCCAACAGAATGTTATGCTTGCCATCAGCAAGATTATCAAGCAACAACAGATCCTAACCATGTTTTAGGAAATTATCCGCACGATTGCACCGTTTGTCACAATACAACAAATTGGAACGATGCAAATTTTGACCACAATGCAACTCAGTTTCCATTAACAGGCGCACATACAACAACAGATTGTCAGTCGTGTCATCAGAACGGATATACGGGTACACCGACAGATTGTTTATCTTGTCATCAGACAGATTATAATAGCACAACAAATCCAAATCATACAACAGTAAGTTTTCCAACAACGTGTGTGGATTGCCATTCGCAGCCTGGGCGCCAGCAACATTTGATCACGATAATCAGTACTTCCCAATCTATAGTGGAAAGCATAAAGATAAATGGAACCAATGCTCTGAGTGTCATACAACACCAAGCAATTACAGTCAGTTTTCCTGTATAGACTGCCACGAGCACAACAAACCAGATATGGATAATGAGCATCAGGGAGTTCAAGGATATATATACAACAGTGCTGATTGTTTATCCTGTCATCCACAGGGAAAGAAGGATGGAGCATTTAATCACGCAACATCAAGTTTTCCATTAACAGGATCACATTTAACAGCAAGCTGTGCAGATTGTCATCAGAACGGGTATGCCGGAACAACATCGGTTTGTTCAGACTGTCATATAAGTTCATACAACACTGCAGTAAATCCAAATCACAGTGCTGCAGGATTATCGACAGAATGTTCAACGTGTCATAATGCAAACGGATGGTCACCATCAACATTTGATCACGGTTCAACAGGATTTGTATTATTAGGTTCACATCAGCCATTGCAGTGTTCAGGCTGCCATAATGGAACGACAACAGGATTAACAAGTGATTGTGTATCTTGTCATCAAACAGATTATAATACAGCGGCAAATCATACAGCACAGTCATATCCAACAAACTGTGAGATGTGCCATAGTGCAGCAAACTGGAATCAGACGACATTCAATCATCAGAATACAGACTTTCCATTAACAGGCGCACATACAACAACAGATTGTCAGTCGTGTCATCAGAACGGATATACGGGCACACCAACGGATTGTTTATCTTGTCATCAGACAGATTATAATAGCACAACTGATCCTAATCATACAACATTGGGTTTCCCAAATACTTGTGGTGTTTGTCATTCAACAGCAGCCTGGCAGCCAGCAGCTTATGATCATCAAGGTACAAACTTTCCGTTGACAGGCGCACATACAACAACGGATTGTCAGTCATGTCATCAGAATGGATATACTGGAACACCAACAGATTGTTTTGCTTGTCATACTACAGATTATAATAATACGACAAACCCAAATCACATTGCTGCAAACTTTCCAACAACATGTGTGGAATGTCATTCAACTACTGCTTGGCAGCCAGCTACTTTTGATCACGATAATCAGTACTTTCCAATCTATAGTGGAAAGCATAAAGATAAATGGAACCAATGCTCTGAGTGTCATACTACACCGAACAATTACAGTTTATTTTCTTGTATTGATTGTCATGAACATAACAGAACTTCTATGGATAGTAAGCATCAGGGAGTTAATGGTTACGTTTATAATAGTCTAAATTGTTATGACTGCCATCCGGACGGAAGAGAAAGACCAGTAGTTTTTAATCATGCTTTAACTGAATTTCCGCTAACAGGAGCGCATGTTCAAGTTGAATGTGCTCAGTGCCATAGTTCAAATCAGCAAAGATTATCAACTGAATGTGTGGCTTGTCATAAGCAAGATTATATGAATAGTGTTAACCCTAATCATCAAGCAAGTGGTATTTCGACTGATTGTATTTCTTGCCACAATACAAGTAATTGGAGTTCGGGTTTAAAGATTTTTGAAGATAATAAATCATTTCAATGAGATTTAAAAACTACATAGGTTTATTTTTAATTATCAGCTCTATTACAGTTAGTGCTCAGCAGACTGTTAAAGAGGGTAAAGTAAGTTATGCATCTGCAGAACTTGTTTATGTTAATTTTGAAAACACAGATGGAATATCCGCCGGCGATACGCTCTTTTATAAAATTAAAAATAAATATAATCCTGTATTAAAAGTAAAATATCTTTCAAAAAACTCGTTATCAGCAGAACGCCTCGTAGATAAAAGTCTTGAAATAGGAAATTCAATTTTTGCATTTGTAAGTATTAAGGATTCCACTACAACTACAGATATTCAAAATAATTTGCAGACAGAATTAACCACCGTTGCTGTTGTAGAGCCCTTAACAACTTCAAATACCCAATTTGTAAAGAAGGATGTTTCGCTATCAAAAACCGATGGAAGATATTCTGTGCAATCTTATTCTAATATTTCAAATGATGCAAATAGTATAGACTATCAGCGATGGAGACATTCTTTAAGATTTACTTCTCAAAGAATCGGTGAATCAGGATTTTCATTTTCTACCTACGCTATATTTGCCTACAAAGCCGATGAATGGAATCTTGTTTCTGATAATATTAACAAAGCATTAAAAGTTTATGATTTCAACATCAAATACGAATTTGATGAAACTGCTAGAATAATGGCTGGTAGATTTCTTAACGGTAAGATATCTAATATAAGTACAATCGATGGAGCAATGGTTGAAAAATCTTTTTCATCATGGACTTTTGGTTTGGTTGGTGGTTCACGTCCGGATTTTAATGATTTTAGTGTTAATCCAAAATTATTTGAGTTTGGAGGATACATTAGTAAAACTGATACCTTCGGGACAGGAATTATGGAAAACACAATATCTGCTTTTAATCAGACCAATGATTTTAAAACCGATAGACGATTTCTTTACTTTCAACATCTAAATAGTTTGATAAAAAATATATTTCTTTTTGGTTCAGCTGAGGTTGATTTATTTAAATTAGTTGATAATAAAGCCGAGACAGATCTTAGTTTTACAGGATTATTCTTTTCTGCAAGATACTCTCCTGCAAGAGAATTTTCACTAAACGTTTCATACGATGCAAGA
Organism: Ignavibacteriaceae bacterium; assembly: GCA_044227615.1. Taxonomy (GTDB): domain Bacteria; phylum Bacteroidota; class Ignavibacteria; order Ignavibacteriales; family Ignavibacteriaceae; genus IGN3. The sequence goes on from JBGAWM010000014.1 coordinate 24,585, forward strand.
AGAAATGTTATTTATTATGAAACTTATAAATCATTATCCCAGACCATTCTTGAAAACGAATTAAGACAGGGCTTTAGAGCACGAGCCAACTTTAAACCAATAACTAATTTATTCTTCAGTTTGCAATATGGTTATCGCTACAGAAAAGGTGATGTAAAAGCCAGCACAAATTACGGCGCAAACTTAGGTTATTCTATGCTCCCTCTAATCGAATCATCAGCAAATATTAATTATAACAGAATTATTAGCAGCTATGTTGATGGTCATGTTTATGCTGCTAACCTTTCTAAATCTATTTATGCACTCAGTTCAGATATATCATTCGGATTGAGAAAAACCATTTATAATTTTTCTAATGGTGCAAACAAGCTTGAAGAAAATACAATATTAGTTGATTATTCAATGAATGCCTTTAAACCATTCTCACTTTCACTTAGCTATGAGGGAGTTTTTGAATCCACTCATACCTATGGTAGAATTCTTTTTGATATAACTACAAGATTTTAAATCCCTATATAATTCATCCTTTCCTAATAAACTTATTATTTATATTTTTGGCTCACACAAGAGATAAAGAAAATGTTTGAATACGTTGGTTCTATACATCTGCATTCTACCTTTTCCGATGGAACTGGTGAGGTTGCTGATATAGCTAAGTTTGCTGATGAAGTAGGTTTAGATTTTATAATGCTTACTGATCATAACACTTTGCGTGCACTGCAGGAGGGTTATGAAAAATGGTATGGCAATACTTTACTGCTTGTCGGATGTGAGATAAATGATAAAGAAAATAGAAATCACTATTTAGCATTTGGAATTAATGAAGCTTTTTCTACGCGAACTCCTGCAAAAAAATATGTTACTAAGGTTAAAGAGCTTGGTGGCATTGGATTTCTGGCACATCCTCATGAAAAAAGGAAACACAAAGAACATCCAGCTTATCCATGGATTGAATGGGATACAGAAGATTTTACTGGAATTGAAATTTGGAATCATATGTCTGAGTGGGTTGAAAATCTTACAGAAGATAATAAATACAGATCTTTCCTTCATCCGCTAAGAACAATTAGTGCACCGCCAAAAGAAACTTTAAAAGTTTGGGATGAACTAAATCAAAAAAGAAAAGTTGTTGGCATTGGCGGTATTGATGCGCATGCTCATAAATACAATCTAGTAGGATTTTTAGAGGTAGAGATTTTTCCTTACAAGGTTTTGTTTAAATCTATCCGTACACATATTTTAATTGATCATGCAATTAAAAAAGGAAAGAGTGCAAAAGATATCGAGACTGCTAAATGGCAAATTTATAATTCATTAAAGGATGGAAGATGCTTTGTTGCTAATGATTACGTTGCTGAATCAAAAGGTTTTAGATTTTATGCCGAGTCTAATGGAATTAAATATCAAATGGGTGATACTGTTCCGGTTCATAAAGATGTTATGCTAAAAATTTATTTACCGGGAATCAACGCTGACATTAGACTGTTTCGTAACGGGCACTTGGTTGAATCTAACTCAGGGATAGATGCTGAGTTTGTGGTTAATAAAAAGGGTGCTTATCGCATAGAAGTTTATCACGAGCAGCGAGCCTGGATTTACTCAAATCAAATCAGAGTAAGTATTTAGTAAAAATATTCTTTTTTGATTATGACACACAATAAAGATCATTGGTATGATGGATGGTTTTACGATAAGATTATTGCTCCTAATCAGGATCGAATTTTTGGAGAAATTAAAAATATTATACAACCAAATTCCAAGGTAATAGATGTCGGTTGCGGAACAGGAAGATTTTCTTTTTTTATTGCTGATAAAGTTGAAAAAATTGTCGGCATAGATTTATCAAAGAGAAATATTGAAACAGCAAATCAAACTCTCTCAAAAAAACCGAATAGTAAAATTTCTTTTATTCACACAACTTTATCTGATCTTATCTCACAAAAACATAATTACGATTATGCGGTAATGACTTATGTAATTCATGAAGTTAATCCCGATGAAAGGGTGCAACTTCTAAATGATATGGCACAAATTGCAGATAAAATAATTATTGGTGATTATCTCGCTTCGAGTAAAAAAGGATTTTGGAATTTCCTGAATGAAGTTGTGGAATTTTTAGCGGGAAATGAGCATTACTCAAATTATAAGCATTTCATTGCCAATAATGGATTGCAAAGCTTGGTAAATCGGGCCGGATTAAAAGTATTATTTGAAATAAAAAACAAACCAGTGACAAGCCAGCTTCTGGTTTTGTCAAAATAAAGCATCTCTTTTTACCAATTCAATTAAATCACAATATTTTAATCTTTAATTGATTTTTCAAATCTTTGGAAGATTGGGCACTTTAGTGTTAAATTTGCCCCAGTTTTTTTTATGAATCAGAACAGGAAAAAGTAATGTTAACAAAACAGAAAAAGCTTTCAAGAAAAGAAATTAAAGAAGATAAACTGGTAGAATTTTACTACAAATCTCAGTCTTACTTTGAGGAAAATAAAAATAAGATTTTTACTTATTTAGGTGCAGTTGCCCTTGTTGTTATAGCTGTTATTCTTTTTATGAATTACAAAAGCGGGCAGAATGAAGAAGCAGGTACACATCTAAGCAAAGTAATGGATATGTACGATATTGGTGACTACCTTGGTGCTATTGAAGGTAAAAAGGATGTTAAGACGTTGGGATTAAAGGATATCGTTGCAGAGTACGGCAGCACCGAAAACGGTGAGACTGCAAAAATTTATCTTGCTAACAGTTATGCTAATCTCGGTAAATCAGATGAAGCATTAAAATATTATGAAGATTACAGCGGAAGCATTGATATTTATAAGGCTGCTTCTTTAGCGGGGCAGGCTGGTTATTACGCAGCAAAAAACGAATACGAAAAAGCTGCTGATCTTTATATGCAGGCATCTAAAGTTTCTAAAACAGATGTTATGAATTCTGATTATATGTTTCAGGCAGCAGTAAATTATTTTGATGCTGGAAATAAGGATCAAGCAAAAATTATTCTCCAAACAATCAAAGAAGAGTACAAAACCTCGGCAGTTTATTCACAAGTTGATCGATATCTTACTCAACTGAATTAAGTGATTTTGATAGTTTTTTTGTAAAAACCGTGAAGAAATTCACGGTTTTTTGTCAATAATCGTCCAAAACCTTTTCTTGACATTACAGACTTCTATCTCTATTTTTTTCAAGTCATTTTTCACAATTATTTTAAAGTATTATGGCAGATACCTCAGATTTCAGAAATGGTCTTATTATACGATATAAAAACGATCCGTATGTGATCACAGAATTTCAACACGTTAAACCCGGCAAAGGCGGTGCTTTTGTACGCAGCACTTTGAAGAATCTTAAAACCGGTAAAGTATTGGATAATACTTTCAGATCGGGTGAGTCTGTAGAGATTATTAGAGTTGAGCGCAAAAAATTTCAATATCTTTTTCGTGAAGGTGAGTTTCTTGTTCTAATGGATAATGAAACTTACGAACAAATAAATGTGCCGGTAGTTTTATTTGGTGATTCTGTGGCTTACCTAAAAGGCAGTGAAGAAATTGAAATTCTATTTAACGGCGATGATATAATTACCGTTGAGCCTCCGATTTTTGCTTATCTTAAAGTTGCAGAAACTGAACCGGGATTCCGTGGAAATACAGCCACTAATGCGTTCAAACCTGCAAAGTTAGAATCCGGTGCAGTTGTTAACGTTCCATTATTTGTAAATGTAGATGATATGCTTAAAGTAGATACACGTACCGGGGAATATGTTGAACGAGTAAAATCCTAAATAAAGGTATAACAAATGGATCTAAATCTTATAAAAAAACTTATCAAGATTCTTGAATCAAGCGAAGTAACCGATCTTGAAATTGAAGAGAATGGTACAAGAGTTAAACTTGCTAAGAAAGTCCGTGTTACACAATCTGTATCTTATGCTCAGGCTCCGATTGCAGCACCAGCAAATTCACAAACTTCAGTATCAGTTTCAAAAACAGATGATAAGAAACACGCCGATGAAAATACCGGATTACACGAAATTAAATCTCCAATAGTTGGTACCTTTTATAGAGCACCTGCTCCTGATGCGGATTCCTACGTTCAGGTTGGTGATGTTGTTTCTGCGGGAACAGTTTTGTGTATTGTTGAAGCTATGAAATTGATGAATGAAATAGAATCAGATGCTAGCGGTAAAATTGTAAAAATATTAGTTGAAAACGGAAAGCCGGTTGAGTATAATCAGCCATTGTTCTTATTAGAGAAAAGTTAATTCATAAAAATTGAGATATTGTGTTTAATAAAATTTTAATCGCCAACCGTGGTGAAATTGCTTTACGAATTATAAGAACATGTAAAGAGCTTGGAATTAAAACTGTAGCTGTTTATTCTGAAGCTGATCGCGAATCTCTGCACGTTACTTTTGCTGATGAAGCCGTTTGTATTGGACCTCCCCTGGGAAAAGATAGTTACCTTAAAATCCCCTCAATAATTTCTGCTGCTCAAATTACAGGCGCGGATGCAATCCATCCTGGTTATGGCTTTCTTGCAGAGAATGCAGATTTTTCTGAGATATGCAGCGAAGCCGGTATTAATTTTATCGGTCCTTCGCCGGAAATGATACGTGCAATGGGCGATAAATCCTTTGCAAAAGACACAATGCGTAAAAATGGTGTTCCCGTAATACCAGGCAGTGATGGTGTTGTTACTGAAATAAGCGAAGCAATTAAAGTTGCTCATGAAGTTGGATTTCCTGTAATTGTTAAAGCATCTGCAGGCGGCGGCGGAAAAGGTATGCGAATTGTTTGGGAAGAAAAAGATTTTGAGAAAGCGTTCCAAAGTGCACAGACAGAAGCCGGAGCTGCATTTGGTAATTCTGATGTTTATATCGAAAAATATTTGGAGAATCCACGCCACATCGAATTCCAAATAATGGGTGACAGTTTCGGTAACGTGTTTCATTATGGTGAACGTGATTGTTCTGTGCAAAGAAGACATCAGAAATTAATTGAGGAATCACCATCACCGGCACTTGATGAAACACTTAGAACTAAAATGGGTGAAGCTGCGGTGCTTGGTGCAAAATCTGTAAATTATCGTGGTGCAGGTACAATAGAATTTTTACTGGATAAGCATAAGAATTTTTACTTTATGGAAATGAATACAAGAATTCAAGTTGAGCATCCTGTAACAGAAACAGTTTACAATGTTGATCTAGTACGGCAACAGATATTAGTAGCGGCTGGTAAAACTATTGATGTAGCTCCCCAGGGACCTTTTGGGCATAGCATAGAATTTAGAATTAATGCCGAAGATCCCGATCATGATTTTAGACCTTCACCGGGAAAAATTACTTCACTAAATTTTCCAGGTGGATTCGGAGTAAGAGTAGATTCACATATTTATCAATCATACACCATTCCACCTTACTATGATTCTTTAGTTGCAAAGTTGATTGTTTGGGGCAGGACTCGTGAAAAAGCTATAGCACGCGGTAAAAGAGCACTTGAGGAATTTGTTATTGAGGGTATAAAAACAACAATTCCATTCCATTTAAAAGTTCTTGAAGATCCGCGTTTTATCAGCGGACATTTTGATACCGGTTTTCTTGATAAGTTTAATGCAGATAAATAATTCTTTATTCAGATAAATTTTAAGAGGATAAAATGAGCGTACCAAATAATTTAAAATACACAAAGGAACACGAGTGGGTTCTGGTTGAAGGAAAAATAGGAACAATTGGTGTAACCGATTACGCACAAGGAGAATTAGGCGATGTAGTATTTGTTGATATTGATCCATCACTTGCTGAAACTAAAAAAGGTGAATCAATAGGAACAATTGAAGCAGTAAAGACTGTAAGCGATATTTTTGCACCTTACAGCGGTAAAGTTCTGGAAATTAATAATGCTATAAAGGACAGCCCGGAAGTTGTAAATTCTGATCCTTATGGAAAAGGCTGGATGGTTAAGGTTGAAATTAGTGATCCTTCAGAACTTAATGATCTATTAGATGCTGCTGCTTATCAGGCATTAATTGGTCAGTAAAAATTTTCTTTGAAAACTTTAAAACAAAATCCGGGCAACTGGATTTTGTTTTTTTTATTTTAAACTTAAGATTGTTTTATGCAGCCTAAAGAAAGAATATTAATAATAGATTTTGGTTCTCAGTTTACTCAGCTTATCACAAGAAGAGTAAGGGAGGCAAATGTTTATTCTGAAATACATTCCCACAAAATCACGTTTGAAGAAATAAAACAATTCGAGCCTGCAGGAATTATTCTATCCGGCGGTCCAATGAGTGTTTATGATTCTGATGCTCCCGATTTGGATGAGCGAATACTAAAAATGAATATTCCGGTTCTTGGAATTTGTTACGGATTACAGCTCATCAGTAAAAAACTTGGCGGTAAAGTTGAGCCCGCAAAAGATAGGGAATATGGTAAAGCCATATTAAACGTAGTTGATGATTCTCCTTTGTTTAAGGATGTAACAAAAGAATCTAAAGTATGGATGAGTCATGGGGATTATCTAACTGAACTTCCAAAAGGTTTTAGTATTACTGCAAAATCAGATCACTCACCGATAGGCGCTGTTGCAAACGAATTAGATAAAATTTACGGTGTTCAATTCCATCCTGAAGTTGTTCACACAGATGAGGGAAAGAAAATAATTCATAATTTTTTATATGATATTTGTGATTGCAGAGGTAGCTGGACTTCCCTTAATTTTATTGAGAGCAGCATTGCCGAGATAAAAGAAAAAGTTGGCAGTTCAAAGGTTATTTGCGCTTTAAGCGGCGGAGTTGATTCGACTGTTGCCGCAGTACTCGTTAAAAAAGCTATCGGTGAAAATTTAATTTGCATTCACATCGATACTGGTTTGATGCGCAAAAATGAAAGTGCTGAAATAGGAAAAATCTTTAAAGAAAAATTAAATCTTAATCATATACACATAGATGCTTCAGAAAAATTTATAAGCAAGCTGAAAGGAGTTTCTGATCCCGAACAGAAAAGAAAAATTATCGGCAATACTTTTATAGAAGTGTTTGAAGAAGAAGCAAAAAAAATTGCTGGAGCAGAATTTCTTGTTCAGGGAACACTTTATCCTGATGTAATAGAATCAGTATCAGTAAAAGGTATTTCTGCAACAATAAAAACACATCATAATGTCGGCGGCTTACCCGAAAAAATGAATCTTAAATTGATTGAGCCTTTCCGTTCGTTATTTAAAGATGAGGTAAGAAATGTAGGGCGGGAATTAAGTATTCCTGAAGAATTTATTGAAAGACATCCGTTCCCGGGTCCCGGATTAGCAGTTAGAATTCTTGGATCTGTTGATCAGGAAAAACTTGATATTTTAAAAGAAGCAGATGATATTTACATAAGCGCAATTAAAAATGCCGGAATTTATAATGAAATATGGCAGGCATTTGCAGTACTTTTACCGGTACAATCTGTTGGCGTAATGGGTGATGCCAGAACATACGAATTTGTACTTGCTCTTCGTGCCGTAACTTCTGTAGATGGAATGACTGCAGACTGGTACAATTTTGAACACGATTTTTTGTCAGACGTTTCAAATAAAATTATAAATAAAGTTCGTGGTGTTAACAGAGTAGTTTATGATATTAGCTCCAAACCTCCTGCAACTATCGAATGGGAATAAGTGGACGAAGAAAGAATAAAATTTAAACTCAAACTGGTTTCAGCTTTTATTTCAGAAGGAAAGAATCTTCATGCTGTGCAGGTTTTAAAATATTTAGCTGAAGAAACAGGCAGAGAAGATATCTACTTCCAGCTCGCTGAGTTATATGAGGATATGGGATTTGTTGATGCCGGTGTTAATGTTCTAACTGATCTAACACAGTTAAAAGTAAATAACAATGATATAAGTTTGTACTTCGGTCAATATCTTTTGAGAAATTCAAAATGGAATGAAGCAGTTGAAGTATTGAATGATATTGTAAACTCTACACCTGCCGCATTATTTTTGATTGCGTATTCATATATGATGATGAATGAATTTGAACTGGCAAAAGAGTATTTCTCAAAATTTATTCTTTCAGATGAAAAAAATGATCTTAAGCAGGAAGCCAATCTTTATCTTGCAAAAATTGAATACGAACTGCATAATTATGATTCTGCATTAAACTATGCCACAAATGCACAATTCCTTTACTCTGAATTTTGGGAATTGAATTTAATACTTGCAAAAGTTTATTACAGTTTGGATATGTTTACGCACGCAGTAAATCCAATACAAAAAGCAATTAAACTTAATCCCAAAGATGCATCCGTACAGGAGTTTGCGGGCAAAATATATTTTCAATTGCAGGATTATAAGAAAGCAGAAAAGTTCTTTTCGGAATTTATAGAATTAAGTTCTGATATTTCCGCAGAAATATATACATTGTTAGCAAAATCTTTTGTTAAGCAAAGAAAAATTGATGAAGCAAATTTATTCTTTGATTTAGCATTGAAGATTGATCCTGCATATCTACCTGCGATTGCGGGTAAGGGTAATCTTAATAAATAATAAATCGTTATGAAATATTTTTTTATAATACTATTCATTGCTGTAGCAATTTTATATCCGCAAAATATTAAAGTAGATAACAATAAAGATTTTGAAAAAGCACTAAGTCTCTATAACGCTAAAAAATATAATGATGCATTAGATCTCTTTAAACAAATTGCGCTAAGAACAGAAAATAATACAAAGAATACTGTTTCTTCTTTTTTTGTATCTAAAATTCTTGTTGAGCAAAAGAAGCACTATGAAGCCGAGAAATTAATAAATAATTTTCTTACAGAATATCCGCAAAGCAAATATGCCGATGAGGTAAGGAATCTTTTAATAAAAAACTATTTAGATAAATCAGACTTTGCAAAGGCTTTTGAATCTTGTATTAATTTTACTGAATCATCAAACTCAATAGTCTTTAAGAAAGAGACAAAAAATATTGCGGAACAAATTGCCTTAAATAATCTAAAAAGTTCTGAGGTTGAACCGTACATCCCAAAATATTCCGCACTAAAACCATTCTTGATACTATTAACAGGGAAATTATATCTTGCTGAAGGTGATAATTCTGATGCGCTTAATAAATTTGATGAGATAACATCCAAGTATATTAGTTCTGAGGAGTATATTGAAGCACTTAACTTAAAAAAGACTTATAGCGTTAAGCAGACTAATAGCGGTTTTCCGATCGTAGGTGTGCTGCTCTCATTAACTGATGAAAATGAAAGAGAAATTCAATCAGCCAAAGAAATTCTTGAAGGCATTAAGTTTGCATTTCATGAATATAATTCAGAGCATAATGAAAAAATCGGGATAGTAATAAGTGATATCAAAAGAGATAAAACAATATTATCTGAAACTGTAAATTATTTTATAGAAAATAATGATATTCGCTGCATTCTTGGTCCGGTTTTCAGTGACGATGTAAGAAATGCTTTGATGGAAATTGAACGTTCTAATATTTGTCTGATCTCACCTACGGCTACTGATGACGATTTAGTTTCACTAAGCAATAATTTTTATCAGGCTAACCCATCCTTAACTGCACGTGGAAAGATATTTGCACAATATCTGTACTATGTTGAAAATAAGAGAAGCATAGCTGTGTTAAACTCAATTGAGGGTTATTCTCCACTGCTTGCCGCTAGTTTTAGTCAGGAGTTTGAACGATTGGGCGGAAAGATTACCGCTAAAGAAACATATAAAAGTAAAAGTTTTTCTCTTGCAGAACAGATGGCAAGGATAGCTTCAGTATCCAACGATATTGGTGGAATTTATGCTCCTATTTCGGATGGAAGTGATGCAAAAGCTATTCTTTCACAAATGGTTCAAACCGGATTAAGTGTTGATATCTATGGTAATCAGGATTGGTTCCTTGGTAAAGGATTTGAATCGTCGCCCGAACTTAGTAACAAACTAACTTTTGATTCAGATTATTTTATCGATTTTAATGACAGTGATTTTAAGCAATTCTCGTCTTCATTTAAAAACACTACTGGTATTGAGATAAACCGTAATATACTTTATGGCTACGATGCAGCAAAATATATCTTAACTGTTATGAGGAATATTGATCCAACCAGAAAGAACATTAAGTATAAAATGGAATCGGGTATTAATGTAACCGGTTTTCACAATAATATTTCATTTGATTTGGAACGAAGCAATAAGTTTATAAACATTGTTAGATTTAATAACGGCGTTTTTGAATTAGTTGATAAATTTCGTTCAGGTTATTAGCAGAAAGAGCAGTAATGTCTAAAGTAAAAGATTTGCCAATCGATGATAGGCCTCGTGAAAAATTATTATTACGCGGTCCACAAAATTTAACAGATGCTGAATTGATCGCAATTCTTTTAAGAACCGGAACTAAGGGGAAATCCGTAATTGCTATGGCTCAGGAAATTATGACTAAAGAAAGTAATCTTGCCCAGCTTGCATCCAAATCTTCAGCGGAACTTATTAAAACATCGGGAATAGGCAGAGATAAAGCCGCGACTTTATTAGCTGCATTTGAGATTAGCAGAAGAATACTTTCGCAGACAAAATGGTTTTCTCAAAAAAAAATAACATCACCGGCTGATGTTGCTGAAATTTTTATCCCATTATTACGCGATGAATTAAAAGAACAGTTTATTGTAGTATGTTTAAGTTCTGCAAATAAAATTATCAGGCATGAAAGAATTTCCCAGGGTAATCTGAATTCCAGTGTTGTTCATCCTCGTGAGATATTTAGGACAGCAATTGAGAATAATTCTGCAAGTATAATACTTATTCATAATCATCCCAGCGAGAACCCGGAACCGAGCAACGAAGATATTTCTATAACCCGAAAGATTGTTGAAGCAGGTAAAATGATGGATATCCCGGTTTTCGATCATATCATTATTGCTGGAAATTCTTATACTAGTTTTGTAGAAAGAAGGTTGATTTAAAACTTAAAACTTTAAAGATTTAGTTTTTAATCAACCGAAAGATGTAGTCCGTTAATCATCCCTTTGCCTCATTGCATTACTAAATATGTTATTATAGATTAACAATGAAAGTAAATGTATAAGCACATTGGTAGGCATACCATAAAGTTTGAGTGTGATTACGACAAAAAAAACCCCTAAATAATAGTAAATTTACTTTCATTTAACAGTTTTTTTTATATATTTAACCTTGAATTAATAAATAGTTTATATCAATAATTCTTATTTTTCTAATAATCAACAACTAACTATATATTCGGAGGTATCGAATGAACATAACAAAATCATTGAGAACTGCCGTTTTCTTCGGTGGTATCGCGCTTACTACTGCCTTCTTTAGTGGATGCGGCGGATTAAGTGATGCTCAAATTAAAGAATTGAGCGATCTTAAAGCCCTAACAGCATCTTTAGAAGCAGAAGCAAATTCTTTAAGGGATGAGAGAGCTAAACTTGAAGCTCAAATGGAAGAAACAAACAGAAAACTTGCTGAATGCGAGAAGCAGAAAGAAGAAGCAAGAGCAAACTTAGAAAAACTACCTAAGTAGTTAATAATTAATTAACGATTTTTAATAAAAATATTCAGAGGAAATAAATAATGAATCTTAAAATAAAATTATTAGGAATAGTTTCCCTGTTTCTCTTACTTACTGCTGTAAACTTTGCACAGGAAGAAATGACCGAGGAACAGTGGGAATCTGAAATGGCTGCTTATAAGAATAAGCAAGCTGCCCTGGAAACAGAAATCGCTGCATTAAAGAGCGATATTGACAATCTTAAAGCAATGGAACTTCAGGATCCTGAAGAATGTATCGACGAGTTATATCAACTAGTTGGTGCTACACGTAATGACGTTAACAACTATAGAAAAGCTGTTAATGAATTAGACGGTAAGATCAAAAGAAAAGAAGGACCAAAAGCTGACAGACAAACTGATCTTAATGCGCTTAAGATAAACAAAATTTCTGCATTACCAGAATTTTACAACAAAGTTCACAATCAAATGCAAAAAGATCTTGATAACTGGGTTGAAGCTCCAACAGAGATCAACTACACAGTTGTAAAGGGCGATCACCTTTGGGGTATTGCTAAAAAACAAGAACATTATGGTAACCCATTTGCTTGGCCGGTAATTTATCAGGCTAACAGAGATCAGATTAAGAATCCTGATTTGATTTATCCAAATCAAACCTTCAAAATTCCTAATCTTACTGAAGAAGAAAAATCAAAATATGAGAAACTAAGAGTAAACTATAAACCAGCTCCTGTTCAATAATTGATTTCTTGTTCTCTTAAAATTATTCAAAGCCCTTATCTTTATTGATGAGGGCTTTTTATATTTAAATCAAATAATATGACAACGGCAGAAAAAAAATTAACACTAAATGGAATCGATATGCTCGCGCTTCTCGGAGCAAACGATGCAAATCTTCAAATTCTTGAAGATAGATTTAACTCAACCATTAGCGTTCGTGGTGATATTGTAAATATTAAAGGTGTTCTTGAAGAAGTTGAAATGGTTGAAAAAGTGATAAAGGAAATGAGCTATGTTCTCAACACCAGCGGCAGGTTAAACCGAAACGATGTTGAAACAATTCTGAATCTCACAGTCGAAGGAAAAGAAATAATCAATCAAGAAGAACTTGATTCAATAGTTCTTTACACTAAAAACGATGTAGTAAAAGCAAAAACTCCCGGACAAAAACAGTATTTTCAGATCGCAAATAAAAATGATATTTGTTTTGCTATCGGACCCGCGGGAACCGGTAAAACATATCTCGCAGTGGCACTTGCTGTTTCTACACTTAAAAGAGGAATTGTAAAACGAATTGTACTTGCGCGACCCGCAGTTGAAGCAGGTGAAAGTCTTGGATTTTTACCTGGTGATTTTCAGGAAAAAATAGACCCTTATCTTCGCCCTTTGTATGATGCTTTAGATGATATGATGCCATCAGAAAAATTAAAAGGATATTTAGAAAAAGGTATTATTGAGATTGTACCCTTAGCTTATATGCGTGGTAGAACCTTGAATAATGCTTTTGTAATTCTTGATGAAGCCCAGAATGCAACCGATGTCCAGATGAAAATGTTTCTAACACGTCTTGGGGCAAACTCTAAAGCGATTATTACTGGCGACATAACTCAAATCGATTTACCGTCTAAATCAAAGAGCGGATTGATACAGGCAAAGGAAATATTAAATGGCATCACCGGTGTTGGCTTCGTTTATTTTGATAGAGAAGACGTTGTGCGGCATAAACTGGTAAAAGATATTATTGATGCTTACGATAAATTTAATGGTAATGGCAACGGAAAAAATTAATTAAAACCTTTCAATTTTTTGCTTTCATTCCAGTACATATCCATCTCCTCAAGATTTGATTCATTAATTGCTTTACCTGTTTCTTTAACTTTTTGCTGTACATAATTAAAGCGTTTAATAAATTTTTCATTTGTTCTTCTTAAGGCATCCTCAGGATTTACTCCTAAAAATCTTGCATAGTTAACCATTGCAAAAAAAACATCACCTACTTCTTTTTCTAACTTATTCTCTAATTCTTTTATGTCTTTTTGATCAGGCATATGCGTCTTTATATTTTCAATCTCGTGCATTTCTTCGATCTCTTCTATCACTTTCTTCCAGACATCTTCCTTCTTTTCCCAATCGAATCCAACTTTAGCAGCCTTTTCCTGTAATCTGTGTGCACGCTGCAATGCTGGTAATTTATTAGGAACTCCATCAAGAACGGACTCACGACCTTCGCTAAGCTTTATTTCTTCCCAGTTCTTTTTTACTTCATTAGAATCTGCAACTTTTGTTTCACCAAAAACATGCGGATGTCTGCGAATCAATTTTTCCTGAATGGAATCAATAACATCATCTATATTAAAATGATTTTCTTCTTCAGCTATTTGGGTGTGAAAGATTACATGAAGTAATAGATCCCCAAGCTCTTTTTTCAGTTCGATATAATCTTTATTATCAATCGCCTCAACTACTTCATAAGCTTCTTCAATTGTGTTAGCTTTAATAGAATCGTTGGTTTGTTCTCTATCCCAGGGACATTCTTTTCTCAACCGTTTAACTATCTGTACAAATTCACTAAATTTACTATCAGTCATTAGGTTTCCTTATTTAATAATTAGTTCTGATCAAATTTAAAGAAAAAATATTTACACAATTGGAGTTATTATGATAGAAGAAAAAATAAAAGAACTTGGCTTTGAACTTCCTGAAGTTGCAAAACCTTTAGCAGCCTACATTCCCGCAAAACAAGTTGGTAATCTTGTTATGACTTCCGGGCAGGTACCTTTAGTAAAAGGTGTTATAAATTATGCCGGTAAAGTTGGATCTGATCTTTCGGAAGAAGAGGGACAAAAGGCTGCACAGATTTGTGCTCTGAATTGCCTTGCTGCAATCAAAGGTGTTATCGGTAATCTTGATAAGATTGTTGAGATTGTTAAGTTAACCGCATTTGTTGCGAGTGCCGAAAGTTTTACTGCACAGCCAAAGGTTGCAAATGGTGCGTCAGAGTTGATTGGGGAAATATTTGGCGAAGCAGGAAAACATGTTCGTAGTGCAGTCGGAGTTACATCTCTGCCACTTAATGCTGCTGTTGAAATTGAGATGATAGTTAGGATTGCATAAATAAATTATACGGTTTATTAAGTTCGTAGCCAGTTGGCGATAATTTTATCACCGTATTCAGTTAGTATCGATTCAGGATGGAATTGAATTCCTAAAATTGGGTAGATTTTATGGCGAAGACCCATAATTATTCCATCATCAGTTCGTGCGGTAATTTCTAAGATGTTTGGAATTGAATCGTTTTCAACAACTAAAGAATGATATCTCATAGCACTAAAATTGTTTGGGATTCCATTAAAAATAGATTTACAATTGTGTATTACTTTTGAAGTGATTCCGTGCATAGGTCTTTGGACTTTAATTACTTTTCCACCAAAGCTAATAGCTATAGCTTGATGACCCAAACAGACTCCCAGAATTGGAGTGGTTGCACCTAATTCTTTAATAATATCTAATGAGATTGCTGCGTCTTCTGGTCGTTTTGGTCCTGGAGAGATAAGAATTTTATCTGGTCTAATTTTAATAATTTCAGTTAATGACACAGCGTCGTTTCTCTTAACAATAACCTTGCAGCCAAATTTGCCCAACTGCTGCACCAGATTAAAAGTAAAGGAATCGTAATTATCAATTACTAGTATTTTCATACATCAAAATAAAGAAAATATTTTGGAGAAATAATCATCAAACCAAATGCAATATTGGATTTTGGCGCGTCTAAAGTATCGTAACATTCATTGACATTAAGTAACTATTTGCATAAAATCGAAGTGGAAATTTTGAGAAAATTATGAAAAAGTATTTTTTAACTCTAATTATATTATTATCAGCTGCAGTCAATGCTCAGTTTAAAGATCCTGTTTTTGAAACTGAGAAACCTAAAGATGGCATAATGAATAATTCATCTAACTCATTATTTGGATTTATAAATCCTGATAACTTTAGCATGCATCATTCAATAGGATTATCCTACTCTACAATGGGTAATTATGGAACAAGCCTGGCAACTTATACAAATAGTATGATGTACAAATTTTCTGATAATATGAATGTGCAGTTAGATGCGAGTTTTGTCACAAGTCCTTACAGTTCACTAGGTAAAGATTATCAAAATTCAATACAGGGAATTTATATTAGTCGTGCGGCATTCAATTATCGTCCATGGGATGATTTCTCAATTTCCGTTCAGTACCGAACCATTCCCAACTATTTTTATGATCCATTCAACAGGTACAATGGATTTTATGGTAACTCATTCAATGATAGATTTATGGGTGCGGGATACAGCCCTTTTATTTATTAAGCCTAAGGAATTATGTTGAAGGGAAAAGAAAATCCGAAAGATTATGTACTTCAAAATCCTATCTCACAAAAAAATACAAACCTTTTCTTTATTATTGCATCAGTAATATTAGCTGTAATTGCAGTGTTTTTACTCTACTCTGTTTTAGAAAAATCGGGCATTATAAGTTTCACCAACAATAAGGATATTAAACCCCAGAATGTGCAGCAGTTAATTCAAGTAGAAGTTTTAAATGGTTGCGGTGTTACCGGTGTTGGTGATGGATTAACTGATGTGTTGAGAGCTAAAGGAATTGATGTAGTTAAAACAGGTAATTATCGTTCATTTGATATTGAGAACACATTCATAATCGATCGGTTTGGAAAAATTGAGACAGCAAATAGGGTCGCTGATTCCTTAAACCTTGATAAACGATTCATCATTACTGAAAAAAATAAAAGCTACTTTTTAGACCTTACTATTGTTATCGGAAAAGACTATAAAAATTATTTTCAAAAAACAGGGAGTTAATATTGGATTCAAAATTATTTGCCGAAAAAATTGCTGATCTTATTTTTAATAAAAAAGGATACGATGTTCGCATAATCGATTTAAGAAACATTGCTACTTTTTCTGATTTCTTTGTGATATGTTCTGCAGATTCTGATACTCAAGTAAAGGCTATCGCTGATGAAATTGATAAAAGTTTGAGAGACGAGGGAATTAAGTGCTGGCACAAAGAAGGATATATGGCATTAAGCTGGGTGCTATTAGATTATGTTGATGTTGTTGTTCATGTTTTTAAAAAAGAAGCTCGTGAGTTTTACAATATAGAAAAACTATGGGGTGATGCTCCTTCAGTAGAAGTTGTAGATCCTGAACTAAGAAAAAAAGCTGCAAAGCCTAAAACAAAAACAGCAACTAAAACAGTGTCTAAAACCACGACAAAAACAACAAGAAAAAAGACAATAAAATAAATTTTCACTAAACTTAAGTTGATATCCTTTGAAAGATTACCTTTACTCCGTATTTAAATTTGCCGAAAATAAAATTCCCGCACTAAAAGATATAACAATCTCCTTTGATGTTCCAAAATCCACAGACCATGGCGATTTATCAAGCAATGCAGCTATGCTGCTAACTAAAGTTCTTAAGAAAAATCCAAGAGTTATTGCACAAGAAATTATCGATTCACTTAATCTTGATAGTTCAGTAATTACAAAAACAGAAATTGCCGGACCCGGTTTTATAAATTTTTTCTTTACTCCTGGCTACACTTCAAAAATCATCAAAGAAATTCTGGACAAAAAAGAAAATTTTGGAAAATCTGATAAGTATAAAGGTAAACGTGCTAATGTTGAATTTGTTTCTGCAAATCCAACGGGACCATTAACCGTTGGGCATGGAAGAAATGCTGTTGTTGGGGACACAGTTGCAAATCTGTTGGAATGGATTGGTTATGATGTTGACCGGGAGTATTATTTTAATAACGCCGGAAGACAGATGCGTGTCCTTGGCGATTCGGTTAAACTGCGCTATCTTGAAATCTTAGGTGATAAAATAGATTTTCCTGAGGACTATTATCAGGGTGATTACATAAAAGATATTGCGCAGCAGTTATTCATAAAGTATGGCGATAAACTTCGTGTTGAAGAACCGGAATCAATATTCAAAGACACTGCTGAACAAGAAATCTTTCTCGATATAAAAAAGTCTCTCAATAATCTTAGCATAGAACATAATATATTTTTTAATGAGAATACTCTTTATGAAGAAGGAAAAATTGAAGAACTTTTAAGAGTATTTAAAGAAAAAAATCTTTCCTTCGAGAAAGATGGAGCAGTCTGGTTAAAACTTTCTGAACTCGGTCAAGCTGAAGATAAAGTAATAGTTAAGAATACAGGTGAACCTACTTACAGACTTCCTGATATTGCGTATCATTCAGTTAAACTGGATCGAGGATATGATTTATTGATTGATCTTTTTGGCTCAGATCACAATGCAACTTATCCAGACGTAATGGCAGGATTGAAAGCAATCGGTTACGATTCATCTAAAGTAAAAGTAATGATTCACCAGTTCGTTACAATTATGGATGGCGGGGAAGTAGTTAAAATGTCCACAAGAAAAGCCAATTACATTACTCTGGATGAACTAAATAATGAAGTTGGAAAAGATGTTGTCAGGTATTTTTTTAATATGAGAAATGTTAACTCCCATATGGTTTTTGATCTCTCTGTTGCAAAAAAACAGTCAGATGAAAATCCTGTTTTCTATCTTCAGTATGCACACGCACGCATCAGTTCAATTCTTAGAAGAGTAAAAGAAGAACAATTGGAGGTTTCAATTGAGCATTTGGATTTATTAACTCAAGATGATGAACAATCACTTCTAAAAGTACTGCACTACTTCAAAGAAGAAATCTTAAATAGTGCAGAAAACTTAGAGCCGCACAAACTTTGTACTTATCTTTATGATTTAGCAGGTGCATATCATAGGTTTAATCGATCTTGCAGAATATTGGGTACGGAAAAAAATCTCGCTGAGGCAAGATTAGCTCTGGCTTACGCAACTATGATTGTAATTAAAAACGGGTTAAGTATTCTAGGCGTTTCCGCACCGGAACAAATGTAAATTAATCTGCAATAGCAATAGAAGCGGCGTGGATTTTAACAGCTCCAGCTTCCAAAAGAATTTTACCGCACTCAGAAATGGTTGCCCCGGTTGTAATTACATCATCAATCAATAAAATAGTTTTACCTTTAACTTCGTTCATATTTCTGATTGTAAAAGCATTCGAAATATTTTCCTGTCTTTCTGATAATGTCATTGTTGTCTGTGATTCTGTGTATTTAATTCTTTTTACAACTCTTTCAGATGCTTTAACTTTTAATTGTTTACTAATACCTTTAGCAATATAGTAAGACTGATTGTAGCCGCGCTCGGCTTTTTTAAGATGATGAAGGGGAATCGGAATTATTAAATCAAATTTCCAATCAGGTTTGGATATTTTAATTTCTGAAGCAAGAATTTTACCTAGAAATATTCCTACCGGAAATTTCTTATCATACTTTAATGCGTGAATTGCGTGTTGTAGTTCTTTATCCTTCTCGAAAACGAATGGCGAATAAAAATCAGAAATGATTTTTTTGTTTAAGAACTTTCTTTCAAACTCTCGCTGTAATCTTCCTGGAGTTGACTTTTGAATTTTCGAAATACAATTTTCACAAATTGTATCCTGATTAGTTGGAAGTTTGGTCTTGCATGAACAGCAAAAGCGGGGGAGGATAAAATCGAATAGATTGTTTGTTAAATATTTTGCTTCCCCCAAAAGTTTCATAACATTCCTGCACGTTTACGAACAAACCATTCTGCTGCGAAAAATAAAATTACGATTATTAACAGCCACTCATCAGACCAAAGCCTGATTTCTGAGGTGATTAACTTTTCTTTTGACGCAGAAATATTTATTTGATTAAAATAACTTAAAAGCTGCTGATACTGATCAGGATTGAAATATTTTCCTTTAGTCTGTGATGCTAACAAATTAAGAAACTCGTAATTCATTCTTGCGTCCATCAGTTCTATTTCAACATCACCAACATTAAAAGAGCCTCTATCTTCTCCCAAAGATTTACCATCAATTAAAGCGTTTCCGATGAAAGCATAATCGCCATTTTTAGCAGTTGAAATACTGCCTTCATATAATCCGCCACCTACCGATGTAAGGTTTAGTTCTTCTTTAAAATCTCTTCCTGTGATTTGAAGTTTAACCTCAGCCTCATTAACAGGGTTGAATGAATCATCATATACCTGTCCGGAAAATTCAACTAACTCACCGGATGAATAAATCTTTTTTGAAGTTTTTATTCTAACTTTTTTCTGATCATCAGGAGCGTTTAACCAGCGTGCCGAACTAAAAATAAAATTATCAAAAAGTGTTAAATCTTTTGATGCAGTTTGGAGTTTCCATTTCCAAATATCTTTCCCAATTACGGCTATTGATCTTTTTGTCCCAAAGCTTCTGCTAACGATTAAAGGATTATTTCTTGGTTGATTATTAATCTTAACTTTTGCAAGAGTTTTACTTTCAGGTTTAATTGTTAATGATACAATTGGCTGTGAAATTGGCGGTAGATTATTCCAATCGGTGATTAAGTTATTCTTTAAAATCGGATTTGATAATTCTGAAATCTGAACATCCGGCTGAACCTGCAAATAATTTTTATCAATCAATTGAACTGAAAAAGGTAAAAGGCTGCTAATTCGATTTAATTTTTTAAGATCGACCTCGCCTGAAAGAAGAAGAAAGAAAGGAGTATTTCTATTTTCTAATTTGCTGCTCAATCGTGTGACAAAATCTTCATTTGTTAAATTTGTCGGGAATTCAATTAAATAAATAATATCAGCACTATCCAGTTTTGCTTGCGGATTTTGTTCAAGGAAATTGCCTGCAGATATCTGAGTTAGTGTATTTACTTTTAAGTTTTCATCTACAGAAAGTGAATTTTTTATAAACGTCAAATCAGCAGAAGGACTGCCTGCAAGCAGTAAAACATTAATTTTATTACTTAAAACATTTATGTAAAAAACTTTTTGATTATTAAGGTAAGTCGATTCGCCATCTTGATTGTTAATCTTTAAAGTAAGTTTTTTTTCGCCACTTTGTTTTGGAGTGTAATCAAACGAAATTGAGTTTACTCCACTCGCATCTAACACTAAACTTTTTTGCTCAATTAATTGTGAGTTTTCATAAAGCATTATTTGAGAAGTCTTACCAGCAAATCCTTTGTTTAAGACAGTTGCTAAAATTGTTGTTGGAGTCTCAGCGTAAATGAATTCATTATTAATAACATTCTTAATTTCTACATCATTCTTTTTAGTGCTGTCTCCAATTCCAACTGTAAAAACAGGTATTCCAAGTTTCTCGGCACTGTAAATCGGAGTTGCGCCTTCAGTAATAACTCCGTCAGAAATAATTGTAATAGATGCGATATTGTTTTCTGTCTGGTTAATATTTGAAAATATTTTTGAGAAGTCAGAAGTAGTTTCAGAGAAATCGAATCTTGCAAGACTATCTTCATCTATAAAATTTACTGATGAACCGAATGAGAAGATTTGTTTGTCGCCATTTATTGCAGCCGATTTAGTCTGTTCAATTAGATTTTTAATTCTGTCTATGCGGTTAGTTCCGTCATTAATTCTAATTGATTTACTGTTGTCAAAAAAGAATAGGTTTAAGGGTGTCAAAATATTTTTCTTGGTTAAGGTTAAAACGGGTTCAAAAAAAATAAACAATAGAAAAATAAGAGCAAGTGATCTAAGTAAGGTGAGTAAATATCTTTTTATTTTTGAAACGGGCGGAAGCGTAAATCTGTAAACATAAAAGGAATAGGCGGCTAATAATATCAGTCCGATAAAAAAGTATATTGCATTAAATGAAAAACTTAAATCAATTTTGTCAAATCCAAACATTATAAGTTTAACTTTCCTCTCATGACTGTAACTGCGTTTCCTGAAATTGTTAATTCATTCTTACTAAAATTAAATTTTACCCCAACTCTTCCTTTACGATTAAGAAAATCACCTTGTTCAAATACAATAACTGAATCATCAATATAATTATTAATTAATCCAAGCTTTATTAAAACAAGCAGCAGAGGACCGCAGGCGGATCCAGTTACAGGATCCTCATAAATTCCATGATACGGTGCAAAAAATCTTAAATGAGCTGATGATTCTTTTTCAATCGTTTCATTTGTAAAAACCGCAACATCAAAAAACTCTTTTTTTGTTTCACTCAATTCGTTCAAAGCATTAAAATCTGGTTTGATTTTCCAAAGTGCGTCTAACGTATTAACTGATATGAAAAGATAACCGTTATCAAGAAGAATAAAAGGTAAATCGGAAACATCAACTCTCGCAATCCCCAATGCATTTAAAATTTCCTCCTTGCATCCATCAAACTCATCTAACTGCGGAGTAGGAATCTGCATAAAATATTTTCGATTCATTATAGAGCAATTAATTATACCAGAACGAGTTTCAAAGGAAATATTTTGGTTGTTTGAAATCATCCCATTTTCAAAAAGATAATGGAGAGAGGCAATAGTAGCGTGGCCGCATAAGTCAACTTCTTTGGTTGGAGTGAACCACTGAAGTCTATAATCTGCAGTCTTTGATGCACTAATAAATGCAGTTTCAGAGAGATTCATTTCCTTGGCGATTAACTGCTTTTCATTTTCATTTAGATTGTCGGAGTAGACTACTCCCGCAGGATTACCCTGAAATGCATTTTTCGTAAAAGCATCTATTTGGAAAATATCAATCTCTTTTGCCATTAAGTAGATTCTCAATTTTCCATTCTTTCATCTTATCGAATGTTTGATAATCAGAAAGATCAAAATGAATTGGTGAAACTGAAACATAATTATTTTTTATTGCAGCCTGATCGAGATCAATTGATTGATCAACATCCATTAAATTTCCTGTAAGCCAATAATAATTTCTTCCGTATGGATCAATACGCATTTCATAGATATCATCCCACTTGGATTTTCCCTGCTTCGTAACAACTATTCCGGCTATTTGATCTTCAGGCAAATTCGGCACATTTACATTCAACATTGTTCCGATTGGTAAGCCGCGTTTATGAACTTCAAGTGAAAGCATTTTAGCAACTTTGGATGAAAATGAAAAATCTAAAACCTGATGACTTGCTACAGAAATTGCAATTGAAGGGACATCCATTATAGCGGCTTCTCTGGCTGCTGAAACAGTTCCCGAATAAATAATATTTATTGCTGTGTTTGAGCCATGATTTATACCCGAAACAACTAAATCTGGCGGCGCAGGCATAAGGTTGCGCATTCCAATTTTTACACAATCTGCAGGTGTGCCGTCAATCGCGTATCCAAAAAATTTACCGTTCTTTTGATATTCAAAAACTCTAAGCGGAGTTTGCATTGTTATTGCGTGCCCAACTGCACTTTGTTCTTTATGCGGCGCAACTACTGTTACTTCTGCTATTTCTTTAAGGGCTTCTACTAAAGCAAAAATTCCAACGGAATCTATCCCATCATCATTTGAAACTAAAATTCTCAATGTAAATCCTAATTATTTTTTTTACTTAAGCAATATAGCACTATGCTGAGTTTTACTCAATTTGAATAATCATTGTATCACACAATTATTCTGTGCATATCTTTATTTAAAGGTTAAGCTCAGACTGAAGTCTGAGCTGCGAAAATCAATTTAATGTATTGATCATTCATTTGTATATTTTAGTTAAGATTTTTCTAAATATTGATTTTAAATTAATGTACATTCTAAAACCCCACATTTTTAATAATTATCCGGAAATAATTTTCGGGTTTAGCACAAAAATCTCAAAAGATGCTATACCGCCATATTACTTTAATCTTTCATATTCGGTAGGTGATGAAAAATCCGCCGTTGATAAAAACCGAAAATTTTTTTTTGAAGCGATAGGATTAAGCGTTGAAAATGTTGGATATCAACGACAGATTCATTCGGATATTGTTCAGGTTATTGGATGCGGCGGAGATAATGGTGCCAGCGATGCTCTAATTACGGGTAATAAAAATCTCGGTTTGGCAATTGCTGTAGCAGATTGCACACCAATTTTTTTGTATGATAAAAAAAATAAAGTTATTGCCGCAGTTCATTCCGGGTGGCAGGGAACTGAAAGCAAAATTCTCTTTAAAACTCTTTTAATGCTTCAAAAAGATTATTCTTCTAAACCGGAAAATATTATTACATACATTGGACCATCCATCTCTCAAGCTAATTACGAAGTTGGAAGCGAAATAGCAGAAAAATTTGATCAGACATTTGTTAAACCGAATGGTGAAAAATATTTATTAGATATAAGCGGTATCAATTACAAAGCTTTGCTTGATTTTGGTATTCCTAAAAATCAAATTCAAAAATCTGAATTATGCACATACGAGTTTAAATCTCTTCTTCACTCATACCGTAAAGATGGAGTTGTATCCGGAAGATCGCTTGGAGTTATTGCGTTAAAAGGATGAGATGAAATCAACACCGCTTAGAATATTTTTAGTTTATCTTTTGCTTTGTCTTATTTGGGGCTCAACATGGCTGGCAATAAGAGCCAGTCTGGAATCTCTTACGCCTTTTATTTCCGGCGGTTCCCGATTTTTACTTGCATCTATTTTTATTTTGGCTTTGATGAAAATTCAAGGCGTATCATTACAAACCGATAAAGAATCGGTTCGACTTTATATTTTAATGGGATTTTTATCATTTGTAATTCCATTCGGATTAGTTTACTGGGCAGAGCAATTTGTACCTTCAGGATTAGCTTCAGTGCTATTTGGTGTTTACCCATTTTTTGTTGCACTATTTTCTTTTTACAGATTACCGAATGAATCAATCGGAAAAATTAAAATAGTTGGTATGAGTCTCGGGTTTATCGGAATAGTTGTGATTTTTTCTGATTCATTTACTTCGGATTTATCCACTCTATTTATTGGTATGATAGCGGTTGCTCTAAGCGGGATAATTCAGGCTTGGATAGCCGTTACTATAAAAAAATCAGTTAAACATTTAAATCCTTTATCTATGAATTTAGTCCCAATGTTAATAGCAGGTATCTCCGGCTTATTACTTGGGTTTATAATGGAAGACTTATCAAAAATAAAAATAGATAATGTTGCGATAATCTCAGTTCTTTATCTGGCACTATTTGGCAGTGTGGTTACTTTCACTTCATTTTACTGGCTGATGAAAAGAATAAATGTAGTTTTACTTTCACTTATAGCTTTTATCACTCCAATTGTTGCACTTATACTTGGATGGATATTTTATAAAGAATCATTAACAACACAGCATCTTTTCGGCAGTGCACTTGTTTTAGCAGGATTGTTATTGGCAAATCTTGAAGCTGTGTTTAACAGAAAAACGGCAGTTCATAAATTCAATGATTAAATAATTAATACTTAAATTTGGGCAGATAAAAAAGGTTACTAATGCAAAGTATAATTAGAATAAAGAAAGCAACATTTTACGGTTATCACGGAGTTATGAGTGAAGAACAAAGTGTTGGCGGAAAGTTTGAGGCTGATGTTGATATCTATACAGATTTTAGTGAAGCAGCAAAAAAAGATTCTTTAAACCAAACGATAGATTATCATAAAGTTTATAAAGTGCTATATCATCTTGCACTTGAACACAAATATTATCTTATAGAGTCTGTTGCATCAAAAATTGCGGATGAACTTTTAAACAAATTTAGTGCAATAGAAAAAATCGCTGTTAGAGTTAGAAAGAATAATCCACCATTAGGCGGTGTTGTCGATTGTGTTGAGGTTGAGATTATCAAAGAAAGAAAAGATATTTAATTTTGAAGAGTTCTAACTTAAATATAGCATTTATAGGTATCGGATCGAACGAAGGGGATAGAATTGGCAATATTAAATCAGCCGTTGATTTAATTAGCGGGCTGGAAAATTGTAAAATACAGAAAGTTTCATCACTGTATGAAACATCTCCATTCGGAAATATCAAACAAGAAAATTTTTTTAATGCCGTAATTAAAATTTTAATTTCACTAAATCCCAAAGAACTTTTTATAGAATTGAAAAAGATAGAGGCAAAACTTGGGAGAATTGTACGTGAAAAATGGGGACCACGAGAGATTGATCTGGATATTTTATTCTTTAATGATTTAATTTTTTCAGATGAAATTATTACTTTACCACACGAAGGTATAATTTATAGGGATTTTGTACTCGTTCCGTTGATTGAAATTGAGCCTGAATTGATTCATCCGGCTTTTAATAAAAGAATTGGTGATTTCATTTCAGATCTCAAAACAAAAAATATTATTAATAAATTATCTGACCCATTAATTATGGAAGAAAATTATCTTGGCATCAAATGATGAAATAAAGTTTATTGCCGTTGAAGGTGTAATTGGGGCGGGAAAAACTGCACTGGCAAAAAAACTAAAATCAAGATTAGAAGCAAAACTTATTCTTGAACAATTTGAAGCAAACCCTTTTCTTGAAAATTTTTATAATGATAGAAAAAGATTTGCATTTCAAACACAAATGTTTTTTTTGATAAATAGATTTAAACAGCAGGAGGAGCTTAATCAGGAAGACCTGTTTACAAATTTTATTGTCTGTGATTACATTTTTGATAAAGACAAAATATTTGCTTATCTGAATCTTTCAGCAGAGGAATTAAAATTATACGAAAATGTTTTTCCGCTACTTTCAAGAAACTTAAGAAAACCGGATCTGGTTATTTACCTCCAATCGAGCCTTGATCGGTTAATGTTCAACATTAAAAAACGCGGCAGAGCAATTGAAAGAAATCTTACTAGAAGTTACATTGAAGAACTAAGTGATGCTTATAACCACTTTTTCTTTAGATATAACTCAACACCACTTCTTATTGTTAACTCAACTGATATTGATTTTGTAAATAACGAGGAAGATTTTGATGAATTATTCCGTCAGATATTTAGAGAAGATCGTGGAGTTACTGAGTACTTTAAACCGGAAGCAAGGAGTTTAGGATAATCAATATAATGCGGTTCATTTTATACTTTATATTGTTTTATATTTTTTTTCGATTGTTAAAATCAATGATTGGTGTTTTCCTAAAAAATAGAAGAGACACGACTATCAAAAATGAATCGCCAAAGAAAAAATCTAAGTTTGAAGATGCTGAAGATGCAAAGTATATTGAGATCAAACCTGAAGATGAAAAAAAGAACTGATGTAACATGTCCGGAAAATCAATTCCATCCAACATCTTAAATTCAATCCTTAAAAAAATATTTGCTCTGGCCGAAAATCCTGATAAAAATCTTGGCGACGTTAAAAACATTCTGGTTATCCGTCAGCATAACCAGCTCGGTGATATGCTTGCAGGCGTTTCACTATTTAGAGCAGTTAAGGAAAAGTATCCGCAATCGCATCTTACAGTATTATCCAGCAAAGACAATTACTACGGTGTTATAAAAAATAAATTAATAGATGAGCTAATTGTTTTTGATAAGACAAAAATGTTTAATCCGATTCAGCTAATTCATTTTATCAAAAAGTTAAGACAGCAATTTGATTTAACAATTGTACCCGTTACAGTTTCAATATCTTTTACAAGTAATTTAATTGCAAGATTAGCAAATAGTAAAATAAGAATTGGTCCCAGGTCTTTGGATGGAAAACCGAACAACAGCGCTTACCTTTTTGATCGCAGAGTTGATATTGATTGGCGCAAGCATCCTGATTCTAATGTCTCTGAACATATCTTAGAAATTGTTAGGCCATTTAAAATTGAAACTAAAGATTTAAGCTCAGAGATATCTTTTGATGAATCCGATATTAATGCTGCTAAAAATTTTATTTCAGAAATAAAGGAAGATTCTAAATCCATTGTGATTGGATTGCATGTTGGAGCGGGTAAACCTCAAAATAGATGGTCATTAACTAAGTATGTTCAATTAATAGAAAAATTAAACACAAGCTATAATTGTGTTTTTTATTTAACAGGTTCTGATTCTGATGAAGAAGAATTAAATTTTGTAATCTCCAATACTAAAGTGAAGCTGCATAAATATTTGAATAAAGAAATTCCACAAGTTGCTTCGTTGATATCAAACACCAATCTTTTTATTACAAACGATACCGGAATTATGCACGTTGCAGGCACAACTAAAACTCCGCAAATATCTTTGTTCGGACCAACAAATCCCTTCAACTGGGCACCGTGCGGTAAGAATAAAATATTTTTGCGCAAATCAGATTTGATTGATGATATTGAAGTTGAAGAAGTATTTGATGCTTGTAAAAATATTCTTGAAAATAAATGAGTTTACCTCTTAAAAATAGAATAGCAGCAATAGATATTGGCACTAATTCTTTTCATCTGATTATCGTTGAGGTAATTAATGATAAAAAATTTAAACTCTTACACAGAGAAAGAGAATTTTTAAGGTTAGGCTCAGAGTTCGGTAAAGATTTAAGTCTAATTTCAGATACAGAAAAAACAAAAGCAATTTCAGTTTTAAAAAACTTTGCAAAACTTTCAAAGTATCACGGTGCAAGTATCCGTGCGGTTTCCACGAGTGCAGTGCGTGAAGCAAAAAATAAGGATGAGTTTATAAAAGAGGTTTTTGAACAAACTGGAATTAAAGTTGAAACGATTGAAGGCACTGAAGAAGCAAAACTAATTTTTCTCGGGATGAAAAATGCTTTACCTATTAATGATAAAAATGTTTTAGGAATTGATATCGGCGGCGGCAGTACAGAATTTATTTACGGGGTAAATGACAGCCAGGTTTTTGCAGAGAGTGTTAAAATTGGTGCTGTAAGATTATCCAAAAAATTCTTTCCTGATTTTATTATTACTGATTCCTCAGTTAAGATGTGCAGTGAATATGTTGAACAGCAAATCATTTCTAACAAGAAGATTCAAACTAATATTAAACTTGATTTTGCTGTCGGTTCATCCGGAACAGTTGATACGATTTGCCTTATAAAACAATTCAAAAAAAATGCTGATATCAAACCAAGATTAAATGGCTACACTTTTGATAAATCTGAGTTTTATGAAATTTATTCTTTTGTTATGAATCTAAAAAATCCTTCTGAAAGAATGAATGTTCCCGGAATAGAAAGTAAACGTGCTGATATTATTCCTGCGGGATTCATCATTCTAAAAAAAGTATTTGAAATATTCAGCATTGAGAAAATGGTTTTATCAGAATTTGCACTTAGAGAAGGTGTCGTCTTTGACGAAATTAACAAAAGGAATAAGACTACTTAAGCACTATTTTAACCGCGGAGCCCCAATCTTTTTTAATACTTACTACCTGACTATATTTGCATACAAATTATTAAGAGAATATGAATAACATCCGAAATTTTTGCATAATTGCGCATATTGATCATGGTAAATCAACGATAGCCGATTGTCTTTTAGAAACCACCGGAGTTGTATCTGCACGCGAGGCTAAAGATCAAATATTAGATGATCTTGAACTTGAGCGTGAGCGTGGTATAACAATAAAATCTCATGCAATTCAAATGCACTATCGTGCAAAGGATAAACAGGAATATGTACTTAACTTAATTGATACTCCGGGTCACGTTGATTTTACTTATGAAGTTTCCCGATCTTTAGCAGCGTGCGAAGGTGCTGTCCTTGTTGTTGATGCTGCACAAGGTGTTGAGGCTCAAACTATCAGTAATCTTTATCTTGCAACAGATGCCGGATTAGAAATTATTCCTGTAATTAATAAAATAGATTTACCGAGTGCTGAAATCGATAAAGTATCAAATCAGATTATTGATCTGATTGGATGCAACAAGGAAGATATAATTTTAGTTAGTGCTAAATCTAAGATTGGGATTGTAGATCTTTTAGAGACAGTAATAGAAAAAATCCCTCCGCCAAAAGGTGATCCAAATGCGCCATTGCAAGCACTGATTTTTGATTCTGTGTTTGATGCCTATCGAGGGGCAATAGCTTATGTTCGAATATTCCAAGGTACATTAAAGACTAATGATAAACTTAGATTCTTTAAAGTTCACAAGGAATCTTTAGCAGAAGAAATAGGTACGCTTGGCTTAAAAAAAATCAAAAGTGATGAATTATCTGCTGGTGATGTTGGATATTTGATTGCAGGTATAAAAGATGTACGCGATACAAAAGTTGGTGACACAATTACGCACGTTAGAAATGGTGCAAGTAATCCGCTGCCTGGTTACAAAGATGTAAAGCCAATGGTTTACAGCGGGTTGTATCCGACTGATTCTGATGAATTTGAAAATTTAAGAGATGCACTAGAAAAATTTTGTTTGAATGATTCTGCATTGATTTATCAGCCTGAAACTTCTGCTGCTTTAGGTTTTGGTTTTAGATGTGGTTTTCTTGGTTTACTGCACATGGAAATTGTGCAGGAACGTCTTTTAAGGGAACACGGTCAATCAATTATTACAACACTTCCAAACGTTGAGTACATCGTTTACACAAAAAAAGGTGAAAAGATAGTCGTTGATAACCCTGCTGAAATGCCGCAGGTGGGAAATATAGATAGAGTTGAAGAACCGTATATGAAGGCACAAATTGTTACTCCAAGTGAATACGTTGGAAACATTATGAAAATCGCTATGGAAAAACGCGGTACTTACATCAATACAACTTATTTGGATCCGACACGTGCTGATCTGCAATTTGAATTTCCGCTTGCAGAAATAATATTTGATTTTTATGATAAGTTAAAATCATCAACGCGCGGATACGCTTCGTTTGATTACGAGTACATTGGTTACCGTGAATCTGATTTAGTGAAGTTAGATATACTTTTAAACGGTGAACCGGTTGATGCTTTATCAATGATTGTTCATAGAAGTAAATCATTTGAATGGGGAAAAAAAGTCAGCTCCAAGTTGAAGGACTTAATTCCACGACAGATGTTTGAAATAAATATTCAGGCAGCAATTGGAACAAAGGTTATTTCAAAATCAGTGGTTAAAGCTTTAAGAAAAAATGTACTTGCCAAATGTTATGGCGGTGATATATCCAGAAAAAGAAAACTTTTGGAGAAACAGAAAGAAGGTAAGAAGCGAATGAAACAAGTTGGTAATGTTGAAATTCCGCAGGAAGCCTTTTTAGCAGTATTACAGATAGATGATTAAAGATTATCTGAGGGAAATTAATCAATGAAACGGTTAATAAAGATTCTTGTCTTAGTTTTAATTTTAGCCTTAGTTTTAAAAATATTTGTTGTAGATGCTTTCAAAATCCCAACCGCTTCAATGAAAGACACTTTATTGGAGGGAGACTTTATTCTTGTTAATAAAACTGCATATTCAATATCGACTCCTTATCAAATTCCTTTTATTGGAAAACGGCTGCCAAAGACAGAGCTCATTTCAACAGGTAAACCCGAGTTTACTGATGTAATAGCTTTTGAGATACCTGCTAATATGTACGATCCATCTTCAGAAGAATATGCTGTTTTGATCAAAAGAATTATTGGACTGCCTGGCGATACGATAGAAATTAAAGATCAGATAGTATATATCAATCATAAAATATATCGTACACCGTCTTTTATCAAATTAAATTTAGAAGATATGCCGATAGAAAATGTGAACAAGGATCTTTTCCCATACAACAATAAATGGTCATTGGAAAATTATGGACCAATTGTAGTTCCACAAAAAGGGATGGTGGTTGAGCTTGATCCAAAAAATATTCTGCTCTGGCAAAATGCAATTAATACAGACTACGGAAATAAAGTAGTAAGTGTTGAAGGAACTGTAGTAAATATTAATAATCAGCCTGTAAGAGAATATGTTTTTGCAAAAGATTATTATTTTGTTTTGGGTGATAACAGAAAAAACAGCATCGATAGCAGATATTTTGGTTTCATACCTGAAGAATGGATAATAGGTAAAGCGTTTATGATTTACTGGTCGCAGATGCATACACAAACATCAGGCATTTCAGATTATTTCGGTTCAATAAGATTCAGCCGATT
Source organism: Ignavibacteriaceae bacterium (assembly GCA_044227615.1). Lineage (GTDB taxonomy): Bacteria > Bacteroidota > Ignavibacteria > Ignavibacteriales > Ignavibacteriaceae > IGN3. Next base: position 55,990 of record JBGAWM010000014.1, read on the forward strand.
GATGCAATCCATTGAATAAAAATAAATAGAAAAATTTTTAAGCTTGATATTGTTCCTGCAATTCGTAGTTTTACGAAAAAAAATACAATGAAATACTCCCTGATACTTTTAATAATTTTATCCTCTCAACTCTTTTCTCAGGAAAAATACTTTATCTATTTTACTGATAAAGGCAGTGAAAATTCACTTAGACTTAACAAAAACAGCGAAGCTTATATTCAAGCCATTCAAGATATTTCTCCAAAAGCTATCGAGCGCAGAATAAAAAATATGGGTGAAGATTTTATTACTTACGATGATCTTCCAATCAACCCAAATTATATTAATGAATTAGAAAACCGTGGCGTTCAAATCATCCGTAAACTAAGCTGGTTTAATTCCGTATCAGCATATTTAACAGCTGAACAAGTTGATGCATTAAAAAATCTTGTATTTATTAAATCTATAGAACCGGTAAAAAAACTATATTTCAAGAATGATCTATTGTTAAAATCTGATCCCCAACTATTCAAAGAAACTGAGATAAATTACAATTACGGTTTATCCTTTAATCAAATGAATTTATCAGATGTTCCAATTGTTCACTCAAAAAATATTACTGGACAAAATGTTTTAATTGGTATACTTGATTCCGGTTTTGATTGGCAGCTTCATAACTCATTAAAAGATAGAAATGTTATTGCAGAATATGATTTTATATTTGATGATTCTGTGACTTCAAACCAGACTGGCGATAGTCCTTCACAAGACATCCACGGAACTTATGTGTTTTCCATACTTGCAGGTTTTGCGGATAGCATTTTAATCGGACCAGCATTCAACTCATCATTCCTACTTGCAAAAACAGAAGACGTAGGAAGTGAAACACATATTGAAGAAGACAATTATGCCGCAGCATTAATCTGGATGGAATCTTATGGTGTTGATATTACAACAAGTTCTCTTGGATATAATATATTTGATTCGGGTTATTCTTACACATACTCCGATATGGATGGTAGGACAACGATTGTTACCAAAGCGGCTGAGTTAGCTTTTCAGCGAGGAGTTTCTACTTTTACGGCTGCAGGTAACGAAGGAAATAATGCCTGGCAATATATTATAGCTCCTGCGGATGCTAATAATATTATTTCTGTTGGAGCTATTGATGATCTTGGCAACATTGCGGGTTTCAGCAGTCGTGGTCCGACCTCAGATGGAAGGATAAAACCTGAAGTTGTTGCTCAGGGTGTTAACACTTTTGGCGCTGTCGCCGGAACTAATGATGGTTTTAGATTTGCCAATGGAACATCGGCAGCCACACCAATTGCAAGCGGAGTAGCAGCTTTACTATTATCTGCTCATCCGCATTTAAAAAATACTCAGATAAGAAGTATTTTTCTCGAGACTTCTTCAAATTCGGCTAATCCAAATAATCAAATTGGATATGGAATCATCTCTGCAAAGAATGCTATTGAATTTCCTAATCTTGAACGGATAAATGATAGCTATGTTCTGCATAAAACATTTTTAGATGAAAATATTATAGCCAGCTCAGTTAATATAGTTTTTCAGAGTGGTGATGATCTGCTTATTGCTTACCCGATGACTAAAACTGGTGACTATGATTTTACATATTCCTTCCCGTTAAGAAACAATGGAGATCTGGTTGAGTTTTCTATCGTTTACAGTGATAGCCAGAATAATAGTTTTATATTACCTCAATCGGGTAAATTTAAATTCACTTATGGGTCGGATATTATTTCATTAAACCTGGATATTCAAACTCCCAAAACAGATTATGAAGTAAGTGATTTTTACCCCAATCCTTTTATCCCGGCACAACATAGAACTACCAGAATAAATTATTATTCATCAGGTAAAGAATCATTCAAGTTGTTGTTGATTGACGGGGCAGGGCAGAAGGTTAAGGATATATCTTTAAATACAATTGCAGGCGAAAATTATTTTGAATGGGATGGTTATTCTGATCGAGGTTTTACTTGTGCCAGCGGAGTTTACTATGCTCTGATTCAATTTGGGGGAAAAGAATATGGTAAAAAATTAGTTCTGCTTAAATAGCATTTTTAATTATAGATTTTAATTTAAGAGTAACGAGAATGACACAAATATTATTTCCCACGCAAAAGAAATATTTAGAATCGTTTAGAAAAAAAGGAGACGATTTAATTCTTGAAATGGAGCGTTATGCAGATGAGCACAAAGTGCCCATTTTAGATTGGCATTCTGCAGACTTTATCGAAAAATTAATATTGATTAATAAGCCAGATAGAGTTTTGGAGATTGGAACCGCAATTGCATATTCAACAATTAGAATAGCAAAGTGCTTAGGTAAAAAATCTGTAATTCATTCCATAGAAAAAAGTGATGACAATATTAAAATTGCCCTGGAAAATATTGAGAAATCCGGATTGCACAAAAAGATAAAGTTAATACACGGAGATGCATTAACTGTTATGCCCCAGCTAAAAAAGAAATACGATTTTATTTTTCTTGACGCTGATAAAGAAGATTATAAAAGATTATTTGATTATTCCATGATACTTTTAAGAAAAGGGGGTGTAATAGTCGTGGATAATCTTTTATGGCATGGTCACGCTGCTTCAAATCGAGTTCCCTCTAAATACAGAAAATCAACACAGCATATTAAAGAGTTTAATAAACTTTTTATACTTCAGGAAAATCTTGATTCAATTATAATTCCTATTGGTGATGGAATCGGATTAGGAGTAAAAAAGTAGTTATGATTATTCTCAATCCAAATTTTCTTGATGATGTTGAAACGTTTTCAGGCAAACCATTAAATAAAAGAGATGATCTGGCAGGTATTATTGAAGCGTATAAATCATCTAAAAAGTTTGAAGATTTTGAAATCTTATCTTTTACAGGAAAGTATGTTAATGGATTGTTTAAGGTTTTAGCGAACAGCACTAAAATACCTGAAGTAGAAAATGTTGATCATATAAAAAAAGATTTGTCTGAAAATATGGAGAAAGTAATTTCTCAGTTAAAAGAAATTACTTCTTATATGAATGAAAAGAATAAAATGTTGATTGAAGAAAATTATTTAAAACTATCTCAAAGTTCACTGCAAAATCTTCAGCAATTGGTGGAAGATTTAGATAGCATCAAAAAATATTTAAACTATCTTAAAAGAAATTAATGTCATTCAGAACTCGTTTCAGAATCTCTTAATATAAAGATGCTGAAACGAACCTGTCTGCCGGCAGGCAGGTTCAGCATGACCAAACAATTAAGTCTTAGCTATCCACTTTTCTAAAGCTGACAACAGATGCGTCATCGCAGTAATTAACGGCTTATGCTGATCTTCATCGATATCCTGGAGAATTTCTTTATGAATTTCTATATACGCTTTATTTAATTGATGCACGAGAACTCTACCTTTGTGTGATAAACAAACCCTCATATTTCTTCTGTCATTTGGGTCTATTTCTCTGATGATGTATTCCTTTTGAACAAGCCCATCAATTATTCTTGTTAAGCGGCTTGGGCTTAGATTCATTCTTTCCGCAATAGCTTTATTATTTATGCTCTCATCAGAGCCAAATAATCTTAAGCATCTAAATTCTGCTTGCGTTAAGCTGTGCACTTCTGCCAATCTAATTTCTTTTTCCTGACAGTTAGCCAGCAAACTAAAAGTTAAGTTTGCCAATTGTTCTGCGTTATTTGTTAATTCCATAAATGTACCCATTTAGTTAAAGATGAATTATTGTCTATGACAAATATCGATAATAAAAATAGTTATATCAAGTGCTGATTACATTTTTTTATTAAAAATATTTGTAATCCGGCTTAGCTTTAATCAAAATTTGTCCGTTAGTAAGATTTGTTAATTCAATATTTATCTTATCAAAATCATTTGGCTTTATAAAACAATTAAACTTTGCAATGATGGAATATTCTGAATCAGCAATGATTGCAGAATGATGAGTAATGACACGATGCACGTGACTAATAAAATTAAAATCAGTTTCAATTAATAAACTTTGATAAAGAGTTTGAGTTATGATTTCAGATGTATTCAAAACGTCAATAGATGAGTTGTAATAAGCTTTCCCCAGCGGTCCGACCCCAAGCTTGGTTCCGCCAAAATAACGCACCACGATTACTAAAACGTCTCTCAAATCAAAATGCTCTATGGCATTCAGTATTCGCATTCCGGCTGTTCCCTTAGGTTCCCCATCATCCGAGTATTTTTCCTCGCCGCTCTTAAGTTTGTAAGCATAACAGTGATGAGTAGCATCAAAATATTTTTTTCTTATTTCAGTAAGTTGATTTAGTGCAGTTTCCTCATTATCAACAGAATTAACTATTGCTATAAATTCCGATCCTTTTTCTTTGAATGAATTCTGATTGAAATTTTTTATTGTTTTTATTTGTTCAGGTAACATGAATGTGAGATTGAATAATCTATACTAAAAATATTTGTTTATCAGTATCACTATTCCTAAAATAACTGTTTGAAATTTTTAATTCTATCATTTTGAAAAATATACTGTATTGGAAAAAGAAACTATAATTGTTAAAGGTGCACGCGAGCACAACTTAAAAAATATTGATGTAGAAATTCCCCGCGATTCTTTCACTGTAATTACAGGTTTATCCGGCTCAGGAAAATCTTCGCTCGCTTTCGATACAATTTACGCAGAAGGTCAGCGAAGATATATCGAATCTTTATCCGCATATGCCCGCCAGTTTTTGGATATGCTTGAAAAACCAGAAGTAGATTTGATTGAAGGTTTAAGCCCTGCAATTTCAATCGAACAAAAATCTACTTCCGGAAATCCGCGCTCTACTGTTGGAACCGTGACAGAAATTTATGATTACTTAAGATTGTTGTATGCGCGAATTGGAATTCCACATTGCTATAACTGCGGCAAACCGGTAACTAAACAAACCTCTGCACAAATAATTGATACGATTATTCAAAATCAATCCGGCAAAAAAGTTTCTATACTCGCTCCTGTTATTCGCGGAAGAAAAGGACATTACCGTGAACTTTTTGAAGAAATTATTTCGGATGGATTTTTAAAAGTTAGAGTTGATGGTGAATATTTTGAAATCGAAAAAGGATTTCATGTTGATCGTTATAAAATTCACAACATAGAAATCGCCATTGATAAAGTTAATGCAAGTGAAAGATCACGCGGAAGATTAACTGAATCTGTTGATGTTGCACTTAATTACGGAAACGGGATTGTAATTATTGATGAAGATGGAAATGATAAAATTTACAGTCGCCATCTTGCATGTTTAGATTGTGGAATTTCTTATCGTGAACTTGCACCAAATTCTTTTTCATTCAACTCGCCTTATGGTTCCTGTAGTGATTGTGAAGGTCTTGGAGAAATTAAACAGCTTGATATCGATTTAATTATTCCAGATTGGGATAAATCAATTAATGAAGAGGGGATAGCTGCTCTCGGTAAACCAAGGTCAATTTGGTTCTTCAATCAATTAGAAGCTGTTGGACAAAAGTTTGGTTTTGATTTTGATACGCCGCTTAAAGATTTAAACGATGAACAGAAAGATTTATTGCTCAATGGTAGTTCTGAAAAAATTTCTTTTACATATAATTATGGTAAAGGTAAACCTGTTACTTATCTTCACAGGTTTTCAGGACTAATGAGCTATCTGAAGAATTTTTATTCAACAACAACTTCAAATCATATACGCGAATGGGTTGAAGCTTACATGAATACTGCAACTTGCCAAACTTGCGGTGGTGGAAGACTAAAGAAAGAATCTTTATCTGTAAAGTTTCAGAATAAAAATATTAGTGAAGTGACAAAGCTTTCTATAAATCGTGCAGTAGAATTCTTTGGAGATCTAAAATTAAAAGGCAAAGAAGCAATAATTGCCAAGCCAATTTTAAAAGAAATAAATGAAAGACTAAGTTTTCTTCTTAACGTTGGATTGGATTATTTAACACTTGATAGATCGGCAAGAACATTATCCGGTGGAGAAACACAGCGAATTAGATTAGCAACACAAATCGGTTCTCAGCTTGCAGGCGTTCTGTATGTCCTGGATGAACCATCAATCGGTTTACACCAGAGCGATAATATCAAACTTATTAACTCATTAAAAAATCTACGCGATCTTGGGAACACGGTAATCGTAGTTGAGCACGATAGAGAAACAATTGAAAGTTCAGATTACATTATCGATCTTGGTCCCGCTGCTGGCATTCATGGAGGAGAAGTTTGTACTGCAGGTCTAACCTCGGAATTACTTAATTCTAAAAATGGATTTGAATCTTTAACTCTTTCTTACTTAAATGATAAAAAGCGAATTGAAATTCCTGAAAAACATAGAGATGGAATTGGCAAGTCATTAATCTTAAAAGGTGCAAGTGGTAACAATTTAAAAAATGTTGATTTGGAAATTCCTCTTGGAACTTTTACAGTTATCACTGGAGTCAGCGGTTCCGGTAAATCAACACTGATAAACGAAACGCTTGTAAAGATTTTAATGAAGAAAATTTATTCTTCCAAACTCGTTCCACTTCCACATAAATCTGTTGAAGGGTTAGAGCATATTGATAAAGTAATTGAAATAGAT
>JBGAWM010000150.1:0-2856 GCA_044227615.1 Ignavibacteriaceae bacterium
AACTTTAAAGTAAGTTCCTGTGCACGATTTTCACCGAAATCAGTCAGCCCGCAATTTTTTGCTTCAACAATTGAATCCACGCCAAAATATTTAGAAACTGCAATAAGTTTTACTTCATCAGTATTTCGTTGTGATCGATTACAAGTTTCTTCGATTTTTTGCCTTAAAACGGCAAGATTTTCTGCAATCATTTTAAAAATTAGGGTGTGAATTTATCCTGATAAATCTTAAAAAACAAAGAATTTAATTAGCTGTCACCGCCTGCCCCGATTTATCGGGAGTTGTATCGTGACAAAACACAATTAAAGTCACGGAATCGTCCGTGACTTCCACAAAAAAAAACAAAGAATTTACAAGGATTTTTAATAATCTTGTAATTTATCCATACAAATATAACCCTAAACTAAGTGAAGTGCTTAGAAATTTTGGCAGATTGAAGTAACAGGAAATATTTTAGCAACAAAGCCCGAACATCTCTGTCCGGGCTTTTAGTCAACTTCGAACTTGAATAGAATTGCAGTAATTATTCTATATCAGGATTCAATGCTCTTTGAGTACTCCTGTACCCTCGCCAGTCCAGTAAATTGGTAATGGATAATAATCCGGATTTGTATAAACATTTAAATTAGCATCCATAAATCCTTTCATTCCATCAATTGTTCCACCTCTTCCATGTGCCACTAACTTTAGAGGTAACACAAAAATATATGGGTCATTAGTTTTAAAGCGATAACCTTGATAAGTACCTTCCCAATATCCTCCATTGGTAACGTCAGGATCTGGATATAGCTTAAAGGACCCGTGACAAGGACCTTCCCCAGTAACAATGTCCAGTTTAAGGCTAAGTATGTGTTCCATTCGCCCATTCACACGTGGATCTGTTGCAATAACAATATCTGTTACGGGATAATCTTTCATATGCAAAGTTCTACCAACAATCTTCATGTAATTGTAAGGATTTTCAGTAAAGGGCTCAGGCGAATTTGTGAAGGTGAATTCAGTAATTGTAACTTTATCTAATGAACTTTGTTCTGCCGGAGCTACAGGTGACTGTAACTGATCAGAGCATCCAAGCAAAGCAAGAAATAGAAAGGTAAAAAGAACAAGCAAACCTTGAATTGTTTTCATTGTGAAGCCTCCTTATAATTTGTTTAAGCCATTCTCTAATGTTTTAGAGAATCAATTTTTTATTTTTGAACTTTTACATTTGACACTACAGTAAAACAATGGCAGAGAAGTTATTAAAGTTTAATAATGCCTCATCTATTAGATTGCCTCTCTGTGTAAGTAATAAATATTTCTTCATTAGTTAATGATTGATTATCTGATGATCAGCAGTGAAAGTATACTTTAAAATGGAATTCCCAATTGATCAAAAGATAATCTTAAGCTCAATTGCAATTATTAAAGTAGAGAATACTATTACTATTTAATGGCGAACAAAAAATCTTGCAGCAAGTTTTTATATATCGCCTTGGGGGATTGGTTCAGTGAGGATTCAGCAAAATCAACTTCCTGTAAGAGAATCTTCTCTCAAGGTGTAAGATTAATTCTACTTTCAGTAGAAACGTAATTCAAAAAAATCATAATGTCAAGAAAAATAAAATTTGCCAACCATTAAGAGTTGGCAAACAGTAATAACTAACCATAAGGCTGTAACATAAATTAATCTTCCTAAAAAATATTTTAGTAATTTTGAACCAGAATTATTTACAAATTATTTATTCGGAGATATTATGGGTTACGAATTATTAGATCAAATTAAAGCAAAAGCTAAATCAAAAAACAAAACGATCATCCTTCCGGAATCCCACGATGATCGTGTTCTTAAAGCAGCAGAAATTTTAACAAAAGAAAAAATCTGTAAAGTTATTACACTTGGCAGTCCAGCTAAAGTTAATGAAGATGCAAAAAAACTTGGTGTGGATTTAAGTGGAGTCGAAATAATCGATCACTTAACTCATCCAAAGTTTGATGAGTTTGCGAATATCTATTATGAGTTAAGAAAGAAAAAAGGAATGACTCCCGAACAGGCAAGTGAAGTAATGAAACGCGATCTTTTCTTTGCTGCGATTATGCTTCGCGAAGGATTTGTTGATGGAAGTGTTGCCGGTTCATTTGCTTCAACTGCTGATGTTATGAAAGCAGGGATACAAATAGTTGGAATGCCGCAGGGAATTTCAATCGTATCAAGTTTCTTTTTAATGTTGTTTAAAGATAGAGCTTTCAGTTTTGCAGATTGTGCTGTAGTTCCAAATCCTGATGCTGAACAGCTTGCAGATATTGCAATATCAACTGCAGATAACCATAAAAAATTAACTGGAGAAGAACCGCTTGTTGCAATGCTATCTTTCTCAACAAAAGGCAGCGCAACACACGAGCTTGCTGATAAAGTTATCAAAGCAACTGAAATTGTAAAAACAAAAAGACCTGATCTAAATGTCGATGGAGAGTTACAGTTTGATGCTGCAATTGTGGAATCAATCGGAAAGAAAAAAGCACCTGAAAGTAAAGTTGCAGGCAAAGCAAATGTCTTAGCTTTCCCAGATTTGAATGCTGGAAACATCGGTTATAAGATTGCTCAGCGTTGGGGCGGAGCTGAAGCTGTTGGTCCAATGGTTCAGGGATTGAAAAAACCATTCTTCGATTTAAGCCGTGGCTGCAGTGTTGATGATATTGTAAACACGGCATCAATAAATATTTTGATGGGATAGGAAGCCTCCCCCAATCCGCCGCCGCGGACTCCTAAAGAGGGGACTTAATGAATTTTTTTTAGCGTGGGTTTCCCAACCTGCGCTTTTATTATACGGAAGTAAATTTCTCATTTATTCAAAACTTTATTTATAAATAATAAAT
>JBGAWM010000151.1:0-2611 GCA_044227615.1 Ignavibacteriaceae bacterium
ACTCCTTAATATCCTCATTCTGCTTTTACTATTATCGACCAATAGTGTTAATCCATCAGAAAAAAATAAAACTATTAAAAACTCAAACGCATACTTTCCAATTAATAATGGAAAAACATTGATATATGAATCATCGTTTGGAGAAAGCAGCACAATATATTTTCAGGATGGTGAGTTCACGATCAGTCTTAGCGAAGGAGATGATTTTAAGTACAAGCAAACACTGATTATAAAAGAAGACGGCATATATTCTATAGAGACATATCAGTATTTGAAAATATTTTTATTTATAAAAAAAGAAGCAACGGTAACATACAACAAGCCACTCCTAAGATTTCCACTTCCTTTAGTTCCTGGCGCAGAATGGAAATGGGAAGGTGAAGAATATTCAGACGGCGAAATGAATAAAGTAAAGGTTAGCGGTGAATCTTTTAATAAGGAATTTATTATGACCAAAGCTGGAAGACTGGAAGCAATAAAAATAGAAACCATTATTGAATCAGGCGATGATGTTAAAAATAGAGTTACCGAGTGGTATGCAGAAGGTCTTGGTTTAATAAAAGCAAAAATTATTATTGAGGGCGGTGGGATGATGGGCTTGCTTAGAGACGTTTTAGGATATGGAACCATTGAATTCGAATTAGCTCAAATAAGAGGGGTTTAAATTACTTTAATCACTTAATAACCTCTATCTTCTCACACCGAAAAGATGTAGTTCCTTTTTCATCCCTTTGAGCGATTGCTTTTGCAGCCAAATTATTTGCAGTTTGATATTAGCAAAATGAACAGATCTAATATACCTATGAATTGATTTTGTAATTCCAAAAGATAATGCGATGAAAAAAATAAGATTACTACTAATTGAAGATAACCGTCTTCTTCGAGATGGAATAAATGCCATTCTAAGACATCATAAGGATATTGTAATTATAGCAGCATCAGGTGATGCAAAAAATAGTCTTATCAAAATCAGCCAACTAAAACCAAACGTTGTTCTACTCGATCTTGGATTGCGAAGCCAGAATAGTTTGCATGTAGTAGAAATAGTTAAGAAAGATTTTCCTATGGCAAAAATAATAGTTATGGATCTTGCACCTGTGCAGGCTGATATTTTGCAATTTGTAAAAGCGGGTGCAAATGGATTTATCTTAAAAGACGCATCCCTTAATGATTTTCTAATTACTATACGCACTGTTTCTGATGGAGCTACAGTTCTTCCCCCAACATTAGTTGATTCTCTTTTTTCTCAAATTGTTGATCACGCGGTGAGGGAAGGTAAAACAAAACTTCAGGAATCAGTTCGTATGACAAAGCGGGAAAAAGAAGTAATATCGCTGTTAAGTGAAGGTATGAGTAATAAAGAGATTGGTCAGAAAATTCATATATCCACTTACACAGTCAAGAGTCATATTCATAATATTATGGAAAAGCTTGCTCTGCATACCCGACTGGAAATTGCTAATTATTCTTACACGACGGATACAATTAAAACAGTTGCTAAAAGTATCTCGATGGTTAATAATTAGCTGATTATGGAATATGATTCGATTAAAAAAAAATAACTGAATTAACAAAGGAAAAACATTATGCGATACTTATTTGTAATAATCATAGCCTTATTTTTATTTGGCGCTGCAAGTACTCTGAATGCACAGATAAATCTGAATTTCAATGTAGATAAACAACCGATCTGGGGTCCAACAGGTTATGATCATGTAGAATATTATTATTTGCCGGATATTGAAACCTACTACAGCGTTCCTCAGCATCGTTATTACTATTATAATAATGGCCGCTGGAGATACAGCTCAAATGTACCCTCACGTTATATAAACTTTGATTTCTATAAAGGTTATAAAGTTGTTATTAATGAAAGTGAACCATGGCGAAATCATAAATATTATAAAGAAAAATATTTTTCATATAAAGATCGTCACGATCAGCAATTCATCCGCGATAGCCGGGAATCTAAATATTATGTAATTAAAGATCATCCTGAACACAGCAACTGGGTTAAACAGCAAGAGCATGATGAGGAATCTAACGAGAACAATAATAAAATGGATAAACTGGATAACGGCAAGAAAAACAAATAATAACCGTGATGAAATAAATTATCAAAAGCATTTCGGTAAAAAAATCTTTCATAAAAAAGATCTAGTCCATTTTTCAATCTAATGATCGATAGGATATTAGAAGCTAATATCTGATACTAATATCGCATAAAAATATCAGAACTGTTTAAATACTTTTATTTAGTACAAGGATTGTAAAATGAATATACTCATGGTTTACCCCAAGTATCCAGATACATTCTGGAGTTTTAAACACGCATTAAAGTTTGTTTCTAAAAAAGCAAGTTTTCCGCCTTTAGGACTTTTAACAGTTGCTTCAATGCTGCCCAAAGATTGGAATAAAAAACTAATAGATATGAATGCTAACCAATTGATGGACGATGATATTCTTTGGGCAGATTTAGTTTTTATCAGTGCGATGTCAATTCAAAGTGAGTCAGCCGATGATGTAATAAAAAAATGTAATGGATTGAATGCAAAGATTGTAGCCGGCGGACCTTTATTTACCAGCAGCTATGAGTATTACCCAAATATCG
>JBGAWM010000152.1:0-2563 GCA_044227615.1 Ignavibacteriaceae bacterium
AACTATTTGTGATAAGCAAGGAATAATTGTTTATATGAATGAGAAATCAGAACAAGTATTTAAAAACGATGGCGGAAAAAATTTAATAGGCAGTAATCTATTCGGCTGTCATCCCGAACCGGCTTTAACAAAATTAAAAGAGATGTTAGCGGATGGAAGTACAAATGTTTATACGATAGAAAAAAATGGAAAGAAGAAAATCATTTACCAAGCTCCCTGGTTCAATGAAAATATTTTTGGAGGATTGATCGAAATATCTTTCAATATTCCAGATGAAATGCCGCATTTTATTAGAAAGTAATAAAATGGTTGGGCACTTCTAACATTGTTACTTAAAACACAAAATAAATGCCATATTTTATAGTGACGTTTTCAAATAATCTAGTATCTCATTCACATTATCAGCACATTTTACTAAGTCAGTTCTTCTGTTTTCAAGAATCATTTGTTTGTTCATCACATCAACAATTTCTTTCCACATATCAGAATGACAAATTATAGGTTTAGGCTGCTGAAGATTTTTATTTGCAAATTCCCAAACCGCAGCAAACTCCAGCAGAGTCCCCGTTCCACCTTGCAGAATTACATACGCATCTCCAAGCTCAAGAAGTTTTGTAATTCTTTCAAATAGTTTCTGTTCTCGTACTTCAACTGTTATGTAAGGATTAGGGTCTTTATCCCACGATTCAATTGTTACACCGTAAACAAACCCTCCGTTATCATAAGCGCCTTTAGAAGCGGCATACATTATTCCGCTATATCCGCCGGTGCAAATGTTAAACCCATTTTTTGCCAAAGAAGCGCCAAGGTGATAAGCAAATTTATATTGTGCATCATCCTGGATTGGAATAGCACTTCCGAAAATTGTAATTGTTTTTTTCATAAAAATAATCTTAGGTTTTCCAGATAATTAAAAGCCGAACAGCTTGTATTAAGTTGCAATTAAGCGTTGCGTTTAAAAAGTACAGTGGAATCCAACGCTAAGATAACCACCACTTAAAACAACCTTAACTAATAATAGTCTTAATTAGTTTTGGCTTTTGTGGTTTTGATTTAGAAATTTTTATTGTTCCAATTATTCTTTTCTTCGCATTATCAATTCCAGATTTAGAATTCGAAAACAATTCAGCAAGAACAACACCTTTATTAATAGTATCACCAATTTTGTAATTAAAAATTATTCCGGCTTTAGGATCAACTTTGTCATCCTTAGTCTTTCTTCCTGCACCAAGATCAATTGCTGCCATTCCGAGTTCGTAAGTGTTCACTTCAGATAAATATCCTGTAGAAGTTGATTTAATTACATCTCTAAGTTTTGATTTAGGATATTTTTCCGGATGTAGGATAAACTCGGTCCTACCGTTTTGTGCTTTAACAATTTCAACAAATTTATCAAATGCTTTCCCGGATTTTAAAATCCTTATCGCCACTTCAATTCCTTCATCAATTGATTTTGATTTTTTGCCAAGATAAATCATAGCACCGGCAAGTATTAATGATAGTTCCGTTAAATCATTTTTCTTTCCATCACGTAAAACTTGTATCGATTCATAAACTTCCAGCCAGTTGCCAATATAATTACCAAGCGGCTGATTCATATCCGTAACAAATCCAATAACATTTTTATCAAAAGCCTTTGCTGTTTGGATAAGAGAATCTGCGAGAGCAATTGCATCATCTGTCTTTTGCATAAAAGCACCATTGCCAGTTTTAACATCAAGCACAAGTCCATCAATTCCCTCTGCAAGCTTTTTACTCATTATACTTCCGGTAATTAATGGAATTGATTCAACCGTAGCAGTAACATCACGCAAAGCATAAATAAGTTTATCGGCAGGAGCAATTTCTTTTGTTTGTCCGATTAAAACAGCTCCGACTTTTTTAAGAACATTTTTATATTCCAGCAATGAAAGATTAGTTCTAAAACCCGGGATTGATTCAAGCTTATCAAGCGTTCCACCGGAATGTCCTAATCCCCTTCCAGAAATCATTGGAACTTTAATTCCAGCCGCGGCAGCAATTGGTGCTATTATTAAGGATGTTTTATCACCTACGCCGCCAGTTGAATGTTTATCAATTTTAACTCCCGGAATTGACTTGAGATTTAAAACCCTTCCGCTGTAAAGCATTGCTTCAGTAAGTGCAGAAGTTTCTTCTTTGCTCATCCCATTAAAATAAACTGCCATCAAAAAAGCAGAAAATTGGTAATCGGGAATTTTATTCTTTGTGTAGCTATTAATAAGAAATAAAATTTCTTCTACAGTAAGATTTTCTTTGTTTCTCTTTTTGCGGATAAGTTCTGTGGTGTTCATATTAAGATGTTAAGGATTATCATTGTACAACCTTTGATTACTTGATAAAACATAATAACCATCATCGAATAAAATTTGGAAACCTTTTGCTACCATACTATCTCTGATGTTCTTTTGTTTGGAGGCTTCAAAGTCTTTTAACCGTATAAAATATAATTTTGATGGTGATAAAGAGTCACCTCTTAAGGAATTTAATAAATTATCATTATCAATAATTCTAATCTTAATCTCTCTTGGGATTTTATCAGTAC
>JBGAWM010000153.1:0-2093 GCA_044227615.1 Ignavibacteriaceae bacterium
TTAGACCAAAACCAAGTGCCCAGCTATTTGTTACTGTTTGTGATTGTGATACACTGACACCAATAAATAGCATAAGTGTTAGCGTAATAAAGAAAATTTTCATTTCAGGTTGCCTTTATATTTTTAAATACTCTAGTACTGTTTGATACAGCACTGTTAAAATTATTTTCTGTTAGTTCTTCATATGCGGCAGATTTTTTACTACCATCTTTTTGAAGGTTTGATGTGAGGAGAAATAATCTTCTCACATCAATCATTATGATTTTAGAATTCCTGATATCACTAAGGTACATTAACAATGGTATTAACCATTGTAACCGAGGCATTAAGACTTATTGCTCTGCCGTTAAGAGTAGTTAATGTAACTACACCAGCGGTTGAAAACGACACACCTGAGTAAGCGATTATAGTTCCGACCATAGTACCACCACCAGCACCATTAATTGTAGCAGCGCTTCCAACCTGCCAGTAAACATTATTGGCATTTGCCCCGTTAACAAGAATAATGCTTCGTGGCTGTCCTGCTAAGCCTACTGTAAGTGTTTGTGCTATCTGAAATATCCATATTGCGTTTGGATTATTCTGAGCATCGAGGGTTAAATCACCTGAAGTTATACCAAATGTTCCGGATGCAGAGGTATAAGTACCGGGAGCTAAAACTAATCCGCCTAATTCTCCTGCGCCAGGGTCTGCTCCACCAGGAAGTCCAGCTAGAAAATTATATGCTGTTGTAGCATCAAGCAATGCCTGTTGAGCAATGGCAAATTTTTCTGCAGTTCCGGGAGCCGGAGGTGCAGAATAAATTACTCCATTAACACTTCCGATATTTAAGGTAGTTTCTGTAAAAACATTTCCGCCTGTATCATGGAAACCGGTAACTAAGGTAGAAGCAGCCGTTGTTCCGATATTACCATTAACCACTGTAAAGATTCCTTGATTAGTCAATCCGGCACTTCCACCGAAACCGCCAAAAGTACTGGCTTCTCCAAGTTCTACTAATATACCGCCAGATGCAAAGTTTGCAACTAAAATTCTGTTTGCAGTTATAGTAAATTGATAACTTAGATCTGTAGAGATTTCAATTCCGTTCTCAGTCCAGTTTGTAAATGTAAATCCAGAATTTGGTGCAGCAGTTATGGTTACTGATGAGCCTGAATTAAATGCACCGGCTCCTGTTGTTACTCCGCCTAATAGTGGATTGGAAGATAGACCCACTGTGTAAGATGTACCAACAATAAAGTTTGCAACCAATGTTCTATTTCCGGTTATATTAAATTGATAGTTTTGATTTGTTGAAACTACAGTTCCGCTTTCCGACCAGTTAGTAAATATGTATCCGGAATCTGGTGTTGCGGTTACCGTTACTAACGAACCTGAACTAAATGATCCACTACCACTTGTTGTACCGCCGGTAGAAGGATTTGATGATAGCGCTACAGTATGATTCATGATGGTAGAACCTGTAGTAAAAGTCCAAACATAATTATTTGCCAACGCATAACCATCAGGATCCTTTGCCCCGGTATTAATTGTTGCAGTAAAAAGTGTATTTGCAGTTAGATTGCCTGTAGGTGAAAATACTGCCGTGCTTCCTGCATACCTAACGGTACCTTGAACAAGGTTTGTCCCTTGCATTAAGGTAAAGGTTGAAGTGGTTAATGTTGCAGAATTCATTACCCGGCTAAAATTTGCTGAAAGAACCTGGTTCAAAGGCACATTTGTTGCGCCATTCACCACTATCGTAGAAACAACGGTAGGTGAATCACTGTTTGGTGGATAAACAATTCCAAGTCTATCATCACAGCCAGCAATTATCATTACAAGCAAAAGTGGTATGAGCCACAGACTAAAATAGTTTTTAATTTTTTTCATCAAGTACTAACTCCTTAAGGATTAATTTGTTTTAAAGATTTATTCATAGAGAAAAACATACTCAGAAATCGCTGCTGGATAAATCAGGCAAAGGGATGAAAAAAGGATTAATCTTTGATCTGTGATTGAAGCAAACTCAATTAACTGGTTTCATGTCTTAGTTGAAAAGAATTTATTCATTTAACAAACTCCATTTGATATTTTCTTAAAATGGAATCCAT
>JBGAWM010000154.1:0-1763 GCA_044227615.1 Ignavibacteriaceae bacterium
ATTTATTATTTATAAATAAAGTTTTGAATAAATGAGAAATTTACTTCCGTATAATAAAAGCGCAGGTTGGGAAACCCGCGCTAAAAAAAATTCATTAAGTCCACTCTTTAGGGGGGTGGGGGAGGCTTCCTATCCCATCAAAATGTTTATTGATGCTGTGTTTACAATATCATCAACACTGCAGCCACGACTTAAATCAAAAAATGGTTTTTTCAATCCCTGAACCATTGGACCAACTGCTTCAGCTCCGCCCCAGCGCTGAGCAATTTTGTAACCAATATTTCCGGCATTCAAATCAGGAAAAGCTAAAACATTTGCTAATCCGGCAACTTTACTTTCCGGTGCTTTCTTCTTTCCGATTGATTCAACAATTGCTGCATCAAACTGAAGTTCACCATCAACACTAAGATCAGGTCTTTTTGTTTTTAAAATTTCTGTTGCTTTGATAACTTTATCCGCGAGTTCGTGTGTTGCGCTGCCTTTTGTTGAAAAAGATAACATTGCAACAAGAGGCTCCTCGCCAGTTAATTTTTTATGATTATCTGCCGTTGATATTGCAATATCTGCAAGCTGTTCTGCATCAGGATTTGGAACAACAGCACAATCAGCAAAACTAAAAGCTCTATCTTTAAACAACATTAAAAAGAAGCTTGAAACGATTGAAATTCCCTGCGGCATTCCAACAATTTGTATTCCTGCTTTCATTACATCAGCAGTCGATGCAAATGAACCTGCAACACTTCCATCAACCAATCCTTCTCGCAGCATCATTGCGGCAAAAAACAAATCGCGTTTCATTACTTCGCTTGCCTGCTCAGGAGTCATCCCTTTTTTCTTTCTTAACTCGTAATAAATATTTGCAAACTCATTATACTTCGGATGAGTAAGATGATCTATAATCTCAACGCCGGTTAAATCAACTCCAAGTTTTTTTGCATCTTCATTTACTTTAGCAGGATTGCCAAGCGTAATTACTTTACAGATTTTTTCTTTCGTTAAAATTTCTGCGGCTTTAAGAACACGATCATCGTGAGATTCCGGAAGGATAATAGTTTTGTTTTTTGATTTAGCATTAGCTTTAATTTTATCTAATAATTCGTAACTCATTGTTTCTCCAATAAATAGTGAATAATAACAAACAAAATTACAAAAATATATTTAGAAGTTTCTTTTAACAGGTAAGTTGATATGAAAAAGAACGTCAAAAAAATTTTGATCTTAATATCGGATTTTGAGTATGGAATTCTGAATTTTGAAGTAGTGATCAAGAATTATAATTCTAAGTCTCCTGAGCAGATTTGATATCCGGGCATTATCCTGCCTAAAAATTCGCTCTCAATTATTTCTAAGCACTTCACTTAGTTTAGGGTTATATTTGTATGGATAAAATAAATGATTATTAAAAATCCTTGTAAATTCTTTGTTTTTTTGTGGAAGTCACGGATGATTCCGTGACTTTAATTGTGTTTTGTCACGATACGACTCCCGATAGATCGGTGCAGGCGGTGACAGCTAATTAAATTCTTTGTTTTTTATGATTTATCAGGATAAATTCACACCCTAATTTTTAAAATGATTGCAGAAAATCTTGCCGTTTTAAGGCAAAAAATAGAAGAAACTTGTAATAGATCACGACGAAATACTGATGAAGTAAAACTTATTGCAGTTTCTAAATATTTTGGCGTTGATTCAATTGTTGAAGCAAAAAATTGCGGGCTGACTGATTTCGGTGAAAATCGTGCACAGGAACTTACTTTAAAGTT
>JBGAWM010000155.1:0-1710 GCA_044227615.1 Ignavibacteriaceae bacterium
AACAACTTGCCGGCACACTTTATCCAAATGGAATAAAGATCTACGAAGAAAAAGAATTAGAAACCCTTATTAAAAAATTAAAAGTTGATGAAGTAGTTTTCTCATACTCAGATGTTCCATTTGAATATGTTATGACTAAAGCTTCAATTGTAAATGCTTGCGGAGTTTCTTTCCGTTTACTCGGCGCCGCTGAAACTGAAGTTAAAAGTACAAAACCTGTTATTGCAGTATTAGCTGTCAGAACCGGCTGCGGTAAATCTCAAACATCACGCAAAATAGTTGAAGTTTTAACAGCTGCCAGTAAAAAAGTTGTTGCAGTTCGTCATCCAATGCCTTACGGCGATCTTGTAAAACAAAAAGTACAGCGCTTTGCAACTTATGCTGATCTTAAAAAGCACAAATGTACAATAGAAGAAATTGAAGAATACGAACCACACGTTGCAAGAGGCGGAGTTATTTACGCCGGTGTTGATTACGAAGCAATCTTACGCGAAGCCGAAAAAGAAGCTGATGTAATTTTATGGGATGGTGGTAATAATGATTTTTCATTCTACAAAGCCGATGTAACTTTTACAGTTGTTGATCCGCATAGACCGGGACATGAAATGAGATATTATCCCGGCAACACTTCTTTAAGATTAGCTGACGCAGCAGTGATTAATAAAATTGATTCTGCTGACAATGCAGGAATAAACATAGTAAGAGATAACATCAGAAAAGTAAATCCTAATGCAACAATAATTGAAGCTGCATCACCTGTAACAGTTGAACATCCGGAAATGATAAGAGGAAAGCGCATTCTTGTTGTTGAAGATGGCCCAACATTAACACATGGTGAAATGAAATACGGTGCCGGCGTAGTTGCTGCATTAAAGCTTGGCGCAAAAGAACTTGTTGATCCAAGACCTTATACGGTAAAATCTATCACAGCAACATTTGAAAAATATCCAAACATCGGTGTACTACTTCCTGCAATGGGATATGGCGATGCTCAATTGAAAGATCTTGAAAGCACAATCAACAATACAAAGTGCGATGCTGTTGTTATCGGAACTCCAATCGATCTCAGCAGATATATTAAGATCAAAAAACCGAGCACACGTGTTAAATATGATCTTCAGGAAATTGGTGCAATTACAATTGAAACAATTTTAAGAGAAAAGAAAATAATTAAATAATTCTCAGGAGTGTCATTGCGAGCCCCGACTTGTAGGGGCGAAGCAATCTGTTAAAAGCAGCGTCATTGCGAGTGAGGCTTTACGAACGAAGCAATCTAAACTATTTTATATAATTCAGATCACTTCTGGCTATGCCATCGTGATGACATTTTTCATAAAATTTTTTTTTCAGGGGCTCAATGAAAAAGTTAGTTTTAGTTTTAATACTCGTTTATTCAACAATTACTCTGCCACAGACTAATGAAACACAAGCGATTATCGCACCGCAAGGTTTTGGTATTAACTTACTTAACTCATCTGGTAACAATTCAATTGATAATGATATTTCTAATCTTGGATTTATGAATCCTGCTGCAATTTCAAATTTTAATAATTACTCCTTAGGTCTTTCATATCAACTTAGTTCGGAAATTGAAGAAGGATATATTGCTGATATAGGTACTAGTCGTAAAAACGATTGGATGCCTCAATCTGCAGGGGCTGTTATTAAGTTTGATGGTTTTTCTTTTGGATTGGGATTCGGACAAAAGTA
>JBGAWM010000156.1:0-1696 GCA_044227615.1 Ignavibacteriaceae bacterium
CGATATCGGAATGTACGGCGGACCTTTTGGAGAAACTTACACTTACCAGGATTTGGCACCCCTTGCTCCAAGAAATCTTTCAGCAGTTGTTGATTCAAATTATATAACAGTAAGATGGAACAGAAATACAGAAGCAGATATTTCTTATTATAAGGTATATAGGGATACTGTTATAAATTTCACAATTGATACAACAAAATTGATCAGTTCATCAGCAGATACATTTTATGTTCAACAAAATCCTCATAATGTTTCAAGATACGTTTATAGGATAACCTGTGTAGATAACCAAGAAAACGAATCTCTTCCATCTAATGAACTTGTAGTTAACATTACATCAGTTTCAGCTGATGACTATCCAATGACAATTAGTGACTATGTACTTTATCAAAACTATCCAAATCCATTTAACCCAAGCACAAAAATAGGCTATCAACTAAAAGATAGAGCTTATGTAAAGCTAATGGTCTATGATATAAAAGGTGAACTTGTTTCTGTATTAGTAAACAAAGAACAAAATTCAGGCTATTATGAAGTAGAATTCGTAGGGAATGGACTCCCGTCCATTCCGAACACACCAGGTTTAGCAAGCGGAATATATTTATACAGAATCGAAGTAATCGGCGAAGGCAAAATTCCAGTTTACACTGAAATGAAAAAAATGTTATTGATTAAATAAAAACCCTCCAATTCCCTCTCCTTTGCAAGGAGAGGGATTAAGGGTGAGGTAAAAAAAGGAGTTGACCTTATGAATGTTCTTACAGTTTCAATTTCACAAAGTGATGGCTATGCCATATAATAACTAACAAAAATTATTAATTCATTTAGGGGAAACCAAAATGAAAACTATTTATAAAACTTTGTTCTTTGTCCTTTTTTTACTTACTAATTTTTCACAAGCTCAAGATTGGATAAAAGAGTATCCTGGTATTCCTTTGGAAACCGGACTTGTGTGGGATTGGGTTACTTCAAATAGTACTGCAGTGGATAGCATGAAACTCGCAGGTATAGATTTAGTTCGAATTAGTCCTGCATCCCCTGGACGCATGTACACCATTACAAAATGGTTAGGAACAGGTTTTAGAGTGCTGCCATTTGCATCAACAGATGATGGAGGGAATGTCTATAACTGGATTCAACATTACACAGATGCAAAATATTCTGTTTGGGAAGCTGAAGGTTCATCACTTGGTGTGGATGATGCAGGATTAAAGCAGAAAGATCCTTCAAAAACTGAAATTTATAATTTTAATAATTCAACATTTGTAAGACGAATAGACACAGTAGCTAATTCAGTAGATCAGTTAACTGAAGGACCTTATTATGATCAGGACGTGCATTATTATGCTGCGCAAAACAATAAATTAGATACCATTAACTATAATGCAAAGTTTTATTTAATGCTTCAAAACAACAATCCACCTGTAGCATATAATCCGGAGGATACTATTTGCATTCTTCAGGTTACTTACTCAAAGCAGGTTACTCCTGATTCTTTAAAAATTACAAAGGTTATAGATTCAGTGATAGTAAAGCGCAATTCATTTGAACAGCTTGGAATTATAGACACTGTCTCAATTGATTATAATTTGGCAAATACTATTCCCTTAGTATCTCCAGATTATATGCCCGGGATGCAGAGTAGTTTTAAGGATGATAATTCAGTCCCCGGGCCAAGAGATAGCAGGGGGTATAT
>JBGAWM010000157.1:0-1685 GCA_044227615.1 Ignavibacteriaceae bacterium
CCAAGACCAGAATTGAAAAAAGAAAATGAAGCTGATTACTATAGAATGAAAGATAAGAGTGGTCGTGGCAGTGTTGAGGTTAGTGAAGAATTTCAGAGTTTAAACTCAGCAGCCAATTATAGCCAGACTCAACAAGGTAAAGAAAGATTATCATACAAAGATTCTAAAGGCAATTTACAAAATCTTTCACAACAAGTAAAAAACGTTTTTGGCAGAGCAGTTTATCAGCAAGATAATTATTGGGTTGATAGTGAATTGCAGAA
The DNA here is from genome assembly GCA_044227615.1 of Ignavibacteriaceae bacterium. GTDB lineage: Bacteria > Bacteroidota > Ignavibacteria > Ignavibacteriales > Ignavibacteriaceae > IGN3. Next base: position 264 of record JBGAWM010000157.1, read on the forward strand.
ACACCAAACGAAAAACGTAAAACGAATACAATTTAATTCTGATGAATATTTTGCTTTACTGAACAAAGAACCAGAAACTGCGCAGTTTCTTGCACTTGGACAAAATGTTAGGTTTTATCATAACAATGTTTATTATGAGGTGTATGAGTGATCGAAAATATAATTTTAATTAGTTCGGATTCAATTTCAACCAAGGAAGTAAACTAGGATAAATATTTGTAAGCTGATATATCAAATATATTAAAAAAGAAAAACCTGATGACCACAATTGAATTCTACCTGAGATTACTAATTTTTCTTGATCTTTGCCTATTGCCGTTTTAAAAAATTCTTTTAAATCAAGGTCTAATTCAAGTTGGTCAGTATATTTTATCTTATCAGCTTCTTTCTCCATAAGTACGTATACTCTTCTTTGTCTATAAAGACCACTAAAAATGCTTAACAACATTAAAACCCAAGTAATTAATATGAGATAATCATAAGAAATATCTGTGCTTTTTTTATATGTCTGAAAGGTTATCGCTAAAAATGCAAGACACAATCCAAGAAAAAAGTAATCAAATTTTGATTGAGCCTCTCTTTGTTTTAACAGAAACTCTTTATATTCATTCATCGATTTACTCCCATAAAATTTAACAATTACAACTTCCCTTCCACAAACTGCAATACTTCTTTAAGTCTTTTCTGTGCTTTATCTTTTAATTCTGCACAAGTATTTCTCATTTCAGAATTAAACTTTTCATCTTTAATATCTTTAAGATTGATTAACACGTTGTAAATTCCACCAAGAACACCTGTGTAAGCACTTTGAGCACCAACACCAACGTCTGTTATGGAATTTGGATTTCCATACTTTGCAACTGTCTGTGCAATTTCAATAGCTTCATAACTAAATTGAGCTGTGTTTAATGGAACCCGAACTGCCTGCTTCAATCCGTTCTGCATTGCTTCTTCTCGGACTTTCTTTTCTTCCGCAGTTTTGTTTGGCAATCTTCTCGCAGTCATATAATCGTTAAAAGCATTTGTGTCATCATCAACAGCTTTTACTAAAATATTTTTTATTTCCTGGCATTTATTCGCAGCTTCGTTAAGTATTTTATCTGTTTCAGGATCGCTGCCGCGTTTGTTTGCGGTTAGGTTTGCAACCATAGAAGATAATGCAGCACCAAGTGCTCCGGCTAATGCAGCAATCGATCCGCCGCCCGGGGCAGGAGTTTCTCGTGATACCTCATCAACAAAATCTGTTAACTTCATTTCAACCAAAGCTGTATCAAGATTTTTTGGTAAACCTAAAACTCTTTCATCAATTTTAAATTCAGAAACATCATTCAATCCAAGTGATTGAACTGCTGTGTTTAAAATATCACGAATTGGAATTCCCGTTGAACGATGCTGTTTTCTTAAATAATGTTTCCCTATTTC
>JBGAWM010000158.1:0-1547 GCA_044227615.1 Ignavibacteriaceae bacterium
CAAGGTGATGGAGTTCAGATGTTTAAGAATCCTGATAGTTCATACTGGGTTCCTTACTATGGTGACTCAATAGAAGTATGGAAAACCGGACAGGCTACATTTATTGCTTGCAATATAAATACAATAAAGCCAAAAAAATCAGGCATAGAAGGTGGGTGGGATTCAATATATTATACACCTAATAATACACCATATAAATTAGAGAAGCCATTAGTACAGGTAATAAACAGCACCGTAGCTGGCGGCAAAGGAATAGGTATAACACAAGATGATCACCCAAGAGTTGGAAATTTTTACTCGAAGGTCGAAAACTGTAAGATTGGCTCATTAGACCCAAGTAAACCAACTTTCCGAATAGACTGGGCTGATGCCTTAACATCACCCACTACTGCCTGGATAAAGAATAATACATTTTACAGCCCGGCAGATTATCATCCCCAAGGAATCAATTGCCCAGTTGCTGAATATTATACAGATAGCACTGCAGTCTTGTATTCTAACAATAAGTGGAGAGTTGGCACCGAGGACAGTACATTTTGTGTTCAGCGTAATTTGCCATAAAGGAGGATAATAAAATGAATAAATTAATAATTATTATAATCGTTGTAATATTTTACCCGAACATAAATTCACAAGACATTTTGTGGAAGAAGAATTATGGACTAAGCAGTGCTGATGACTTTGGTAGAATAGTAATCGAATCCAATGATGGTACATTAGTCAGTGCTGGCTATACCGGTTCTTACGGTAACGGAGGATTTGATATCTGGCTAATTAAAACTGACGCAGATGGAAATGTTCTATGGAATAAAACGTATGGTGGATTAGGTGATGATTATGCTTACTCGCTAAAACAAACAGACGATGGAGGATTTATCATTGGAGGGGCGACAAACTCATTTGGTGCCGGAGGATTAGACTATTATTTAATAAAAACAGATTCATTCGGTGATAGTCTTTGGACAAGAACATTTGGTGAATCGAATGATGATATATGCTGGAGTTTAGCTATCACTACAGACGGATATTTATTGGCTGGTGGAATAAATATGCAGCCAAATCATCCCGATATTTGGCTGGTTAAAACAGATTTTATTGGAAATAAGATTTGGACAAAAAGCTATGGGACAGGTGCCGATGAAATAGCCTGGAGCGTTGAAAATACAACTGATAAAGGTTATATAATTGCGAGTCATTACCCAAGTAATGTTTATGATGGTTGGTTACTCAAGATTAATTCTCTCGGGGATACTGTATGGACGAAAACTTACGGGACAGATCTTGGGGATATATTCCAATATTCAACTCAAACTATTGATGGTGGATATATTGTGGTTGGACGATTCGGAAATCATACTTCGGGTTATATAGGAGATGTCTGGCTGCTCAAAACCGATTCACTAGGAAACACCGAGTGGGAAAGAACTTATGATTATCAGAATGATTATGACATTGGTTATTCCGTTCAGCAAACTATTGATGGGGGGTATATTGTTTGTGGATCAGGTCAATGGGACGTTAATTATGGCTGGATAATAAGAACTGAC
>JBGAWM010000159.1:0-1532 GCA_044227615.1 Ignavibacteriaceae bacterium
TATTTGCCTAACCCAGCCCTTGTTATAAGTCTTAACGAATCAATAACAACATCAGTACCAAGGACATTTTTAGTCTTTGCAAAATCAATAGTGTCTTCTTTTCCCCTTAAGTATGGAAATGTTAATCTTAAGCTATCATCCTTCAGCTTTAATAATTTAAATTGCACTATACTATAATTATGTTTATCCCTTTTTATAGGAAAGCAGTTTAAGGTGTCATTTCTAATAAAGAATTTTGTGAATTCTCCATTTACAAGAGAGGAATAACTACAAATTGAATCGTAAAAGCAAAGTGTATATTCACCATTTGTGGCAACCCAGTCACCTTGTAAATGGTGAAAAGTGGTTTTATCATCATATTCTCCACAAGCAGTAAGATAAATAAGTATAACAAATAGTATTTTTTTCTTAATCAAATAATACACCTAACGACGTTGCGCCTAACCCGCCGCCCATAACAGGGAAGCCGAGTAAAAAACAATTGCCGATGATTAAGCCGTAGGTGCGTAACTTTCTCAGTACGCACCGAAGGCAAGTTAATTAATTAGAACGAACACTTTGAACAAAATCTTAAACAAAAACCAAACGCCAAAAATTATAAAATCGCCGAACTAAAATGACGGTCGGCGTTGAGGCGCTTGTTAGGGCAAATTAATGTTTAAGATAATAACCGCTTGCTCTGATTGAACCATCTTGACTTCTTGAGACATAGCTCATTTTATTGTTGCGCTCTAATGTGAAAGTAACAAAACCTTGTTGGTTAACATTCTTGTATCTGAATATTGCAATAATTTTATTCTCGTTCTGATAACCAATGCCTTCCCACCTAAAGACCCCATTTTCAAACTTCAGTAAATAAATGTGATTTTCCTTTGGATATATTCGAAGCGTAGCTTCTTTAATATTACTGACGTGCCAAACTCCGACGAATTCGTCTTCGATACTAAATGATGAATAATTGTAAGTGGGGCAACATCCAATAATAAAAAAAGAAAGAAGAATAGGAATTATTTTGATCATTGTTTTAACCCTTAAATATTATGCATTAACAATTTTAATGATTTATACTGCCCTAACGACGTTGCGCCTAACCCGCCGCCCATAACAAGGAAGCCGAGTAAAGCACAAATGCCAATGATTAAAACAAAATGCTCAACAAAAACAAAACGCCAATAATTATAAATCCGCCGAACTAAAAAGGCGGTCGGCGTTGAGGCGCGGGTTATGTGTTGGCTATTTTAATAATAATATTTTTTTTGTTTCAACCAAATCTTGAAAATGCAATGAATAGAAATAAATACCACTTGAAATTTTCTCTGCATTAAACTCTACTATATATTTACCTTCAGATTGATTTTGGGAAACTAAGGTTTCAACTAATTGACCAAGCGAATTATAAACAGCCAAATCAACAAAACCATATTTTGGAATTGAATAAGATATTGTAGTTTTTGGATTAAAGGGATTTGGATAAGCGTTATATAATCTAAATTGATTTGGTTGTACTAAATAGTCATCAATACCACTGATAG
>JBGAWM010000015.1:0-58400 GCA_044227615.1 Ignavibacteriaceae bacterium
GAACATATCCGGTATTTCCCAAAACTGTCCCAATAAAATGATTAAGATTTCCTACGAGGTGCAAACATAAATTGCCGGCGGAATTACTTATCTCATTTTTAACAATCCATAAAGACTTTTCATCTTTATAGAAACTGATTTCATCTTTCAGCTTATTAAGGTCTCTTTCAAAAATTTGGAGTAATGATTCTTTTAACATTTTTAACTCTAATTTAATTCTGGGTTGATATGCAGCCCAACTGATATTTAGGCTCTATGATTTTAATAAGGCAATGTTTCATGTTCAACAGCGTCTTCCACTTTTAGAATTTCTGTGACAACAAAATTGCTGTTTCCTCGCCAGGGAATTGCATTTAAATATTCTTTGTAACGAAGCTCAACAAACTTGCCGCTGTATCTTTCAAGAACCTGTGCAACTTGATCATCCAAAATGCTAAACTCAAATTCATTACTTTGCATTTGATTAGGTAAAGGTGTTTTAAATCCTTCCTGGATTAATCTGCCTTCCCAGGTTTTAAATATATAACCTTTCTTTACAACAAAGTTTAGGTTGCCGGCTTTTACACCTTCACCAAAAACAAAGTAGTATCTCCACCAAAAGACCACGGCAAGAATGATGATGAGTATTGGTATTCCAATTTTTAAAAACTTTTTCATTTGAAAAACTCTGATTTGTTGAAGGCAATATTAAAACAATCAATATTTATTACAAAATCAATCTTTTGGATGTGCGGCTGTGCAGCAATTATCAACCTAAATAAATCAAATCCTTTTACTAACTTTACAACAATCTTAAACAAACAATTAAAATCAATGAAAAAACTGCTTTTAATATTAATTCTTTTAACAGCTGCCTCACTTCCGTTATTTGCACAGGATGACTTTGAAACAGAATTAGATACCACTGGTATAGAGGTATTTTTAATCGATGCATATGTAAAGCAGGAACCACCATACATCTTTATTTTATCTTTTTATACAAGCGAAGTTTGTTTAAGTAACGTAATTATTGATAATAAATATGAGTATCTGGTTTCCAACGGATTAAGTGAAGCTCATTCTGCTAAGATTGATATAACCTCATTAAATTTTTTGGATAAAAATGTAAGCTTTGTAATTGAAACTATTGATTCATCGGGTATTAAAAGGAAATCTGAATCATTTGAATTTGATTTACCTTATGAACCGATAATCAAGGAAGGCTCAAGCATCTGGACATTGTGTTTATTTGCTGGATCGGTTTTTCTTTTACCAATGCCAGGATACGTTATTACCGATGGTGATAGTTATTACAGTTTAACAAAAGAAATTCCAATTGTTTCCTTTAGATCTAAAAGAGGTAATTATCCTGCGGGTTATTTTGCAGTTGAGTACACTTATATTTTTGAAGCTGAAAATAGAAATTTTGCTCGTTTAGGTTACAAAAAAATATTTCCTATTAATTTTATTGAATACATCGCACCCGGAATTACTGCTTATACAAATTTTAATGGGCAAAATGGTTTTGCACCTGAAGTATCTGTTGGATGGTTTACTTTGCTTGATACTTTCACACTTTACACAAGATATAGATATAATTATAAACCCGGAGATTCAAATTCAAACTTCCACGAGATAAATTTAGGACTTTACACCCGCTTCTTCTCTCTTTATTTATAACACATTGATTTCAATCAAATGGAATGTTTTTCCGCTTTCTTATGTTTGAATAAGAAAAACAAAGAACTATGAAATTATTAGCGTTCGCAATTATTATAATACTTTATATCACTCCATATGCCCAAACAGGTAGTTTATCTGGAAAAGTAAGTGATAAAAATGGCGCTCTGCCATCTGTAAATGTTTTTATCATTAATACTAATCTTGGTGCTGGTGCAGATGAAAATGGGAATTACAAGATAATAGGAATTCCTGCAGGTCAATATGAGGTAAGATTTAGTGCAATTGGTCATCAGACAAAAATTGTTGAAGTAATAATTTATCCAAATAAAGCTACTGAACTTAATGTAACTCTAAATGAAGCTGTGATCGAAATAGAATCCGTACAAGTGACAGGAATGAAAGTGCAGCAGCAAAATGATACCCGTACAAGTTTAATAGATTTAAATCCCCGTAACGCAAAAATTTTGCCCGGTGCAGCAGAAGATGTTTTGCGAACTCTTCAATCATTACCGGGTGTACTAGCCCCAAATGATTTTTCATCTCAGCTTGTTGTACGCGGCAGCGGCCCCGATCAAAATCTAATTATTATGGATGATGTTGAGATTTTTAATCCATATAGACTTTATGGCGTAGTTAGTATGTTTAATCCTGATGCAGTATCAGATGTTAACTTAATGTCCGGTGGATTTCCTGCAAAGTACGGCGATAGACTTTCCGCTGTTCTTGATGTTACAAATCGTGAAGGAGATGATAGTAAATATTTGAGAGGAAATATTAATGTATCTATTGTTGATGCAAACATTGTTCTTGAAGGTAAAAATCCATTTAATGTTAAAGGAAGCTGGTTAGTTAATTCAAGAAGAACGTATTACGATCTTGTTATCGAACCATTTGTAAAAAGTGCCGGACTTGTTGATGATAATACTTCATTCCCAAACTTTTATGATTTTCAAGCAAAGTTAGTTTTAGGTCCGTTTAATGGTCACAAGCTTTTGTTAAATGGAATAATCTCTCGCGATGGTGTTGATGTTGTTAGCGGAGAAGAACGTAATACACCCGATAGCGTTGGAGTTTACAACATTACAAGAAATGATATTGTATCTGCTGCCTGGCATTTTGCTCCATCAAAAAATTATTTAAATAAAGTTATTGTTTCGTGGTATAAAAATAACGGCACAACAGATTTTGATTCTCAAATACTTGATCCATCATTAAATAGAGATGATTTTGAAGAAACAATTCCGGACACATTAAAACCTTACTTGTTAGGATTTAAATTCAATGGTGATTTTGATTACCGCAAGGTAACGATCGATGATAAGTTTACTTACTTGTGGGGTGAAAATATCTTTGAAGCAGGTGCCGGTGTTGATTTTATGGAAACAACAATGAACTTTAAATTTGAACTTGATCCAGCACTTGAAGCAATCTTTGCTGCTAATCCACAGTTTCGTGCTGCGCTAAGTGATTTAAAAGACATTAAAAAATATAATCGCTACAGAGCTTATGCACAGAATAATTTTAAAGTAACAGATAATCTTTTCATCAATCCGGGTTTACGTTTAGATTATTATGATCTGCTTGGTAAAGGTTATGTAGCACCAAGAATTTCTTTTTCTTATGCAATTGATGAGATTACAACGCTGCGAGGAGTTTGGGGAATTTATTATCAATCACCGGGTTATGAAAAACTTCGTGATCAAAATATTCTTTTTGATCTAGCTGATGTTTACACAAAACCGCTCGATGCAGAAAAAGCAATTCATTATGTACTTGGAATCGAACGCTGGCTGACTAATGAATGGAGTTTGCGTTTTGAATCTTACTATAAAGATTTTACTGATCTTATTGTACAAAAGAAAGTTGATGGAACAGCATATGTAACTGAAATTATTCCGGGCAGAGATCCACGATTGGCAAGCAGTTGGACAAATCCTGTTGCAATTCTGGGAGATTCGCTTACACAAATTCCTGTTAATAATTCTTTTGGCGAAGCCTACGGATTTGAATTTTTTCTTTCAAAAAGAAATGTTATGAACAACAGTAAGCTTAGCGGTTGGATTTCTTACGCACTTGCTTACGCAAACAGATTTGAAGATGGAATAAAATTACCTTTCCGTTTTGATCAGACACATACATTTAATTTTGTTTTAAATTATGATTTCAATCATTGGTTTAATGTTGGATTGAGATGGCAGTATGGTTCAGGATTTCCGTACAGCGAGCCGGTGGGAATTAGACCACGAATAATTTTGGCAGATAAAAATGGTGATGGCATTCCGGAATCTCCTGTAATCTCAACTCGAACTAGTTTTAATGATCCGGATGGTGAAGGCGAAGTTGTTTACGATGTGGATTTTGGAGATAACAAATTCAATTCCCGCAAGCCTGCTTACCATAGATTGGATTTAAGATTTAATTTTCTTGCAGATTTCTGGAATCTTGATTGGGTTTTTTACCTGGACGTAGTTAATGTTTACAATAGAAAAAATGTTATAAATTATGATTACTACATAACTAAAGATTTAACTCTGGGAAGAGCACAGAATAATATGTTTCCAATCCTGCCAACGTTTGGTGTAAGCGTTAAATTTTAGCAGGAATTATTCGTAAATTTCCCCACAAAAATTTTCAATAATTCTTAAGAGCACGGATGAAAAGATCAATTCTATTGTGGATAATTGCTTTTGTATTAACGGTCTTAACTGCTGCATATCAAAGAATGACAGGCCCAACTTATCCGCTTTCCGGTGAAACAAATCTTAGCGGCAAAACTATAAAGTATGCTCTGGATAGAAGTCACGGCGGCAAAGATGATCATCAAATAAAAATTACAACTCACGATGAAAACATTACTGGAATCCTTGAGTGGAAAAGATTTAAAACTTCTGATGAATGGACAAAAGATACTTTGATGTATCAAAGCGGATATTTAACTGCTTTACTTCCTCATCAACCATCTGCGGGTAAACTAATTTATAAAATTTCTCTTTCTAAAAATGGTAAGACTGTTCCTTTGAATGATGGACATCCTGTTGTCATAAGATTTAAAGGTGATGTTCCAATTTTTATCATTATACCTCACGTTTTTTTGATGTTCATGGCGATGTTGTTTTCAACAAGAACCGGACTTGAATTTTTTAACAAAGAACCGAGCTATAAAAAGCTTGTATACTGGACTTTTGGTTTATTAATTCTTGGTGGAATGATCTTTGGTCCCATTATGCAGAAGTATGCTTTTGGCGAATTCTGGACTGGCATTCCATTCGGAATCGATCTTACAGATAACAAAACACTAATAGCAGTTATCGGTTGGATAATAGCATTAGCTGCCATAAAAAAATCTGCAAATCCTAAAAGATGGATTATCTTTGCATCGATATTAATGTTTATAGTTTATCTGATTCCGCATAGTGTACTTGGTTCTGAGTTAGATTACAATGAAATGGATAAACAGAAAAATAAAATTGAACAGAGTACAGAATAACTTCAATGAGTGAAATTCAAGATCAAATATTTTCTGTAAGTGAAATTACCAAATCAATAAAGTTTATTCTTGAATCAACTTTTGAGAAGATTAGTATTGAAGGGGAAATTTCTAACTTCAAAGCACACGGTTCGGGGCATTGGTACTTTAATCTTAAGGATGAAGGCGCAGTAATTAATTGCACAATGTGGAAGGGAGTAAACAATTACGTTTTCTTCACTCCCGAAGATGGAATGAAAATAATTGTTACAGGTCGAATAACGGTTTATCCTCCGCGCGGCAGTTATCAGATAGATGTCCGCTCAATGAAACCTGCCGGAGTTGGTGAACTTCAGGCTGCATTCGAGCGACTAAAGAAAAAATTATTTGAGGAGGGATTGTTTGATCAGGAGTTTAAAAAAGAGATTCCAACTTTCCCAAAGAAAATAGGTTTGGTTACGGCGGCAGATGGTGCTGCTGTTAAAGATATGATTTCGGTTGCTGAGCGCAGATTTCCTTTGGTAGAGTTATTAGTTGCTCCTACTAAAGTACAGGGAGCTGGTGCTGCGGAAAATATTGTAGAAAATATCCGAAAATTGAATTTATTAAAGGATATTGATGTTATAATCTTGGCACGCGGCGGCGGCTCCATTGAAGACCTTTGGGCTTTTAATGAAGAAATTGTTGCAAGGGCAATATATAAATCTAAGATTCCAATTATAAGCGGCGTTGGGCACGAGGTGGATTTTACTATCGCAGATTTTGTTGCTGATCTAAGAGCTCCAACACCTTCTGTTGCGATGGAACTAGCAACTCCTGATATTGAAGAATTAAAGAATTTTATAAAAGAATCTTATTCATTAAGTTGTGATATAATTGAAAGAACTTTAGAAAATTATCGATCTGAAATTGAAGATCAGATTTCTTCTTATGCTTTCAGGTATCCTTTAGAAAAGATTCGTAAGTACTCGCAGATGATTGATTTAAGTTCTTACAAAATCGTTAAAGAAGTTGAGAAAAGAATTCTTGCAGTATCAAATAGGATTATGCTGCTTTCTAAATCCATTGAAGCACACGATATTGATAAGACATTAAAAAAAGGATTTGCACTAGTCAAGCAAAATTCAAAATTTATATCTAGCAAGAATAATTTTAATTTTACTGAGCCTGCAACAATAAAGTTTTACGATGGAGAGATCGAAATAAAATGAGTAAGAAAAAATCAATTGATAATTTTGAAGAAAAATTAGCGCGACTTGAGGAAATTACTACCTCATTAGAAAATAGTGATATTGGATTGGAAGATTCAATTCAGCTTTTTGAAGAAGGCGTTAAATTATCCAAAGAGTGTTTATCTGTGCTTGAGAAAGCTGAACTAAAAGTAACTACATTAAAAAAAGATCTTGACAAAATTAATAATTTAGAAGAAGATTAAACTCTGATAAAAAATGGAGACGATTAATGTCTGATGCATCAAAATATCCTGTACTCTCAAAAGTAAATTATCCATCCGATATAAAGCAGATGGATGTTACTGAGTTAAAAGGGCTTTGTAAGGATATTCGCGAATATTTAGTGGATACAATTTCTGAAATTGGCGGACACTTTGGCGGTGGTTTAGGAACTGTTGAACTCACGGTAGCAATTCATAAAGTTTTTAACACTCCATATGATCTTGTTGTTTGGGACACAGGTCATCAGGCATATCCGCATAAAATATTAACCGGAAGAAAAGAAGCATTAAAAAAAATTAGAAGACTGAACGGGATCAGTGGATTTCTAAAAAGAAGTGAGAGTGAATACGATGCTTTTGGAGCAGGACACGCAACCACTTCTATTTCTGCAGCGCTTGGTATGGCTGCCGCACGTGATCTTAACAATGAACCAAATAGAAAAGTTATTGCGATTATTGGTGATGGCGCAATGACCGGTGGTATGGCATATGAAGCAATGAATAATTCTGGTGTTTTGAAATCTGATTTAATTGTTGTACTAAATGATAACAATATGTCGATTGCTCCCAATGTTTGGCAGATTTCTAATTACTTTACAGAGATGATAACACATCCTGAATACAATAAGTTTAAGGGGCAAATTTGGGACTTAACCGGTAAGCTTGACAACTTTGGTGATAGATTAAGAAAAATAGCTGCTCGACTTGAGAATGGAATAAAAGCTGTTGTTACACCGGGAATGTTATTTGAAGCTTTAGGATTTAGATATTTTGGTCCTGTAAATGGTCATAATGTGCATCAGCTTGTAAAAATATTTGAACAGATAAAAGATTTAAAAGGACCAATCCTAATTCATGCGCTTACAGAAAAAGGTAAAGGATACAAGCCCGCTGAAAATCACGTTCAAAGATTACATGCATCCACTCCATTTGACAAAGTTACAGGAGAAGCACTTAAAAAATCCGGCGGAGCAGCATCTTACACAAAAATATTTGGACAAGCGTTAGTTGAGATTGTAAAAGATAATCCCAAAGTAATTGGAATTACAGGTGCAATGCCGGATGGAACAGGTTTGGATCATCTGCAAAAAGCATGTCCTAAAAATTATTTTGATGTTGGAATTGCTGAAGAGCATGGAATTACATTTGCAGCAGGAATGGCAACGCAAGGAATAATTCCAGTCGTTGCAATCTATTCTACTTTTTTGCAGCGCGGATTTGATCAAATAATACATGATATCGCTTTGCAAAAATTGCATGTAGTTTTTGTTATGGATAGAGCTGGATTAGTTGGTGCTGATGGACCTACCCATCACGGAGTATTTGATATTTCATATCTAAGAATGATTCCGGGAATGGTAATTATGGCACCAAAGGATGAATCTGAATTGCGCGATATGCTTTATACGGCGGTAGAATACAAAAATGGACCGATAGCTCTTAGGTATCCTCGTGGTAACGCATTAGGAGTTCAGTTAAAAGAAGGTTTTAGTTTATTGGAAATAGGTAAAGCAGAAAAATTAATTGATGGTGATGATGTTGCTTTACTCGCGCTCGGCTCTATGGTCGATTATTCAATAAAAGCTTCGGCAAAACTTAGAGAGCAGGGAATAAGCTGTGAAGTAATTAATATGCGATTTGCTAAACCGCTTGACACAGATATGCTGGATAAAGTTGCTGCTAAGTTTAACAAAGTTATAACTTTGGAAGAAAATAATTTACCCGGCGGCTTTGGCAGCGCAGTTGCTGAATATTTTATCTCTAAGAATTATAAAAATGATTTACAGTTTATAGGACTACCGGATAAATTTATTGATCACGGTACTCAGGAAGAATTACATCAGTTACTCGGTATCGATCCTGATGGAATTGTTGAAAGAGTAAAAGAATTCACTCAACTAAATAAAATAAAACATAAGGTTTCTGTCTGATGGAAAAAGTAAAGATAGGAGTTATTGGATTAGGCGGTGTTGCCCAATTAGTTCATCTTCCAAATTTTGCTAAAATACCTAATGCAGATTTAACAGCCGTTGCCGAAGTAAATAGGAACAGGCTGCTGACAATATCTGATAAGTTTAATGTTAAGCAGAGATATTCGAGTCATAGTGATATGCTTGAAAAGAGTGATGTTGAAGCTGTTATAATTGCTACTCCAACAAGCACCCATAAAGATATAGCAATAGATTGTTTAAATGCTGGTAAAGATGTTTTGATCGAAAAACCGATGGCAAGAACTTATCTTGAGGCAAAGCAAATTGTCGATTCAGCAAAGAAGAATAAAAGAAAATTGATGGTTGGAATGAATCTTCGTTACAGACCAGATACGATGCTGTTAAGAAGTTTTATTAATTCAAATGAAATTGGGGAACCATTTTATGTAAAGTGCGGATGGATAAGAAAACAAAGCAGCAGTGAAAAATGGTTTACCAAAAAAGAGGAATCAGGCGGCGGAGTTATAATAGATCTTGGCATTCACATTATGGATTTAGCACTTTGGCTTCTCGATTATCCTGAGATATCTTCAGTCTCCGCACAGAATTTTCATCATTATACAAAAAGTGTTGAGGACACTTCAATATCCTGCATTAAGTGTAATAATTCTGCTGTTATTAATATGGAAGTAAGCTGGTCACTTCCGATTGAAAAAGATCATTTCTTTCTTGACGTATTCGGAACCAAAGGCAGTTTTTCATCAAATCCTTTTAGATTGTACAAAAAGGTTGAAAATGATTACATTAATTTAACACCAACTCAGGTTGATAACCCTACAGTTTTATTTAAAAAATCATATCTTAACGAATTAAAAAGTTTCATCGGTGCTATTAAAGAATTAAATCCGGTTTTTTCTCCCGGAGAAGAAGCAATGCAGCGAATGAAGATTATCGAAGCAATGTATGAGTCTGCTGAAAAAAAGCATGAAATAAAATTATAGGAAAATGAAAAAAATTCTTTTAGTTGATGATGAGCCGGATATAGTTGAATTTTTAAAGTATAATCTTGAGCAGCAAAACTTTGAAGTTATTGTTGGACATAATGGGGAAGAGGCACTTCAAAAGCTTGTTGAGAAACCCGATTTGATTTTGCTTGATATTATGATGCCCAAACTTGATGGGTTTGAAACATGCAATAGAATTAGAGAAAAAAAAGAATTTGAAAATGTGCCAATCATATTTCTTACGGCTAAATCAGGGGAAATAGATGAAATTAAAGGATTAGAATTAGGGGCAAGCGACTACATTCAAAAACCAATTTCGCCAAATAAATTAATTGCCCGCGTAAAATCTAATCTTAGAAAAGCTGAAAGCATCTCTCCAAAAAAATCTGATCCGATTAAAGTTAAGTACGGACCCATTGATATAAATAAAGAAAAGTATGAAGTTTTTATTGATGGTGAAAAAAAAGTTTTTCCAAGAAAAGAATTTGAAGTACTTTATTTTCTGGTCAACAATCCAGGCAGAGTATTTGGCAGAGAGATTTTATTAAAAGAAGTTTGGGGTGCAGATGTTTACGTCGTGGATAGAACCGTTGATGTTCATGTTAGAAAAATTAGAGAAAAATTAGATAAGCATGCCGATTTAATTGAAACCGTTAAAGGTGTAGGGTACAGATTAAAAAGTGTGGAATGAAATAAAATCCAATATCTCTTCTGCGTTAGTTTATTTTAGGGAGTTTATACTCTTTCTTATACTTATCATATTAATCATCTTTCTAATAATCGAAAAACTTTCCTTAAGCATTCCATTAATTTTACTATTACTTCTTGTTGGGATTATCATTCTGAATCTAATTGGTAGAAGAAGAATCAAGGAAATAGATGAAATCAAAAATATTGTTGCATCTATCAGGCAAAGTAAATATCAATCATCCGATGAAATTGTTTTAACAAAACATCTTTCTGCACTGGAGAATGAAATTAAAGAGATGTTTGAAAAAGCCAAAAGTGATATCGAATATCTTGAGCGTTTACAAAGAATGAGAAGCCAGTTTCTTGCAAACGTGTCACACGAATTAAGAACACCTATCTTCTCAATACAGGGTTATCTTGAAACACTTTTAAATGGGGCGATGGCTGATCCCAAGGTAAATAAACATTTTTTACAGAAGGCAAATCAAAATACTGTAAACCTTAGCAACTTGCTAAACGATCTAATTGATATTTCGATGATTGAATCCGGTGAAATGCGGATGAGTTACAGATACTTTGACATAAATATTTTTATTCAAAGTATAATCAGTGAATTTATTCCGATAGCCGAGGAGAAAAACATAAAGTTAATTTTCAATCCTGCCAAAGAAGGGTTGCAGGTTTTTGGTGATAAAGACAAACTGCGTCAGGTTTTCGTTAATCTTTTACAAAATGCAATTAAATACACAGATGATGGAAACATAGAGGTTTTGCTGGAGGAGGATAAAAAATTTGTAAATATTGCTGTTAAGGATACAGGAATTGGAATTCCCGAAGAAGATTTAAACCGAGTTTTTGAAAGATTTTACCGTGTTGATAAAGCAAGATCCAGGGCAGTTGGCGGCACCGGATTAGGACTGGCGATAGTAAAACATATCATTGAGGCTCATAATTCAAAGATTATAGTGCAAAGTAGACTTGGAGAAGGAAGCACTTTTTCATTCAAACTAAAAAAATAAGCTTAATTCCAAGTGAAAATAATCCTCATAAAAATTTGACATAAAACCTTTGTTTTATTAGTTTTACACGCTCAAATTAGAATTTATGAGGAAAAAATGTTTGCAGTTGTAGATATTTTAGGACAACAGTTTAAAGTTTCCGAAAATACAAAATATTATGTACCACGTTTGAAACAGGAACCGGAATCAGAGGTTACATTTGATCAGGTTTTATTATTAAGTGATGGTAAAGAAACAAAAGTCGGTAGTCCCGTTGTTAAAGGTGCAAAAGTAACTGCTAAGGTGCTTTCACATCTGAAAGACGAAAAAGTTTTAGTCTTTAAAAAGAAAAGAAGAAAAGGCTATAGAAAGCAAAACGGACACAGACAGCAATTAACCAGAATTGAAGTTACCCAGATAGGATAAAAGGAGATTTAATAATGGCACATAAAAAAGGTCAAGGGTCGTCACGTAACGGTAGAGATAGCAATGCACAACGTCTTGGTGTTAAAAGATTTGGTGGTGAAAACGTTCTTGCCGGCAATATTTTAGTCAGACAGAGAGGAACAAAATTTCATCCAGGAGTCAACGTAAAAATTGGAGGTGATGATACTTTGTTTGCTGTTGCGGATGGAATTGTTAAGTTTGAAACTAAGCGCGGTGATAGACAATTTGTAAGTGTTCACCCTGTAAATTAGTTTTTATTAAAAATAGATATTATAAAACCCGATTCAATTTTGGATCGGGTTTTTTATTGCCTAAAGGAGCAGCTTGAGGCTCAATTTAATTTTTTCAAAAAAACTAAGGATTAGGAATTTTTATTTTTTGTCCAACCTTAATCATATCAGGGTTCGTTAACTGATCCTTATTAGCATTAAAAATCTGCATGTATTTATTCGCATCTTTATAATAATGCTTTGAGATTTTACTCAGACTTTCACCACTTTCAACTGTGTGCAAATGGAAATACTCTGTATTAAAAACTTTAAGATCTGCACTTACTTCAGTTTGTCTTTCACCGCCAACTTCTTTTATTTTATCCCATATTTTATTTTTTTCATATTGGGTATTAACAGTACCGGACAAGTTTAATTTTCCGGCTTCTTCTTTAACATTTAGGTTTTGCAATTTTAATTCCTGTGCTAATGCTATAACAGGGCTGTATTTAACTTGTAGAGACATTTTAACTCCTTTAAATTTTTAGATTACTGGAAAGGCAAGTTTAAGATTTACTTTATACTGAATAATCTTTCCATCTTTAACACTGGCCATATGTTTTATAACTTCAAAACCAGTTATACCTTTTACTGATTTTGATGCTTTGTTTAGTGCCTGAAGAATAGCGTCATCAAAACTTTTTGAAGATATCCCGATGATTTCGATTACTTTAACAGCGCCTTCAGTTATATGTTCACTCATAATCAATCCTTTCTTACAAATTACAAATTAAGAAATTATTTTTTACCAAATAGCCCACCAAGCATATCCATTCCTTTGCTTAAAATATCACCTTCAGGAACTTTTCCATCAGGTGTTAATTTATCTACAACTTGCGGAAGCAGATTTGAAAGTTGAGATGTTACTGCATTTGTATCCATACCGAGTTTGGCAGCAATATTTTTAATTTGATCAGAACCAAGAACGCTTTGAATTTGATCTGGTGAAATAGCCTGGTTTTTCCCGGTACCAACCCACGAACCAATTACATCACCCAAACCTTTTGAAGCGAATTGGCTAATCAGTCCATCTAATCCGCCGCCTTTTCCACCAACTAAATTCATAACTGTAGCCATTAGGTCATTTTGCTTATCGTCTGCACCGCCTCCAATAGCAGATTTAATCGTGTTTAGTATGTCCATATTATTTCCTCTCTTTTGTTGTTGATAATTGCTGAAGTCGTACACTTAAAAATTAAATAACTTAAAATGTCAATATTAGATCTTGCACTCGACACAGTTAAAAATTTTCACGCACATCATTTTCTTTTTAAATGGCGTTTAAGATAATAAATCATTCATGTCGCTGCTTTGAAAAATCGGTTTGGTGCACTTTCGGGAAGTATCAGTAATTAAACTCTAAACACTTGCTCTAGCAAAGTAGCGAATATTTACTAACAGTTACAAGCATTTAATTTAAGGCAATGTCAAGAAGAATATTGATAAAATTTAGCAACTGTGGATGATTGACAATAAAAAAGGCGACTCAATTGAATCGCCTTTTCTGAAGAAATAAAAATATAATCGCAGGAAAGGATTCCTACGCCACAATAAATTAGAAACCTAGTCGTTCCATATCTGCAACTAAATCTTTAACTGCTTTTGCTGAGTTATCGAGCAATGCTCTTTCTTCTGCATTTAATTCAAACTCAATAATTTTCTCAACACCATTTTCACCAAGAACAGCAGGTACACCAACATAATAACCATCGATACCAAATTCACCTTTTAACAAAGCACAAACCGGTAGTACACGTTTTTCATCATAGATAATTGCTTCTGCCATTGCAATTGCAGATGAAGCAGGTGAATAAAATGCTGATCCTGTTTTTAATAATTTTACAACTTCACCGCCGGCAGCTTTTGTTCTTTCAACCATTGCTTTCATAACTTCGGCTGCTTTTGTTTTATCATTATATTTCTTCTCAAGTAATTCCATTGCAGGTATTCCATTTACATTTGCATAACGTACAATAGGAACCATAGTATCGCCGTGTCCGCCGAGAACCATTGCATTTACATCTTTAACAGAAACGCCAAGTTCCCAGGCAATAAAAGTTGAGAAGCGTGAGGAATCCAAAACACCGGCTTGACCCATAACTTTGTTTGCTGGAAAACCAGTAATCTTTTTGAAAAGAGTAACCATTGCATCCAACGGATTGGAAATAATAATTACAATAGAATTTGGTGCAAACTTTTTAACATTTTCCGCAACAGATTGCATTATCTTAGCATTTGTAACAAGTAAATCATCTCGGCTCATACCGGGCTTGCGAGGTAGGCCTGCTGTAATGATTATAAGATCAGATCCTTCAATATCATTATAATCATTCGTTCCTTTTACTGATGAATCAAAACCATCTACTCGCGCTGCTTCTGCAATATCTAAAGTTTTACCTTGAGGAAGGTCTGGAACTATATCGAATAATACTACATCGCCTAATTGTCTTAATGCGATAAGCTGAGCAAGAACGCCTCCAATTTGTCCGCCGCCGATTAGGGAAATTTTTTTGCGTGCCATTTTTCTCTCCTATTAAAAAGTGATAAAAATTCTTACAATAAAAATAGATAAGACGTTGAGCAGATGCAAAGAAAATTAAATCTGGATTTATGAAAAGTGGAGTAAGGAATGCCGGAGATACGAAATAATGAACTGGTGGAGAAATAAATTACATTTTAATAGTAAGTATCGCCTCGGTTCCTTCAGGTGTTTGATTGTACGTTAGGCCATCCATATAAACACGCATCAAGTATAATCCGCGTCCGGAATCCTTTAAAAGATTTTCAGGATCGGTTGGATCGGGAACAATTGATGGATCAAACCCTTTACCTTCATCTTTAATCTTGATAATAAGATCGGATCCTTCAACAAAAACATATATGCGCACCATCTTAAGCTGATTATTCTTGTTACCATGAATGATAGCGTTTGTAGTGGCTTCAGTTATGGCTAAAAGCAATCCATTGATTTTTTCCTGATCTAAACCTAATTCTACAGAAAAATAATTTACAAACTCTTCTACGGTAATTAAGTTGTTAGGGGTACTCTCAATTTCTAAATAATATTTGGGTTCAGTCAATTCGTTTAATTGTTATTATTTAAGTGCTGTGAATATATTGGTTTCAATTAAAATTTCCAATTGACCTGCATAAACAAACTTGCCTGCTGTTTACCCGGCAAATTTGTATTTGATATAAACTCGTAGTATCCTTTTAAAAGAATATTGAGATTTTTCCAAGCAAGTATATCAATAAGAGCAATTGGTCCTAAGCTCGTATATTCGATTGAAGGTATTTTGCTATTTTCCTGATAAAGGAATGTGTTTTGCTCAAATAGTCTAAGTCCTATCGAAAAGATTGTTCTATCATAATACAAAATAAAGCGGGGTTCTAAATAAAGCTCTTCTAAAAATCTTGTTGGTCTGGCAGTAAAATTATCCCAATTAAAATCGCCGATCTCAGATAATTTTAAGTATCCATAAACAAATAATGAAACATCATTGTTAATTTGTATTGTAGATGAATCAATAGCTGTGAATTGCCTGAATGAATAGCTCTGGTAATTGGTTGTAATATCCTCATAATCATAAACAGTATAATTTGCCGAAACCTCAAAACTATTAAATGATTTAACTATACTTCCGGAATAATCACCACCAGCACGTAATCTGATTATTCTGTTTTGATTATTATTAGAACTACGGCTTGCAAATAAATAAACCGTGTGTCCAAAGGTGGCTTCTGCATTTACAAATCCCGTAAAATATGATGTTAAAAGTTTTGAATATCTTAACCTAATTATTGAAAGCAATTCATCACGGTCATCGTCATTCGATTCACTTTGAGTATCGTAAACAAGTTTACTTTGGTAAAGACTAAAAGTTAATTGATCAGTTGAAGATATTTTATAGTTACCCAAAAGGGACAATATGGCTCTGCTTGAATTATTATTTTTCTGCTCCTCCTGCTCAGATTTTTGTTCATAGATAGTTTGAGACATGCCATCATATCTATTTACTACATGTTTCTCATCTCTTTCATTAATATTTAGCCTGAATATCCCATCAAAAATTTTAGAAGTGTAACGAGTTGCAGCATCAATTTCAAGTTTAAGCTCATCAATTCTCGTATCGTAGAGTGTATTAGTTTGTAGTTCTGCTGTTTTATATCTGTTTTCACGATCAATTTTTCTCCAGTTAATTCCTGCAGAAAGATCGAGAGAAAAAATATCTAAAAAGCCATCGTAAGAAAGCCGATCATAAATCTGATAACCTGTTTCTATTCTGCTTTGAATATTATTATCAATGTTAAACTGTGCTGATGTAATAGAATCAGCATCAAAATAAAAATCTTTTCTGTTTTGTGAAAAGAAAGCACGAATTGTGTTTGATACACTTCTATCAAAAGTGTTTGCAACTGTTAGTGAGTAATATCTTAAAAGATTTCTTCTTGGAATTATGTCTTCATTTCTAAATCTTAACTCTGAAACGATATTCAAGTCGGAAAAAGTTAATCTATCAAGAATTCCTTCAACACCATATAACGGTCCATTGTCTGTTATTCCAATTTGAGTGTTACTTGAGTAACCGCCAAACGGGTTTACTCTTAAATTATTAATCGGCTGAAGTTCACTAAATGCAGAGACATAATTAACAACGGATTCATTTATTCCCAATGAGCGATTATCTGAAAGTAGGGAACTGCTTCCTAAAATTCCAAATGCAAAATTTTTATTTAGAAGATATTTTGTGTTCAGATTGAAGTGCTGTTCGTCTCTGGTGTTGTTAGTTTCATTCCGAATAAAAGTAGAACCAAAATTTTCATTCATTCTTATTATCACATTATCAAAATTCCCATACAGTTGTAACTGAGACTTTAAATAAAAAGTGTTTAATTGTTTATCAAATGCTGTATTAAATAAGTTTACATCAAAAGATCTGCCGAGATATTCAAGACTATCGGCACGTGTTTGAGAAGATGATGTGGGATTTACGAGCAGTACAATTACTACACTTAAAATACAGGCTGAGAAAAACGAATTGTTAGATTTTATTTTAAGAAGTTTCAAAAATATTATATTCACTTTTATTCAAAATCCTGTGGCAATTATAATGTTTATAGAAACAATAAACCACTTAACTTTTTGGTAGAATTACGGTTAAGGATAATTAAAAATCATGAAAATGGAGCGGGAGTTTAAATTGACAATCGTTCATATTTTGGATAACTTTGTCAGCAATTTTACATAAAAAAATATGATTGAAACATATATACCTATTTTTATAGTACTTGGAATTGGAGTTGTATTTGCAGTTGTTACTGTAATGACTTCGGTAATTTTTGGACCACAAAGACCCAACCGCGAAAAGCTTTCTACTTATGAAAGCGGCATGAAACCCGTCGGCACAACGCACGAAAGAATTTCTATTAAATACTATCTGGTTGCAATGCTTTTTATCATCTTCGATCTTGAAGTAATATTTATTTATCCCTGGGCGATACAATTCAAAAAATTATATGGTGAAATTGGAATTTCTATCTTCTATTCGATGTTAATATTTTTAATAGTGTTAGAGCTTGGATATTTATATGTTTATAAAAAAGGTGGATTTAAATGGGATTAGAAGCGAAATTAAATTCTGACGGATTTTTAGTTACTCAGTTAGATGCAGTAGTTGCCTGGGCAAGAAAAAACTCAGTTTACCCGATGCCAATGGGAATATCCTGTTGTGCAATTGAAATGATGGCGTCTGCTGATCCCAAATATGATATTGCAAGATTTGGTTCTGAAGTGATGCGTTTTACTCCACGCCAGTGCGATTTGATGATCGTTGCTGGAACAGTAACTTATAAAATGTCTCACGTTGTTAGAAAGATTTATGATCAAATGCCTGATCCCAAGTGGGTAATTGCTATGGGTGCATGCACTTCTACCGGTGGGATGTATCGTTCATATTCCGTTGTGCAGGGAATAGATCAGTTTCTCCCTGTGGATGTTTACGTTGCAGGATGTCCTCCTCGTCCTGATAATCTTTTAAACGCACTTATTCAGATTCAAAATAAAATCGGAAGAACGCGTGCAAGAGATTTTCAAAATTTAAAATTACCTGAATTGAACGTAATCCAGAATAATTGATTATGGAATTAAAAGAATTAATCTCAAACAAATTACAAGCAAATTTTCCTGAAACTGTCTTTGAGTTTTCGGAGTACAGAAATGAATTCAATGTAAAGTTTGATAAAAAATTTGTTAATCTAATCTGTAAATTTCTTAAAGAAGACTCTGAATTAGAATTTTTGCTCTGCGAAGATATAACCGCAGTTGATTGGGCAAAGCGTAAGAATAGATTTACAGTTGTATATCATATCTTTTCTCTTAAACATAATTTCCGGCTGGTTCTAAAAGCAGATGTTGATGAAAGTGATTGTGCAATTGAAACAGTTTCATCTGTCTGGAAAACATCCGATTGGCAGGAGAGAGAAACTTATGATATGTACGGAATTAAGTTTAATAACCATCCTGATCTGCGAAGAATTTATATGCCGGAAGAATTTGAATATTATCCTCTTAGAAAAGATTTTCCTTTAATGGGCATTCCGGGATCATTACCATTACCAAAGAAATAAAAGTTTATGGATAGATTAACAAAAGACGACATTCCTCCAAAAATCTTACAAAAATTATTAGAAGATTCTGATATTACTATAGAAGATGCTCTTGAAAATGAGATGATTCTTAATATGGGTCCGCAGCATCCTGCTACGCACGGTGTGTTAAGATTGCTTCTAAGACTTGACGGAGAAACTGTAATCGGCTGTGTTCCGGATGTTGGATATCTGCATCGTGGTTACGAGAAAATGGCAGAGAATATGAGTTACTACGAATATATTCCTCATACCGATCGATTAGATTACATCTCACCAATGGCGAATAATGTTGCCTGGGTTTTGGCTGTAGAAAAATTAGCAGGTATTGAAGTTCCGGTCCGTGCACAATATATCAGAATGATGATTGCTGAACTTGCAAGAATCGCATCGCATTTAGTTGCGATTGGTTCTTTTGCAATGGATGTCGGGGCACTTACTGTATTTTTGTGGACATTACGTGAGCGTGAAAAAATTCTTGATATATGGGATATTCTTTGCGGTGCAAGATTTACAAACAGCTACACCCGTATAGGCGGTGTTGCAAACGATGCACAGCCTGATGCACTTGCAAAAGCAAAATGGTTTGTAGATCAGCTTGATGATAACTTAGCAGAGTGCGAAAGGCTTTTAAATACGAACAGAATTTTTATTGAAAGGCTTGATGGTATTGGCGTTATTTCGAAAGAAGATGCTTTAAGTTATGGATATACCGGTCCAAACTTACGTGCTAGTGGAGTGGAGTTTGATTTAAGAAGAGCTACTCCATATTTACAATATGATAAAGTTGATTTTAAGATTCCAACTTTTTCAGAAGGTGATTGCCTAGCTCGTTATTTTGTTCGTGCTGACGAAGTTAGAGAAAGTGCGAAGATAATTAGGCAAGTATTACAATTAATGCCGCAAGGTGAAATTAAATCGAATCTTCCAAAGTCAGTTCTTCCGCAAAAAGCAGAAGTTTATACCAAAATGGAAGAACTTATACATGATTTTATGATCGTAAATTTTGGAATCAATCCACCTGTTGGTGAAGCATACCACGCTATTGAAGGTTCTAAAGGAGAATTGGGTTTTTATCTTGTTAGCAAAGGCGAAGGACATCCATGGAAATGCAAAATTCGTTCGCCCTCGTTTATTCATATTCAATCTTTACCGCACTTAGTTAAAGGACGCATGATCTCTGATGTTATTGCTATTATAGGAAGCATCGATCCAATAATGGGAGAAGCAGATAAATGATGAAAAATAATGAGTTCAAATTTACTTCTGAGAACATTGATCGCATCAATAAAGAAATTGCAAAATATCCTTTAAAAAAACCTGCTGTAATGGCAGCGCTATATATTGCACAGGAACAAAACGGATACATTTCTAATGAAGTGATAAAAGAAGTTGCAGCAATATTGGAAATGACTACCGAAGAAGTGCTTGGTGTGGTTACTTTTTATACTATGTATTTTCAAAAGCCAATGGGCAAACATCATATTCAGGTTTGCACAAACGTTTCCTGTATGCTTCGCGGTGGATATGATATTTGGAATCAGGTGAAAGAAAAACTTGGTGTTGATAATATGGGTGTTACGGCAGATCAAAAATTTTCTCTTGAAGAAGTTGAATGTATGGGTAGCTGCGGCACAGCACCTATGTTAGCTGTTAATGAAGATTATTATGAAAATCTTACTAAAGAAAAAGTAGATAAGATATTAGAAAGCCTCTCCCAAACCCTCTCCTAAGGAGAGGGCTTTTAGGAATTAGATGGTGATGAAATATAGATTTCATATTTTTTATTAGAGTTAAAATAGTAGATAAATAAAGTTTTTATTAATTAAAAATCCTTCATCCCCCTTAGGGGGAAAGAGGGGGCTCTTGATATGGAAAAAATAGTTTTACCCGAAATAGATAATATTCACGTTCTTGATGTTTATGTTCAGAATGGTGGATTTACTGCTGCAAAAAAAGCTTTCTCACAATCATCTGATGATATAATTGATCAGGTTAAAAAATCTGGTTTGCGGGGCAGGGGCGGGGCGGCATTCTCCGCAGGATTGAAGTGGAGCTTTATGCCAAAGACCACAAACAAACCAAAATATCTTTGCATTAACGGCGATGAATCTGAACCCGGTTCGTTTAAAGACAGACAAATTTTGGAATATAATCCTCATCAGTTGATCGAAGGTATTTTAATTACCTGTTATGCAATCGGTGCTAAGGTTGCCTACATCTATATTCGTGGTGAATACCACAAATGGATAAAGCTGATGCAAAAAGCTTTAGACGATGCTTATGCTGCAGGTTATGTTGGTGAAGCAATGAAAGAAAAATTTGGTACTGAATTTTTCTGCAACATTTATATTCATAAAGGTGCAGGTGCTTATATTTGCGGTGAAGAATCTTCGTTGATGAATTCACTCGAAGGACAGAGAGGATATCCAAGAGTTAAACCTCCATTTCCGGCTCAAAATGGTTTATGGGGATGCCCAACTACCATTAATAATATTGAAACAATTACAAATATTCCTCCAATTATTAATAGAGGCTGGGAGTGGTTTTCTAAAATCGGTGAACCAAAACATCCTGGAACAATTTTATTCGGTGTAAGCGGTCACGTTAACAAGCCAGGTGTTTATGAACTTCCTTCGGGAACTTTACTTACTGATATAATTTATAATTATGCTGGCGGAGTTCCGGGCAATAAAAATATTCTTTGTGTAATTCCCGGCGGGTCTTCAATGCCGCCATTACGCGGTGATCAGCTTGAAGGTGTAAAGATGGATGCTGAATCACTTAAAGCCGCTGGATCATCCATCGGGACGGGTGGAATTATTGTAATGGATGAGGATACTGATCTTGTAAAAGTTTTAGCTCGTATTTCGCATTTCTATCATCACGAAAGCTGCGGACAGTGCACCCCATGCCGCGAAGGAACAGGCTGGCTTGAAAAAATCCTTAAAAGAATACTTGCTGGTAATGGTTCTGTAAGTGATATAGATTTACTTATAACAGTTGCAAATCAGATTGAAGGAAATACAATTTGTGCACTTGGAGAAGCTGCAGCCTGGCCGGTTAGATTTATGGTTACAAGATTCAGAGATTACTTTGAAGCGAGAGTAAGTAAAGAAGTAAATCTGCAAGTTGCTAATAAAGTCCATTCAATGAGACACACGTCAATACCTTTGGCTGAAGTTAAAAATTAATATTTTGAAATTTCAAAATAGCAAAAAAAATCCTCTCAAAGTTTGAGAGGATTTTTAGTTTTAAATATAAGCTATAGTTTTATTCAACAGCAGGGCTTGCAACTCTAGCGCCAAGCTCATTATCCAACATATACAATCCGCTTTTATTATCGCCAATCATTTCAATCTTCTGGATTATCTCTTCAACATTAGCTTCTTCTTCAACTTGCTCAGTTACAAACCATTGAAGAAAAGTATGGGTTGCATAATCTTTTTCAAGCAAAGCAGTTTCGACTAATTTGTTAATCAAACCTGAAATTTTTTGTTCGTGCTTCAAAGTATCAGCAAAAACCTCAGAGATACTTTTCCACTCCAATTTTGGAGTATTAATTTGTGCAAGAGAAACTTTGCCGCCTTTCTGCAAAATAAAATCAAAAAATTTCATTCCATGCATTTGCTCTTCAGTGGATTGAATCCTAAACCAGTTAGCAAATCCTTTAAGATTTTTTGCTTCAAAGTAGGCAGCCATTGATAGATAAAAATATGAGGAATAAAATTCTTCATTAAGATGAATGTTTAAAGCTTTTAGCATTTTGGGGGAAATCATATTGACCTCTATTAATTAATTGTGTTTATTTATCTAACTCAAATATAATTCATTTAGTTCAAAATCACCGCTAATAATTTTTTTATCTGCAATAAAATTGTGTTAAAGTGCACACAATACAGCTTAATTGAATTGATAATAAAACACTGTTTAACTAATTTTGTCAGGGCTTATTTCTAAAGATTAAATTCAATTAAAGGAGTTGTAAAATGGCAGTTAAAGTAGCAATTAACGGGTTTGGAAGAATTGGAAGACTCGTTTTACGTGCAATGGCAGATAAAGGCGTTTTGGGCAAAGATGTTGATCTGGTAGCTCTTGTTGATATAACCAACGACGCTAAATATTTTGCTTACCAATTAAAATATGATTCTGTTCACGGAAAGTTTAATGGAGAAATTACTTCAAAGAAAAGTAAATCTGATCTTGAAAATGATGATGTTCTCGTTATAAATGGAGAAGAAACAAAATGTGTGCTCGCCACCAAAGATCCTTCGCAGCTTCCTTGGAAAGAACTTGGTGTTGATTATGTAATTGAATCAACTGGTTTATTTACTGATTCTGAAAAAGCAAAAGGACACATTGCTGCTGGTGCAAAGAAAGTAATCATTTCTGCCCCAGGCAAAGGTGATGTTAAAACAGTTGTAATGGGTGTAAATGATAATGAAATTAAACCTGAACATACTATCATTTCTAATGCTTCCTGTACAACAAACTGTTTGGCTCCTGTTGTTCACGTTTTATTAAAAGAGGGAATTGGAGTTGAGGTTGGAATTATGACAACAATTCACTCATACACAGCAACACAAAAAACTGTTGATGGTCCTTCTAAAAAAGATTGGAGAGGCGGAAGAGCTGCTGCAATAAATATCATTCCATCAAGTACAGGCGCAGCAAAAGCAGTTGGTGAAGTTCTCCCCGTTGTTAAAGGAAAGCTTACGGGAATGTCATTCAGAGTTCCAACAGCAAATGTTTCTGCGGTTGATCTTACATTCCGTTCGACAAAAGATACTTCTATAAAAGAAATTGATGGATTGCTTAAGAAAGCTTCAGAAACTTATTTAAAAGGAATTCTTGGTTATTGTGATGAAGAACTTGTATCAACAGATTTTAATCACGATGAACGTTCATCAATTTATGATTCGTTAGCTACACTTCAGAATAATTTTAAGGATGAGAAGAGATTCTTTAAAATCGTTTCCTGGTATGATAATGAATGGGGTTATTCTAATAGATGTGTTGATTTGTTGATTAAATTAATAAAGATTTAATTGTTCAATTTAAGGCGATCTTAATTGGATCGCCTTTTTAATATTAATTAAAATTTAATTTTAGCAGGGAAGAAAAAATGAATAAACTATCAATTGATAAAGTCGAACTTAAAGGTAAACGTGTTTTAGTACGCGTTGATTTTAATGTTCCGCTTGATGAAAATCTCAACATCACGGATGATATAAGAATTACCGAATCACTGCCGACAATAAAAAAAATTGTTGCTGATGGCGGTAAAGCAATATTGATGAGTCATTTGGGAAGACCAAAAGGTGGACCGAATCCAAAGTACAGTTTAAAACCAACTGCAAAAAGATTAAGCGAATTACTCGGCAAAGAAGTTAAACTTGCTCCTGATTGCATCGGGGTAGAAACCAGAGCAATGGTTGATGCAATGAAAGATGGTGATGTAATTATTCTTGAAAACGTTCGCTTTCATGCTGAAGAGGAAAAAAATAATCCTGCATTTGCAAAACAATTGGCAGAACTTGGGGATGTTTATATTAATGATGCTTTCGGAAGTGCGCACAGGGCACACGCATCTACAGAAGGTGTAACAAAGTTTATTAAAGTTTCTGCTGCAGGATACTTAATGCAGAAAGAACTTGATTATCTTGGCGGCGCAATCACAAATCCAAAACGCCCTTACGTTGCTATTTTAGGCGGCGCAAAAATTTCCGGTAAGATTGATGTAATAAATAATCTTCTTACAAAAGTAGATACTCTTATCGTTGGCGGAGGAATGGCATATACTTTCTACAAAGCTGAAGGTAAAGAAATCGGAACTTCACTTCTTGAAGCAGAAAAAGTTGATCTTGCAAAAGAAGTTTTGGCTAATGCAAAAAAATCAGGAATAAAATTCCTGCTTCCAGTTGATGTTGTTGTTGCTAGTGAGTTTAAAAACGATTCACCTTCAACCGTTGTAAGTGTTGATGCAATGCCAGCCGATAAAATGGGATTGGATATTGGACCTGAAACAATTAAGTTATTTTCCGATGAATTAAGAAATGCGAAGACAATTGTTTGGAACGGACCAATGGGTGTTTTTGAAATGGATAATTTTGCAAAAGGTACAAATGCAATTGCGCAGGTTTTAGCAGATGTAACTGCAACTGGTTCAATTACTGTAATTGGCGGCGGCGATTCAGCAGCAGCAATTACAAAAGCTGGATTGAAAGATAAAGTATCACACGTTTCAACAGGCGGCGGAGCTTCTCTGGAGTTTCTCGAAGGAAAAGTTTTACCCGGTGTTGTTGCACTTAATGATATAAAATAAATTAAGGATTAGTTTGAGTAATTATTATAGACCAAGAAGTTATGGTGGAGGATTTTTAAGTTTTCCACCAGTAATTAAGAATCTTTTAATAATTAATGGAATTGTATTTTTTATACAGCTCCTTATGGATAACCTAACATTCAGTGGATATCCTGCCTGGTACATATTAAATAAGTGGTTCGCACTTAATCCTATCTCAGGACAAGATGCTGCTGGTCAACCATTTAATTTTCAAGTCTGGCAGTTAATCACATATCAATTCATGCACGGTGGTTTTTCGCATATTCTTTTTAATATGTTTGCTCTCTGGATGTTTGGTTCAAGTATTGAAGACGTTTTTGGTTCAAAAAAGTTTTTAATATTTTATCTTCTGGCTGGTGTTAGTGCCGGATTGCTGCATTTATTTGTTTCACCATTACTCGGAAGTTCACCGGCAGTTACGATAGGTGCTTCGGGTGCTGTTTATGGTGTTCTTATTGCATATGCATTGTTCTTCCCGGATAATTTAATATTCCTTTATTTCTTAATTCCAGTCAAAGCAAAATACTTAATTGGATTTTTAGTTGTGATTGAGTTTCTTGCCGTTGACAGCGCTTCAAGCGGTGTGGCGCATTTAGCACACTTGGGCGGAGCACTATTTGGATTTTTATATATTATGTTTGATAAGAATAGTTATGTCTCACTCAAAAATCTTTTCAATCGAAACTTTTATTATAAATCAAAACCTAAAAGAGATATTTTTACAAATCCATTCAGTAGAACATCTCAAACAGATAACGATGTTCAAGATGCGAATTATTATGACCTAAATCATAAAGAAGAAACTGAAGTTACGCAGGCTGAGATAGATGAAATATTGGATAAGATTAGTCAATCCGGTTATCAAAATCTTAGCGAACGGGAAAAGAAAATTTTATTTCAAGCCAGCAAGAAAATGAAATGAGATATTATCCAATTTGTCTAACTATACTTTTTCTAACGATTTCAATTGCTTTACAATCCTGCAAACAATCACCCGCCATTGATGAGAAAAAATTTATAAAAATTTATGCTGATATGATTATTATGCAGGATACTTCTTCAATATCCCAACAGAAAATAAAAGAAGAAGTTTTAAAGAGATTTAAGGTAAAGAAAAATGATTACGATGAGACTATTAAGTTTTATAACGCTGATCCTGAAAGATGGCAAAAGTTTTTTGATAGTACGATAGTATATCTTGAAAGCTTGAAACCAAAACCTAGGGAGTCTGATGTGAAATCTTTGCCAGAGCAATCCGAATCTGAGGGTAAGAAAAATCTTTAGGGAGTATGTCTTTTAATTCTTTAAGACCCTTTTTACCTTTCTTAAAATTATCATCAATCAAATCCAACTTTTCTTTTGATATTATTGATGAAATATCTGTATCAGGTAAGTATCCAAGAATAGTTTCTATCTGCATCGAAATTACAGCCTCATTTAGCTTTCTAAGTTTGGCTATCTCTTGGAGCGAATATTTTTTCTGAAGAAGGTTATATGTCTCCAGAATATTTTGTGGGATTATAATAGTTGCTGATTCAGCCTTATTTGTTTTGCCGGTCGAAATAGAATTTATTGCTTCGAGAAAATCATTTCCGACCTTATTGAACATACGTTCGTTAAATCCGGGAATGCTGAATAACTCAGATTTTGTTTTTGGTTTTTGCTGCGAAACTTTGGCTAATACATTATCCGGACAGATTATATTAGCAGATTGCAAAAACTTTTTGGATGCCTTTTCTCTTAGTTCTCTTAAAACATGATATAGCTCAATATTATTTTCAAAATCTCTGTTAGAACTAGTTACACTTTTTAATGCCTGAATATCTTCTAAATTATCTTTTATGATTGAGTATAGTTTCTTTCTTCCTTCTGCTTTTTGCTGGATCTTATTTTCACTGATTAAACTTCGCAATGCATAAGAAATATCCTCTTTCTTATATTGATTAAGTGAATTGTAGTATTTGTTTGCAATTTGATCAGTCAGTTTGCTTTTCCCAAGTAAAATATCTGCAATATGTTTTTCTGTAAGTTCAAACAATTCCTCACTCAGCAAGTCTTCAATTTTTTCTTTTACATATGATAAAGAACTTTCCATCGAACCATTTTGCTTAAGACAATTATCGCATCTGCCGCATTTGTAGTTTTTTGCATCTTCACCAAAATAATTTAGAATGTAACTAAACCTGCAATCGTTGGAATAAATAAAATCCACCATCTTATCTAACTTTTGTTTGGAACTAATATATAACTCGTTGATCAATTTGTAATTGAGTTTTAATTCTTCTGCCCTAACGCGAGGCTTATTAATTGTAATTGATTCTTTCCCATCCGCTTTTGAAAATTCAAGAATGCCAAGGAATTCAAGATTGGCTAAAGTATCAGTGGTCTCTTGTTTTGTTAATCCGGTTTCTGCTTGCAATGAGTCCAAATCTATTGAAGTTAGTTTTGAAAAAATCTCTTTACCATATTTTCTAATAAAAGTTAAAAGGATATCTTTCATCAATTCATTTGTGGTCCCCTTTATAAAACTTTTTAATCTTGTTTCACTAAAAAGAATTTTTATTTTATTAACAGATTTGTAAGCAGAATTAATATCAATATATCCAGCATCCTCAAGATATTTAAAGGCAGAATTTAAGATTGAGGTTGAGATATCCTGTTTAGTGTGAAGTTTTATGTACTGAAGGTTAACCGATATCTGTTTGTCGGATTTCATTCCGATTGCAACCTGAGCCGAATCACAAATAGCATTATAAATATTTTTTATTACTTCTTTAGTTGGATATGAATTTGAAATAAAATATTCGTGAATATTAACATCGCTGTCATCATATAATAAAAATGTATGAGAATATTTCCCATCTCTGCCAGCGCGTCCAATTTCCTGATAATAATTTTCGATGGATCCCGTAGAATTAAAATGGATGACCAATCGAATGTCCTTTTTATCAATGCCCATTCCAAATGCATTTGTAGCAATGATTAATGGCAGTCTATCTTCAATAAAATCTTCCTGTATTTTCTTTCTAACAATTGGATCAAGCCCCGCGTGATAATATTCACATTTAATTTTATTCAGTTTCAGGTATTCTGATAACTCTTCAGCTTTTTTGCGTGAGGATGTATAAATAATGGCAGGGGATTTAAATTGATGCACGAGTTCAAGACATCGTTCTCTTTTCTTTTTTGTTATTTCTACATTTACAAAAAGATTTTCGCGTTCAAATCCCTTTATAACTACTTTAGCGTTTTTTAACCCAAGCTGTTTCACAATATCTTTAACAACTTCAGGAGTTGCTGTAGCAGTAAAAGCAGAAATCTTTTTAATACCCGTGAACTCAATAAAATCCTTTAACTTTGTATAACTTGGACGAAAATTATGACCCCATTCACTTATGCAATGTGCTTCATCAATAAATAAATAGTTGGGATTAAGATTTTTTAGTCTTGCAGCGAATTCTGGATTTTCCAATCGTTCAGGAGCAACATAAACAAGTTTAATTTTTCCGAAATGAATATCATTTAATACCTTTTCAGTCTCATAAAAACTTTGTGTGCTGTTTATGAAAGCTGCAACTTCACCGTATTTATTAAGCGAATCGACCTGATCCTTCATCAAAGCAATTAATGGTGAAATAACGATTGAATAATTATCGCTAATTAGAGCAGGTATTTGATAACAAATCGATTTGCCTGCACCTGTTGGAAGCACTGCAAGGACGTTTTTCCCTTTTACAATTTCGTCGATAATCTCTAATTGTCCAGAGCGGTACTTATCGTAGTTAAAATATTTTTTTAAAGCTTCAGATGGATTCATTTATTTTAATAATTAATTATTATGTCGACAAACGTGTCGGGGAATAATTATGACCGTTTTAGCAATATTTACTTTAATCTTCCATTTAAAATACTAAAAAACTAACTCTCAATTATTTTTGTAATGGTCTGATTTCTGATATGATCTGACGGGGAAATATTAATTTGAGGAGACATAAAAAGAATGAATCTTATGAAAACCATTTTAACAGCATTATTCCTATCGATATTAACTGCTGCACAAGTTCAATATACGGATCTGCTTAAAACCCAAAGTGTTTATACAGAAGCTCCAATTGAGGTAAAATCTCGCAAAGCATTTATGCGGGAATGGTGGTTCTACGAACAGCGGGCTTATCCGGATGAATTTATTTCTTCTGAAGCTTATAAAAATTCACTTGATCAAAGAGAACTTTTAAGAAGGTCAAATGAGCAATTAGTATTAACTGATAACAATTTTAATATACCAACTTTTAATTGGGTTTCTCTCGGACCTACGCCGGGAGCGTATTTTAATTACGGAAATATTTCCAGCAGAATTGTAAGCGGTGCATATGATCCTTCAAATCCAAACATAATTTATATCGGGCCTGCAAATGGCGGCGTATGGAAATCTACAGATGGCGGCCTGTTTTGGATCCCACTCACTGATCAGCAAGCATCATTATCAATGGGTGCGATTGAAATTGATCCCACAAATTCAAATATCATTTATGCTGGAACTGGTGAAGCAACTTACAGCGGTGCTTCTTACTACGGAAGGGGCTTGTTAAAATCCATTGACGGAGGAAACAGTTGGATTCAAATTACTTCAGGTTTGCCTTCATCAACTTATTTTTCAAGAATTAAAGTACGACCAGGGAATTCAACCCAACTTTTGGCAGCATTAGGTAATAGCGGACTTTACAGAAGCACAAATTCCGGGACAAGTTGGACTCAGATTTTGAGCGGCAGAATTGATGATGTTATTTTTTCTCCATCAGGCGATACAGCTTTTGCAGTCGGCGGAAGTAATGGATTGAGAAGATCATTAGACGGAGGTAGTTCATTTTCTGCTTTTGGAACTGGTCTTGCTGCCGGAACTAGAACGCACTTTGATCTCGCAAAATCCAACACTGCCTTTATGTATGCTGCAGTCTATGGCGGCTCCACTGTTAATCTTTACAAATCTACAGACTATGGTGCAAATTGGTCTAATCTTGCCACAACTACTGATTTTCAAAATCAAACAAGCCAGGCTTGGTATGATTTATATCTTCGAGTTAATCCGAAAAATCATTTAAAAGTTTATGTGGGTATGATTGATGTTTTTCGTTCAACTGACGGTACAAACTTTACAAATATTACTAATGGCTATTCCGGTGGTAATGTTCATGTCGATCAGCATTTTCTATTCTTTCATCCAACACAAGAAAACACATTTATTGTTTGCAACGATGGTGGAATTTGGAAAACAATAGACAATGGCGGTGCGTTTACAGATCTAAATCAAAATCTTACACTCACTCAATTTTATCGGATAGCATCAAGTCCATTTACTCCAAGCCGAATTCTGGGTGGTACACAGGATAATGGGACACAGCAAACATATTCCAGTTTAAATTGGGCTGCTGCTTATGGAGGTGATGGCGGTGAAGTAGTTTTCAATCCATTTAATTCGAATTATATTATTGGAGAAACGCAAAACGGCGGATTGTTTCGCACTACAGATGGCGGCTCAAGTTGGTCTAGCGCAACAAGTGGAATTAGTATGAGCGAAAATGTAGCGTGGGTGGCCCCAATTTTAGCGCATCCTACTTTATCTGGAACTTTTTATACAGCCAGGCAACGTGTTTATACAACCACGAATAATGGCGGCAGTTGGACAGCTCTTTCTGCAAATGTAAATGGAACGAGCAATATAAGAGAAATGGCGATTAGTAAATCAAATCCTTCGATAATGTTTGCTGCTTCTGGTGCATCTGTTTTCAAATCCACAGACGGCGGTGTAACCTGGACAAACGTTACATCAGGTTTGCCAAACAAAACAATAACATCTGTAAATATTTATCCTACAAATTCTGATGAAGTGTTTTTAACTTTTTCAGGATTTGGAACAAGCAAAGTTTATAGATCATCTAATGGTGGAAGTAGCTGGGTTTCAATAAGTGGTAACCTTCCGGATACACCTGTAAATGATATATTTATATATTCAAGCAATCCGGGTAATCCAAACACATTTTTTGTGGCAACAGATATAGGAATATTTGTTACAGAAAATAATGGCGCTAATTGGGTTGAGATTTCAGCCGACTTGCCTAACACAGTAGTTATGCATCTTGATTATTCGCCTGGAAATCAAATGCTAAGAGCGGGAACTCACGGCAGAGGTGTATACGAAGCCTTTGTTGATTTCAGTATTCCTGTAGAATTAATTTCTTTTACTGCAAATCAGGTTGATAAAAAAGTTGTATTAAACTGGCGAACAGCAACAGAAACAAACAACAGTCATTTTGAGGTTGAAAGAAAATTTAAGAATCAGGAATGGGAAAAACTTGATATTGTCGCAGGTGCAGGTACAATCACTGAGTTTAGAAATTATTATTATGAAGATGATTTTGGTTCCTTACCATATAACGGAACCGTTTTGTACAGGCTAAAGCAGGTTGATTATAATGGTGAATTTGAATACTCGGATCTTATAGCTGTGGATGTAGAATTTATTCCTTCAGAAATATCAATTTCTCAGAATTATCCAAATCCGTTTAATCCAGTCACAACAATAAAATATTGGTTAAACGTTGAAGCTAATGTAAGAATTAAAATTTACAATTCGCTTGGGCAGGAAATCGAACTGATTACTGATGAAATTCAAAGTGCTGGAACTTATTCTGTAAACTGGAATGCTGAAGATCAGGCGTCAGGAGTTTATTATTATTCATTCGAAGTAATAGATCAATATAACAGCATTTTACACAAAGAAATGAAAAAACTTATTTTATTAAAGTAGTTAGATTAAATTTTGTTTGGGGCTGTTTAAAGCTTGATTAACAAAAAGTTATGGATTTTACTTTTTCATAATCAATCATCCTTTGGACAGCCCCTTTTTTATTGTTAATTTTGACTGTGAAAATTTGATTCACTTTAGTTTTAAGATGAATAGTGTAAACAGAAAAGATTTTTATCCGGTCAAGCTCAACTCAGTTTTATTTTTAACATCAGGGGATGATAACTTTAAAACTTCATCATTGTATTTGTATTAGTTTTTTGCTCACTTAAAAAATGACCGGCATATCTTTAAAATCTTCTGTTTACAAAATCAAAATTATAATTTAATATAAGTTTTAAGTAAGGATTTATATGCAGGAAGAAAAATTAAGATTAGAAGATTTATTGGAGTCTTCAAATTCTGCCGCAGTTGATGACAGAATTAATAATGTTGCTATTATCGGTGCTGGAGTAATGGGTCAGGGTATTGCTCAAACTGTTGCCGGGATGGGTCTTGAAGTGATTGTCGTTGAAGTTGATCAGGAAAAATTGGATAAGGCAAAAACAAATTTAACTGATGCAATTGATACGGAAATCAAAAGATGGGCAATGACAAAGTCTGATAAAAAAGCAATCTTTAGCAGAATAAAATGGGAGATTGATCCGCACACTGTTAAAGATTGTGAGATAATCATCGAAGCAGTTCAAGAAGATTTTGATTTGAAAGTGAAAATTTTTCAGGCACTTGATAAAATTGCAAATCCGGATACCATTTTTGTTTCCAACACTTCAACATTAAGCTTAACAAAAATATCGGAATCAATTTCGAGATCAAGTAAAGTAATCGGTATGCACTTTCTACATCCTGTTCCAAAAATACCAATGGTAGAACTTGTAAAAAGTCTTCACACTTCTAATGAAACCGTTCTAAAGGTAAAAGAGTTTGCATCGCGCATAGGAAAAACTCCTGTTGAGGTTTATGAGTATCCGGGATTTATCACAACCCGCGCAATCGTTCCGTTAATAAACGAAGCAATGCATATGCTTCTTGAAGGAATTGCTACTGCTAAAGATATTGATACAGCATTAAAACTTGGATACAATTTTCAATATGGTCCGCTTGAAATGGCTGATTCAATGGGCTTGGATGAAGTACTTACCTGGATGGAAACTCTGTGGAAAACGCTGGGTGAACCACGATACAGACCAAATCCAATGATTAGAAAACTTGTACGTGAGAGAAAGCTTGGTCAGAAATCAGGCGAGGGAATTTTTAAGTACGATCAACATGGAAATAAAATAAAATAATTTTTTTAGGGGATATCACATTAAATTTGGATAATATATTATGAAAGTATTAGTTCTTAACAGCGGTAGTTCTTCAATTAAATATCAGTTCTTTGATACAGAAAAGAAAATAGCATTAGCCAAAGGATTGGTTGATAGAATTGGAATGGCAGGTGCTGTTCTTTCTCATCAAAGATATGACGGAAATAATATTAAGATAGCAGGTGAAATTCTTGATCATCAAATAGCTGTTGAATATGTACTCGGTGTTATGCTTAGTAAAAATCATGGTGTTATAGATGATAAAAAAGATATTGATGCAGTTGGACATCGTGTTGTGCATGGCGGTGAAACATTTTCCGGATCAGTTTTTATTACAGATGAGGTTGTAAAAGTTTTACAGGATAATATCGAACTTGCGCCGTTACATAATCCGCCAAATATCAAAGGCATACAGGCTTGTCAGAGAATTTTACCTGATACTCCTCAATGCGGTGTGTTCGATACCGCTTTTCACTCACATATGCCGCCTAAATCTTACTTGTATGGAATTCCATACGAACTTTATAAAAAATATAAAATTCGTCGTTACGGATTTCATGGTACCTCTCATCTTTATGTATCTCAACGCGCGGCAGACTTATTAGGAAAAGATATTAAGGATTTGAAAATAATTACTGCTCACCTGGGAAATGGATGTTCCATTACAGCAGTAAAAAATGGACAATCGATTGATACATCAATGGGTTTTACTCCGTTAGAAGGACTTTTAATGGGTACCCGCAGCGGTGATCTTGATCCATCTTTAATTTTATATATAATGGCAAAAGAAGGATTAACAGTTGGTGAAGCAAACACACTGTTAAATAAACATAGCGGCTTGATCGGAATAAGTGGTGAAAGCAGCGACATGCGCGAAATATTAACCGCCGTTAAAGATAATCAGCAAAGAGCTAAATGGGCGTTTGAGATTTTCTGTTATAGAATAAAAAAATATATTGGGGCTTATGCCTCAGCAATGGGTGGTTTAGATGCTCTTGTATTTACGGGTGGTATTGGAGAAAATTCTAAAGAAGTTCGTGAGGAAGTTTGCAAGGAGATGGAATTTTTAGGTATTCATTTGGATGATCTAAAAAATCAGAGCAGTGATGAAATTATATCTAAGGAAAATTCAAAAGTTATTGTCATGAGAATACCGACAAATGAAGAATTGGTAATTGCTCTTGATACTGCTGTAATTGTTTCTAAAATGCAAAATTAATTTTTATTAATCATTCCAAAGGTTTTTATTATGGATCTTGGAATCAAAGGTAAAGTCGCTTTAATAACTGCATCAAGTACGGGAATTGGAAAAGCAGTTGCAGAAGCTTTAGCTGAAGAGGGTTGTTATCTTGCCATTTGTTCACGCACAAAAGAAGCCCTGATTGAAACATCTCGTGAAATCAAAAATAAATTTCACATAGAGCCATTTTGGGGGCTGTGCGATTTAAATCAGCAAAAGGATATTGAAAATTTTTATGAAGCTGTAAACGCACAATTTGGAAAAGTTGATATTCTGGTTAACAATTGCGGGGGACCTGTCCCTGGTTTTTTTCGTGACTTATCTGAAGAAGATTGGGATCAGGCGTTTAAGCAAGTTTTATTAAGTGTAGTTAGATTTACAAATCTTGTTGTTCCTAAAATGATTGAGCAGGAGTGGGGTAGAATTGTTA
Source organism: Ignavibacteriaceae bacterium (assembly GCA_044227615.1). Taxonomy (GTDB): domain Bacteria; phylum Bacteroidota; class Ignavibacteria; order Ignavibacteriales; family Ignavibacteriaceae; genus IGN3. The sequence continues at coordinate 34,694 of JBGAWM010000015.1, forward strand.
ACATCACCTCTATCGCTGTAAAACAACCGGTTCATAATTTAATGCTTTCCAACTCACTGCGTGCCGGTGTAACAGGATTTGCAAAATCGTTAAGTAACGAGTTTGGAAATAAAAATATTACGGTTAATAATGTTGCCCCAGGCTATACTTTAACTCATAGATTATATGAGCTAGCAGTTAATCGTGCAAAGACATCCGGTAAATCTCACGAAGAAATTTTAGTTGAAATGGCGAAGGACGTTCCTATGAACCGACTAGCTGGACCCGAAGAAATTGCAGCCATGGTTGCCTTTCTTGCATCTCAAAAAGCAAGTTACATAACCGGAACTACAATTTCCGTCGATGGTGGTTCTACAAAAGCAATTTTTTAATTCATAAACTCTTTATCCAAAATACTTCCTCATAAGTAGAGGACAATATGATAAAACAAATCGAGTTGGCAATAACTCCGGATGAGATAAATCTTCCGGAAATCCTTTCTATAAAATCATCACAGGATCTTAGGATAGATAAAGAGAAAATATCGGCAGTTATTCCGTTAAAAAAGTCTATCGATGCAAGAAGCAGAAATATTGTTTTCAGAATTTTAGCTGATGTTTATATTGACGAGAATCCAGGAGAGAAAAAACCGATATCTTATAATCCGGTATCTGATTCAAGAAAAGTAATTATTGTTGGATTTGGACCCGGCGGTATGTTTGCTGCTTTAAAATTGATTGAGCTTGGAATAAAACCTATCATTGTTGAACGTGGAAAAGATGTTCAGGCAAGAAGACGTGATATAAGAGCAATACAACAGGACCATATTGTAAACCCTGATTCCAATTATTGTTTTGGCGAAGGCGGGGCAGGTGCATACAGCGATGGCAAGCTTTATACTCGATCTACCAAAAGAGGTGATGTAAATAAAATTATTGACGTTCTGATTCAGCATGGAGCTGATCCGGAAATAGCAATTGATACACATCCGCATATTGGTTCTAACAGGCTTCCTAAAATAGTTGCAGCAATAAGACAAACAATTATTGATAGTGGTGGTGAGATTCATTTTAATTCTAAAGTAGATGATTTTATTTTAAAAGATAGAAAGGTTATTGGAGTAAAAATAAATTCTGAGCAGGATATATTTGGTGATGCTGTTGTGCTTGCAACCGGACACTCAGCGCGGGATATCTATCATCTGCTTAACAAAAAACAAATCAGAATTGATCCCAAACCTTTTGCAATGGGAGTTCGTATTGAGCATCCGCAATCATTGATAAATGAAATACGATATCACACCAAAGAAAAACATCCAAACCTGCCATCCGCTTCATATAATCTTGTTACAGAAGTTGAAGGAAGAGGAGTGTACTCGTTTTGTATGTGCCCGGGAGGAATAATTGTTCCGGCAGCAACATCCCCTGGAGAAATTGTTGTTAATGGAATGTCGTTATCAAAAAGAAATTCTCCGTTTGCAAATTCTGGTTTTGTGGTTGAAACAAAAAGTGAAGACTGGCAAAAGTATTCCAGATACCAGCCATTTGCTGCACTAATGCTGCAGGAAGAAATAGAGCAGAAAGCTTTTGAACTTGCAAATCAAACTCAAAGCGCCCCAGCCCAGCGTGTTACTGATTTTGTAGCAGAAAAAGTTTCATCAACTTTACCAAAATGTTCTTACATTCCAGGATTAACCTCCGCATCATTGCATAAAGAACTTCCTGAATTTATTTCACTAAGATTAAGAAAAGCACTATTCGATTTTGATAGGAAGATGCATGGTTATTATTCTGAAGAGGCAGTATTGGTTGGCGTTGAAACGAGAACAAGTTCACCAATCAGAATTCCACGCGATAGAGAAACTTTAATGCATACGGAAATTTCCGGATTATTTCCCTGTGCGGAAGGTGCGGGTTACGCCGGTGGAATTGTTTCCGCTGCAATTGATGGTGAGAATTGTGCAGCAGCAGTAGAAAAATTTCTCAAATAAAAAAGTTGTGGGAAAAATTTTGTATATAAAAATGAGGCTGACTTAAAAGTTAAAAATACAGAATTGTCATTTCCACGAAAGTGGGAATCCATTTTGTTTTAAGAGTTTTGGATTCCCGTTTTCACGGGAATGACAAATAAACATTGACTTTTGAGACAACCTCATTTTATTAATAATGAGAGTATTACTTGTGCGATTCTATTTAAGCACAATCAATTTTTTAGTAGAACTGTACGAACCCGAAACAAGCTGATAATAGTATATTCCACTTGGTAACTCTGCAGCGTCTAATTCAACACTGTAATAGCCTGATGATTTCTGATCATTGATTAAAGTTTTAATCTCGTTTCCAAGAACATCATAAAGCTTAAGTGTAACCAACCCTTCTTTAGATATTTGATAATTAATTATTGTCTTTGGGTTAAAAGGATTTGGATAATTTTGCTCAAGTAAAAAACCGCCAGGCATTCCTAAATCCACAGCAGCAACGTTTAAATATTCAAATGATCCATCATAATCAATTTGTTTAAGACGATAGTAATAAACTCCCGAGCGGACTGATTCATCTAAATAACTGTAAACATTTCTGTTTGTTGTAGTTCTATTTCCTCCGACAAAAAATATTTCTTCATAGTCTGAGCCGTTTGAACTTCGTTCAATTTTAAATCCTGCATTATTTGTTTCGGTAGACGTGTACCACTGGAGTAATACTTTTCCATCTACTACAGAGGCGTTAAAAGAAAGTAATTCAACCGGAACTACAGTTGGAATAAATTTATAAATCTTTCCATTAAATGATACTAAATACAGTTCTTTGTTTTCATCAACTCCAAAAGAAGTTATCGAACCGGGTGCTGTTGTTATTTGTGTACTTGTAGCAGGATTTATACCATCATAATCAATTGCCCAGACACGCGCACTTACATAATCTCCACAAATATATTTTCCATAAAGTTCCGGAACATTCTCACCGCGATATACATATCCGCCAGAAATTGAAAAACCGAGCGAGTGTGAATATTCCCAAATTGGGTTTTCATAAATCCCATTACATCCGCTTAAATTGTAAGGATGATTTCCTTCATAACATCTCCAGCCATAATTTTTTCCATTCTGTATAATATCAACTTCTTCCCAATCACCTTGTCCTACATCTCCGGCCCATAACCATCCGGTAACTGGATCAAAACTAAATCTCCAGGTGTTTCGCAATCCCCAGGCATAAATTTCTTTTCTGATATTAACATTTGTACTATCAATAAAAGGATTGTCTGCAGGAATTCCATAATTAAGAGGCGGTTGAGGATTATCAACATCAATACGAATTATTTTACCAAGAAGATTTGTAATATTTTGTGCATTGTTTTGCGGATCACCGCCTGAACCACCATCACCAGCAGCAATATATAAGTTGCCATCCGGACCAAATGTCACACATCCGCCATTGTGATTTGAGAATGGCTGATTGTAACTGAGCAGAATTAATTCTGAATTCTTATCTGCCGAATCTGGATTTGTTGATGAAACCTGGAATCTGGATATTACAGTTCGTAATGGACTTGGTGCCGTATAATTAACATAAAAGTATCCATTGGTTTCATAATCTGGATGAAATGCCAGACCAAGCAGTCCAGTTTCTCCTCCAGATGTAACGCGATCAGTAATATTTAAAAAAGTTTTTGTGGCTGATACATTTGATTGATTTGGAAAAACTTTAATTATCCCACTTCGTTCAACAGCAAACAATCTGTTTGAGCTATCACCGGCGTTTTGCAGATCGAGAGCGCTTGAAAAAGTTAGATTTGGAAATGCAACTTCGAAATTATATTGTGCATGAACTGCAAATGGTAAGAGCATTAAAAGTGTAATTACATATTTCATTTTTAGGATCATGGTTTTGCCTTCTTTTTAGTTTTAGTTTTTTTAGTTATAACTTTTTTATTTGACTTTGGTTTATCCTCTTTCGGTTTTTCTTTAGATGCTTTCTTAGCTTTTGTACTAGGTACTGGCTTCTTCTTAGGTGCTGCCTTTTTTGTCACAGTTTTTTCTTTTGATTTATCTTTCTTGACTATTTTAACAATAGGTAGAGTTATCAGATTTTCAACTTTGTACTCACTTTTTAATATTCTTCCAATTATGTCTGAATATCTTTCGTAAGCAAGTTTAACAGAATTAGTAAACATTTTCTTAGAAGATTTCTTATACTTAACTGTTTCTGAATTATAAGTTAGCGCTGTTAATATGAAACTCCATTTTATAAACTCTTCAATCCTTTCCTTATTAAAATATTTTACATTTTCATACTCATTTATTTGAATGAAAGAGCTAACTAATTCGTTTGTCAAAATATTATTTAGAAATCGTTCAGAATTATCTGTCAGGGTAAAATCAGAACTATGAATTAATTTTAATAATTCATAACTCTCTCCGGGGTCCTCAAATCTCATATAACCTAATATCTCGATCAGAGGTTTCCAAAGAAGCAATTCATCAAATTTATTTATTAATGGGTTTTTAGGCTCAATTGGACTCAAGATGTTGAAAATAATTCTATTAAGCAATAGAAAACTAAGTTCCTTCTTTTGCACGATTTCATCTTCAGGGTACAAAACAGATTTTATTTCGTTAATCCCTTTTAAAGGTCTTTTTGAATTAACTAATTCTGCAAATGAATTATTAAAATTATTTAAGCTTAAAATTTCAGCATCAATTATTTCTGTAATATCTTCAACTGAAGAATCTAACTTTTTTATTTTGTTTAAGTTATTACAGATTCTAATAATTTCTTCGTCAAAACTTGGGATATCAACTTCACCATTATTATTTATATTTAAAGATAAAAGTAATCTGCTGAATTTAATTGAGGTGAAAAGATGAACCAGAGAATTATGAAATGGTGCCAGATTCATTTCACTCAAAGCTCTTTCGATTGAGTCAACACCTTTTCCATTAAGTTGTTCATAAATCCTCTTGTATCTTCCATCGGAATCATAAACTTCTTTGAAACCCAATAATACTTTTCTTTGATAACCCATTAGATGAAATGAAAATCCTGACGAACTTATTTCAGAACCCGATATAATAAATTCTAATTGCTGAACGTAATCTTTGAAGATGTAATAGAAATTATTTCCAAAGTTTATTCCTAATGCTTTGTCTATTGTGGTAGTTGTTGTTCTTCCTTCTTCGCCGTATGCCCTTTCGCACGAATAATTTATTGAGCCAAATGCCTCGCTGTATGAGTTATTATAAATCACAAGTGAAACTTCATTACCGCTTCGGTTGGTAAATGCAAAAACATTTTCATTGCAGTTACCATGTGGATCAATAAAATCATACAGTTCAAAACTATCAACCTGGCTGAATAAATATCTTTTTTTTGTTAAAGGGAAGATTTCCTTTTCGTGTCTTAAAACTAAATTATCATCAGGAAATTCATCATAGTAAGCCCGTTTATATTCCATTCCATATTTTTCAGAAAGTCCTTCAACCTGTCCGTGTGCAAACATCGGTAATCCCGGCAAAGTTATGAGCATAGTTGCAACGCCAAAATATTTATCACCTTTACCGAATTGATTTATTGCAGTTTCTTCATCCGGATTGCTCATAAAATTTACATAACGTTTTAATATTTCAGGATTAAATGCCAGAGTATTTTTAATTAGCAGCTTATACTTTTCATTTTCTTCCTTCATAAACATGTGCATGAATGCGCTGTTATAAACGCGATGCATTCCAAGTGTACGTACAAAATATCCTTCCATCAACCAGAATGCTTCTGCAAGTAAAAGGGTGCTTGGCATTTCTGCGTTTATTCTATCAACAACTTCGCGCCAGAATTCTTCCGGCATTATTGCATCAAATTGTGAACGGGTCATAGCATAATCAGAACGTGACGGAATTGCACCGCCTGAGCCGGGAATTGGAAACCATAATCTCTGAAAATGTTTTTTTGCAAGAGTCATCGCTGCGTCAAATCTTATGATCGGAGTTTTACGAGCAACGTGCATTATAGTTTGAATTAATGATTCACGAACTTCTGCTTTCATCAAATCAAGCTGGGCAGTATCATTCCACGGCATATTTGTTCCATCATTGCCATGATAAATGTAAGTACGATCACCTGTAAATTTATCAAGTCTCTCAAACACAACTGCGGCGTCAGTCCTCGAATAATATTGATCTTCAATTCTTACTTCAACGCGGTTATCATCAGAAAGATTTATTCCGGTAAATTTATAATTTGGATAAGGCGGCATTTTATTCTGAATAAAATATTCCGGTTTTTCTGTAACCCATTTTGAATAAATCCCTGTATGATTTGGAACCATATCACTTGATAGCCTTATTCCACGCTGCCATGCTCGTGCTTTAAGATTTTCAAAAGCTGATTCGCCGCCAAGTTCATTTGCTATAACATAATCATACAAAGAGTAAGCTGAAGAAGCGGCTTCAGGATTTCCCATCATCTGTTTTATTTTTCTTGATGCTGAACTTCTTTCCCAAATTCCGATTAACCACAATGCGGTAAAATTCCAGCGGGCGAGTGTATCAAGTTCAATATCTGGAATTTGATCCAGGGTTTTTATTTCTCTTCCATACTTTTTAGATAGCTGATTCAGCCACACAAAAGCATTCTTTGCAATCATCACCACCCGCGGCATCCAATCCAAATCCTCTGTAAATCTTTTTGTTTCAAGTTGAAAATACTCATACTCTTCCGGTGAAAGTTTTTTACCTTCTACCATCTTTGCTTTTAAAGATGCAAAATACTGCTGATCAAATTCGTAAGAGGGAACAGGCGGTGTTCCTTTTTCTCCGCCGCCATGCTGAACAAAAAGTTTGTAGTCCTCGTGAATTAAATCTTTACCCAAAAGAATTTTATTTAAAATGTTGCTGTTAATAAAAGCATCCCAATTTGTTCTAATAAAATCCAACTGTTCTTCAATATTATAAGGACTTTGAATTATCGGTTTACGCAAAAAAGAAATTAAGTTAAATCCTCCGATCTTTGGTTCACTCTCAAAAAACAATTCAGTCTGCTCAATTATCTCCTTATACTTTGTTTCTTTAGAAAGATTTTCATCCGTGTACAGTTCTTTTAACTGATAAGTTGCTGGATTTATATTTTCAAGATTTAATATGATAAGCTCTTCAAGAATTATTTCACGGTTGTCTTTGTTCTCTGTTTTTCCGTTTAAGTATTCAATTGCTTTTATTTTATTTTGATAAACAGGAAGAGGGGGAAATTCTTCAACAAACTTTAATAATGTTTTATCTAATTCTTCTTCGGTAAGATTATATTTCAGGTAATCAATTCCATCCCGGAATACACCTTTCTTATTCTCTCCTTCATATTTTCGTATAAGAAGATGAAAAACTTCGTGCAGCAAACCGAGAGCGTTTATTTGTCCCGCTGTAACCTGAAGTTTAAATTTACCTTCATCTCTTCGTACAACGTTTATTTTATCAGATAAAATTCTTGCTGTCTTAAAATCTGAGATTAAAAGATTTCCTTGAAGCGCAAAAAGATTTTCTTCAAACTTGTATTTTATTCTTGAGTCTTTTGTAACGTGGAAATAATAAGTAATCATAATGTTTTGCTAGAGGTTAAATTGGAACAGAATATCAATCATTTGATGTGAAATATAATAAAATATCGTGTTAAAAGGATTGAAGAATTTTTAGTACAGCAGTTCTTTGGTCACTACCAAAATTATTTGACTTTATAAGAATTGAGTGAATACTCCCAAGTTTTAACATATTCATTATCACTTCTGAGCTGATAATATTCATATTTAATTTTACCAATTCCACTAGAAACATAAGTTTTAGCATAACCAATAATTCTATATTCAGTATTGCTTATATATTCTTTGTTAAAATCTTGATATACCATACTGGAAAAGCGACCTGCATTACAAATGACAGTATCATTTATTGAAACAACAAATGTTGTATCCTGCTTGTATCTGCCATTTGTAAAAAAATCATTTTGAAAAGTTGGATATTTATAAGATAAATAATCGTTATAAATATAGTGTCCTGCAATAGATGTTACTAAAAAATGTATACCATCTCTTTTCTGCTGCAAATAGTATTCTTCGTTATGATAAAAAAACAGTGGAGATCTTATTTCAAAAATGAATTGATCATCATTTATCTCATATTTAGGTATTGAGTCAGTAAACTGCCCTTGGTTAATTAAAACACCTAATGTATCATAACTCCAGGCATCATAAGTCCATTTATTGCCAACACTCAATGGATAGAATGCCGTACCGTCATATGGTTCTACTGAATTATCATCACAACCTAAAAGACCAAGAAATAGAATTGAAATAAAAGTAACAATGAAGCTTTGATGGGTGAGACGTTTAATTTGATTCATTTTGTCAAACCTATAGCCTTATAAAATGATTTTCAATCACTCAAAAAATAGCCGGTCTAAGGATGATAAGCTATACTTGATCCAATCCACGTTTTGTTCTTGTTAAAATCAACGCCCATCATTTTTCCTTTACTTGTACGGATAAGATTATTTACAAGCAACGGTTTTTCATTCTTATTTTCCCATAAGAACATCATTCTTATTTCAGATTTAGAAAAACCATCAGGAGTTTCAATTAAGGGGGCATACTCAACTTTTTGCTGTAGAATATAATTACTTCTGTTTTCTATCGCATCTAATTTTTCTTTTGTTACTTCAACATCAACGCCAAGTCCAGCAAAAGAAAAAAGAGGTTTTAAAACAAACTCATTTAAGTCTTCTGGATATTTATCAATCTCATTTAAGAAATAACATTCCGGAACATAATTACCCTTTAACATCGGCAAAGAAAATTTACTAATCTTAAAAAACCAATTTGGGTGCCCTGCCCATTCAGCATCAATTTCATCTTTAAAGTCAAAATCGAATTTTGCATTCTTCCGTTCAAGCTCATCAAATATAACACGGTTGTAAATTCTTTTAACTTGTACGTCTCTGCCATCTTTAACATAAAATAATTTTTTGCCGCGCTTTTTTATTTTAGATAAGCACACAGTTGTAATTCCCGTTAACTCTTCCGTTGCAGCAAAATCAATTCTTGTTTTTTGTTTCTCCGGTTCAATCTCAAGCAGTATTACGTTTTCAGGATCATGGTTTCCGAGAATTGTATTTGAAAGCAGTGTCCTGTAGGTAGTTCTATTAATTCCGTTAAAGTAGGTGTGGAATCCAACTGGAATATCAAAATGTTTTCTAATAACATCATTAAGATAAACCTGGTAACCATACAAAGAAGGGAATGCCTGTAGCTCGATTAACTTCGGAAAAAACTTTTCTCCATTTTTTGTGATTGCAAAATCCAACTGCAAAAACGGAGGATGCTCAAAATCATTTGGAACTTTTAAATGCGGTGGAATTGCCGCTTCAGATTTTTTTAAAAACTCTTCCTGCTGAAGCTGAACAATTACATCATCGCAAGCTTTGATTAGCTCGCTTGTTATTTCCCGAGATAAGAAAAGGGGAGTTTCACAAACACGAAAATCTGTTGGATATTTTAAGACAGAATTCAGATCATCTACATATTCCTGATATACTTTTTCTGAAAAATCATTATTAAACTTTTTTCTTATTTCAGGAATCATATTTAAACCGTGATCGAAATTAAATCGTTAATGGCATTATTTAAGAAGGTTGGAATAACAGTTTTGCGAGTCAGCTTTATTTTATCAGGATGTTCAAGCAAGCCAATCATTTCCCAGTATCTGTCTTCGTTGTAACGATCAATGATAAATTTTTTTCTTTCATCCTGCTTAAAGTGGTAAAGCATACTTTCGGGATCAGCTTCGGGGTGGAATTGTGTTCCGGCTATTTCGTTTGAAATTCTGATCGAGGTTATTGCAGGATTGTCTTTGTTCTCTTCTTCTGGAATTTCCCACGAAAGAATTTTTGCACCAAACTCATCAATCTTTTTTTGATTCGGATTTACAACCTGCCAGTGCCTTATATCAGCGGCGTAAAAAGGATCGGTTAAATCTTTTAAAATCGGTTCGTTTTTACCTTCTTCAGATTTTTGAAACGGCATAACTCCAAATGAATTGATAAATCTTTTATTCACTTCTCCAAACTGAAAAAATCTTGCCATCATTTGAAATGAATGGCAGATAAAGAAAATATATTTTTTCTGATCTGATGTTTGATTGTGATTCCAGATTTTATCTAAAAAAGTAAAATAGTCTTTATCCCATTTCTTGTCTTCATCTTCAAATGGGCTGCCGGGTCCGCCGGAGGAAATAAAAATATCATAGCTCAAATCAGGCACATCGCCTTTGTAACGGGTTTCAAAAACATCATACTTCAAATCGATATTTTGATTTATTCTGCCTGCATCAGCGACAATTTCTTTAATGCATCGCATACCTTCGTTACGTTCGTTGTTGTAAAGATCTATTGTTGCAACTTTAATTTTTGGTTTGTTCATAAATTTAATTCTTTAACCCCACCCTGCCTCCCATTTCGCAAAGGGGAGGAGAGAGAAGGGGTTATAATTTTAATCCGTAATGTGTTTCTTCTATAATGAAATCAACAACCTTGTGTATGTCACCTGATTGTTCCCAAACGGCAAGCTGTCTATCAGCGCCAGTTCCCATTTCCAGAATTTTGTGAATATAATTAATCTCTTCTCTTGAACCGAGTTCATCCACAACATCATCTATAAAATCCAGTAGTTCGCCGGCAAGTAATTTAAAATCTACTTCTTCCATTTTCCCAAAATCTATCAACTTACCGCTGATTCCATAACGACCGGCGCGCCATTTATTTTCAGCAATCAATGCTCTGCGGTACAATCTAAAACCAAGATTTTGTTTTATAAGTTTATGAAGTTTTGCTACCAGGGCTTGCATTATAGCAGTTAATGCAATCGTTTCATCAACACGCATAGGAATATCACAAACTCTGAACTCTAATGTTTTAAATACCGGATGAACACGAATATCCCACCAGATTTTTTTGGCGTTATCAATACAACCTGTCTTGATTAGCAGGTTAATATATTTATCGTACTCGGAAACACCATTAAAGAAATCCGGAATTCCTGTTCGTGGAAATCTGTCAAACACTTTACTTCTATAGGATTTAAATCCAGTATTTCTTCCAATCCAGAAAGGTGAGTTTGTAGATAGAGCAAAAATGTGTGGCAAAAAATATCGTGCTGCATTCATTATGTGTATTGCAACCTCACGATCTTCAACTCCGACATGAACGTGTAAACCAAAAATTAAATTAGCACGAGCAACTTGCTGCATATCATCCACTATAACTTTATAACGGGGATGTTCTGTAATTTTTTGATCTTTCCAATGCGAAAATGGGTGAGTACCGGAAGCGGCAATTCTTAATCCATTTTTGATTGCAAGTTTTGCAAGATTTGTTCGAAGGGTAGTAACTTGCTCACGAGCATCCTTAACATCGCGGCAAATATCTGTACCCATCTCAACTACAGATTGATGCATTTCCGCTTTTACATTTTCAGCGAGAATCATCTTTCCATCTTCAAGTATTTGTTGGATGTGAGATTTTAATTCCCGGGTAACGGGATCAACAATTTGAAATTCCTCTTCAACTCCGAGTGTAAACAAACCTGCTTCTGTCATGCTAAGATTTTCTTTCCTATTTCAAAGGTTTATTATTTGCAAACGCTGTAACGAATGAACCCCAGGTAAGATTGTTTTGCCCTGGTTTATGTTCTTTAGCTTTTTTGATAGCCATATTTGCAGCGGCTTCAACAATCCATTCAAAGTTTTCTTCTCCAACAGAATTTACATCTGCATCCGGGGCAGGATTACAGAAATCAATTGCGTATGGCACACCATCACGAATGGCGAACTCAACTGTATTAAAATCATAACCGAGTGCTTTGTTAAGCGCAAGAACTCCGTTATGAACATCATCCAATATTTTTTTTGCAAGAGGTTTTGGATTTCTTACATAACGTAAATGATGAGGCTGTTTTGGATCATACTGCATAATGTGAACATCCTGTCTATCTAAGCAATAACATCTGAAATATTCTGTAAAAATAATTTCTTCCTGAAGCATCATTACAAGTTGTCCGGTTTCATTATAAGCTTTAAAGAATTCGTCCATATTATTTAGCTTATAAACATTTTTCCATCCGCCGCCTGCAAATGGTTTAAAGTATGCGGGAAAGCCGATGTAATTGAAAATACCTTCCCAATCCAATGGGTAAGCAAGATTGCGAAAAGATCTTTCGTTAGTATCAGTTGGGTGCTGGTTTGATGGAAGTATTACCGTCTTAGGAACAGCTACACCAATTTTAGTAGCAAGTGCATTGTTAAAAAATTTGTCGTCAGCACTCCACCAAAATGGATTGTTGATAACAGCAGTTCCAGAAATTGCGGCGTTCTTTAACATTGCACGATAGAATGGAACATCCTGGGAAATGCGATCAATTAACACATCATAACCGATTGGTTCGCCCTGAATTATTTTATTTATGTGTGCAAGTTCTGCAACAATTCCATTTTCCTTTTTGCTGTTTACTCTATCAACAAACGCTTGTGGAAAAGTATTTTCCTGTCCAAAAAGAATACCGATTTTTTTCATTTTATTACTTTCAACTTTTTATAAATAATTTTGAACCCCACCCAACCTCCCCTTTCATAAAGGGGAGGAGCGAAGAGGGGTTATATTTTGATTTTGTTTAAATACTCAACAAACATTTCTTTCCACCAATGCCAATCATGTCCGGTATTTTTTCTTAAGTCAAGCCAGTGTGGAATTTGTTTATTTTTTAAGATATTTGAAAGAATTTTATTTTCATCAAGACATAAATCAGAATCACCGGTGCCAAGAATTATGCCTATTTTTTTTATTTTGTTTAAAATCATTTCATCATTCAGATTAGCAAGATAATCAGGCGGATTGTTGAAGTAACAATTATCATCATAGTATCCATCTAAAAATCTTTTTATGTTGGATGCGCCGCCCATCATATACAAATACCCAACTTTATCAGGATTTCTAAAAGCTATGTTCGAAGCATGATATCCGCCAAAACTGCACCCAGCTAACGCAACCTTATCAAACCCTGTATCCTGAAAAGCAAATTCAATTACATCGTTTAAAATTACCTCTTCATAAACAATTTGAGTTTTAACTCTCTCAGCAGGATGAATATTTTTATTGTACCAGCTTAAATTATCCATACTATCAGGACAATAAATTTTTACTTTGCCAGTATCAATTAAGTATGCTGCTGCATTTATCAATCCAAAATCTTTAGCCTGGTAATATCTTGCCCTTGATGTTGGAAATACAATTACCGGAAAACCTGATTGTCCAAAGGTCAACATTTCAAACTCCCTGTCAATAAACTGGGAGTGCCATTTATGATATTCTTCTTTCAAAAAAAATCTACGCGAATAAAAAAAGGAAGGATTGATGATTTATAATTAGTGTTTCCATCAATCTTACTACTCGGCAGCAAATATATAAAAAAATGGTTTTAGTTCAATCAATGAATGCATTCTAAAAATTAGAATTTACCCCAAAAATCAAATTGATTATAAGTTCATATTTCAATGTTAAAATCACTATTTTTAACCCTCAATTATGAAATCACAAACCCAGCAAACGCCGCTTATGGCGCAGTATTATAAAGTTAAACAGGCTCATCCTGATACGATTCTATTGTTCAGGGTTGGGGATTTTTTTGAGACTTTTGAAGATGATGCAAAGTTAGCTTCAAAGGTTTTAGGAATAACATTAACTAAGCGTTCGAATGGTGCCGCTGGTGATACTCCGCTTGCAGGTTTTCCGCATCACGCGATTGATAGCTATTTGCCTAAGTTAGTGCGAGCCGGATATCGTGTTGCTGTTTGTGAGCAGATGGAGAATCCGAAATTTGCAAAGGGAATTGTTAAGCGCGAAGTTGTTGAAGTTGTTACTCCCGGGGTTACTCTATCTGATAAACTGCTCGATCATAAAAAAAATAATTACCTTCTTGCGATTTCAGTTTTAGATCAGATTTGCGGTTTATCTTTTTGTGATATTTCTACTGGCGAGTTTTATGTTTTTGAAATTCCGCTTGCTCAACTTGGCGAACAAATTGAATCAATTAATCCATCAGAATTTTTAATTCCCAAACGTGATAAAGAATTTTTAGGAAAACTGATTGAAAGAATTAATCCTTCATTAAGAATTACAAAGCTGGAAGATTGGATTTTTAATTTTGATTTTGCGAACGAGCTTCTAAAAAATCATTTTAAAACTGTAACACTTAAAGGATTTGGAATTCAAAATCTGACAGCTGGAATAATTGCCGCCGGAGCTGTTCTAAATTATCTTAACGAAACTCAAAGAGTAAATCTTTCACATCTTAACAGAATTTCACTCTATAATCCTTCAGATTACATGATCCTTGATCACTCAACTAAAAGAAATCTTGAAATTACTTTTTCTATGAACGATGGCGGAAGAGAGGGATCTTTAATTTCAATTTTGGATAAAACGCAAACTGCAATGGGCGGCAGATTGTTAAAGAAATGGATTTCTGCACCTTTGCGTGATCTTGATCCGATTAAGAAAAGGCACGATAGTGTTGAGGAATTATTAAAGAACAAAAAAGTAAGAAAAGAATTAACGGAAAATCTAAATGAAATCGGCGATCTTGAAAGATTGATCTCCAGAATTTGCACTTCGCGCGCAACACCAAGAGAAGTTGTGGCTGTTAAATCATCGCTAAAGAAAATTCCTGCCGCAAAAGAATTATTAGATCAGTTAAAAGTATCAACTTTAAAAAATATATCTGAACAGATTGATCCGTTAGAAAATATTGTTGAAAAAATATCTGCTGCTATAATTGATTCGCCGCCTGCAGCCGTTAATGAAGGTGGAATAATAAGAAATGGATTTAGTCCTGAACTTGATGAGCTGCGTGATATTTCTCTACACGGTAAAGAATGGATTGCCACTCTTCAACAGACAGAAAGAGAAAGAACCGGAATTCCATCACTCAAAGTAAATTTTACTAATGTGTTTGGTTATTACATTGACGTTAGCAACGCACATAAAAATAAAATTCCTGAAAATTACATACGCAAACAAACACTTGTAAATAGCGAACGATACATAACTCCAGAGTTAAAAGAGTATGAAGATAAAATTCTTAATGCACAGGAAAAGATAAACGAACTTGAATCACAATTGTTTAATGAGATTCGTGCAATCGTTGCAAATGAGGCTGAGACAATTCAAAAGAATGCAAGATTGATTGCAATGCTGGATTGCATTATCAGTTTTGCACAATGTGCAGAAGAGTATAACTATGTAAAACCAAGTGTTGATGAATCGAATAAAATAAATATTGTTCAAGGTCGTCATCCGGTTGTGGAAAGAATTCTTGATCCTGGGAATAAATTCACACCGAATGATTCTTTGCTGGATAATGAGGAACAGCAGATTATTTTGTTGACCGGACCAAATATGGCTGGTAAATCTGTTTACTTAAGACAAGTTGGTTTAATTGTATTACTTGCACAAATTGGTTCGTTTGTTCCGGCAAAAGAAGCAAGCATCGGAATTGTTGATAGAATCTTCACCCGCGTTGGTGCAAGCGATAATATAACTGCCGGTGAAAGTACATTTTTAGTTGAGATGCAGGAAGCAGCAAATATTTTAAACAATGCAACTTCTAAAAGCCTAATTTTGTTAGATGAAATAGGAAGAGGAACAAGTACATTTGATGGTATTTCGATTGCGTGGGCAATAACAGAATATCTACACGAGAATCCTGAAGTTTCAGCGAAGACATTATTTGCAACTCATTATCATGAGTTAAATGAAATGGCAGAACTTTTTCCGAAGATAAAAAATTACAAAGTTGAAGTTCGGGAGTATGATGATAAAGTTGTATTTCTTCACAAAGTAAATCCTGGCAGAGCTGATCATAGTTATGGAATACAAGTAGCACAAATGGCTGGTTTACCGTTATTTGTTACTAATCGTGCTAAAGAAGTATTGGATAATCTGGAAAGCAAAGAATTAACTCCGTATGAGATTAAAAAAGAAAGATTAAAAAAATTAAAATCTGAAAATGATAATCAGATAAGTTTATTTGAATTCAAAGATGATGCACTCAGAACTGAAATTAATAAAATGGAGTTGGATAACATTACTCCGTTAGAAGCATTAAATAAATTAAACGAACTAAAAAAGAAGATGAGTCAAGATGGTTAAAAAGTATTTTTTACTTTTGTTTGTTGGGTTGTTACAGATTTCCTGCGGCAACCATGAAAGTGTTATAAAACTTGATGAACAATTTGTCAGCCAGCTGCAGCAGGAAAGAGAAAATAAGGATTGGGAATTGCAGTATGATTCTTATTCTCCTTTTAGAGTTGATTCGACCGCTAAGTTTGAACCATTAAAGTACTATGATGCAACTGGAGAATTTGTTTTTAAATCTAAACTTTACAAGAATAATATTCAGGATACTATTACAATATTTGGAACAAGGGGAGAAGCACGCAAAGCTATTGTTGAAGGATATGTTTTGCTTAATTATAAGGGCAAAGATCACAAGCTTAATATCTACAAGAGTTTTGGACCGCAAGGACAAAGTTACTACAGCATCTGGTTTACGGATAAGACAACCGGAAAAGATACTTATCCGGTTGGCAGATATTTGGATTTTGAATTAAACAGTGATCCTGAATTTATTTATGAAATAGATTTTAACAGAGCGTACAATCCATATTGTGCATATAGTGATTTATTTACCTGTCCTATCCCAACAAAAGATGATTATCTTGATTTTGAAATAAAAGCAGGTGAGAAAAATTTTCATACAGAATTAAATACGGAGACGAAGTGATAGTAGTTCTAGAAAAAAATATAAACGATATTCAACTCGATAATATTGTAAAGCATCTTGAAGATTTTGGATTTGCGGTTCATAAATCTACAGGTGAAGAGAGAATGATTCTTGGTGCGATTGGCGTACAACCCAACTTTGATGCACGAAAAATAAAAATACTTGATGGCGTTGAGGAAGTTTACAGAATTACTGAATCATTCAAACTTGCAAGCCGCAGTTTTAGAAAAGATGATACGATTATTAAAATCAAAGATGTTGTAATTGGTGGCAATGAAGTTAGTGTAATTGCAGGTCCATGTTCTGTTGAAAGTGAAGAGCAGATTATGATTATTGCAGAGCTGGTTAAGAAAAATGGAGTTAAAATTTTAAGGGGCGGTGCTTTTAAACCACGCAGTTCACCATATTCATTTCAAGGATTAGGTGAAGAAGGATTAAAGCTTTTACGCAAAGCTGCTGATGAGTTCGGGTTATTAGTTATAACTGAAGTGCTTGAAAATTCAAAGATAGATTTGATATACAAATACACAGATATTTTTCAAGTCGGTGCGAGAAACATGCAGAACTATGCTCTGTTAAAAGAGTTAGGTTCTGCAAAAAAACCTGTTATGTTAAAACGCGGTTTATCTGCCACTGTAGAGGATTGGTTGATGTCAGCCGAGTATATTTTATCGAATGGTAATCCCGAAGTTTTTCTTTGTGAACGAGGAATAAGAACATTTGAAACATACACACGAAACACTTTTGATATTTCGGCAATTCCAGTTGTTCATAAGCGCAGCCATTTACCTGTTTTTGCTGATCCATCACACGCAACAGGGTTAAGAGATAAAGTAATACCAATGGCACGTGCTGCCGTTGCAGCCGGAGCAGATGGCTTGATGATTGAAGTGCATCACGATCCTGAAAAAGCATTATCTGATGGACCACAGGCATTACTTCCTAATCAATTTGAAGAAATGATGAAACAGATACGACTGATAGCTGATGTTATCGGCAGAACAATGTAATGCAATCAGAAACAAATTTTTGATCTTTTGTTTTTGATAAAAAGACTTATCTTTGCCTCAAAAAAATTTTACCAGTAATAAATGAAGTTTAAATCAATTAATTCAAATTCTTTTTGTATGTCATTGCAAACAAATCGTCGAGTGAAGCAATCTTTTAGAAAAATAAATTCAGTAAAAGTATTTTTTATAATTAATTTATTTTTTCTTTTACTCCTCTCTAATTTTTCGTTCAGTCAAGAAAATCCGTACAGAAAAACCAATAAAACATTTTACCCCGATGGTACAGTAAAAACCGAAGGCGATTATTTATATGATCAGCTTGATGGACACTACAAAGAGTTTTATCCAAACGGAAAACTATGGAAAGACTGGAATTATGTTAACGGAAAAGAGGAAGGAATTTCGATCTGGTATTTTCCTGATGGAAAAGTAAGCATAGAATGGAATTACATCTATGGAAAAAAGGAAGGCACATCAAAATGGTACTATGAAACAGGTGAACTTTGGGCTGAGCAGCAATATAGTAATGGAGTTTTGCAGGGTATAACTTATACATACTATAAAACTGGTGAGAAGCAGGGTGAATGGAACTATACAGATGGTGTTCTTCAGGGAATATCAAAAACATTTTATACAAATGGAAATGTAGAAGTTGAAAGAAAATTTGTTGATGGAAGACAGCATGGTACATCACGGGTTTTTCATGATGATAAATCATTAGCACTTGAGGCATTTTTTATTGATAATAAACTGCAGGGCGATGTTTTGATTTATGATAAAATGAAAACACTCCGTGTTCGGGATACTTATATAAATGATGAACTTGTTAATAGAATCCGACTTGATTATCAGGGCAAAGTAGAATCAAAAGAAGAATTGGTTAAAAGTTATTATCCATCCGGCAGATTATCCGATGAAACTTATCTTATCGACGGATTAAAAGATGGTCCGATGAAAACATTTTATGAAAGCGGATTCCTGAAAGATGAATGGAACTTTAAAAAAAATAATATTGCCGGCAGATCGTTTGAGTATTATGAAAACGGTGTTCTAAAGGTTTCATCAGATTATGTGGATGGAGTAAAGCGCGGTAATGAAAAATCGTATTATGAAAATGGAATCCTAAAAGCAGAAACGATATATGATAATAATCTTAAAAACGGTATTTGTCTTACGTATCATCCAAATGGCAACCTTGAGAGTATAGGTAATTATATTTTAAATCGTTTAGAAGGTAATTATAAAACTTACTTTGAAAATGGATTACTTGAATCAGAGCAGACAATTGTTGATGGGATGAAAAGCGGTAAACGAAATACTTATTACAAAAACGGTGCTTTAGAAAAAATTGAAAATTATGTTAGAGGTAAGCTTATAGGCTGGGCTAAAACTTATTATGATGACGGCTCAATGATGAAAGAGGAGTATTATCAAGATGGGCGAATACAAAAAAGTAAAATGTACGGACAAAATGGACTTTTAATTTCAACCTACGGTTACAATTAAATTTAAAATTGATTGTTATTAATTCATTAATTAAATATCTTTTATACCAATAAATCTTAAATAACTAATCATTTAAACATTCTTGAGGCATGTAATGAATTATTTCTTCAGAATTCTTACAATCACATTTGTTCTATCCATTCAATTTGTTTTTGCACAAATAAGTTCCCCCAATCTCTGGCAGGATGTTAATGAAAGCCAAATTATTAGACTGGGTGAACGTTATATAATTCCCCAATTATTTCGTACCGTAAAACTTGATGTTGATGGTATGCAGAATTTTCTTTCAGAAGCACCTTTAGAATTTTCCGATGCAACAAGATCAAAACTTGTTATACTTTCTTTACCAATGCCGGATGGTTCGACACAAAAATTTTCAATTGTTGAATCCCCAATTATGGCGCCTGAACTTGCTGCAAAGTATCCTGAAATTAAAACTTATATGGGAAGGGGAATTGATGATCCTTATGCTACCGTAAGATTTGATTTTACAATGCACGGTTTTCATGCGATGATTTTATCACCGGAAAGAAATGTATTTATAGATCCTTATAGTTTAGGCGATATTGAAAATTACCTTTCATACTATACAAAAGATTATATAAACACCAGCAAATCATTTGAGTGTGAAGTAGTTTCTGACGAAAGCAGATTAAATGAATTGAATTACTTAAAAGGCAATCAAATACTTACTCCAACGGGACCGCAATTAAGAACATACAGAGTAGCAGTTGCTGCAACCGGCGAGTACACTGCATTTTTTGGCGGCACGGTTCCCCAAGGTTTAGCGGCAGTTGTTACAAGTGTAAATCGAGTTAACGGAGTTTATGAAAAAGAAGTTGCTGTAAGAATGGTTCTTGTTGCAAATAATGATACAATAATATTTACAAATGCTTCTACTGATCCTTACACAAATACTAATGGAAGCACTATGCTTGGACAAAATCAAACTACAATAGATGCATATATTGGTTCTCCAAATTATGATTTTGGACATGTATTCAGCACTGGTGGCGGTGGAGTTGCCTATCTTGGAGTTATTTGTGTTGCCGGATTGAAAGCGCGAGGTGTTACCGGTTCAGGTGCGCCTGTAGGTGATCCATTTGATATAGACTATGTTGCTCACGAAATGGGACATCAATTCAGTGGAAATCACTCCTTCAATGGCACTGCTGGTTCTTGCAGCGGTGGTAACAGAAATGCTTCTACAGCTTATGAACCAGGCAGCGGATCAACAATTATGGCTTATGCAGGAATTTGTTCTCCTCAAAATTTACAAAACAACAGCGATCCTTATTTTCACTCAATCAATTTTGATGAAATAGTTTCTTATACAAATTTTGGGAGCGGAAATGGGTGTGCTGTTATCACTGCTACTGGAAATAATGCACCTATTGTTACAGTGCCGGCAGGTGGATTTTATATACCCAAAAGTACACCGTTTTCATTAACTGGTTCTGCAACAGATGCAGATGGTGATCCATTAGTTTATTGCTGGGAAGAATTTGATCTTGGTCCTGCAGGTGCTCCGGGAACACCATCCGGTAATGCGCCAATTTTTAGAAGCTGGAATCCCACTTCATCACCAACAAGATATTTTCCTAGGCTTGTAAATTTATTAAATAATACAACCGTAATTGGAGAAATTCTTCCAACTTATTCCAGAGTTTTAACTTTCAGATTAACTGCAAGAGATAATAAAGCAGGCGGTGGTGGAGTTAACTATGCTGCATTACAGTTTAACGTTGATGGAAACTCAGGTCCATTTGCGGTTACTTCGCCCAATACGAATATTACATTGCCAGGCGGATCTACACAATCAATTACATGGAATGTAACTAACACAAATGCTGCACCTGTAAATTGTGCAAATGTAAATATTCTGCTCTCAACAGATGGAGGACAAACTTTTCCAACTATGCTGCTTGCAAACACGCCAAACGATGGAAGTGAATCAGTAACTATCCCAAATACTCCATCTACAACAGCAAGAATTAAGGTTGAAGCAGTAGGAAATATTTTCTTTGATCTTTCAAACTTTAATTTTACAATTGAAGAAACTATTCCTGTTGAACTACTTTCATTTAATGCCCGAAGAACTGATGCAGGAGTTGAACTTAATTGGAAGACTGCAACCGAGACAAACAACTTAGGCTTTGCTATTGAACGAAGCAGAGATGAAGAAAACTTTGCTCAAATTGGATTTGTAAGCGGCGGAGGCACGACTACAGAAATAACCAGTTATAATTATTTGGACACAGAAATTGAAACTGGTAAGTATTATTACAGACTTAAACAAACTGATTTTGATGGAACATTCAATTACTTAAATGTTGTTCTTGTAGATGTTGGGTTACCAAAACAATTTGAATTAAGTCAGAATCATCCAAATCCGTTTAATCCAACTACCACAGTTAAATTTCAACTTCCCGTTGATGCTAATGTAAGAATTGAATTATACAATGCAATCGGACAGAAGATGATTGAGTTAGTTAACTCAGATTTATCCGGGGGTGTTCACGAAATCTCTGTTGATGGTTCTAATCTATCAAGTGGAATTTATTATTATACAATGAACGCTGTTGGGAAGGATGGAAAGAATTTTATTTCCACAAAGAAAATGATCCTGATGAAGTAACAGCCTTATCCCTAAATCCCTTCTCCTAAGGAGAAGGGACTTTTAAATTCTAGGCACGAGCAATCGTGCCTTTTTTATTTATAAACATATCGATTTATATTTGCATACAAACAAATCAGAACAAATATGAAAAGACA
Source organism: Ignavibacteriaceae bacterium (assembly GCA_044227615.1). Lineage (GTDB taxonomy): Bacteria > Bacteroidota > Ignavibacteria > Ignavibacteriales > Ignavibacteriaceae > IGN3. The sequence continues at coordinate 56,833 of JBGAWM010000015.1, forward strand.
TCCAAAGAAATTTAAAGTAGGTTTAATACAATTAAGCCTTTCAAAAAATCCAGATGATAATCTTAAGAAAGCAATTGTGTGGATCGAAAAAGCTGCTAAAAAAGGTGCGCAGGTAATATGCTTGCCGGAACTTTTTCGTTCGCAGTATTTCTGTCAATCAGAAAATATTGATTATTATGATTTAGCTGAAACAATTCCAGGTCCTTCAACCGATGCTGTTTCGAAAATTGCTAAGAAATTAAAAGTGGTAGTCATTGTTCCTTTGTTTGAAAAAAGAGCGACTGGTCTGTATCATAACTCATTAGCAGTTATAAATACAAAGGGAAATATTGCAGGAGTTTACCGCAAAATGCACATTCCTGATGATCCAGCTTATTATGAAAAATATTATTTCACTCCCGGTGATTTAGGTTTTAAATCTTTTGATACAGAGTTTGGAAACATAGGTACTTTAATTTGCTGGGATCAATGGTATCCTGAAGGTGCAAGATTAACTGCGCTGCAAGGTGCAAGCATTTTATTTTATCCAACTGCAATTGGCTGGCATCCGCACGAAAAGAAAGAACACGGTAAACCGCAATTTGAAAGCTGGCAGACGATTCAACGCTCGCACGCAATTGCAAATGGAGTTTATGTTGCATCAGTAAACAGAATTGGTTTGGAAAAGGAAACCAAAGATTCTGCAGGAATAGAATTTTGGGGAAATAGTTTTATCTGCGATCCGCAAGGAATTATAATTGCTGAAGCCTCACACAATAAAGAAGAGATTCTAATCGCAGAAATTGATCTTGATAGAATTGAATACATTCGACGTAACTGGCCCTTCTTGCGTGATAGAAGAATAGATGCTTATGGGGATATAACAAAACGATTTTTGAAGTAAGAAATTTATTATTAAGACACTTAGTGAATCTAAGTGCTCTTAGGTCCAAGTGGTGAAAAAATGAATAATAAAAATAAATATCGTCTTCCAGCAGAATGGGAATATCACGAAGCAACCTGGATTGGCTGGCCAAATAACAAACAGGACTGGCCGGGAAAATTTCAACCAATTCCCTGGGTGTACGGAGAAATTGTTAGATATCTTTCTCGCGGAGAAAAAGTCAGAATAATTATTCAATCAAAAGAGCATCAGAATAAAGCTAAGCAGGTTTTAAAAGCAGTTAATGCTGATCTGAACAATGTTGAATTCTTTACTTTGAAAACAGACAGAAATTGGCTGCGCGATGCTGGACCGCAGTTTGTGAAGAACGAAAATAATGAAACCGTTCTTATAAACTTTAAGTTTAATGCATGGGCTAAGTATGATAACTATCAGTTTGATGCAAAAATTCCAAAGATGATTTCTAACAAACTTAAACTTGATTTAGTAAGAGCAGAACATCAAAAAAGGGAAGTTGTACTTGAAGGCGGAAGCATTGATTACAATGGACTTGGAACTATTATTACGACGGAAGAATGTTTGATGGATAATGAAATCCAGGTACGCAATAAAAATTTTTCTAAAAAAGATTATGAGGATGTATTTAATAAGTATCTTGGTGCGACAAATGTAATTTGGTTAAACA
>JBGAWM010000160.1:0-1500 GCA_044227615.1 Ignavibacteriaceae bacterium
TTCGATTAAAACTAGCCAACCTGTTTCCAGCCCCTGCCTCTTGGCGGATTTCAATTCTATAATAGTTCGATTAAAACAACATTTTCAGTTTCATATCTCTTGCATTCTATCATATTTCAATTCTATAATAGTTCGATTAAAACTCGAATTTAATATCATCCCGGTTGAGCGTGAATCCATTTCAATTCTATAATAGTTCGATTAAAACGACAACCATTCCGGCTCGAATATCATTTGCTTCAAGATTTCAATTCTATAATAGTTCGATTAAAACCTCGTTAATCCAAAAGCCGGAGTGATTTATTACGTTATTTCAATTCTATAATAGTTCGATTAAAACTATAGACCCGACTGCAGGAACAGTAACACTTTCACATTTCAATTCTATAATAGTTCGATTAAAACAGGATGTAAATTATGGTAGAGGTGGAAGCCATCACGAATTTCAATTCTATAATAGTTCGATTAAAACTAAGAAAGGTTCAGCGATGTTTATCGGGACTCCCGAATTTCAATTCTATAATAGTTCGATTAAAACATATGCAATAGAATTATTTAAGACAAAATATAAAAAATTTCAATTCTATAATAGTTCGATTAAAACTTTGAAACAGGTGTAGAATCATCTGAACTTGTTTCTTATTTCAATTCTATAATAGTTCGATTAAAACGGTGAAGCCCCGATTGATCCAGGGACTTATGAAGGATTTCAATTCTATAATAGTTCGATTAAAACTCCTTTGTAACCTTTCTGCCAAATGAACCACGCATATTTCAATTCTATAATAGTTCGATTAAAACGCTGCCGGCACGAAGCGCTGGTTATTTTGCTTTTTGCATTTCAATTCTATAATAGTTCGATTAAAACGAACACGCTTTTAATTCAGCAAAAGAGTGTTGTTGCATTTCAATTCTATAATAGTTCGATTAAAACGTCACCAGTAGTAGGTGCTACATTATCAAAATAACATTTCAATTCTATAATAGTTCGATTAAAACTTCTGTGGATTGCTGGCTCGGCTTAATGTTTATTAAATTTCAATTCTATAATAGTTCGATTAAAACTAGAACCTTCTGCGATAAATGTAATTTCCAGTCCTGATTTCAATTCTATAATAGTTCGATTAAAACCCTGTTCTTTTGTTATCGTGAATTCATACTTAACCCCATTTCAATTCTATAATAGTTCGATTAAAACTTACTAATGGCTGTTTAATCGGAAGTGTGATACAATATTTCAATTCTATAATAGTTCGATTAAAACCCTTTCCCGACCGAAGATGTAGTGTAACTTTGTTTATTTCAATTCTATAATAGTTCGATTAAAACAGTTCACCGAAGGCTAAAAGCATACCAATAAATGCATTTCAATTCTATAATAGTTCGATTAAAACTATTTGACCACAAAGACCACGAAGACTGTCAAGGTATTTCAATTCTATAATAGTTCGATTAAAACCCGAACAGAATAAAGAATTTACAATAGAGGAAAATATATTT
>JBGAWM010000161.1:0-1476 GCA_044227615.1 Ignavibacteriaceae bacterium
TACTAATAATCTTTTCAGGTTTGCTTTATGCGCAGGAGCCATTTCCTCTAAAGCTTAGCAATAGTTGGACAACCAGAGATTTTTTCTTTCGACCTAATTATAAACGAACAGTTATAGATTCTGGAATCACTATTGAAAATAAAAAATATTTTAAGATACAAAGTCTAAATGCTGGTATACCAATTACTGAATTCATTTATTATTCAAGGCTCAGAGAAGATGGATACTATGTTAATATTGATAGTATTAATTTTTTTGAAAGAACATATTTCAAAGAAGATCCTAAGATTGGCGATTATTGGTATAATGAATATCCTGGTGGAGGATATAGATATCACTATACCGTAATAGACACAGGTTATTACTTAATATTTGGTAGGAGCACAAAAATATTTATTGTTTCTGTTACTGATAGCATTCTAAATTTCAATGAACAATATTGGTCTGTTGATTTTGGTTTAATTCAATATACTGTAGAAGATGAATTTGCAGGGTATCTATACTGGCTTTCTGGCTGCGTTATTGACGGAGTTGTTTACGGGGATACTTCTCTGACTATTGTTTCAGTTGATGATAATACCATCCCCTTAAAGTACTTTTCTTTAAAGCAGAATTATCCTAATCCTTTTAATCCTGTAACTTTTATAGATTTTTATTTGCCCAAACGAACTTGGGTACAGCTTAAAATTTATGATTTACTTGGTAATGAAATAACTGAATTGGTAAATGAGGAAAAAGAAGCAGGCAGTTATTCAGTAGTGTTTGATGCAAGCAGCCTTTCAAGCGGTGTTTATATTTACAGAATTACTGCAATGAAAGAAGGAAGAATATTATTCAGTGAAGCTAAGCAGATGCTTCTGGTCAAATAATGCAACAAGAAATCTTACCTCTAAAACCTCCGAGGTTTTAAAAACCTCGGAGGTTTTGTTTGACATCATTTTTGTTTTTAGAATTCATTAAAAAATATATTTACATTAAAATATTTTTTGTTTAAGTTAAAAACGGTACTAATAATTTAACTGATAATGTGTTTTGGTACTAAAGTTTAAAAATATTCTGGCACGATATTTAGCCTTCTCTCTCTCTGCAAAATTTGTTTGGGGTGGAGAGAATGGTGCTGATGTTAATTTGCTTACTTGTTATTCCAGCCCCGTTAATGCGGGACAAGCTGTATGAAATACAAGAAGATTTTATACAGAATAACCTCATCATTCTTCATTCTAAATTGTGCATTGTACATTGTAAATTGTGCATTGTACATTTCCCAACCGGTTTTACATAGCTTGAGTAAACCAGATGTCACATTGAGCTTAGCCTGCCCCGCAGAAGCGGGGTCGAAATGTGACAATAATTTAACAGCGTTTCTTTCCCTAAGAATTATTTTACTTAAAAAGGTAAAAAAGAGATGAAAAAAATATTGGTCTGTTGTCTGTTGATAGTTATAAGTAGTTTTTCTTTTGCACAATCCGCACCAGG
>JBGAWM010000162.1:0-1403 GCA_044227615.1 Ignavibacteriaceae bacterium
TTAAAGAAATTTCTCCAGACACTCAATCTTTCAAAAAGAATTTGATATTGTATTAATGTAAATGGATCAGGTAAAAAGATTGGAGGAAAGACACTCGCCTTTCCATCAAACATAAATGATGCTCCAAGCATCCAGATAAATGGAATGAGTGTAAGTATGGACGTGACAATCAGAAAACCATTTAATAATATTTTCTTAATCATCTGTGCTCTTCTGAATTTTAAGCTGTATAAGTGTTCCAATCATAATGATAAAGAAAAACACAAAGGCAATGGAAGCTGAGTAACCCATATTCCACCATCTAAATCCTTCCTGATACATATATTGAACAACGCTTAACGTACTGTTCAATGGTCCGCCTTGTGTCATTATATATGGTTCAGCAAAAAACTGGAAATAGCCGATCATGGTTATAAGTGAAATAAAAATTGTTGTCGGTGCAAGCATTGGGAGTGTAATGGATTTAAATTTCTGCCACCCGCTTGCTCCTTCTATAGAGGCTGCTTCGTAAAGATCTTCTGGAATATTTTGCAAACCCGCGATAAAAATTATCATATTATATCCAAAACTTTTCCAGACAGACATAAGAATAATTGCAGGCATTGCTGTTGTTGTATCGCCTAGCCAATCGACTGGCGCTATTCCAATTAAACTCAAAATATAGTTTATGATTCCAAACTTTGGATGATAAATAAATCTCCAAACTATTGCTACAGCTACTAAGGTTGTTACAACTGGAATAAAATAACTTAATCTAAAAATTGCCTTGAACTTGACAAGCTTTGAATTAAGCAGTAAAGCGGCACCGAGTGAAACTCCGATTGAAAGTGGTGCCGCAACTATTACAAAATAAAATGTGTTTTTAAGGGCAGTAAAAAATAGCGGGTCGTCAAATAATTTTATGTAATTATTAAACCAAATAAATCTAACTGATCCTAAATCACCGAGAGCATAAATATCAAAATCTGTAAAGCTCATTATGAATGCTGCAATGACCGGAATAAAAAAGAAAATAAAAATTACACTCATTGCTGGTGCAAGAAAAAAGTACGCTGCTGTTTGTGATTGTTTAAAACTCATTGTTTTGATTTCTTTTGTTCAACAATCCATCTTCGCTTTTCCAATATTCTATCAACATCTTTATCAAGACTTTTTAATGCTTCATCAATACCCATAGAATTTCTTGCCGCTAACTCTGCATACTGCTGAACTTTTGCAAAAGCTATTTGTTCCCATTCGGGAATTTTTGGAGTAGCCCTGACATTCGTAAACTGTACATAAAACGCCTGCATATATGGATCATCTTTAAAAATTGGATTATCCCAGGCTTCTTTAACAGATGGAAGATTATTTAGCATTTGATAAAACTCAATCTGAGTTTTTGCCTGCGATAGAAATTCAAA
>JBGAWM010000163.1:0-1351 GCA_044227615.1 Ignavibacteriaceae bacterium
TTCCTTGTCGGTAAAAAATATTATTTGTAAAAATTTATTACAGAAAATTTAGCGATTGTGGGATTTTGAGGAAAATTTTGGGGGGAAGTATTTGATAATAATTTTCTAGATTTCTGTGATGACTGTATAAAATGATGGCAATGTATTTTCCCTCAGTCTAAATTTTGTACCATGGTTATGGCCTGTTCGAGCATCAAAATCAACAAAGATATGATTGTTTTCAATTGCAATTAGGAAATTATCAAAGTTAAACTTTTGAAGCATTAGAATTTTTTTATAGTAGAAATATTCTTCATTATTTTCTTTTTTAACTTCAGCTTGGATAAAAAAACAATTTAACAGTTTAGTACCAGCCTTATGAAAAAGATCATCAAAACCCCAGTATGGTTGAGGATTTAATTCGCCTAATCCAGTATTTGATTCAACTGCTTTTAGCCATAATGAATGTTTTTCAGAAACAGCAGTATGATCAAAAGAGATTAAAACTTTTTTGCAATCTCTATCTATGATTACTTTAAAACCTCTATCACTTCTCGAAGCTCCTGAGATAGTTTGCCTGAAACTAAGTTCATTAGCGGGATATTTTTTACCTGCTTCCTGATGTGCCCAACCATATTTGGGTAAAAATATTTTAGGGACAAATTTTAATGCCCGTGGGGATGGTTCTGTATGAAATAATGTTGTAAGTGCAGAGGAATTTTCTCTACGTGTTTTTAATTCCCATTCTGCGGCGTTCGGAATTGGAAGATTGTTTTCTTCAATGCCCAATAAATCTTCTAATGTATTACCAACGCTTCCAGCATTCCCTTTTCTTCTACCTTTAATCCAACCTTGTCTTCTTATTTCAATTAGTTGTTTAATTAAATCATTTTTAGAAAAAATATGTACGTCCATAATATTAAACTATGACTCCTTCGGCGGTTTCCAGAAATCGAGTAAATACTCAAATGTAGTTCCCATGGTTATATAATTACTAGGCCATCCAAAAATTCCGATATTGTTTACGATATTTCTTCTATCCCAAATTATTGTATTTCTAAGTTCGTATCCACGCTTTCTAAGTTCTTGAACAATTGAAATGTGAAATGTAATTCTTTTATTTTCCCACCACATATCAGGAATATTAATTACACAATGAGCTTTCTCTTTTAATAGAGGTAATAGTCCTTCATATATATCACCCATAGCTTGTGTATATTTTTCTAATTCGTAAGTTCCTAAATCTCTTTCGTCTTGCGAGTATTGTTCCACTTTTCCTAATTGTTCATTATTTCTATCCCGCCGTGATTTATTTTTCCGTATCCGATTAAGTAGATTTCCATAGGGTGGTGAAGTCCAGATTAGACTAACT
>JBGAWM010000164.1:0-1349 GCA_044227615.1 Ignavibacteriaceae bacterium
AGGATTTCCTGAAATTCTTGATGGGCGTGTCAAAACTCTCCATCCTAAAATTTTTGGCGGAGTGCTTTACCGAAGAGATAATAAAAACGACCAGCATCAGGTCAAACAATTTGATATAAATCCAATTGATATTGTATGTGTAAATCTCTATCCATTCGTAGAAACAATTAAGAAACCGAATGTTACTTTGGAAGAATGTATTGAAAATATTGATATCGGCGGTCCAAGTCTAATCAGGGCTGCAGCAAAAAATCATCAATATGTTTCCGTGCTTACAAACCCGGATCAATATGATTCTTTTATAGAAGAATTGAAAATGGGTGAGGTAAGCCTTGAAACAAAAAGAGTACTTGCAGTTGAAGCCTATTCACACACTGCAAATTATGATACTCACATTGCTAACTTCCTCGAAACTAAATTTGAACTGCCTAAATCTTACTTTAGAATAAATTATAAAAAAGATAAAGACCTGCGCTATGGAGAAAACCCCCACCAAAAGGCAGCAATATTCGGTGATTTCAAATCTTACTTCGATGTTTTTCATGGCAAAGAGATTTCTTACAATAATATTTTAGATTTGATAGCAGCCGTTGAGCTAACCGAAGATCTTGGCAGAAATTCCTGTGCTATAATAAAACATAATAATCCTGCTGGTGCGGCTATTGGGAACAATGCAGTTGATGCTTATATAAAAGCATTAAGGTGTGATCCGGTTTCTGCGTTTGGCGGAATTGTTGCTACAAGTTTTGTTATTGATGAATCTTTAGCAGAAAAACTTAATGAAATATTTTTAGAAATTGTTTGTGCACCCGAATTTACTGAAGGTGCAATAAGTATTTTACTTAAGAAGAAAGATAGACGATTAATAAAACAGCTAAAATCATTGTCACATTCACCTTCAAAAATGAACTATAAAAATATACCTGGCGGAGTGCTTGTACAGGATTCTGACAGTATTGATTTAATTGATGACAAGTTAAAAATTGTAACAGATAAAAAGCCAACTTCAACGCAAATGGAAGATCTCAAATTTGCCTGGATAGTTGCAAAACACACAAAATCAAATGCGATTGTTTTTGCAAAAGATAAAGCTGCCCTCGGTGTTGGTGCAGGACAAATGTCCCGCTTAGACTCGGTGAAGATTGCCGCGATGAAAGCAAAAGAACATGGGCTTGATTTAACAAATTCGGTTGCAGCATCCGATGCATTCTTCCCTTTTGCTGATGGACTTTTAGAAATTATTAAATGCGGAACTGTCTCGGTTATTCAACCAGGGGGTTCGGTAAGAGATAATGAAGTTATAAACGCTGCAAACCAAAATAAAATTTCAATGGTATTTACAGGATTAA
>JBGAWM010000165.1:0-1309 GCA_044227615.1 Ignavibacteriaceae bacterium
TATTACTATTTGACTTCTTAAAAATCCACTGAGTCTGATGCTCTAAACCTTTAAATGATTTTCCAATCCAGCCTTCATTTTCTTTGAATTGCTGGATTTCAGTTCCTACGGTTACATTCATTCCCAATGCTTTTGCTTTATAAATATATTTACTTCCACTACCGCGGGTTACTGGAGTTATTGGTTTAAAGTCAGAAACACCTTCAAAAAACTTTGACCAGTTTTTATAGTCTGCAGCGTACTCAAAAACTTTATTCACGGGCGCTTCTATTTTTATACTTCGCTTTATTTCAGTCATATATTTATTTTCAAATTATCTTTGTGACGAATGAATAACCATACACTACTACTAAAAGCAAACAATTCATTTCCCAGCTTGTGAAAAACTGCAAGGTAAAGTACTTTAACACTACAAATGTGTTATAAATAAAATTTTTTCTTATTTCATCCTCACCTTTAGTTAACAGAAAACCTCTTGAATTAGGGCCAACGATCATTATTTTAAAAACATCATCTTCTTCGTGTTTACATATTCTCCAGCTTTTAGTTGATAGAAATAAACTCCAGAAGATTGTTGATGTTTAATGGATGATGTATTAAACTCAACTTCATATTCTCCTGCTGGTTTGTATTCATTAACACAAGAAGGCCTCTCCCAACCCTCTCCAAAGGAGAGGGCTTTTAAAATTTTCATCGTAGCAATACCATCTTTTTTGTTTGGATAAACTCTCCTGCTTTCAACTGGTAGAAATAAACTCCACTCGCCATCGCACGAAGGGATTCGTGCGCTACATTAAACTCAATTTCATAACTTCCTGCTGGTTTGTATTCATCAACAAGAGTTGCAATTTCATTTCCCAAAACATCAAACACTTTAATAGTTTGATGACTGCCTACCGGCGACTGCCAACTGATTTTTGTTGTTGGATTAAATGGATTGGGGTAGTTTTGATACAGATAGAACTTTTCAGGAAATATATTTGATACATAACTTTCAACTCTAGTAATTTCGCCTTTATTAAAAACTAAACCCCAAGATTTTAGCACACCATTATTTGTCCCATTGTTATCTTCTATTGTTAGTATCCATTCGCCATTCAGGTCGGAACCAATAAATAGTGAAAGTGGCTTGTAAGGTTTATAAAATCCTGTAAATGGAGAGGAGGCACTATTTATTGTATTCAAGGCATAATCATCAAGCACGGTGGTAATGAAATTTTCACCGCTTGAAAGATTATAAACTAGTGTATCGGTTTTTGTTAAGTGAGAAAGTTTAATTGTCAACTCGTTAACAGCCGGATGAATAATT
>JBGAWM010000166.1:0-1299 GCA_044227615.1 Ignavibacteriaceae bacterium
AACTATTTGTGATAAGCAAGGAATAATTGTTTATATGAATGAGAAATCAGAACAAGTATTTAAAAACGATGGCGGAAGAAATTTAATGGGCAGTAATCTATTCGGCTGTCATCCTGGGCATAATAGTCAAAAAGTGTTGCTGGAATTTATATAAGTAATTGAATTATATAAATTTACAGGAACAAAACTCAATGGTAGTTGAGAATGATGAAAAAAAACATTGTCCAAAGTGTAGCAGCAAATCAGTTAAATTGTTTGGAAAGACCAAACAAGGCAAACAAAGATATCAATGCTTAAGATGTAAAAGCACATATCTTTGGAAGCAAAACAAACAGATAGAACATCGAAGATACTCTTGGTTCAATCAGTGGATATTAGAAGGCTTAACAGTTAAGCAAATAGCAAGGCTAAATAATGTAAGTGCTTCAACAGTCAACAGAGTAATTCAATATTGGTTACAGAAGGAACCTCCTAAAGCCAAAGAACTGGAGAAAGTAAAGTACTTAATACTGGATGGCACATACATAAATCATCGGACAGGATTGTATGTTGTAATGGATGGGCAAGAACATAAAGTTATTTACGGGGAATATGGAATAAGTGAGACAGGAAAAAACTTAAAAACATTTTACGATCATTTGCAAAGAAAAGGACTCAACCCTTTGTCAGCTACTATAGATGGCTCTTTACAGCAGATTAAGTACATCAAAGAAGCTTGGGAAACATTGATCATCCAAAGATGTTTGGTTCACATTCAAAGACAAGGATTAAGTTGGTTAAGGCAAAAGCCAAAGAGAATAGATGCTATAAAACTTAGAGATTTGTTATTGCAAGTTTTATATATAAAAACGAAAGAACAGTCAGATAATTTTAAGAAAGGTTTTAAGCTCTGGGAAGACAGGTTTGGTTTAGAATTATCAAGATCAACAAACAGAGGTAAAGTATTTAGTGATTTGTTAAGAACCAGGAGTATGATAACCAATGCTTTACCAAATATGTTTAGCTACATAGAAAATCCTGAAATATCTAAAACTACAAATGCATTAGAGGGATATTTTGGAAGGTTAAAACAAAAGTATCGAGTACATAGAGGACTATCTCCTCAAAAAAGAAAAAGTTATTTTAACTGGTATTTTTATTTAAAACCAATTTAATTTTAGCAACACAAAATGACTATTATGCCCATTTCGAAGGAGTCATCTGCCATAGGCATCCCTTTGGAAGACTGAGAAATCTAATCCACACAGAACAAAAAGATTTCTCTCCCGATAAATCGGGATCGAAATGACAAACAAATCA
>JBGAWM010000167.1:0-1285 GCA_044227615.1 Ignavibacteriaceae bacterium
CTGCGATGAATGATTTGCTACGTCCCTCAATCTATCAGGCTTATCATCACATTCAGCCAACTAATAAATTTGATGATAGAAATAATATTGTTGCAGATATAGTTGGACCCGTTTGTGAATCCGGTGACTATCTTGCACGTGATAGAGAAATTACTAAATCAAATTCCGGTGAATTTCTAGCGGTTATGTCTGCCGGAGCTTATGGTATGGTAATGAGTTCAAATTACAACGCACGCCGCCGTCCTATTGAGATTCTTGTTGATGGAAATAAATATTCAGTGATTAGAAGCAGAGAAACTTTTGATCATTTGATTTGGGATGAGAAGATCGTGTGAACCCCTCTTGCGTTCTCCCCTTTCATAAAGGGGAGAACTCTTCATTGTCATTTCGAACGAAGTGAGAAATTTCCAAACTAAATTGTAACAGATTTCTCATCCCGAAAGCTTTCGGGATCCTTCGAAATGACAATTCAAGATTTTTGTTGAGACTTCAGTAACCTTTTTATCAGCGTTACCGGATGCAGCACTTCAACATCAACATTAAACTTTCTGGTGCCGTGTTTTATTTGCCCCATACAACCGGGATTTCCAGTTAATACAATATTCGCATTAGTGTTTTTAATGTTTTTCATTTTTCTTTCAAGCTGCTTTACTGCATCATCATATCGAACAACATTATAAATTCCTGCACTGCCGCAGCACCAGCTCGCTTCTTCAAGTTCTTTGTATTCAATGCCAGGTAAAGATTTGATTACTTCTCTTGGTTGCGTTGAGACCCTTTGAGCATGTACCAAATGACAGGCATCATGATAAGTGATAAGTTCTGGTTCAAGATTATCCTGATTGTCATTTCGACTGGAAGGAGAAATCTTCTGTAAGCCATTGGGAACAGATTTCTCAGTCGAAGACTCCTTCGAAATGACAGCACTAAAGTTCAATTCTGGTTTTTGTTCTGCAAAGAATTCCATAACATCTTTTACTTTGGATGAAAACCGTTTAGCTTTCTCAGCATATGTAGGATCATCCTCAAGTAAATGTGCGTAATCTTTCATAAAGGCACCGCAACCTGCGGAATTTGAAATAAGAAAATCATAATCGTGCTTTTCAAATGCATCAATATTTTTTCTTGCAAGTTTTAACGCGAATTCCATATCGCCATTATGCCCCATCAATGATCCACAGCAAACCTGATCCTGTGGAGTTATAATTTTACATCCGCATTCTTTAAGCACATCTATCGTATCTATATTGATATCTGCAAACATAGTATTCATCAAACAGCCAAA
>JBGAWM010000168.1:0-1237 GCA_044227615.1 Ignavibacteriaceae bacterium
TTTATAGATTTATAGTTTTCAGTATAAGCAGTTCTAGAATTAATAACAGCACAAATTATTTTTAATAGTTTATTTTCAATGTTGTTTAGAATAAGTCTATTGTTTTTTCCTTCAGCTTGTTTACGAAGGAAGTATTTCTTAAAATTTTGATTATGTGTTCTTACAGATAATGCAGCAAGGTAAAGAAGTTTTCTGAACTTAGCCGGACCACACATTTTTGATCTTGGTGGTTTGTGTAATGATGTTCCGCTAATCTGTTCATAAGGGCATATTCCTGTATAAGAGGCAATATGCTTGTAGTCCAGGTGTTCTGTAAATCCTTTTGTTAGAACAAGAATATTTGCAGCTAAAAGTAATCCAACACCAGGAACTGATTTAGCAAGAGAAATATTGTTCTTAAATGAATCGTCTTTATCGATTAAAGTTTTTATTTCCTGATCAATCTGTTTGATATGTTCTTTGAGTTTATTGATAGTTTGTTCGTATATCTGATTAGCCAGCGGAGTTTGGTAGTATTTGTGCTTTAGTGTCTTAAGAGCATTTACATTAGCAATCATCTGAACACTTAGGTGTTCGCGAGTAGTTAAAAGCACCTGTATTTGCTCTATAATCTGATTGCTTGGCTTCCAGATAGGAAGTTTATCAGAATATCTGTAAGCATATTCTGCAATGGATAGAGCATCAATAAAGTCGTTCTTTCTTGGTGAATCTTTAGTCTTGTTCTTTATCTTGTGCGGGGCTTCAATAGAAATAGTAAATCCTTTTGAAGCTAAGAAGTAAGAGATGTTTTCAGAATAAACACCAGTTGCTTCCATACAAATAATAGCATCAGATTGTTTTATGTTATTCTTAGAGAGCAAAGCCAAAAACTCATTAGTGCCATCAATGTTATTTGAGAATTTTTGTGTTGAGAAAACAAGATTATCGGGACTGGTAATGCAACTGGCAGAAAAATCATCTGCCGAAATATCGAAGCCGATGAAATATTTTGTTGTCTGCATTGTTCTTTTTTTATAAAACACCCAAAGTGGTATGAGCTTACTCCATTTTAATAATCTTAAATACGGAAATATTATTTAGCTTTAACCACCAAAGAGCCGGGTCTTAATCAGAGTATAGTTTTAACTTGAGCGAGTCATAGACTTACTCGGTTCTTTGGGTATTTTATTTAATCCTTATTTTGTTATTAAATGTTTTTATTAATATAAATTAAATAACACTCTAAGTCTAATGGAGC
>JBGAWM010000169.1:0-1140 GCA_044227615.1 Ignavibacteriaceae bacterium
ATGATCGCAAAGGTGTTGCAAAAGAGCTACACGATATTTTAGAATCGAAAAACGTCTCTGTTTGGTTTAGTGAAAAAGATGTTTTACTAGGCTCACCTTTATTACGTGAAATAGACAAAGGGTTGGCAAAGTCTCGAGTAGGCATTGTATTAGTTACACCTTCTTTTCTTGAACGCATTAAAGGAGAAGGAATCGCTGACAAAGAACTTTCTGCTCTCCTAGCTCGTGATTTACTTGTCCCGATCGTGCACAATACAACTTTTGAGAAATTACGCGAAGTAAGTCCTTTACTTGGCTCACGAAGTGGTTTAAGTACTATAGAGAACTCATTAGAGGATATTGCTAGTAAATTAGCTGAGTTAGTAACACCAGCGACAGTATCAAATTAAACGAATTTAATTTTTTGAATTACAAACTATGCGTATAACCAGCCAATCAACCCGACCGCCTTTTCGCATTCGGCAGTTTTTAAATTTTTGGCTTGGCTGCTCCGTTACAAGTTTGTTGTTCTAATTAGTTCTATTAATTAACATTGTTGCCCCGCAAAGGCGGGGCTAAATCTTTGGCTTTGTCGTTTTAATCTGCATTGCTGTTCTGGGCAGCGGGTTATCGGCAACGCCGTTAGTTTGCAAAATAATTTGAGGATGAAATGGCAATAAAAACAGCACTAATCAATATGAAAGGCGGTGTAGGAAAATCTACACTCACTGTAAATCTAGCTTGGCATTTTGCAGCATATTCTAATTGGTCAAAAAAGGTTCTTGTTATTGATTTAGACCCACAATTTAATGCAAGTCAATATCTACTAGGTGTAACTCAATATGAAAGTCTTTTGCTAAAAAATTTGCCGACCGTATGGGAAATATTTGAGCAAAATACACGAACACCTGCTGGGGTTAATCAAATTTCTGATCCGAATACTGCTATTCAGAATGTTAAAAGATTTCACGGTGGTGGTGTAATTGACTTAATACCATCTAGACTAGAATTATCCCTATCATTAAAAAATCCTGTAAACAAAGAAAGACAATTATCCAAATTCATTAGTAAAGTTGAAGCGAATTACGATCTTATTTTTATTGATTGTGCACCGACTGAATCAATTTTGACTACCGCTGCATATTTAACGAGTGATTATTT
>JBGAWM010000016.1:0-5174 GCA_044227615.1 Ignavibacteriaceae bacterium
TTAACTATTGATTTATCAACAGTTGAACCTTTTGTATCGGGACCAAATACCGTTAAAACTTATGCCGCTGTTTCAGAACTAAAAGAAAAAAATATTGCAATCAATAAAGCATATCTTGTATCTTGTGTTAATAGTCGTGTTGATGATATTGCAGAAGCGGCTGCTGTTATTAAGGGAAAGAAAGTTGATTCTAACGTAAAGTTTTATATTGCCGCCGCATCGAGTGAAGTTCAGAAAGAAGCTGAACGTTATGGTTACTGGCAATCATTAATTGAAGCTGGCGCAATTCCACTTCCCCCTGGCTGTGGTCCTTGTATCGGTCTTGGAACTGGTTTACTTGAAGATGGTGAAGTCGGAATCTCAGCCACTAACAGAAATTTTAAAGGCAGAATGGGTTCAGCAAGTGCACAAGCTTACCTTGCTTCTCCTGCGGTTGTTGCTGCATCTGCAATTTCCGGCAAGATTGATTACGATTGGAAAAATAAAGAGCACCGAGAACTTAAAGGCACAATCAAAATCAATGAGAAAAAAGCTGGGGCTAAATCTTCTGTAAAAATTATTAATGGTTTTAAACCAGTTGTTGAAGGAGATTTAATTTTCTGCTATCAGGATAATTTGAATACTGACGGAATATATCCCGGCAAGTACACTTACAATGATGATATGACTCCGCAACAGCAAGCAGAAGTTGTTATGGAAAATTATGACCCTGAATTTGTTAAGATTACAAAAGCCGGAGATATACTTGTTGGTGGTTTCAATTTCGGAACGGGATCTTCTCGAGAGCAGGCTGCAACTGCATTAAAGTATAAAGGTATCCAACTTGTTGTTGCTGGAACATTTAACGAAACTTATAAACGTAACGCACTTAACAATGGATATTTGTTGATCGAATGTCCGCAGCTTGTAAACGATTTGAAATCTAAATACGGAAAAGGCAAACTAACTGTTAAATCAGGAATGAATGTAAAGATAGATTTTGAAAATTCAGTTTTAACATTTGATAATAAAACTTATTCTATCGATCCAGTCGGTGAAGCTGCACAAGAACTAATTGTTACCGGCGGATTGGAGGATTGGGTGAAGAAGAATTTATAACTTAAGTGAATCAGCCTTTAATAAATAACAAAATTGTGTTTTTATTTGGAGCAGGGATTTCGATTCCTGCTAAAATTTCCAGTACAAATGAGGTGACTGAAACAATTTTAAATAACACAAATATTGTGAGAGGTTCAGCTGAAAATTTCTATTTTGATAATCCACAAAACTATTATTGGTCACTTTACAAAGACATTCCCAAACGAGTACAATTATTTTTAATATCTTTACAAAAGGAAATTCAAGATTATTATGTTGAAGAAAAGCGGATTATTAATTATGAAGATATTTATTACCTATTAGATTTCATTGAATACAATTTCTATCAAACAGATGGAAATCCTGCTTTTAAATATTTGATTAGTGAATTTGAACCAAAAATCAAAAGCTTACTTACACCACTGGATGAGTTGCTTGAAGATTCATTTAATATTGAAAGATTATTAAGTGAATCTAAAATGTTTATAAAACAAATTGTTTCTAAAATTTTAGCAAAGAAAGCTGAAACCCTTGACGGATTGAGATTTCTCAATGAAGCTTTATTGGATCATAATTTTTCTTTTTTTGAAATATTTACATTAAATCATGACATTGTTTTGGAACAGAATTTTGAATCAAATAACATTAGTTATAACGATGGTTTTAGAATTATTGAAAAAGTTGGAAGTATCTGGGAACCTCAATTATTAGATAATGATGATAAGGTGAAATTGTACAAGATTCATGGATCAATCAATTGGCAATACTATAATCAGGAAAGTTGGGAAGATAATAGGATTATAAAATTCCCAATTGACAGTTTAGAAAAATTTGACACAATTAATAATGCTTTAATCTTGATTGGGACTCACAACAAAATGTCTAAATACATTGAGGACTTATATCTTGAGCTATACTATCGTTTTTACAAAATCTTAAATTCTTGTGATAATTTAATTATTGCAGGTTATGGATTTAATGATAGAGGGATAAATCAAAAAATATTTAACTGGTTAAACAAACCTTCAAATAATTTAGTTATTATTGATCCCCACGTTGAAGATATAAAATTCAAATTTCCTACTCGCTTCTATAGTAATTGGGATAAGAATCAAACTATAAAAAAAATTCCTTCCCAAATTGAAAACATTAACTGGGATACAATAAAATCTAATACAAATATTTTTAATAATTGATCAGATAATCAAATGAACAAATCAATCTCAAGAACATTTTCAGAGTTCGCAATAAATATAGAATAGAATGGAAGAACAAAAACCAAACTCCGAAATAATCCTTTACCAAACCGAAGACGGTAAAACAAAGATAGAAGTCCGTTTGGAGAATGATACTGTTTGGCTAACGCAAGCTCAAATAAGTGAATTATTTCAAAAAGCAAAATCAACAGTAAGCGAACACTTAAAAAATATTTTTGAAGAAAGTGAACTTGATGAAAATTCAGTTGTTCGGAATTTCCGAACAACTGCCTCAGATGGCAAAAAATATGTAACTTCATATTATAATTTAGACGTTATAATATCAATCGGTTATCGTGTAAAATCATTACAAGGCACAAAATTTCGTATTTGGGCAACACAACGTCTTAAAGAATATCTTATAAAAGGATTTACACTTGATGACGAACGATTAAAATCTGGCGGTTATCTAAACAAATATTTCGAAGAACTCCTTGAGCGAATTCGGGATATTAGAACTTCTGAGAAAAATTTTTACTATAAAGTCCGCGAGATTTATGCTTTATCTGTAGATTATAATGCTAATGCTGAATTAACTCAAAAATTTTTTGCCACCGTTCAAAATAAATTTCATTGGGCAGTTCATCATCATACTGCAGCCGAACTTATTGCACAAAGAGTAAGTGTTGATAAACCAAATATGGGGTTAACAACTTGGCAAGGTGCTAAAATCCGTAAACACGATGTGATTGTAGCTAAGAATTATCTTTCTTTAGATGAAATTAAACAGCTAAACTTGCTCGTTGAACAGTTTCTTGCTTTTGCAGAGTCTCAAGCACATCAAAGAAAAGTAATGTATATGAAAGACTGGATTAAAAAATTAAATGATATTCTTATTATTAACGAAAGAGAGATACTTGAAAGTCCAGGCAAAATATCTAAAGAAGAAGCTGATGAAATTGCAATCAAGGAATTTGAAAAATATAAAAGGTTAGGAGATATGGAAGAAATTAAAAAACTTGTGACTTTAGAAAAAGAAATTAAAAAGCTATCTGTATCATCAAAGAAAAAGAAAAGATAATTTTAGTAATAAAACAATTCCACAATTTAACAATTTAACAATTTAACAATTCAACAATAAAACAATTCAACAATCAAACAATAGAATAATATGAACAAATCAATCTCAAGAACAATCTCAGAGTTTGCAGTTAATCTGGAATACAAAGATTTACCACAAAATGTAATTCACGAAGTTAAAAGATATCTCTACGATTCTGTAGGATGTGCATTCGGTGGTTATCACACAAAAGATGTTAGAATTATCCGAAACATCTACCACGATATGGGCGGAACTGATGAAGCAACCGTAATAGGATTTGGTGATAAAATTCCCGCTGTTAATGCTGCACTTGTAAACTCTCTAATGATTCGTGCATTGGATTTCAATGACATTTATTGGAAGGAAGATCCATCGCATCCATCCGATATAATTCCTGCAGCACTTTCTGTTGCGGAAATGGTTGGCGCATCAATGGAAGAAGTTATAACTGCAATCGTTCTTGCTTATGAGTTTGAACAAAGACTTTGCGAGTTTGCTGTGCCGGGAATTCGTGAACGCAAATGGCATCATGCAACATTAACCCAATTTGTCTCTCCAATTGTTGCAGGAAAAATACTTGGTTTAACCGTTGATCAAATGGTCAACGCAATTGGAATTAATGGAAGTCACAATCATACTATCGGCTGTCCAACTGCTGGCAAATTAACAATGATGAAAAACACTGTGGATCCAATGGCAACACAAGCGGGAGTTTTTGCGGCACTTATGGCAAAACGCGGATACACTGGAACAGAGGCTGTGTTCGAAGGTAAAGAAGGTTTTATGGATTGCTTCCTTGGTTACAACGTTAAAGATCAAAAAGTTGAACCGCAAAGTATGAAAGGTCGTGATGGAGTTTCTGAATGGAAATGGAATATCGAAAAACTTATCGGTGGACTTGGTGAATCATATAAAATTCTTGAGTGCGGAATGAAAGCTTTTCCAACAGAGGCATTAACACACACACATCTATCTGCAACACTAAATGTTGTAACAAAAAATAATATCAGTTATGATGAAATTGAAACTGTGACACTTACAACATTAGCACAAGCTTATGATATTCTTTTTGATCCACATAAGTATCGTCCTGAGTCTAGAGAAACCGCTGATCACTCACTTCCCTATTGTGTTGCTGCAGCTTTGGTAGATCATAAAGTGACAACACAATCTTTCTCAGATGAAAAACTTAAAGATCCGAGAATCTGGGAAGTGATAGATAAAATTAAAGGCGAACCATCAATCGAATTTGAAAAAATGTTTCCCGCAAAACAGCCAAGTAAAGTTGTTGTTAGAACAAAAGATGGAAGAGAATTTTCTGAATACTTAGAATATCCAAAAGGTGATCCACGCGAACCAATGACAATAGAAGACCTTGATAACAAGTTTGAAGCACTTTCATCTCAGCTACTTATTGCTGGCAGAAGAAAAGAAATTAAGAATGCAATCTTCAGTGCAGAGTTAATGACTGCAAGAGAATTTATGAAGAAGCTCATTGTTTGATTGTTAAATTGATTTAAGAAGCTCTTGTTTTAGAAATCTGCAACGATTATTTTTCTGTCAGAATAATGACACTTTTTAGGAAATACAATGCAAGCAATAATATATACTGAAGCGCGAAATAAACTGAATAAACTTATTGATAAAGTTCACGAGAATAGTGAACCCTATCTGATAGTTGGTACAAAAGGTAGAAAAGATGCTGTCTTAATTTCTAAGGAAGATTATGACAACATGGTTGAAAATCTTTATATACTTAGTAATCCGAAATGGGTGAAGAGCATTAATAAAGGCCTAAA
>JBGAWM010000016.1:5274-50909 GCA_044227615.1 Ignavibacteriaceae bacterium
TACAAAATCTCAGGATCAATGCGATTCATACTTTTCTAAATTAATCTTATTGATTGAGGACATTAAACGAAATCCATTCAAAGGCCTAGGAAAACCGGAACCATTGAAGTATGAAGTTCCTCCCTGCTGGTCCAGAAGAATTAATAAGAAAGATCGACTTGTCTATCGTATCAGTAAACGTGATATTCATATCATTTCAATTTTAGGACATTATAATGATTAAAAAATTAAATAAATCTTCTGCAGGCAAACGAGGTGATTCAGTTCGCTCCGATTGCTATTTTGAAATCGAGTTGAAAAATTCCGGTGGAATAAAAATCGATTTAAAAAGCAAAGTTGATGTGATGTATGGGACATCAAATAAACAAATGATTCTCGATATGTCCAAATACTTTGGGTTAAAGGATGCAAAAATTTTGTTGGAAGATAATGGAGCACTCCCATTTGTTCTTGCCGCACGATTTGAGCTTGCTATTAAAAGATTATTCCCCGATCTAAAAAAAGAATACCTACTTCCCTTCAACGAAAAGAATTTATATTCAACAAAAAAAGATCAATTAAGAAGAAGCAGATTATATCTTCCGGGAAATGAACCAAAGTTTTTTGTAAATGCTGGTCTTCATTCTCCCGATGGAATAATTTTAGATTTAGAAGATAGTGTTGCACCATCTGAAAAAGATGCGGCACAACTTCTTGTTCGCAATGCTTTAAGATCAGTGGATTTTTATGGCGCAGAAAGAATGGTTAGAATAAATCAATTACCAAAAGGCTTTGACGATCTTAAATATATTGTACCGAATAATGTAAATGTAATTTTAATTCCTAAATGCGAATCCGCTGAACAGATTCAGCAACTTGAAAAGGAAGTTGAGAAATTGAAGAAGCAACATAAAGTTGAAAATCCAATTTACTTTATGCCGATTATTGAAAGCGCACTCGGTGTTATTAAAGCTTATGAAATTGCATCTGCATCAAAAAATAATTGTGCACTCGCAATCGGACTTGAAGATTACACAGCAGATATTGGAACTCAACGCACTAACGAAGGACGCGAAAGTATTTTTGCAAGACAGATGTTAGTTAATGCTTCTAAAGCAGCCGGCATACAAGCTATCGATACTGTATTTTCTGATGTTGCAGATATGGAAGCATTAAGACAAAGTGTTATCGAAGCAAAGGCTCTTGGATTTGAAGGCAAAGGCTGTATTCATCCGCGACAAATAAAAGTTGTACACGAAGCATTTGCTCCAACTGCAGAAGAAATTGAAAAAGCTAAAAAAATTGTTCTCGCATTTGAAGAAGCGGAAAAAAAAGGACTCGGTGTTGTTTCACTTGGTAGTAAAATGATCGATCCGCCTGTGGTTAAACGTGCGATAAACACAATTGAGTTAGCAATCTTAAATAATTTATTAGATAAAAATTGGAGAAAGGAATAGAACTCAGATTTCGCAGATTTGGGGGATCATCGCAGATTTCTGAATCAGTGTAAATCTGCCTTATCATAGTGATCTGCGTTCCAGTGTCTTAAACTTAAAGGAATAATTAAATGGAAGAATATTTACATAAAGAAATTACATCTGCTATTATTCAATCCTTCTTTAAGGTTTACAACACACTCGGATATGGATTTTTAGAAAAGGTGTATGAAAACGCAATGCGGATTGAGTTGATTAAATCTGGAATGCAGGTTGAACAGCAAAAGAATATAAAAGTCTATTATGAATCAGAACAGGTAGGGGATTATTTTGCTGATCTCTTAGTAAAAGATTTAGTTATAGTTGAGTTAAAAGCAGCAGAAAACATTTGCGAAGAACATGAAAATCAACTTTTAAACTATTTAAAAGCAACTGACATTGAAGTTGGTTTACTTTTAAATTTTGGTAAGAAAGCTGAAATAAAAAGAAAAATATTTTTAAACGAACATAAAAAACTGAAAAACTAATCAGAGAAAATCTGCTTAATCTGTGCAATCTGCGTTCTATTTCTTTGATTTTACAGATTTAACTTACAGATGATTAAAAGGTATAACATGAAACTAATTAAAAATGCAGCAGGAAGATTTGTTCCGACAGAAATAAACGGAGAAACTCAAATTCCTTTTAAAGGCGTAGATAAATACAAGCCTGCTGGAGTAAAGGCCAAACCTCCGATCCGTACTTGTATTGATTATCCTTCTGATGGAAATAAAGTAGTTAAAGATTTAAAAACTGCTTTAAAGAAAGCAGGACTAAAAAATGGAATGACAATTTCAACTCATCATCATCTTCGTAATGGAGATGCAGTTACAAATATGTTATTTGATGTAATTCACGAAATGGGAATAAAAAATATCCGCTGGTTCCCGACAGCATCATTTCCGGTTCATTCTCACTTAATAAAATATTTGGAAGATGGAACGATTCATCACATCGAAGGAAGTATGAATGGACCACTTGGAAAATTTACTACCGAAGGAAAGATGAAAGGTGTTGGTGTACTTCGTTCGCACGGCGGAAGATATGCTGCTATCCAGGATGGTGAAGTACACATTGATATTGCTGTTATACTCGCTCCAACTGCTGACCCATTTGGAAATGCTACCGGTGATCGCGGTAAATCTGCCTGCGGATTAATTGGGTTCTCACTTGCTGATTCTGAATACGCTGACAAAGTTATAATTGTTACGGATAATCTTATCCCCTTCCCTTGTGTACCGTGGCAAATACAAGGCAACAATGTTGATTATGTTGTTGAGGTTGAATCACTTGGTGATCCGAAAAAAATTGTATCGGGAACAACTGAAGTAACAAAATCTCCTGATCGTTTATTGATCGCTGAGTACGTTGCAGATTTTATTGAAGCTGCAGGAATTATGAAAGATGGTTTTTCATTACAGGCTGGGGCTGGTGGAACTAATCTTGCATTTGTACTTTTCTTAAAAGAAAAAATGAAAGCAAAAGGTGTCAAAGCAAGATTTATGCGTGGTGGCAGCACAAAATATTTAGTTGAAATGCTTGAAGAAGGTTTAACTGATTACATCCTTGATGGACAAACTTTTGATCTTGAAGGTGTTAGAAGTATGAGAGAGAATTCTAATCATGTTAACACTTCTCCATTTACAAGTTACAATTTTCATGGTAAAGGAAATTTTGCTTCAATAGTTGATACCGCAGTACTTGGTGCAACTGAAGTCGATGTAAAGTTTAATGCAAATGTTGTTACACATTCTGATGGATATTTATTACATGGAATTGGCGGATGGCAAAATTGTTTGTATTCAAAATGTACAATCCTTGCAATTCCATCTTTCAGAGATCGTATTCCAGTTATTGTTGATGATGTTATAACCATTTGTGGACCCGGTGAATTGATTGATGTTATCATTACGGAAAGAGGAATTGCAATTAATCCTAAAAGAAATGATTTACTTAAAGCTGTTAAAGGTTCTGGACTTCCAATAAAAGACATCAAGCAAATCAAAAAAGAAGTTGATGAAATATGCGGCGGCGTTCCAGCTAAACCAAAACTAAATAAGGATAAAGTTGTTGCAATTGTTAAGTGGGTTGATGGAACAGTCCTTGACTCTGTATATCAAATAGATAAATAAGAACAATGGCACGTAGATGACACTGATTGAAAGGATTTTCACCGATCAGGATAATTGAATTATGAAAACAAAAATGGACTCCAAGTCAATCGGTATTTCATTTGGTGCCGGCGGTGCTCGCGGGATAGCTCATCTTTTGATGATTGAAGCTCTTGATGAACTTGGGGTAAAACCTTCTATCATTTCGGGATCAAGCATTGGTGCAGTTGTTGGAGCCTTTTATGCTGCTGGATTTTCAGCAAAAGAGATGAGACAAATTCTTGAACTTTTAATTCATCCCAAGAGTGATTCTGTTTTTGATTTCATTCTTAAATCAGATATTGTAAAAATGTTCACAATGTTTGATCCGCAATTCATTAAATCCGGATTTATAAAAGGTGAAAAATTCCAAAAATTTATGGAATCACATCTCAAAGTTTCCAGATTTGAAGAACTGAAAATACCTCTCAAGATTGTTGCAACTGATTATTGGAAAAAAGAAGCTGTGGTTTTTGAAAAAGGTGATTTGATACAGCCAATAAAAGCAAGTTACTCACTTCCTGGGTTATTCACTCCAGTTAAAATAAAAAATAGAATTTTAATTGATGGCGGTGCTGTTAATCCCCTTCCATTTGATCTGATTATGGATAAGTGTGATATTACAATTGCAATTGATGTTACTGCCTTTAAGGCTCAAAGTGAAAGTGATATACCACCAACATTTGATTCAGTTTTCACTACATATCAAACAATGCAGAATTCAATAATTAAGGAAAGACTAAAATTTATACGACCTGATATTTACATAAGACCAGAAATTTATGATGTACGAGTTTTTGATTTTGTAAAAGCTGATTTGATATTTGAACAAGCTGAACCCGCAAAAGAAGAATTAAAAAATAAACTGGAGGTTCTGCTTAACCAACATTAGATGAGCTTCACGCCCACGCGAAAATGACTAACAAAAATCTAACCTGCTCTTAAAGCATTAACAATATTTAATCTTGCAGCACGAACCGAGGGCAAAAATCCACCTAAAACACCCATAACGACTGCAAAGATTAGAGATGAAATAATAATTGAGGGTGAAAGCGAGAATGAAAATGCAAGTTCAGAAAATGAATTCCAATTTAAAGTTGATATTGTAAAAAACTGCAGGAAAGATGCAATAAATAGTCCAATAACCCCGCCAACAACTGAGGTTAATAATGCTTCAAATAAAAACGCAGTTAATATACTTCTTCTGCTAAAGCCAAGTGAACGCATTGTACCTATTTCAATTGTTCTGTTTGCAACCGCAGAATACATTGTTATCATCGCGCCAATTGTTGCGCCAAAACTAAAAATTACTGTTATAAAAATTCCTAATACCCGTATAAATGTTGCAAGAATTTCCGACTGCTCTTCAAAATATTTTTGTTCAATTTTTGGCTCGAACTCGAGCAGGCGTTTATCAGTTTCAAAGGCGCGTTTAAAGTCTTCATAATTTGCCATATCATCTAACTTTAGAGTAAGTGTAGAAACAGTCGATTCCCGATTAAATGAATTTAATAATTGCTGTCCATCGCCCCACATTTCAGATTCAAATCCACTTCCTTCTGCTTCAAATAATCCAACTATTTCCCAATTATCACCAGCAAACTTTACCTTACTACCAATCTGTGCACCATCAAACTTGCTGTTAATTGATTTACCAACTATTAATTCTTTAAGAGATGGATTAAATAACCTTCCCTCAACTAACTTAACTTGTTTTCGTAATTCATATACAGGTTGAGAAACACCACGCACTGTAACATTGCTCATTCCCCCGCTTTTAATCTTTAAATTAATTATTACTACAGGTTCTGCTGACAATAACAAATTTCCATCACTTCCCTTTGCTATGTGAGGAAGGGCTTTAATAATATTTTGTGTATCGCCATCAATAATACTGCTAATTTCTCCTTGTGAAGACTTACGCAGTACTTTGATATTATCTGCTGATCCCGTAGATACAAGTGTTTTCTCAACACCATAAGCCATCATTAGGGCAGCGGCGAAAACAAATACAACCATCGCTATACCGGTAACAGTAATAACTGCGGTTAATTTTCTTGCTTTAAAATTTCTAAATGTATATTTAAATGGAATTTTCATAATTAAATAAGCCCCTCTCTAACTCTCCCCTAAGGAGAGAGAATAGAAAAGTTTTAAAATTTTGTTAAAAGTTTTTTTCATCAATTTAGTTTTCACATTGCAATTTAATTACTCCTGCCCCTCTTCCCTTAGAGAAGAGGTTGGGTGTTGGGCTCACTTATCCAACAAACCTAAACCCTTCAACAATTTTTGTTTTTAGTGCCCTTTGTATCGGAAAAATTGAAGCAAGAACACCAATTAATAAAGCTGCACTCATAGCAAGAATTGTTGTAATCGGTTCGATGAAAAAGAACGGGAAAAATCCTTTTGGAATAGCTTGCTCAAAACCAGCAACTATAGGATAAGTTAAAGCTACTCCAATACCGCCGCCAATCAGAGCAATAAGCATTGATTCACCTAATATCAAACCGACTAAATGAAATGCGGAGAAACCCAGAGTTTTAAGAACTGCATATTCGCGGGTTCTTTCTCTGGCTGCCATTATCATAGTGTTTGCCAGGACAAGCATTATAATTCCAATGATTACAAATGACATAAAATTCATAGCCGTAATTATTGCACCGGATGCAGATACAAATCCTTGTGTAAATGCTTTTTCAGTTTCGGTTTTAGTTTCAGCGGAAGAGTTTTTAAATGTCGCATCAATTTGATCTGATATTTCTGCTGCTTTTTTAGGTTCACTAATTAATACGATATACCAACCGACTAACCCGGCACGAACAGGAGATTCAATACGCATTCTTTCATCGACGTACGTCCAGTGGAAAACCATTTGTGTGTCATCGGTATTTTTATTTTTTGGTTTGTAGATGCCTCTAACTACAAATTCCCATCTGCCTGGGAAAATATCACCATCCAAAACCATTTGATCACCAACTTTAATATTATATTGTGTGGCAATATCCTGTCCAATCACACAAGCATTTCTTTCTTTTTTAAAGTTTGCTAACTCTTCATCACTAATTGTAAACTCCTGCATAACATCAAAAAATGTTTCAGCATCAACTGCTAAACGAGCAAAAAAATTACTTTTATCTTTATAAATTCCACCAAACCAGTTAGCAAAGCTTACGTTTTTAACTCCATCAACGGCGCTGATTTTTTCTTTGTATGAATAAGGAAGCGGAAAGATAAATGAAACTGCCTGCCTTGTAATCAAACGATTTGCAGCAGCCGCATCAACACTGGAATCCCAAACAGTTACAACAGTTCTTAAAACACCAAAAGCAATTACCGCAATCATTATTCCTAAGATTGTTAATGAAGTACGGAGCTTATGCCGTAACGCATTTTTAAATACTAATTTTAATATTCTCATATTATGCCTCCACCAGATCACCTTTTTCAAGATGCTTTAAGAGATGCGCTCTTTCTGCAGCATGAGGATCGTGTGTAACCATAATTATTGTTTTTTGAAATTCCTTGTTTAACCTTTCCATCAAAGTTAAAATTTCTTCGGCAGAATGTCTGTCGAGATCACCTGTTGGTTCATCTGCAACAATTAATACAGGATCAGTAACGATTGCTCGTGCAATAGCAACACGTTGTTCCTGTCCACCGGAAAGTTGTTTAGGATAGTGTGTCATCCTATCACCAAGTCCAACTAAAGTTAAAGCAGTTTCAACTTGTTTCTTTCTTTGTGTCTTAGAAAGTTTGGTAAGTAATAATGGCAGCTCAACATTTTCAAATGCTGTTAATACGGGGATCAAATTATAAAACTGAAAAATAAATCCAACATTATTTGCCCGCCATTTGGCAAGCGCTGATTCACCTAATGCGGCAATATTAGTTCCATTAATTATTATATTGCCATTACTTGGTTTATCGATTCCCGCAATAAGATTTAGCAATGTTGTTTTACCTGATCCTGAAGGACCCATAAGTGCGAGAAATTCACCTTGCTCAACGTTTATAGAAATATTATTCAATACTGGAATTTCTATACTATTTCTATAGTAAGATTTAGAAACGTTTTGAACATTAATCAATGTCGCCATTTATTCTCCAAATAATTTAAGCTGTTGATATCTTTACGAATAAGTCTTCTGCCCTAGGTATCACTCGAGTGAGTGAAGCAATCTTGAATATCTTTGATAGAATGCTTTCTACCAATGGGACGCGCGATGACAGTTTTTTATTCTACTAATTTTACTTCAACACCATCTTTGATTTGTTCATCAAGATTGTTGATCACTTTTTGTCCGGACTTTAATCCAGAAATAACTTCAACATAAGAGCCTAATGTTTGTCCCGTTGCGATTTCATTTTTAACCGCTTTGTTATCAGACACCGTAAAAACTAAATTCTTTCCGTCTGTATTTCTAACAGCAGAAGAAGGAATTACAAGAATTGGTTTCTGATTTGTAACTGATGTATCAACCGGTTCTGTAAAGAAAGAAACTTTCGCACTCATTTCCGGCAGAACTCTTGAATCATAATTTTTAAATCCAACTTTAACTAAAACAGTTGCTTTTGAACGATCGGCAGTTGGAACAATTTTAAAGACATATGCAGAGTAACTTTTTTCAGGATAAGCATCTAAAATTATTTCACAATCCTGCCCAACATTAATTTTTTCTATATTAGATTCTGAAACATCGGCTTCCACGAGTAAAGATTTCATATCGGCAATGGTAACAACTGCAGTTTTAGAAGTAGTGCTGCCACCGAATGGAGCAACAATTTCGCCAACCTCAGCATTCTTAGTTAAAACAGTCCCATCAAACGGAGCACGAATTAATGTATTCTCAATTGCCACTTCGTATTGTTTAATTCTAGCACTTGCAATTTCGATTGACGCTAACAATCTATTATAGTTTGCTTCAGCTAAATCAAAAGACTGTTGAGAACTTAAACCTTTTTGAAATAATTCTCTCTCCCTATTGAGTGTATTTTCGGCGCTGTTTAAATCTGCTTTGTACAATTGAAGATTAGCTTTTGCTTCCTCAAGCTGCGGTAGAATATCTGTGTTCTCCAACTTTCCAATGATTTGATTCTTAGTAACTTTGTCTCCTTCAACAACTCCAAGAAATATCAGTCTTCCGGTTCCCTTTGAAGCAATGGCAGCTTTTCTTTGTGCAACAACATAACCGCTTGCATTTAATGATGCAGTTGTTTGTCCGGGTTTTTGAAGTACAGCAGTCGTAAGTTTAACCTCAACAGAATTACCTAACAATGATGTTATAATAAAATATACAACAATTAAGGTGATGATTACTCCAACTGTAATTAATATATTTTTTTTACCAGAATTAATATCTTCTTTATTTGAGCGATCTATCTTTAATGAAGATAAATCAGCATTTTTTGTTTCCATTGTAACAGTCTTTTTTTGATTATGTTAAAATAGATAAACGCTATTTGGAGCGCAAAAGTTCAGTGATAAATGGCACAGATAAAGGTTGAGTGAAATATAAAAAAAGGGAATGATATAATTCCCTTTTTTATATAAAATAATCCAACACTTTTTATCGTTCTATTTGAACGCCAAGCCAATTTTCTAAACGTGAATAAATCAAATCTTTATCTTTTTTAGAAAAACCTTTTATCCTTGATGCGTGTGATCCGTTTGATAAAACCATCTTAAGTGAATTAGTTTTTCCGGTTAAACAGACTCCGGGAGAAGTCCATGGATCATTCCCGCCGTAAATAAATATAAAATTTTCAGCTTCATTAGAAGCCCAATTGCTTATACTTTTCAATAGAGTTGGATCATAAGTAGGATTAGAATCTGGTGGAATAAAAAACGGTGTTTTCCCGTCTGCATATTTTATATAATCTTTGAATTGATCAACTTCATAAGCGTAATATCCAAACTCTTTATAGCATTGATAAAAGAAGGGATAGTTATCCTCAATACTTGAATCATCAAAATATGTGACGCCGCCATTTTTCAATAAGTGTTCCCATATTTCATCTAAAGAAGAATTCTCGTCTGGGATTTCATCACAATTTCCGTCGCCCCATTGCCAGTAAGCGAAAGAATATTCCAGCACAGCATATTCATAGGCTTTTTCATTTCCAACAATTTCATATTTCAGATTTTTTTTATCGGCATTATCTAAAAACATCGGGTATAATTCATCTCTTTTTTCAAAACATAATTTTTGAAAGTTAAAAACTTTTTGTCTGCACTCCGGAGTTGAAACAGTTTTAATCCATTCATAAACTCTTTGATCATCTATTGATAAATTTAATGGACCAACATAAGGAACTGATGCATCAGCATCATCAGGATAGAAGTATCCGTGAAAGATTGCGCAAGAACCGCCTTTACTGATACCAGTTGTTATCCATTTACCAGTATAATATTGTTTAAACAGTTCAATTATTCTATGATGATCGTCAGCAGCTTGCTTGATAGTTAGATATTTCCAATCAAATGGAGCCGGAACCGATTCACCAAAGTATCTATGCTCAACCATTATTTGATTACAGCCTAATATTCTGCTTAATTCTGTTGTGCGATTATTAACTGCGTATCCGTCTAGATCAATAACCATAGGTTTTTCTTTATCAATGTGCGATAGGAATAACTGTTCTTTAAATTTTGGTCCATCCGGATTGTTGTGATCGATTGGCTGAGTAATAAATATTTCATATGCTTCCGAAAAAATATTATCAGATTTAATTGAAGTTACTTCAATATCGGGTAAACTTTTAAGCCACTGATATAATTCTGAACTTAATGTTTTATCAGTTTGGGCATAGTTAAGTTCTGTTATAGATAAGATGACAAGCAGCAAAATGCATATCTTAGATCTCATTGTTATTCCTTAAAATTTAATTATTTATTGATTCTTAAGTTTATTTAAACCACCGCCAAGTGTTGTAATCCAAAGATTACCATTTAGAACTTTTACAATTCCGGTAGTGAAATCGTTTCTTCTATATGAGTCAAATCTTCAAAAGTGGTTATAAATTTACATTTTGTTCTTAAAAAAAATACCATCAAATTTAATTTTAAATATAGGATAGTTATTTCGAAACTTATACACTAAAAATAACTATTATGATGTTTTCGTCTGCATTGTTTTACAGCATTGCTAACTAATAAAATTACTGCTATGTTTGATTAGAAAAATTATATGAACATTTTCAAATCAAATACATTTAATATAATTCGTATTCAATCATTGCAGAGGATTGTACGAATAGGTTTAATTTATTCATTACTTTACGTTACCACATCTGAAATATTTTCTGATAATTCATTCGCTGTTAAAAGTTCTAAAAATGAATACCTGATTACAGTTAGTCAGAATAGTATTGAACTAAATTTTAACGAACGCAGCCAGCGAAACAAGCTAACCGATCAAAATCAATTTAATTTTGATAAAAGTGCAATAACATCCAATCAATTTGATACTTTATACACAGAATATTTTTTTAATAATATCTCTTATTCTGTGAATTTTTTTCTACTTATTTGTAACCCCAATCATTCCTTTCGAGCACCTCCAACAAACTAAATATTTAGTTTTCTGTTCTTTAGACTTTTAGAAAGTAAGTTTATAATTAAGTTTTAATCTTTTAAAAACCACTAGGTGATCTATGAATTTAGGCGGCTGGATATTTTTAACGTTCGGTTGGGGAATAATAATAATACTTACTTCATACTGTTTTTATAAAGTTATGAAGGTAACAAAAAAATAATGCTATATTAAAGGAATGAAATGAAAGAAATTAAAAATGAAGAGGATAAATCCTCAGTAATTAAAGATTATATACAAGGAATTATATTTTTAGGAATTCCGATTCTTATAATTTATCTAATAATAAAATTTGCTTAATAATAAAGGGGTCTGAAAAGACCCCTAAATTTTATTCCTCAAGCGTACTCAAATTTCCAGGATCCAAACCCAATGCCTTAGCCTTTAAAACTCTTCTCATAATTTTTCCACTACGGGTTTTTGGTAATGATTCAACTATCTCGATACTTTCAGGTTTTGCGATCGGGCCGACTTCATGACCAACGTGTTGTCTTAATTCCTCAACAAGTTTGTCTGATTTTTCATAACCCGTTCTAAGTAAAACGTAACAATGAATTGCATTGCCTTTTACATCGTGCGGTAAACCTATAGCTGCGGCTTCTGCTACTGCCTGATGACTAACTAACGCACTTTCAATTTCTGCTGTTCCTAAACGGTAACCGGAAACTTTTATTACATCATCCACTCTTCCAATTATCCAGAAGTATCCATCTTCATCTCTTCGCGCAGAATCACCCGTCATATACATTCCGGGATATTTACTCCAGTACTGATTAACATATTTATCTGGATCATTCCAGATTGTTCTTAACATTGCGGGCCAGGGAGTTTTAATTACAAGATAACCTTCTTCATTTGGTTTAACTGATTTACCTTCTTCATCAACAACATCCATTTTCAATCCTGGAAAAGGCTTTGTACCAGATCCCGGTTTTAATGGTGTACACGGCATTGGAGTAATCATAAACATACCCGTTTCAGTTTGCCACCAGGTATCCATAATCGGACATTTTTCTTTTCCTATTACTCTGTGATACCATTTCCAGGCTTCCGGATTTATTGGTTCACCAACGCTACCAAGCAATCTTAATGACGAAAGATTATAACGATTTGGCCAGGCATCTCCGTATCTCATCAATCCTCTGATTGCGGTTGGAGCAGTGTAAAGAATGTTTATTCCGTACTTCTCAATCATCTGCCACCAGCGGTGCGGGTAAGGAAAAGTCGGTGCACCTTCATACATAAAAGAAGTAGCTCCATTTAAGAGAGGACCGTAAACAATATAACTGTGTCCTGTTATCCAACCCGGATCAGCGGCGCACCAAAATCTATCTTCTTCATGAATATCAAAAACATATTTTAGTGTCGTATAAGTACCAACCATATACCCGCCGTGTGTGTGAATGATAGCTTTAGGCTTGCCGGTTGTGCCTGATGTATAAAGCATAAATAATGGATCTTCTGCATCAACAATTTCTAGACATTCAGAACTGTTTGCGATAGGCATATTTACCAACTCGTGATACCACATATCTCTTCCGAATTCCATATTTATCTGGTGTCCTGTACGTTTTACAACTAAAACACTTTCAACAGTCGCTGCACGCTGTAAAGCTTCGTCTGCAATTTTTTTAAGTTCAACAATTTTACCTCTTTGATAAGCACCATCCGCAACGATTAAAACTTTAGATTGACTGTCTTCTAATCTTTCGTGAAGTGCTTCCACAGAAAATCCGCCGTAAACAACAGAATGAATTGCGCCAATTCTTGCACAGGCTAACATTCCAATCATTAATTCTGGAACTCTACCCATGTAAAGAGTAACACGATCACCTTTTTTTACGCCAAGACTTTTTAGTACGTTTGAAAATCGGCAGGTTTCTCTGTGCAGTTTAAAATATGAATATGATCTGAATTCCCCATCCTCACCTTCCCAAATAAGTGCAAGTTTATTTCTGCGAGGCGTCTGGCAGTGAACATCAAGACAGTTATAAGCAATATTTGTTTTAGCACCAGTAAACCACTTAAAGAACGGTTTGTTTGAGTCATCTAATACTTTATCCCACTTGGTAAACCAGTGCAGATTCTTAGCTTCGTTTTCCCAAAATGCAATTGGATCCTGTTCTGCTGTCTTATAAATACTCTCGCATTTTGCATGCGCATAATCCATAATTTCTTTTGTCGGATAATAAACATCACCGGTTAGTTTCTTTTCAGACATACCAGACTCCTTTAGTGTTAGAATATATTAAATATTTAAACTGAAATTAAAAGTAGTTTAGTTGAGAATCAATAAATGACCTAATCAATTTTATAAATGCGGAATAAACTTTAAGTATATCCCAATGATGAACGATTTAAAATTTATTTGGTCCGGCGTTCTTTATTGCATCCGGAGTTCCCTCAGAGTATTCCTTAAAGTTTTCTACAAACATATTTGCAAGTTTTCTGGCTTGTTCATCATAAGCATTTTTATTTGCCCAGGTATTTTTAGGATTTAGAACTTCACATGGTACATCAGGACAAGTTTGGGGGACCATTAAATTGAAAAAAGGATCTTTAACATATTCAACATTATCCAATTTGCCTTCTAAAGCTGCAGTTAGCATAGCACGAGTATATTTTATTTTCATTCTGTTTCCAACTCCATAAGGTCCACCTGTCCAACCAGTATTTACCAACCAACAATTTACTTTGTGCTTCACAATTTTTTCTCCAAGTAGTTTTGCATATACACTTGGATGGAGTGCCATAAATGGGGCTCCAAAGCAGGTACTGAATGTTGCTTTGGGCTCTGTAACACCTTTCTCAGTTCCGGCAACTTTTGCTGTATAACCTGAGATGAAATGATACATCGCCTGTTCAGTTGTAAGTTTTGATATTGGAGGGAGTACACCAAAAGCATCTGCAGTAAGCATTATAATATTTTTGGGATGTCCTGCTTTTCCATCTTCAACAATGTTTGAAAGATGAGTAAGCGGATATGCAGCTCGAGTATTTTCTGTAAATGTTTCATCATTCAAATCTAATCTTCTTGTCTGGGCATCTATTTGAACGTTTTCCAAAATTGTACCGAATTTCCTGGTGCACTCATAAATCTCAGGCTCTGCTTCTTCGGATAATTTTATAACCTTCGCATAACAGCCGCCTTCATAATTAAAAACACCATCATCACTCCAACCATGTTCATCATCACCAATTAATTTTCTTTTTGGATCTGCAGATAATGTAGTTTTACCTGTTCCACTCAATCCAAAGAATAAAGCGACGTCTCCGGAATCTCCAACATTTGCTGAACAGTGCATAGACATAACTCCACGCAGCGGCATAAGATAATTCATTATTGTGAAAACTGATTTTTTAATTTCACCGGCATAACTCGTTCCGCCAATAAGCACAATTCTTTTAGCAAAGTTTAACAGAATAAAGACTTCTGAATTTGTGCAATCAACTTCCCTATCAGCATGAAAATTCGGCATTTGAATTATTGTGAAATCCGTTTTATGATTTGTCAATTCATCTTCAGTGGTATAACGTCTGAACATATTACGTGCAAATAATGTATGCCAAGCATTTTCAGTAACAACACGAATTCCAATTTTATGTTTTTCATCAGCACTGGCATAACAATCTTCTACATAAAGATCTTTACCTTGAATGTATGCCATCATTTTAAAGTAAAGTCTTTCAGCACATTCAGTTGTCATTCCTTTATTTACCTTACCCCACCAAATATTTTTTTCACTTTCAGATTCACGAACAATAAATTTATCGTTTGGACTTCTACCTGTATGATATCCTGTTCGCACAACAAGAGGTCCAAGATGTGCAAGCAAACCCTCACGTCTTCTTATTACTTGTTCATAAAGAGCTGGCGTTCCATAATTGTAAAACACCTCCCGGGTATTTCTTATACCTATCGATTCAAGCTCCTGCATCAATTTTACTTTTTTAATCATTATTTCCCTTTCTAGTTACATTAAAAGTTTATCTATTTTTAAAATCAGCTTGTATTTGTTTTTATTAGACTAATCTTTTTCGTAAAGAGTTAACCAAATCATATTCAAGTTTTTCTTCACAGAAAAATGGTTCACCATAAGATTTACCAATTGAAAATCCATAAAATTCCGCCCGGGATTTTATGTAGTTGATAAATCCGGGTCTGCTAATAAATGTTTCAGGCTCTTTACTTTTGGGATTATGAAATTGCGTACCATAACATTCAACAGATTTCATCTTCAAATCAAAAGTATCAGATATATCAACAATAAATGTCGGATCAAAAGTGTAAGTCTGCATATAATAAAATAATTTTTCAGGTCGATAATGATTTTGAGGTACTTCTTTATCAAAAGTTTTTATTTTGGACAAGCCGGTCGAAAACATTGCTCTCTTAATCAGATGGCTTGTATCAATATGGTCAGGATGGCGATCATTGAAATAAGGTGCGAAAACAATTTTGGGTTTAAACTTCCTAATTGCGATAATAACTTTCATCAGATTTTCTTTTGAGTTTTTTATATCACCATCCGGTATTTCAAGATTTTCTCTTACCGCCACTTTAAGTGCAATAGCTGCATTAAAAGCTTCTTGTTGTCTTGTTTCTGCAGTTCCTCTTGTACCAAGTTCGCCGCGTGTTAAATCTATTATCCCAACTTTAAATTCACTAATACTTAGCTTTGCAATGGTTCCGCCCATAGCTAATTCTGCATCATCTGGATGTGCAGCAAAGACCAAAACATCTAAATTCATTTTCTCCCTTAACTTTTTATTTTATTTATTGGAACATAAAAATTTTCTTTAATGTATGCTAATGAATAGTGACAAGTCTTGATGTGGTTAACAATAATTTGTTAAGATTCTCTTAGATAATTATTTGCAAATTTCCATCATATCTTTATCTTAAAACAACTAATCCAATTAATTAAGCATTATATACTCAGAAAGGTGTAGGGATGAAGTTTTATCTTACTATTTTTTTTGTATTGTTATTATCATTAACCTCTTTTTCCCAGAATTATGTATGGGAATTAAAACAATCGGGATCAAGTTTAGGCGGTCCAATTGACGTGGAGTTGTATAACACAGACAATGTTTATTACGGCAGCAACAATAGAATTTATAAAAGCACTGATAGAGGAACAACATTTCAACCTCTCGGCTCTTTAATACCGGGATCTTCTTCTGTAAAATCAATCACATTAAAAAATGATGCTCCTGGTACATTTTTAGTTGCGATTGAATCATCGCCAAATGATAAAATTTATAAAACTACAGATGATGGGCTAACCTGGACACTCACTAATGATGAAGGTCAGATGTCATACTTCGGAATTCCTGTAACTCAGGATCCAACACATCCAGACACTATTTATACAATGATAAACACAAACTTTAAACGATCAACGGATTTTGGAAGTACTTGGTCAACAATCGCTAGCGGTTTTGGTCCCATTAGTGCTCCTTGTGATATTGAAGTTTTTCCAGACACATCGATAATTCTTATCGGCGATAACGGAACTGGAATTTTTAGAAGTACAAATTATGGAACAAGCTGGACACAGACTTACAGCACCTCTGGTGAAATTCCAACTATTGCTGTTGATTTTACCAATCCGGGTATTGCCTGGGCTACTAAATGGAGCGGAGGCGGCGGTTTGTTGAAATCAACAAATTACGGAGCTACCTGGACAGCAATCCCTGGATTTTCCGGACAAAATATGTGGGGAGTTCATACAAACCCGATAGATGGAAATGAGGTTTACACTGGATGCTACTCTTGCGGTACAACCTGGAAAACAAAAAATGGTGGAGCAGATTGGGAAACAGTTGCAATACCATCAACAAATTATCAGTTATTTATTGCTGATTCAATGACTGTTTTTTCTGCTCAGGGTAATGGCTTTTATAAACTTGATTCGCCATTCTTTATTCCTGTTGAGCTTACATCATTTAGTGCTTCTATTGTTAATGAAAATGTAAATTTGAAATGGTCGACTGCAACTGAGCTTAATAACCTTGGGTTTGAGATTGAAAAGAGTTTTAATAATAAAATTTATGAAAAGATAGGATTTGTTCCCGGTTATGGTACAACTACAGAGAGTAGAAGTTATAATTTTTATATTTCAAATCTGCCATCACAAAAAACTTACTATCGATTAAAGCAAGTGGATTTTGACGGCACATTTGAATACTCATCCTCAGTTGAAGTTGATGGAGTGATACCTGCAGAATTTTCGCTAAAGCAAAACTATCCAAACCCGTTTAATCCATCCACCAAAATTGTTTTTACATTACCATCAGAAAGCAATGTTAAGATTAGCATTTATAATTTGATCGGACAAAAAGTTGCTGAAGTGGTAAACTCAAAGTTTACCGCAGGCAATCATTCTGTTGATTTTAATGGTTCAAACTTATCAAGCGGTATTTATTTGTATAAAATTGAAGCCGGAAGTTTCAGCTCAGTGAAAAAAATGCAATTGATAAAGTAATTTTTATTTATACTTCCTTAAAAAGGATTTAAATCTTAATTGGTTTAAATCCTTTTTCTTTATTCAGCACTGCTTTATTTTTCCTATTGTAATTACTAAGGAAAACAAATGAAAAACATTTTAATAGTTTTTTTATCAATTCTTTTTATCACATCATTATCAGCACAAAATATGAAAACAGCTTTTATCAATGGAAAAGTTTACACAGTAAATGAAAATCAACCAACTGCACAAGCTGTAGTTGTTGAGCAAAATAAAATCATCTTCGTTGGATCAAATGAAGATGCAAAAAAATTTATTGACCCTTCAACAAATGTTATTGATCTAAAAGGCAAGCTTATGCTGCCGGGATTTATTGATAATCATGTTCATTTTATTACGGGTGGATTTTATTTACTTGGAATTGATTTACGCCCAGCAAATTCTACAAATGAATTTAAGCAAATATTGAAGAATTATGCACAGAAGAATCCTGGGAAATGGATAACAGGGGGCTATTGGGATCATGAAAAATGGGAAGTTAAAGATCTTCCTACCAAAGGAATGATTGATGAAGTTGTTTCTAATCAGCCTGTGTTTGTAGATAGACTTGATGGTCATATGGGTGTTGCCAATTCGTTCGCATTAAAGTTAGCAGGAATTACCAAAGATACCCAGAGTCCCGACGGCGGATTGATTGTTAAAGATCCGATAACTGGAGAACCAACTGGAGTATTAAAAGATAACGCAATGTATCTCATCACAAAACATATTCCTGATCCAACATCTGAAGAAAATTATGATGCACTAATAGCTGCTCTTGATGAAGCAAAAAAACTTGGAATAACAAGTGTGCAGGATATCACCTATGGTGATGCTCTTGATGCATTTGAAAAAGCAAAGTCTGAAGGCAAATTAACTTGCAGAATTTTTACGCGCTGGCCGATTTCTGATTACCAAAGTTTAGTAGAAAAAAATATCAAAATCGGATATGGTGATGATTATATAAAAATGGGATCTCTAAAAGCGTTTGCAGATGGATCACTTGGCTCAAGTACTGCCTGGTTTTTTGATAGATATGATCAGGATACTTTAACTACCGGTTTAGCAATGGATATTATTTCAGATGGAAGCATGGAAAAGTGGTGCTCGGATGCGGACAAAAATGGATTACAGCTTTCTGTTCATGCAATTGGTGATAAAGCAAATTCTTACATGCTGGATTTATATGAAAAAATTATTAATGAAAATCCAAAGTGGGATAGACGATTTAGACTTGAACACGCTCAGCATGTAAGATTTGAAGATGTAAAAAGATTTGCCGAGCTTGGAGTAATTGCATCCGTACAGCCGTATCATTGTATTGACGATGGTGTTTGGGCTGAGAAAAGAATTGGACCGGAACGCATAAAATACACTTACCCCTTCAAGTCTTTTTTAGATGCGGGAGTAAAATTATGCTTTGGCACAGATTGGTATGTTGCTCCATTAAACCCGTTGCTTGGATTATATGCAGCAGTTACACGCAGGACTTTAGATGATAAGAATCCAGATGGCTGGATTCCTGAACAAAAAATTTCTATTGAAGATGCAATTAAATGCTACACATTAAATTCTGCTTACGCTTCTTTTGAAGAAAATATAAAAGGCAGTATTGAAGCCGGTAAACTTGCAGACCTAATTGTTTTGAGTGATGACATTTTAACAATCGATCCTGTTAAAATAAAAGATGCTCAAGTTGAAATGACTGTGTTTGATGGAAAAATAATTTACAGCAAATAGTTTACTCTATTTAATAATATTTTTTTTCTAAGGATTTGATTTTTAAATACTTCTTTTTAGTTTTTGATCACACTAATCCAAAGGAAATATATATGAAATCATTTCAACAGGTTCTGTTTGCGTTATTTTGTGCTATTGTACTTAGTCTTGTTCATCAAACTTACTCACAACAAGTATATTTCTGTGAGGGAGTAGATGATGATGGTTACCCAATTAACGAAAGTGATACATTTACCATTCCTGAAGATGGTGGATATCTCTATGTTTTAGTTAGGCTTGATGACAGAGTAAACTGTACTTCTGTAAATCTAATGATTTACAATGGCGACGAAGAACTACAGACCACTCTAACGGTCGACACAAAGAAAAACTGGACATGGTTTTGGAAGAAAATAGCGTTTTATGAAGAGGGTGAATTTATTGTAGATGTTTGGGATTGTGATTTTAATTCTTTGGCAACCGGCATTGTAGAAATTGAAGTTGAGTAGAAATTATTAATACAACTATTTAACCCAGTTTTATAGACTGGGTTTTATTTTTTTAAAGACTAAACCTATCCAATCATCCATTTTAAGAAAATCGATTTCGGTAAAACCAATAGAGGAGTATTTTAAAGCGATTGTTTCCCTATCCATTTCAAGTAATCCTGATAAGATTAGAAATCCATTCGCAGAGATTCTTTCTTTAAATCCATCTGAAAGTTCTAACAAAATATTTTTTTGAATATTGGCAATAATTAAATCAAAATCTTTCTCTGGAATTTCACTCAATTCACATTTTCTTATTTCAACTTTATCCGAAACAGAATTCAATTGGGTATTTTCAATTCCATTATCATAGCACCATTCATCAATATCAAATGCAATTACATTTCCTGAGCCAAGTTTTGCAGCAGCTATTCCCAGTATTGCCGTACCCGAGCCGGCATCAAGAATTTTCATTCCAGGTTTTAAATATTTCTCAATAAACGATAAACAAATTTTTGTAGTTTGATGATCTCCTGTACCGAAAGACATTTTAGGATCTAATGTTAGAACTAATTCATTTGGTTTTGCATTGTACTGTTTGAATGTTGGTTTGATAACTATCTTATCTGTAACATGAACTACTTCCCTGCTATTTTCCCATTCTTCATTCCAGTTTCTTCCAACAATAAAATTTTCCTGAACAGAAAATTCTCTAAGCAGATTATTTTCCTTAAGATGAATTAGCTCTCCTTCAATGGCTTTAAGAGTAACATTCTCATTTTCAGCAAAAACTTTTAGACAATTTACTTCTTCATTTATACCATCAATATTCAATTCCCACAAAATTGATGAAAGAATTTCAGCATTAAATGGTTCTGCAGTTATAATATATTCTTTATATGATTTGGGCATCGTGTTTTCTCTTATTTGTATTCAGCTAATATTTTACAAATCTCGTCCTGTAAATCTCTTGCGTGCTTTGATGAACCTACGAAGTTTTGCATCATAATTGAAAATGCAATTTGATGATTGTTATTTGACTTAACAAATCCAGAAATACAACTTACTCCGGATAATGTGCCTGTCTTAGCATGAACATTATTAGCAGCATCAGTGTTTCTCATTCTATACTCAAGTGTTCCATCCACACTCGCGATAGGAAAGGACTTATATAATATTTCATAAAGCAACGGTTGCTTATCGAAAAAGTACTTTAGAATATTTACGATTAGTTCTGCACTTACAACATTATAATGAGAAACTCCAGAACCATCAACTATTCTGTAATCTTTACTCTCTAAACCAATTGAATCTATCATTTGATTAATAAACTGAATTCCGCTATCTGCGATAGCAGGTTTGCCGGAATAACTTACAGCCAAGGCATACAATGTCATTTCAGCGCTTAAGTTATCGCTGGTTTTGTTAAGGTTATTAATGATATCAGAAAATTTTCTGGAAAAAGAATAGAGTAAAGTTTCATTTCCGGAGAGATTTTGTAGATCCTTTTTCCCTAAAATCTTAATTTGATTTGAATCCAAAACTTCGGAGAAAACTGTAAGAAAATATTTTGCAGGTTCTAAAACATTAACGTATTGTTTTGCGTATCTCTGTGAAGTTGGAAATTTCCCCTTAACAATAATTTCATTTTTTCTTTCCAACCAGTTACGAGTGATTTGAAATTTATCGTCTCCATTAAGAGTTGATTCATTTTTTATAGTAACATAACTTGTACCTGGATTAAGAGTTACTGTTGGTTTATCAAGATAATCTGATTGCTGAACAAAAACTTCAACACAATTATCGTTAATGTTTAGTGCACTTAAATATGGAGCATCAAAAGATGGATCATCATCCCACATCCATCCGCTTCCCCAATAGAGAGAATCTTTAACTGAAACATCACCGTAAATGTTTCCGTTTATAACTGACACATCTAACGTTTTGATGGCGTCAACAAATTGATATAAATCGAGTGTTACAAAATCCGGATCGCATCCGCCAACTACATAAATATTACCATAAAGTGTATCGCTTGATACATAACCATCATAATAAAGATCAGTCTTAAATTCATAATCTGGACCGAGAAATAATAATCCCGCTGATGAGGTTAGTATTTTCATATTTGACGCAGGACGGAGCAAATATTTTTCATTCTTTTTATAAAGAGTTCTTTTTGAAGTTAAATCTTCAACCTGAATAGAGACTAAGCAGCTTTCAAAGAATTTATCTTTTAAAACATTATCTAATTTTGATTTAAGTGATTGAGGATAAGTAGAAATAATAAATACAACTAAGATGGTAAAGATTTTTTTCATAAAAATACCTAAAGAATCCCGCCTGCGCAGGAATAACAAATCAAAATAAATTAAAAATATTCTCTAACTCTAAACTCAACACCAATTTCTTCTTCAACAACTTTGCGGGATTTTTCAATTTCAACTTCATCTAATGAAACAACACTCATTACAACTTTTTTAACAAATGGTTTAGCAAGCCTGGCAAAATTTTTCATTTGTTCAAAATGCTCTTCACTAACTCTCATCAAATCTGAATATTGTTTTGGGTCGTAAGAATTAAAACTTATCGAGATCACATCAATAACATCTTTAAATTCTGGAGTAATATCTTTTTTATTAATGATATTACCATGCCCATTGGTATTAATTCTTGTCTTGCCGCCGTTTGCTTTAACATACTTTGCAACTTCTTTAACAACATCCCAGCGAATAGTCGGTTCGCCATAACCGCAAAAAACTATTTCATCAAACTTCTTCGGATCACCTATTTCTTTTA
Organism: Ignavibacteriaceae bacterium; assembly: GCA_044227615.1. Lineage (GTDB taxonomy): Bacteria > Bacteroidota > Ignavibacteria > Ignavibacteriales > Ignavibacteriaceae > IGN3. The sequence continues at coordinate 27,989 of JBGAWM010000016.1, forward strand.
TATACACATCGGCAGTTGGCTCATCTGATTTTTTCATCCCCAAATTAAAACCTCGTAAAAACGGATCATCTTTTCTTCTGCAGAATGTACAATCAGCATTACAACGATTTGTTACATTTATATATAAAGAATTTCCTATCAAATAAGTAAAACTTGTTTTAGTCGGTGTGCCAATTCCAAAAAACCTAAACGTATTTAATGATGTTATCCTTCCAACATCTTCAATAGATATTTTATGAACATCTGCAACTTGTTGAGCAACATATTTAACATAAGACGGTTCGTTCCTTTTTCCTCGATATGGAACAGGTGTCATAAATGGTGAATCTGTTTCGAGCATAAGATGATTCAAATCTGTGTGTTTTAATATTTCTCTTAATCCATCATTTTTTTTATAAGTTATGTTACCGGTATATGAGATAAAATGATTCATTTTCATATACTCCATTGCATCATCAAGTGATCCATTGAAACAATGCAATTGCGCTTTCAAACCTGTACCGCAATAACTCTGAATAATATCCATCATATCTTCATCAGAATCGCGATTGTGAATAACTACCGGAAGATCGAGTTTAATGGCCAACTCAAGCTGAGATTTGAAAGCTTTGATTTGCTGATCTTGCGGAGAGAAATCGTAATAATAATCTAAACCAATTTCACCAATCGCAACAACTTTGGGATGCCTGGCAAGTTCTTCTATTTGGGTGATTAAAGAATCATTCCAATCTTTGGTATCGTGTGGATGGATTCCAACGGTTGCATAGATTTGTTCATATTTTTCAGCAAGTAAGATTGCTTCTCGTGCGGTTATAATATCGGTTGCAGGAATAATAATGTATTTAACACCATTTTCTTTTGCGCGGGTGATTACAGCGTCAACATCTTCTTTATAATTTTCAAAAAATAGATGTGCATGTGTTTCAATAAACATCTTAAACTACTTCACCGATTATTAATGGATGCTCACGAACATCATGCGCTGCCTGAAAAGCAACTATCTTATCCTCTTTTGCTATAACTGCTACCAGACCAATTCCACAATTAAATGCTTTGTGCATTTCATCGCTAGAAATATTTCCTGCACTTTGAATCAATTTAAAGATTGCCGGCATCTCCCATGCACCCCAATGAATTTGTAATCCTAAACCTCTAGGAATTATTCTCGAAGTATTTCCAACAATTCCACCACCGGTTATGTGTGATAATCCTTTTACATCAACAGAAATTTTTAAGGCAGTGATTAGAGGCAAATATGATTTGTGAATTTTAAGTAACTCATCCCCAAGCACATTATTTAATTCAGCAATTTGATCAGATACGCTAAACTTTTCTAACAAAACTTTTCTTGCGAGGGAATATCCATTAGTGTGCAAACCGTTTGAAGGAAATCCAATCAGCAAATCCCCTTTTTTAATTCTCTTGCCATCAATTATTTTTGATTTATCAACAACACCTACTATTGTTCCTGAAACATCATAATCTTTTTCATCATACAAACCTGGCATCTCAGCGGTCTCTCCGCCAATTAACGCACAATTATTTTCTTTACAAGCGATTGAAAATCCTTTAACAACATCAGCAGCTTTTTCGGGATTTAATTTTCCAGATGCATAATAATCTAAAAAGAAAAGCGGCTTAGCACCGCAAACAGCAATATCATTTACACAATGATTCACCAAATCCTGCCCGATTGTATCGTGCTTATCCATCGCAATAGCAATTTTTAGTTTCGTACCAACACCATCAACGCTGGAAACCAGGACAGGATTTTTTAAATCTGAAAAATCGGGCTCATAAAAAGCACCAAACATTCCAATATCTGCAAGAACACTTTTATTGAATGTAGATTTTGCGTAACCTTTTATTTTTTCTACGGTCTTCTCGCCTGCTTCAATATCAACACCGGCAGCCTTGTATGTTTGATCCAATTTGAACTCTCTGTTTCAGTTAAACTTAATGTTGCTTACTAAAATTCATGCTTTCTTTAACACAAAGATAAAATAATATTTACTTAAGTGATATGGACAAAATATGAATTTAGCCTTGTATTATAGGACAGAATTAGAAATTAACTGTTTTCAAATCCCATAATAAAACCAATGTGTTTTATTATTTTTCTGCGAGACAAATTGCAGTTAAACAAGTTTTTTAACATCACACTTATCGCATTCAAACTGCAATGTAGTATGATTTATCTCAAACCTTTCGTGCAGTTCGTGTTCAATCAATTTCTGAATGTCCGCAGTCTTACTCACAGCCATATCTTCAACTTCTATGTGAGCTTCAAAATGAGTTTCGTTATCACTTAACTTCCAAAGATGAATATGATGAATGTTTATTACGCCAGAAATATTTTCCGCAAACAATTTAATCTCATTCAAATCTATTCCTTCTGTATTAGACATCATCAAAATATCAATAGACTCTTTAAGGATTTTATAAGCTTCAATAAGAATATAAAGTGCTATCAAAATCGTAAGGATAGGGTCAATCCAATAAACCTTATAAAAAATTATAAATATGGCACCAATAATTATTGCAATACTTGAAACTGCATCGCTAATTAAATGGAAATATGCTGCTCTGATGTTTATATTTTTCTCGGAGCCTTTTTTAAGTAACAAAGCTCCAACTACATTTGGAATAAATCCTACAACTGCAACAACCAGCATCAAACTGCCGGTAATTTCATTAGGGTTATTAAGCCGTTCTAATGCCTCTCTGATAAGAAAGAAACTTATTATTATTAAGGTGCTTGCATTTATTACTGCGGCAATAATTTCTGCACGTTTTAAACCAAATGTATATTTTGGAGTTTTAGGTTTTTTACTCAATTTTAAAGCAATGTAAGTGACAACTATTGCAATAGCATCGCTAAAGTTGTGCATCGCATCGGAAATTAGAGACAAACTACCCGAAATAATACCACCAATAATCTGAACAACTGTGATAAAAATGTTCAGAGCCATTGTGATGAAGAGATTTTTCTCTGAAGTTTCAGTACTTTTATTATGTGAATGATTGTGTGACATTATAATATTAAAATTACAAAAGTAATCAGTCTGGTAAAAATTGAGAAAATAAATCTAGGTGTATACTTATTTGATTTTTTATCCTCTAACTGAATCTGTGACAATTGAATAATCATTAGTACGAAACGCTGGCAATATTTTATTTTATAAAACATTAATAAATGTATTGCTAATTTAAATGCAGCTATTTTGGGATTAAATCCTGATGATATTTTTTCATTTATTGATATATTTGACAGTTGAAAATTAAATTTACTTTAAAAACGTTTGTTTGATGCTTTACGAAGATCTAAACGATAGGGAAAAAACAATTCTAAAATCAATTGTGCAGCAGTTTATTTTAACTGCATCACCGGTTGGTTCAAGGAATATTACTAAGAAATTTGACGTTGGTGTTTCCCCCGCAACGGTCCGCAATATTATGTCTGATCTGGAAGAATCAGGATTTATCAACCATCCACATACTTCTGCTGGTAGAATTCCTACTGATAAAGGTTATAGATATTATGTTGATACGTTAATGGAAATTCAGAAATTAAAAAATGCTGATAAAGGAATTATTGATAAAAGTCTAGACAAAAATATTTTAGAAACAGATGAAATATTAAAAATCGCATCAAAATTATTAAGCACAATTACAAAACAAATTGCATGCGTTACTTACCCAACGTTGGACAATGGAATTCTTGAAAAGATTCAATTAGTTATGCTTTCTTCAACAAGATTACTTGTTGTAGTGAGCATAAGATCAGGTATGGTTAAAACAATGACGCTTGAATTTGAAAGTGAAGTTGAGAATGAAAAGCTGCTTAAAGTTGAAGGACTATTGAATGAGAGATTGAACGGTTTGACTTTTCAAGAGATAAGAAAAACTTTTAAAGATCGTTTATCTGATATCGCGGAAAGTGAAAAACCAATTATCAGGCTCTTTATCGATTCAGTTGATAAGATATTTATAGATCATAAGAAAGAAGATAAACTTGTAATTACAGGCGCAACTAATATTATTCAACAGCCGGAGTTTGAAGATCCGGGGAAATTCCAAAGCGTAATAGAATTAATTGAAGATAAAGATATCATCATTCATATTATGGATAAAAAGAGAATTGAGAGTTCAAATAGTGTCTTAATTTCCATCGGAAGTGAAAATGAAGAGGATAAGTTTAATGAATACAGCTTAATTACTAAGGAGTATACTTTTGGTGAAACTTCAGGAACCGTTGGAATAATAGGTCCAAAGCGGATGGAGTACTCAAAAGTTGTAGCAATAGTTTCATATCTTGGAGATATGTTATCAGAAGTTTTAACTGGAAATAAATAAGGAGAAATAATTTTAATGTCTAAACACAAAGAAAAAGATGAGGTCAAAGAAGAAATGAATGAAAACCAAAATGCAGAGCATGAAGTAAATGACGAAGCACCAGTAGATACTGAGTCAACTATTCAGGCTGATGATTTACAAAATAAAATTATAGCACTGGAGCAAGAAATAAATCAGTACAAAGAATTAGCTTTAAGAAAGGCAGCAGAGTTTGAAAACTATAAACGCAGAACAGAAAATGATCAGTTGAATCTTTTAAAGTATGCTGCTGAATCATTAATTGTAAAGTTACTCCCAACTATTGATGATCTTGAAAGATCACTTGAGCATATGACAGAAGAGACTGATGTACAAAAGATTAAGGAAGGAATCCAGCTTGTTTACAATAAGTTTATAAAAACTCTTGATGATCAAGGCGTAAAAAAAATTGAATCGATTGGAAAACCATTCAGTGTGGAATTTCATGAAGCACTTATGCAGCGCGCTGATGATTCCGTTCCGCCGCATACTGTTATTGATGAATTAGAAACCGGTTATATGTATAAGGATCGTGTAATCAGGCACGCAAAAGTTATAGTTAGCGAAGATTAGTTTTCATACTACACAGAAAGAAAAAGAAATTAATGACTAAAAGAGATTATTACGAAATACTTGGTGTTGATCGAAATGCTACAAAAGATGATTTGAAAAAAGCATATCGTAAACTTGCAATGCAGTATCACCCGGATAGAAATCCCGGAGATAAGGCATCCGAAGAAAAGTTTAAAGAAGCGGCGGAAGCTTATGAGATATTAAATAATGATGATAAGCGTGCAAAGTATGATAGATTTGGCCACGATGGTGTAAGAGGCAGCGGTTATGGTTCTCAAGGTTTTTCAGACATTAACGATATCTTTTCACACTTCTCTGATATTTTTGGCGGAGGCGGCGGTTCAATATTCGATGATTTTTTTGGCGGCGGTCAGCAGCGAGGCAGACAACGTGGAAGAGGTGTACCAGGCTCTGATCTTAAAGTAACTCTAAAACTTACTTTAGAAGAAATTGCAGAAGGCACATCAAAAAAAATCAAAATTAAAAAGCAGGTAAAATGCGATAAATGTAATGGTTCAGGTGCAGAAGGAAGCACATCAAAAAAGAAATGCCCTATCTGTAACGGATCTGGGGAAATTAGATCGGTATCACGTTCTGTATTCGGTCAGTTTGTTAACATCACAGCCTGTGCAAATTGTAATGGTGAAGGTGAAGTGATTGATACCCCATGTAAAAAGTGTATGGGTGATGGAAGAGTAACTGAAGATGATACCGTTAAGATTGATGTTCCTGCCGGAGTACATGAAGGAAGTTATATGACAATGCGCGGAGAAGGAAATGCAGGAAAACGCGGCGGACATCCCGGAGATATTATTGTTGTATTCAAAGAAGAAGAACATGAATATTTTATACGTGAAGAAGATGATATTGTTTATGATCTTACAATCACTTTTCCGGAAGCAGTTTTAGGAACCGAAGTTGATGTACCAACTTTGAATGGGAAAGCCAGATTAAAAATTGATTCAGGAACTCAATCCGGCAAACTGTTGAAGATGAGAGATAAAGGTATTAAGCATCTAAATCATTCCGGTCGCGGAGATCAAATTGTAAGAATATTTGTAAACATTCCCCAAAAGCTTAACAGCAAAGAAAAAGAATTGTTAAAAGAATTAGCTGATCAGCCTAACTTTAAAACAACTGGTAAAGAAAATGAGAAGGGATTTTTTAAAAGATTTGGTTTATAATTAAATGGTAATTGTTAACTTTCAGCATCAGTGAATAACAAAAACAATAACTCAGGAGCATAATGCTCGAGCGGCTTTCAAAAAAAATTGGATTAACACTAACTGAGTTAAAAATTTCTTTTTTTATAATATTTATCTTCCTTTTGGGGTTAACTTATAATACTTTTTTTGATAAGAAAGAAGATATCCCTTATCAAATATTTGATTACTCAGAAGAAGATGAAAAATTTTATAGCAATTCTGGGGATAGTTTAAAATTCAACTCTCAAAAAAGTTCTGAAAAAGAGGTTGATTATAAGCAGGAAGTTTTAGATTTTAACAGTCAAGGTTTTGATAATATTCAGAAAAAAATTTTACCGGCTGAAAAAAGTATAAATCTGAATACTGCTGAACTAAAAGACCTTGTTAACTTACCCGGAATCGGGGAAAAAACAGCTCAAAGTATTATTGATTATCGTGTTAAACACAAACGATTTAAAAGTATTGATGAGCTGCTTGATGTAAAAGGCATTGGCGAAGCTAAATTTGCTAAAATTAAAAAGTATGTTTTTATTGAATAACGTTTAACTTTATATTTTTTCCGGAGGAAAAATGTTTTCCAAAAATTCGAAAAATGAAGATCCTTGGTATGTGCATGCGGGTTTATATTTTATTGTTGCAATCCTTACTTTTCTTTTAATAAAGGTTGCGGTAATTGATCCTTCGGCCGAAGTCGAAGCGGAGAAGTATTTTAAGACTGAAACAAGATTAAGAATGGCAAATCTGAAGGAAGCGCAAATTCTGTTTCAAAAAAAGAATGGCTCCTTTACCGGCAGCCTGGATAAACTTATTGACTTCATTAAAAATGACAAATTCGTTGACAGTGTAGTTAACGGTTTTGATTCACTTACAATGAAACCTTCGAATCCATTTAAAAAATTATCTAATGGAGAGTTTACTCCTGATAGTCTATTTACTTCACCAAAAACATTTGCACGATTTATATTAAAAGTTGATACTTCGGTTGTATCTGACACTGTTGTTAATCCAAGCGGAAAAGTTTTAAGAGTTGATACCAAGACTGTGATTGGAACAAAATACTATATCGAAGATCCTAACGGTTACGGAACTATTGGAAGCATAGATAATGATGCATTAAAAAATACAGCATCCTGGGAGTAACCCGAAAAATAATGGCTGGATTTGAAAATCATATTGGATTTAACATATCCGGTTCTAAACTGCAGGTTGTTGAAGTAAATTATGTTGGTGATCAGTTTAAGCTGGTTAATGTTGATGAAACTTACTTTAATGATCCGATAGATTTTGAAAATGATAAAGAGACAAAAATTAGCGCCCTACTCCAGGGCGCTTTTGATGAACTACTGATCAAAAAAAAAGTTAATAGCAATTCCGCTTCTTTTACTCTTCCCTTCGAACTTTTTCATACAATGCAAGTGCCTTATGATACTACACTACTCTATCAGGATTTACTTGACGAGTTTAAGTGGGAATTATCTTTACTCTATCCATTTATATCGACAAAAAATCTGGTGCTCCAATATTTTGAAATTGATAAAGGACCATTTAATGAAACCAACTCTGCACTTGTATTTGCAGTTCAGAGAAGATATTTACAAATGCTTGATACTTTCTGCAAAAAGAATAGCCTTAAATTAAAATTTGTGGATAATCTTCACATCGCAGCGGAAAGATCATTATCTGTTAGTAATGCAATCGTTTATAAAGGATTAACATTAAGTGTTTACTTTAATAATAAATTTCTATCACTCTTTTATGCTTTTAACGGTAAACCGCTTTACTTTAAAGTAATTCCCTTAAATGATGCGGGTCAGATAACAGATCATCTTATAAAGGAAACCTCACAATCATCTATTCTTAATGTACAGCGATCCCAAATTGAAGCCGCATTTATTTCTGGTGATGAAATTTCTCCAGCCATTGTTCAAACCCTAAAAAAAGTTTTGGGTTTAGATTTTATTCCATTCAATCCATTTGATAAAATTAGACCCGTCCCCGATCTTTATGAAAGCAAATTGTACTTAGAAAAGTATAATTCCTTTTCTTCTGCTGCCGGAATTGCTTTTAGAATTGCATAACATTTTTTAATAATACAATGAGAATGAGAATCATATCCGGCATCTTCAAAGGAAGATTGATTAATGTTCCTCAATCAAAAGATATACGCCCAACAACGGACAGGGTTCGCGAAACACTTTTCAATCTTTTAAACAACCGAATTGATTTTGATGATATTGAAGTTCTGGATTTCTATTCCGGTTCAGGTTCACTTGGATTGGAATGTATTAGCCGAGGCGCAAGGCACGTAACATTTATTGAAAGAAATTTTCAGATATACAAAAACCTTTTAGAAAATATTAAATCACTTGGAGTTGAGAATCAATGCAAGGTTGTTAAGTCTGAGGCAATTGACTACTCAAAACGATTACCTGAGAAACAATACGATTTAATTATTGCTGATCCTCCCTTCTTTAAAGAAGATATTTATGATGTTGTAAAAAATCTTAAAGCAAACAATTATCTTAAAGAGGATGGAATTATTATAATTGAACGATCCATCCAAACTAAAGCAGCAGATATTTTAAACTTTGGAGTTGAACCATTCAAAATTGTTGGTGATGCTTGCCTTTACGAACTGCATAAATAGTTTTATTTTAAGATTATTATTTCTACTTTTCATTACATCAAATCAGAGTTTTAAAATGAAAACAAATGTATCTCAGGTATTAATTTCTAACATAAAAAGTTTTAGAAATTTAGCAATGTTTTTAAGTGATCAGTATCCAAAATTAACTTTAAAACAACTTGCTTCTGAAGTTGGAATGTCTGAGAAATCATTTAGCGAAATAAAAAGAGGTAAACTACCTCAGAAAAAATTGCAGAGCTTATTAAAAACTTATGTGGAAAAAAACTTTAGTTTTACATATGAGCAGTTAGGTGCAGAGTCAACCAGAATTGAAGCTAAACGATTAACAGTTAATTCATCTTCTAAGCATACTGCAAGAAAAGTAATTTATCCTGGCACATTTGATCCTGTAACCTATGGACATCTTGATATAATTACTCGTGCGGTGGATTTATTTGATGAGGTTGTTGTAACCGTTGCTGTTAATCCCACTAAGAAACCTTTGTTTACCACTGAAGAAAGAGTAAAATTATTAAAAGATTCTCTTAGGGACCATCCTAAAGTAAAAGTAGATTCTTTTAATGGGCTTATTGTTGAACATGCTAAACACGTAGGTGCAACAGGAATAATAAGAGGCTTGCGTCAGATAAGCGATTTTGAGTTTGAGTTTCAGATGGCATTAATGAACAGAAAACTTGCAGGAGATATTACAACAATATTTTTAATGCCCCATGAAAGATATACTTACCTAAATTCAACCGTAATCAGAAATCTAGCCTCTCTTCATGCAGATGTTAGCAGTTTTGTTCCTCCAAACGTACACGAGGCTTTGAAGAAAAAGTTTTAGGATGATTTTATTTAGAAATTGAATGAATTTTGGAGGTGAAACATGGAACCTAACTTAGCAATTTTTGAAAAGTACAGAATACGCCGCCATTATGATGAAGATAAAGAAGTTTGGTACTTTTCTGTTGTTGATATAATTCAAGCCTTAACCAACCAACCAGATTTTCAAAAAGCGAGAAATTACTGGAAAGTGCTTAAAAATAGGCTTTCCAAAGAAGGAAGTGAAACGGTTACAAATTGTAACCGGTTGAAAATGAAAGCTGAAGATGGGAAACTTCGACTAACAGATGTTGCTGATCCTGAAACTATTTTACGTTTAGTTCAATCTGTTCCTTCTCCAAAAGCTGAACCTATTAAATTATGGCTTGCTAAAGTTGGATACGAAAGGATAAAAGAAATTGCTGATCCTGAAATTTCATTAAATCGCGCAAGAGAATATTGGAAAAAATATGGCAGAAGTGAAAAATGGATTCAGCAAAGGATGCTTGGACAAGAGACAAGAAATAAACTTACTGATTATTGGAGGAATCATGATATTAAAGAAGGTGATGAATTTGCAATATTAACTAATCTCATCCACCAAGAGTGGACTGGCATTAGTGTTTAAGACCATAAAAATCTTAAGGGTTTAAAAACCCAAAACTTAAGAGATCATATGAGCGAGGCTGAATTAATTTTTACTGCATTAGCCGAACTTTCTACCAGACAGATTGCTGAAACTATAAAAGCAAACGGGTTAAATGAAAATAAAGATGCAAGTAAAAGAGGCGGCAAGATTGCAAAGAATGCAAGACTTGAGCTTGAAAAGAAAACCGGTAAATCAGTCGTTACTTCTAGTAATTTTTTAATTCCAGAAAAAAAGAAATTGAAATAATAGCTTTAATTTTGTTTTTAAGAAGTCACGAACCATTTCGTGACTTTTTCCATTTCCAAAGGTTAAGTTCCTAGTTTTACTATAATTGCCCGTTCCAGCTTGTAATATTTTTTCCCACATATAAACAAAATTCATAATTTTAATTGATCCTTTCTTTGAAAAAGATATTAAAATTCTTGTATCTCTAAGCCATCAAGAATAATTTAGAAGCGTTAATTTTTAATTATTATTATTCACACATTTAGAGGTTCTTGATGAGTCTTAGTCTTATAGCTAAATCAGTAAAAGCCTCACCTACTTTAAAACTGAATGAAAAGTTTGCGATCCTTAAAGAAAAAGGTGATCCTGTAATCCATCTTGGCGGTGGTGAACCAAAAAGTAAAATGCCAATGGATGCTATTCTTGCAACTGTTGCACACGTAAACACCGGCGAGGTAAGATACGCACCTGCTGACGGCATTCCTGCACTTAAACAAGCCGTTATACGCTACACCGAAGAATTTTATGACAGGAAAGTTAATCCGGAAAATATTATCGCATCCGGTGGTGCTAAGCAGGCAATCATGGTTGCTTTGCAGGCAATTCTAAATCCGCAGGAAGAAGTAATTTATCCGGCTCCGTATTGGGTAAGCTATCCAGATATGGCAAGATTGATTGGTGCGATCGGTGTACCGGCACTTCCGGAAGATGGAACTTTTTATCCACGAATAAAAGATATTACTGATCGTGTTGGTTCTTATACAAAGGCTGTAATTATCAATAGTCCAAACAATCCAACCGGTGCAATGTACTCTGAAGAATTTATTTCTGATGTTGTTGAGTACTGTGAGAAAAAAGATCTCTGGTTAATTATGGATGATATTTACCATCGTTTAATATTCGATGGAAGAAAAACTATTAACTGTTACAAATACACTAAAAAACTTGACGAAAATTCTAAAATCATTTTAATAAATGGTGTATCCAAACAATATGCAATGACAGGATTTAGAATAGGCTGGGCTGTTGGTAATAAAAAAGTTATCGAAGCAATGAGTAACATTCAGGGTCACCAAACTTCTGGTCCATCTGTGCTGCTGCAAAAAGCTGCAGTTGCAGCAATAAACGGAATACAGTCCGGTGTTGAAAGTTTGCGAGCAACTTTAGAAAACAATCGAAATGTTATGGTTGATCTTCTTCATTCATTTGAAGGTGTAAAAGTAACTAAACCCGATGGAACATTTTATTGCTTTGCTGATTTTTCTGTTTATGAGAAAGATTCAAATAAACTTTCAGAATTTTTAATTGATAAAGTTCAGGTGCTTACGGTTCCTGGTAAAGAATTTGGCTTGGATGGTTATTTAAGATTAAGTTATTGCGGAACGATAAAAGATATTCAGGAAGGAATTGAAAGAATGAAGTGGGCGCTTGATCCTAATTCACCTAACGAACTATACATTGGCGACAGAAAATTAGTGAGGGATTGGTCATGAGTAAATATTTAGAATTCAATACCCCTGCAACAAAGCAGGCAATGGAACTTGCTTCAGATTTTAGACTAAAGAGTCAGGGATTTACCGATCTTGAAAGAGTTTTCTGGAATTTACCCGATGAAGCACTTTATGAAGAAATTATTTTTCGTAATGAAGGAAAAATTTCTAAACACGGACCAATAATTGTAAACACAGGTAAACATACTGCCCGCGCCGCCGCTGATAAATTTATTGTTCAGGAACAAAGTACAAATGATAAAATCTGGTGGGGAGTTTATAATCGTCCCTTTAGTTCGGAAAAGTTTAATCAGTTGATGGGAAGAGTGCAGGCATACTGTCAGGATGAAGAATTATTTGTTCAGGATTGTTACGCTGGTGCTGATCCCGATTATAAAATGCCGATTCGTATTATTACTGAAAAAGCTTGGCACAGTTTATTTGCAAGAAATATGTTTATCACCACAGAAAATAAAGATGAACTAAAAAAATTCGTTCCCGATTTTACAGTTATTGCTTTGCCGGGATTTAAAACCAATGCGGCGATAGATGGAACCAGAAGTGAAACCGCTATCATTCTGAACTTTGAGCAGAGAACAGCAGTAATTGCGAACTCACTTTATGGCGGCGAGATAAAAAAATCTGTTTTCACTCTTTTAAATTTCTTACTAACATTTGAAGATGTTCTTCCAATGCACTGCTCAGCAAATGTTGGCAAAGATGGAGATGCCGCTCTGTTCTTTGGTCTAAGCGGAACAGGTAAAACTACACTTTCTGCAGATCCCAAACGAAAACTTATCGGCGATGATGAGCATGGCTGGAGTTCGCAGGGAGTTTTTAATTTTGAAGGCGGATGTTACGCAAAAGTAATTATGCTTTCCGGTGAGCAGGAACCGGAAATCTTCGCGACTACAAAAAGATTCGGAACCATTTTAGAAAATGTAGTTTATGATCCGGTAAGCAGAAACATTGATTTGGATGATGATCAAATTACAGAAAACACAAGGTGTTCATATCCACTTGAATTTATTCCTAACGTCGTTCCGGAAGGATATGTCAGAACTCATCCAAAGAACGTAATATTTTTAACTTGCGATGCTTCCGGTGTGCTTCCTCCTATTGCAAAATTAAATCCTGAACAGGCTCAATATCATTTTATAAGCGGATATACTTCCAAAATTGCCGGAACAGAAATCGGACTTGGGATAGAACCGCAAATAACATTTTCTGCTTGCTTCGGTGCTCCTTTTATGGTTCGTCATCCATCTGAGTACGCTGCTATGTTAAAAGAAAGAATGTTGAAGCATAAAGTTAATGTTTGGCTTGTAAATACAGGCTGGGTTGGTGGAAGATTTGGAGTTGGAAAACGAATAAGCATTCGCCATACAAGAAACCTTCTTAATGCTGCATTAGAAGGCAAGCTTAACAAAGTAAAATATAGAAAAGATAAATTATTTGGATTTGAAGTTCCTCTAACCTGTCCGGAAGTTCCTGATGATGTACTCGAACCATCAAATTCCTGGGGCAACAAAGATGAATACTGGAAAAAGTATGACGCACTTGCAGCAAGGTTTATAGATAACTTCAAGCTTTTTGCAGATGGCTGTTCTGATGAAGTTAAAGCGGCTGGACCAAAGAGACTTTCTAAATAAAATTATTATAAGGCGGGTTATACCCGCCTTTTTTATAAATTTTTATACTTTTATAAATTTTTTTTAATTTAACCTAATTGACAAATGATATTCATTTTATTAGGTTAAATACAGATAATAAATTAATATTTATTAAAACGTCTCTACAATTAACTAACTTCAATACAAATCAGGAGTATACTATGAAAAGATCTCTCCTCTCTTCCATTCTTGTTCTTGTTCTCGTAGTACTATCAGCATCAGACATATTATCACAATGGACTACACAAACCAGTGGGATAACAACTCGTTTACGTTTTATTTATGCTGTTGATGATAATGTCGTTTGGGCTTGCGGTAACAGCGGTGTTGTTTTAAAAACTACCGATGGTGGAACTACCTGGGGAAATATGACTCCAACAAATGCTGGATCAACAAATTATACAGTTGTGGCTTTTGATGCAACAACAGCTTGGGTTACTGGCACCGTTGGCGGTTCTGCTGATGTAAGTATTTGGAAAACTGTTGATGGCGGATTAACATGGACATCACAGTACAACAATCCAACAGGGTTTGGTGATGCACTAAGAATGTTTGATGCCAATAATGGTGTTTATTATGGTGATCCTGATCCATATCCATCAGGCAATTGGGAAATCTTAACAACCTCCGATGGCGGTGCTACCTGGAATAGAGTTCCTCAAGCCAACTTCCCGCCTGCTGACAGCGTTAATGGAGAATATGGTGCTGCTTGCGGTATGGATATAGTTGGTGACAATGTTTGGTTTAACGCTTATTCCGGAGTAGCAGGCACTCAAGCTAGAGTTTACAAATCGACTGACAAGGGATATAACTGGACTGTATCTTCATTCCCTCAAGCTGGAGGAACTTCTGGTTCAAACTTTGTTTCTTTTGCAGATGCAAATAATGGTATTGATGTTTGTCTTGATGGAACAGTTGCAAGCACAACTGACGGTGGAGCTACTTGGACGACAACAAATCCAGGCTATGCTTTCCGATATGCGGCAAACGTTCCGGGTATGGGAACAACTTATGTTGCAGTTGGAAGCGCTGGGATAAGCTATTATACAAAAGATAACGGTGCATCCTGGTTACCCTTAACAACTGGTACAACTAACACCCTTTACACAGTAACGGCTTCTGCAAATTATTGCTGGGCTGCAGGCAATTCTGGTACAATTCTAAAATTAGATGGCGTGGTACTTCCAGTTGAATTAACTTCGTTTACCGCTGTTTCTCAAAACCAACAGGTTACTCTTAATTGGTCAACAGCAACAGAAATAAACAATAACGGATTTGAAGTTCAAAGAAGCACTGCAAATTCTGAGTTTATCACGGTTGGATTTGTAAGAGGTAATGGAACAACAACAAATCAAAGTGATTATACTTTTGTTGATAAAAATGTTTCTGCAGGAAATTATTCGTATAGATTAAAACAAATTGATTTTAATGGAGCTTATGAATATTCAGATGCAGTTGAAGTTGAAGTATTAAATCTTGACAGTTATGTTCTCAATCAAAATTATCCTAATCCATTTAACCCATCTACAAAAATTGCATATGTTCTAAAAGAAAAAACAAATGTTAAACTTTTAGTTATGAATGCAATTGGGGAAGAAGTTGCTTTACTTGTTAATCAAACTCAGGAACAAGGATATCATCAGTTAGATTTTAATGCTGCAAATCTTCCAAGTGGAATTTATTTCTACTCATTACAGACAGATAATTTTTCTGAAACAAAGAAAATGTTGTTAATGAAGTAATTTTGGATGTCCATATTTTTTCAATTCAAAACCGCAGTTTATAAGCTGCGGTTTTTTAATTTTTAACCGAATAAATATCTATATTTATCAAGTGCTTCAATAAATTTAACTATTCTAAATAAAGAGGAGAACTTAAAATGAGTATGGTAAAAGAATTCAAAGAATTTGCAATGCGAGGTAATGTAGTTGATATGGCTGTTGGCATTATCATCGGCGGTGCATTCGGCAAAATTATCTCTTCATTTGTAGGTGATGTTTTGATGCCGCCAATTGGCTTACTGCTTGGCGGAATGGATTTTTCTAATCTTTCATTAACACTTAAACAAGGATCAGAAGGTGTTGACCCTGTTTTATTAAAATATGGACTCTTCATTAATACCGCTATTGATTTCCTAATTATAGCATTTGCAATATTTATGGTTATTAAAGCAATGAATTCATTGAAAAAGAAAGAAGTAGAAGCACCTGCTGCACCACCCGCACCACCTGCAGATGTTCAGTTATTAACTGAGATAAGAGATTTGTTAAAAAAATAAATTTCATCCAGATGTTAGTAAAAAACCATCCGCATCTGGATGGTTTTTTTTTTGAAATTTTTTATCACAAAATATTTTTAATAGAACTATTTCATTAAATTTTCTTTAAAGAAATTTATTGTAAGATCCTTTGCTTCCTTAGTTGCTGCTTCATCAAACTTGGCATTGCTTGGATTAGCAAAAGCATGATCAGCATTAAAACTTTTTACTGTTATTTTCTTCCCAGCCGCTTTAATATTTTTCTCAAGATTACCATAAACCTCAGGATTAACCCAGCCATCTTTCTCTGCAAATATTCCTAACACCGGTGCATTTAATTCCTTAAAAGTTTCAGGTGAGTTTTCAATAATTCCATAATACATAACACAAGCACTACCCTGCTTTGCCAGCATTATGCTTGACTGCAAAGACCATCCACCTCCAAAGCACCATCCAATTGTTCCAATCTTTGCATCTTTACCTGCAAAATCTATTGCGCCGGATATAATGCTTAATGCTCTATCCTGAATTACAGATTGCATAAATTTTGCAGCGTCTTCTCTATTATCAGCAACTTTACCATCATATAAATCTATTGCCAGGATATTTACATCACCAAGTTTTTGTTTTAATTCATCAGATTCTTTCTTAATGTAATCATTCAATCCCCACCATTCGTGAAATACAAATATATATTTATTCGAAGGTTTCTCTGATTTCACAAAATATCCATTTGCGGTTTTACCATCCTTTGTCTTAAATGTAATCATAGTACCTTTTGCATCTTTCAAAGTAAATGCAGCCGGAATCTGATGAATATCCCTAAATTCCTTTTGTTCAGAAAATGCTGTAAATGAAACTACTTTCTCGGTTGAGCAGCAAGATTTATCCTGCCCAGTTGCTAATGCTTGAAATACAATAAAGAATAACAATAAAACAGATTTATAACTCATATTAACTCCTTTTGGTTGAATAAGTATACTATCAAAAACCTAAAAGGAAGATAGTAAGTTCCATTCAAAAAATCATTGTAAAAAAAATATTTTGGGATTAGATTACACTTATAAATTAAACTTATAAGAATTATGCTTAAATATTTTATTCCTCTGTTTCTGGTCTTTGTCCTTGTTGTTTCTTGCGCAAGTAAAGACGAAAAGCTGCAAAACTATAAAGACTATATTCAAAAAATATCTAATGAGATAAAATTTGAAGATGGGTTTAACACTATTAAGGTACTTGGCGAACGAAGGTCAATTTTTCGATCTTACTTTCTAAATGATGAATTGGTTTTTGTTAACGAGGAGGTCACTATTGGTAATCGAGGAAACTCTGTTAATCATTATTACTTTAAAGGTGGTCAACTTGTCAGTTTTGAAGAGAAAACTATCTTAATGAAAGATGATTCTTTAAATATTACGGCTAAAACCATGCTTACACTAAGTATGATTTTGGATGATAGACAAATTCTTCAATCTGAATATTGGATTGGTAGTGTTCAAACTACAGTTGTTGAAAAAGATGTTGAGAAGGTAATTAATCACGCAGCATTACTTAAAGAACTTGCTGAAAAGAATAGACCAAAGAAGAAATAAGATTTATTTCTTAAGATCTTTATAGAATTTTTATTTTCAATCCAGCACACTATATTTGATCAAGTCTGATTTACAAACATTCCCCAACTTAAAAAACAGGAGTTATAATTTGGTAGCTGATAGAGTTAAAGAAATCGGTGCATCCCCCACAATGATGGTTGCAGCAGAGGCAAAGAAATTAAAATCCGAAGGTGTAGATGTAATTGATCTTAGCATGGGCGAACCTGATTTTCATACTCCAAATAACATCAAAGCAGCAGGTATAATTGCCATTGAGGAAAATCATACACGATACACGCTTAATCAGGGAACAAATGAATTAAGAACAGCTATCTCTGCAAAACTAAAGCGAGATAATGGTCTCGATTATAACTTAATTGAAATAATAGTTTCCAGTGGTGCAAAGCAAAGTGTTTATAACAGCATTTTAGCTACAGTAAATCCGGGTGATGAAGTCATAATCCCTGCACCATACTGGGTTTCTTATCCAGCAATGGTTTCTCTTGCAGGTGGCAAAAATATTATAATCGAAACAGATGAAAGCACTGGATTTAAAGTAACTCCAAAACAATTAATAGCCGCTGTAACTGCTAAAACTAAAATGCTTATTCTTTGTAATCCTTCAAACCCAACCGGCTCAGCATATACAAAATCCGAATTAGAAGCACTGGCTGAAATAGTATTAAAAAATAATTTTTATGTTCTCTCCGATGAGATTTATGAAAAATTAGTTTATGATGATTTTGAGTTTGTAAGTTTTGCGGCACTTGATCCTGAAATGAAAAAGAAGACAATACTTGTTAACGGAATTTCAAAAACTTATGCAATGACAGGATGGCGAATAGGTTACACAGCTGCTCCCGATAATATTGTAAGTGCAATCAATAAAATTCAAAGCCATACAACATCACACGCATCTTCAATTTCACAGCAAGCCGCGATAGAAGCTGTTGCAGGTCCACAGTATGTTATTCATGAAATGCTCGATGAGTTTAGAAAGAGACGTGAATATTTTTATAATGAATTAACATCAATACAAGGAATTACCTGTTATAAACCTGAAGGGGCATTCTATCTTTTTCCAAATATTTCTTATTATCTTCATACAAAATCTGATGTACTGAAAGTTGAAAACTCATTTGATTTTGCAATGCACCTGCTTTATGATGCTCATATTGCAGCAGTGCCGGGCAGTGCTTTTGGAAGTGAAGGATATTTAAGAATGTCTTATGCCACTTCTATGGAGCATTTACACGAAGCGATTTTTAGATTAAAAAAGGCAATAAATAAAATTCATTAAATTATTTGGTAACGTACAGCAGGAGTGATTTATAAACCTTTTCTGTGGGAAATTCTTTCCCCGTCCAAAGTGTA
The DNA here is from genome assembly GCA_044227615.1 of Ignavibacteriaceae bacterium. Taxonomy (GTDB): domain Bacteria; phylum Bacteroidota; class Ignavibacteria; order Ignavibacteriales; family Ignavibacteriaceae; genus IGN3. The sequence continues at coordinate 46,852 of JBGAWM010000016.1, forward strand.
AATGATTTTGAAGCCTGCTGAACAAGCATATTTAATCCGTTTACAGTAACAGCGTTTTTAGACTCGGCAAGCTGTAAAAACTTTGTCTTAACTGGATTGTAGACCAAATCAAATACAATCTGATCTTTAACAAACATATCAGCGTTTGTAAAAATACTATCATCTGCGGCAGGGTACATCCCGACCGAGGTGCAATTTACGATAAGCGAACAGTTGTTTAATAAACCTATCAGATCAGGCTGCTGTAATTCTTTCGTTACAATACCATCAAATTTCATTTTAGATTTAAAATGCTGTTTCAATGTTTCAGCATACTGCTCAGTTCTATTAATAAGAATAATCTTGGAGGGTTTGTAATTTCTGATTAACGTATAAATTACTGCCCTTGCTGATCCGCCGGCACCAAGCACGCAGACTTCATTTCCATTGATTTGTGATTTATACGGTGAGAGAGACTCTAATATACCGTTAACATCTGTATTGTAGCCAATTAACTTTCCTAATTCATTAACAACAGTATTAACAGAGCCAATTACTGCAGCTTCCTCAGACAATTTGTGTATATAATCTACAACTTTTACTTTATGAGGAACAGTTACATTAAATCCTCGCAGCCCTAAAGCAAGAACGCCCTTAACAGCATCTTTAAGATTATCTGAGTGAACTTCAAATGGAAGGTAAATTAATTTTGTTCCTGTCAACTCCGCCGCAACGTTATGAATAAATGGAGAGAAACTTTGTTTAATTGGGTAACCAATTAATCCGATCAATTCTGTATTTGAATAAAATGAGTTTTGCATACAACCAAATCTAATAATTATTAGAATAAATTAAACTTCGCCAATAAGCCTTTTAAAAAGTTTGGATGATTTTATTTCAGGATATTCTTTTTCAAATTCAGTTCTAATGGATGGATCATAATGGAAGGCTGATTTTAGGCACTCAATAGCTTCCTGAGTTCTGCTCAATACAAAATTAATTTTCGCTTTTCCATAAAATGATGTTGCATCTTTTGGATTTATTCGAATGCACTCATCAAATGCTTTTAGTGCTTCAAGCCACTCACCTGATTCGTAATAAGTCTCAGCAAGATTAAACCATACTTCATAATTATCCGGTTCTATCCTTGCGGCCTCTCTGTAGCTAACAATACTATCCTGAATCTGACCGAGAGAATATTCAAGATCAGCTTTTGCATACCAGGCTTCAGCGCTATCCTGTGAGAGAGAAATTGCTTTATTAAAATCTCTTAATGCTAATTGATATTTACCCATCGAATCATAACAGAATCCCCGGGAAAGATATGCATCGTAATACTCATCATTAAGCTTAATTGATTCTGTGTAATATTTTATTGCTGCAGGAAGATCATCAAGTTCTTCATAAATATTTGCGATGTTATAAACTGCTGTTTCATCATCTTTATCTAACTCAAATGATTTTTTAAAACACTGTATTGCTTCCTGCAAACGTCCAAGATCAGCAAGAGCGTTGCCTTTGTTGAACCATGCACTTGAAAAATTTTCGCGAATAGATATTGCAAGTTCATAACTGTTAATTCCCAGCTCAAGTTTTTCCATCTTAACCAAAACAATTCCGCGGTTATACCATCCATTTGGATTGTATGGATCGAGTTCTAAAAATTTATCGTATGATTCTAATGCTTTATCAAGCTGTGCAGAGTTTTCATAGCAGAATCCAAGTTCATAATAAACTTCAGAATATTCTGGATCACTGGCAACAACTTTAAGGAAGTATTCTATTGCTTTTTTAAGCTGTGCTCTTCTTTGGAAAAGCAATCCAAGACTGAACATTGCATCATCGTTATCAGGATCAAGCTGCAAAACTTTTTCTAATGACTCTTGTGACTGATCAAATAAGCCAAGATTTTCTTCTGTGGCAGATTTATCTATCAAAGTTTCAACATCATTTGGGTTAAGTGATAATGATTGCTCATATGCTAACAATGCTTCGCTGAATCGGAATAATCCATTAAGCACTATTCCCTTTTTAAGCCAATACTCTGAGTTATATGGGAAAATTTCTAAAAACTTATCTAATAAAAATAAAGCATCTTCGTATCGATCAATATCCATGCATACTTGTATCAGTTCTTCTATTCTTTCCACAGAGTCAAAGACATAGCCGCTATCAAGAATTTTTTTGCATGAAGCTAATTCTTCTTCTACTTTTTCTTCGGGCAGATCGAATTCCTCTTCATTAGAAAATTCGGAATCGAATAAAGACATTAAGTTCTCCTAACTGGAAATTATTTCATGAAAAATCTATAACTAATAAAATAGAAAATCAAGGTGAGGATTATTTGTTTGTTAGTTAAATATTTTGTACCAAAAAAATCGCAGCTCAGACTTTAATCAAAGATTGTAATAACATATTTCCTCAAAATAAATTCTGAGTTACGTTTATCTAAGAATGAATTCTGAGCTACGAAGTACCTGATTAATTAACTCTTAAAACCGCCGTAACTTTTTGTGCTGCATCCTGTAAACTCTTTGCAACCTCAAAGTGAAGATCAGATTTATCAAGCAAATCAGCAGCTTCTTTTGCATTGGTACCTTCTAATCTTACAACTATTGGAACTTTAACTTCCATTTCAGTTGCAGCATCAATTACACCCTGAGCAACTCTATCGCATCGCACAATACCGCCAAAGATGTTTATTAAAATCGCTTTAACATTCGGATCAGACAAAATTATTTTAAATCCGTTTGCAACGGTTTCTTTATTTGCTCCGCCACCGACATCGAGAAAGTTTGCAGGTTCACCGCCGGCAAGTTTTATAATGTCCATTGTTCCCATTGCAAGACCTGCACCATTAACCATACAACCAACATTTCCATCAAGTTTGATATAATTTAGATTGTATTTTGATGCCTCAATTTCAAGTGGATCTTCTTCATCCAGATCTCGAAATTCAACTATTTCCGGATGACGGTAAAGTGCATTATCATCAAAATTCATTTTTGCATCAAGTGCGACCACTTTATCATCGTTTGTAATTACTAATGGATTTATTTCCAACATCGATGAATCTGTAGACTCATAAGCTTTGTACAGCGCTTTCATAAAAGGAATAAAACTCTTAAAAGCATTTCCTTCAAGTCTGAGTGCAAATGCTAATTTGCGCGCCTGATAAGATTGCAATCCAACACCGGGTTCAATCCATTCCTTAATAATTTTTTCTGGCGTTTCTGCCGCAACCTTTTCAATTTCAACGCCGCCTTCGGTAGAAACCATAATAACGTTCTTAGAAACTGCACGATCTAACAGAATTCCAAGATATAATTCTTTTTTGTAATCCAATCCTTCGGTTATATAAAGAGTTTTTACAACTTTACCTTCTGGACCAGATTGATGTGTTACTAAAATATTCCCAAGAATTTTTTCAGCATACTCGGCAGCTTTTTCAGGAGAAGTTGTAAACTTAACTCCGCCTTCGAGAACAACAACGTCTCTGTTTCTTACATCATAGATAATTCCCTTACCTCTGCCGCCAGCGTGTATTTGTGATTTAACCACAAACTGATTTATTCCACGCTGCTGTAGTTTGGTGATCGCATCATCAAACTCTAACATACTTTTAATTGCAATTCCATCCTGAACAGGAACACCAAATTTTTTTAGTGTTTCCTTTGCCTGAAATTCGTGTATTTTCATAAAAAAGTTAACTCCATTCTCTTACCTTAAAGCAAGAGTACTTTCATTATTTAGATTATAATTATTTATTTCTTGATCGAAATTGTTCTTGATTTCTTCTTGAATGAAACACCGCTAAAATATAAATATTATCATCAACAATTTCATAAAGTATTTTAAAAGGAAATCTTTTCACAACTTTTTTTCTATAATTCTCAAACTCGATTGGATAAAGTCCGGGTTCTCTTTTAATTTTTTGTATAGCTTCATCAATACATCGAACAAATTCCAAATCCAAACCCTCTTGTTGATTTCCGTACCACCAAACAGCCTCTCTAAATTCCTCTTCAGCTTTGGGATGAAATACAACATTGTATATCATTTATTTTTACCTAAAAATT
>JBGAWM010000170.1:0-1135 GCA_044227615.1 Ignavibacteriaceae bacterium
TTTTCAAATAGTGTTTGTCCAAACCTATCACTCCTATAGCCGTATAAATAAGCTATTGCATTGTCATTGTAGAAATACAATGACAATACAATAATAAGAATCCAGAAAATTATAATTAATATTTTCTTGGTAGTGATCAAATTGCTTTCAGAGGCTTGCAGCCATATAGTACTACGTAATTAAAATTTTTATTACTTGTATGATACTAAATTAGGAATAGAAGACGCAATAATCTATCCCGTAAAATTTATGGTGTTGAATTAGATAGCTTTGGGAAAAGATTTCGAGATTGCTTTGAAGCAAGGGTAAGTAAAGAAGATAATTTACAATTTTGAAACAAAGTATATTCGATTAGCAAAACTGCTTTTCCGTTGATTGAAGTTAAGATTAAAAAATTATTAAATTGTTGAAAAAAAATCCTCTCAGCTTTGAGAGGATTTTTAGTTTTAATTCTAACTTAAATTTTACACACCTGCAGGAGCAGTAACTCTTGCACCTAATTCATTATCCAGCATATACAAACCACTTTCCGCTTGCTGATGCGAAGAATTAGTTTTAGTAACCTCTAACTTTTATTCCGTCTTACCGATGGTAACCAAATCATATATATTTCAACAAGTATGATTGGAACGAATGAAAATATCCACTCGTTAACAGTTCTTTTAATTGTGGTGTCTTCAATAACGTCAAATAGAAAGTTCATTGGAATAATTTGATTCAATCGGACAAGGACAAATGCTAATGCACAAATATAACTCCTGGTCATGAATTGTTTGTGTGCGGAAATATTTTTTTGTTTGATTGCATACCAGGCTAACGATGTACTTAATAAAAATAGAACAGACAAAATAAATAAGGAATACCGGCAGCCTATGCAGTCATTAATTAATGATAGACGTAATGATGCGATACCAGCAATTAGGGATCCAATAATATAAAGTTTTCCGGCAAAACGATGATACCTGATATATTTTTTGCGTACAGATTTCCAGAATTGAATGGGGCCTAAAAACAAGGAGAAGGTTGCCCCAATTATATGAGCTAGGAACCAAATTTGATTTTCAAATAGTGTTTGTCCAAACCTATCACTCCTATAGCCGTATAAATAAGCTATTGCATTGTCATTGTAGAAATA
>JBGAWM010000171.1:0-1131 GCA_044227615.1 Ignavibacteriaceae bacterium
TACCTCTGTTGCGGTTTTCATAAACACAGCAATATCAAGATGAGGTAACTGAGGGATTACTTTTGGCAGCATTGAAAGCTGAAGCTGTCTTGCTTCATCGAGTTCTTTTGTTTTTCTATCATTCTCAAGCTGCAGGAATTTTTTATTTTCATTTTCTTTCCTACGATCAAGTTCAAACTTTCTTAAACCACCAAGCATACTGACGAAACCAATAGCATAAATTCCGTAAGCCCACCATGTAAACCACCAAGGCGGATTAATTGTAAACGAATAAAACTCTTCACTTGTTTTTACACCATTTGAAGTAATTCCACGTACCCGGAAAGTATAATCACCTGAGGGCAAGTTTTGATATTCTGCAAAAGCAAGATTGCTTGGCTTTGACCAATCCTTATCGAATCCTTCAAGAAAATGTTCGTACGTGGTTTGTCGCGGGTCTTTATAATTCAATGCAGCATAATTGAATAAAAAAGAATTTTGAGAATATGACAATTTTACCGGGAAATTATAATAATGAAATTCACTCTTATTAATGTAAAGCCCTACTCCATTATAAAACTCAATCATATTTCCGAAACCATCCAAAGCTGATGTATATGGTCCGCCGCTTGCTACACTTTCGTCACTATAGAAAGCTTGAAATTTATTTCCGGTTATCTTTAAAGCACCTGCGGGAGATGAGAAATAAACATTACCTTTAATTTCATCTGTTATTGGATTAGTAATATTAGTTGATGGAAGTCCTTCTTTCTTTGTGTAGAAATTCAGATTTGTACCATCAAAAATTACAAGACCTCTGTTTCTCAATCGAATGTATAAATTTCCTCCTGCCTGAATGTCGGTTTTTGTTCCGGCAACGCTGGCACCTTTTAAAATTCTGAAATCAGCAGTGGCATTTACACTATCACTAAGATTGATAAATTTTTTTCCGTTAAAAACATAAAATCCTCCAACTGTTAAAAAGTACATTCCATTTTTTAAATTGCCTACATAATGCAATTGTTCTTGAGGGATGTTCCAACTTTCCGGAGGTTTGCTCCAAGATTTTCCATCATACAACATTACATTTGATTGCACCGATGTAATGTCTTTAATATTATCTGCGAATAAACCGAAGAACCATAGTCTTCC
>JBGAWM010000172.1:0-1126 GCA_044227615.1 Ignavibacteriaceae bacterium
TGCTGACCATTCAGCAGCTATAATAAATCCACCATCATTTGTCTTATCAACTGAATAAGCAACATCATCACCGCTTGAGCTATATGTCTTCTGCCAAATCAGATTACCTATTTGATCGATTTTTATAATCCAAATATCAGGTTTGAAAGGCTGGTTTGAATTTTTTTTACCAGCCAAAATATAACCATCAACTAAAGTATCTAAACTTAAACAGAAGTCATCATTTACTTCTCCAAATGTTTTTGTCCAAAGTGTGTCACCAATTGAATCTGTTCTAATAATGTAAAAATCAGCACCCCCGACACCATAAGAATAAGTAGCACCTCCAATAATAAATCCGCCATCTTCAATTTGTTTTATCGAATATCCAAAGTCTCCGTTTGTCCCACCATAGGTCTTTGTCCAAAGTGTATCTCCACCTGCATTTGTTTTTATCAACCAAACATCATTGCCACCAGCACCGAAAGAGTCAGTGTCCCCAACAATTGCAATACCTCCGTCGCTTGTCTCAATAACTGATCTACCGAAGTCATCGGCAGTGTTTAATCCAAAGTTTTTTTTCCAAAGAATATTCTGTGCAAAAATACTTTTAAATAGCAATACAAATAAAAACAGGGTTATCATTATATTTTTCATTTTATCTTCCTTTACGGCAAATTATGTTTAACACAAAAAGTGCTGTCAACATTATTAACTCGCCACTTATTGTTTAGATAAAGAACTGCTGTGCTGTCTGTATAAAATTCATCGACTGGACAATTAACAGAGCCAGGATGGGGATTATATCCAAGTGGGCTGTAAAATGTATTATTCTTTATCCAGGCAGTAGTGGGTGATGTTAAAACATCTGCCCAGTCTATTCGGCAAGTTGGTTTGCTTGAGTCTAATGAACCGATCTTAGAATTTTCAATCTTAGTTGAGAAATTTCCTACTCTTGGGTGATCATCTTGTGTGATACCAATTCCCTTACCACCAATTACTATACAATCTTTTACCTGCACAAGTGGTTTTTCTAACAGATATGCCACAGTATCATGCCCATAATCATAATAGATTGAATCCCAACCCCCCTCTATTCCTGATTTTTTAGGTTCGACTGTATTTATGTTGCAATCTACAAATCTTG
>JBGAWM010000173.1:0-1110 GCA_044227615.1 Ignavibacteriaceae bacterium
CTGATCCTTACATCATTAAATGAATCTAAAAATTAAAATAATTTTTAGAATTGTTTCTAATACTGTCATTAAAAATCTCCCACCCTTAATTTAATTGCTTCAATTAAGGATGAAGATTTTGAACTTATTTGAATAATTAAACTTACTCTTAGTTGCCAATACGAATCGTATCAAGGCTTCCAATAACTCCGAATGCGCTAAGCAGCCAAAGAACTACTACAATAATTACAACCACATTCAGGATTTTTTTAATTGTTGCCTGCATTGGTATGTATGAGTTTATAAGCCAAAGTACAACTCCCACAACAACTAAAACAATTACTAATGTTATTAATGACATATGCTTTATCCTTTCATTATTTGTATGTTTACTGAAACTCGAGATTAGAGACCATAATCCTAAGTACTATTTTTTTTTGATTTCTATCTTAATGATCCGCAAAAGATATTTTATCAAATGGTTTAAGGATTTCTATCATATAATATGAAGGAAACCGTGATTGTTCAATCACTCAAAGGGATGAAAAAGGAACTACATCTTTTAAATGAAAAGTCTGCCTTCTGAAGATTTTTTATAATTTATTCTTCTTTGAAATTGGGGCAGAATATTCATCGAATTTTTCTGACCCAAGCAATACTGCAATCCATTTTGTCTTTTCGTTATTATCAAACGCAAACTTCAGTGCCATAGTAAGTGGAACAGATAAAATTGCACCTACCAAGCCAAGCAAACCACCCCAAAAAATTAATGAAAGAAAGACAACTAAGGTAGATAGCCCAAGTCTTCTTCCCATTATACGTGGTTCTATCATATTACCTATTATAAAATTGACTGCTGCATAACCCGCTGTCACCATTAAAGCGCTGGCGATTCCAAATTGAATAAATGCCAAAATCACCGGTGGAATAGCCGCAACGATAGAGCCAATATTAGGAATGTAGTTAAGAAGAAAAGCTATAAAACCCCAGAGTATTGGATAATCCACACCGAGAATGAATAACCAGAGTGCTACCAAAATGCCTGTAGCTAAACTGATAAGAGTTTTAATAATCATATAACGTTTCATGTCATTAACAAAATTTGTGATTTGAGGAAACACCTGTTTTGGA
>JBGAWM010000174.1:0-1102 GCA_044227615.1 Ignavibacteriaceae bacterium
CCAAAGTATTAATGCGAAAAATATTCCAATAAATCCGCCGGCATCAGGTTCGTAAAAACTGCCGAACACATACCCGATGAGGATGAGGAGAAACCCCATCCCCACGAAAAGTATCATGGACTTTCTTTTATTTGCCCGAATTAATTCCCACATAATTTTATCTTATGATTAAGAGAAACTTACTTTCGGAACTTCCTTTTCTTTTACATCTTCAACCTGGAAGAATTCTTCCGTCTTGAAGTTGAACATGCCGGCAATAATATTTGAAGGGAACATTTGAATTTTATTATTGAATGTTAACACCTGATCATTGTAAGACTGCCGTGCAAACGAAATTTTATTTTCGGTTGAAGTAAGTTCTTCCTGCAGCGCGAGGAAATTCTGATTAGCTTTAAGGTCGGGGTAATTTTCGACCTGAACGCGTAATTGTCCGAGTGCACCGCTAAGCATATTTTCTGCCGAAGCTTTTTCGCCCACTGTCTGTGCATCCATCGCCTGGCTGCGATACTTGGTAATGTTTTCCATTATCTGACGCTCGTGTGTCATATAACCTTTTACGGTTTCAATAAGGTTGGGGATCAAATCGTGTCTTCTTTTTAATTGAACATCTATTTGCGCCCATGCATTTTTTACTTGATTTCTAAATCCAACTAATGAGTTGTAAATCGAGACAAAAAACATTGCAATCAAGAATATGACGCCGAGAAATACTATAAAGTAAATCATACTTTTCTCCTTTTATTTTTATTAGAAATATTTTTCTATAACTAAATCCGTGATTTGAAAATCTCTTTTAATAGAATTATAATTTGATCATCTTCTTTGAGCAAAGCAGAATGTAAAATTTTTTCTAACTCGCCTTTGTCAAACCAAATTCCATGTTCGCTCGGGCATTTATCAATAATGATGTCAGTATTTCCAGCTTTAACTTTCAGCATTTTTTTTCTGCAGGCCGGGCATTTATGTTTTTTTTCTTTTACATCATTTCGGACTTTGAATGAGTTTAATAAATTTTTTCTTTCAGTTTCATTTTGAATCAGCATTTCAAGCTCACCGCCGTCAAGCCAGATTCCGCCGCATTTAAAACAACTATCTATTTCCA
>JBGAWM010000175.1:0-1088 GCA_044227615.1 Ignavibacteriaceae bacterium
GTTGGTGTTTTGGGAGATGGATTATTTCAGAAATCATTATCGCAGATTTATCGTAAATATTTGACTGAAGGAAATTTAGTTTTAGTTTCTCCATACTATCCTGAAGCAGGTTTTAGTGTTGGTAATGCAATGGGAAGAAATAAATATATATACTGTCTTTCAGAAGCAGCAATAGTAGTTCATTCAGGTTTAAAGGGGGGTACGTGGACAGGTGCGAATGAAAATCTTAATAAGCAATGGGTGCCGTTATTTGTAAAAGAGAATTATAGCAAAGATGCAGGCAATTTGACTTTGATTAATAATGGTGCAAAAAGATTTGACAACAGTGTATTTAATCTGTTTAATATTGGCAACCTGTTTATGCAAAAGAATTTGGCAGCTAATCAACTCAATGTTTCTGCAGTACACGAGCAAAAATCAGATTTAATAATTGAACGAACAGAAGAAGATTTACAGTCTATTGATTCTAAAAGTTTTTATGATTTCTTTATCATTAAGCTAAGTCTGTTGCTAAAAGAAAAAGAGCGAACAAGTAATGAAATTAAAGAAAAGTTTGAATTAACTTCATCACAATTGAAAGAATGGCTATTAAGAGCTGAAAAAGAAAAGGTTATAAAAAAAATATCAAAGCCTGTTAGGTTTAAGTTAACCCCAAAAGAGGAAAAACAGCCAGATTTATTTAATTAGTCGATCCTTTAAAAACCTGGTAAGCGATTAAAACAGATTAAAGTGTAAAAGACTAAGAAGTAAATGCAAGAATTAATAAATTTGTGGAGGGAACTATATTTCCACCCAAAATATTACGAGAGGTTTATAGCAAAGCGAAAGGAGATACGGTTAATGGCAGACTTGCAGAAACAAAGAATATGTGCGATTAACTTTGTATCACTAAACCCGGAAGCATCAAAGAAACTTCATAAGCAAAATGATTTTTATCTCATTTTTATTGGTAAGTTCAGGATAGTGTTAAAGAGGTTTGATGTAACGTGACAAGTTTTGTATTACAGATCTATAGTCCCTGCCAATGGGAAGAGAAACCGCATTAACCTCAACTGTCTCTGCTGTGTATGATTCAATCTTGCTTATTG
>JBGAWM010000176.1:0-370 GCA_044227615.1 Ignavibacteriaceae bacterium
GTTGGTATTTCCGGTCAGCCGGGTGCAAATCCAAATCTTGGAAACATTGAAAATGCTGACACAACGGATAATGGATTAAATATTATTTATGGAAATATACAAGGCTCGAATGTTTATGATCTTTATAATAATACATTAGATCCAATCTATGCGCAGAATAATGATTGGGGTGTTTATGATTCTACATTAATTGAAGATCATATTTTTCATCAAGTAGATAGCCTTGAACTGGGTCTTGTAAGATTTATGCCATTTTCAGGTCCCATTCCGGTCGAGCTTACTTCCTTTACAGCAAGTTCGGTTGATGGAAATATTGTGTTAAATTGGATAACGGCAACAGAGTTGAATAATGCTGGATTTGAGATACAAA
>JBGAWM010000176.1:380-1067 GCA_044227615.1 Ignavibacteriaceae bacterium
AAAGAAGCCTATCCCCAACCCCTTCCCTAAAGGAAGGGGCTTTAGGAAATTCAGATTGGCAGAAAATTGGTTTTGTGGCTGGTAACGGAACTTCTACAGAAGTTCACTCTTATTCTTTTACTGATCAGAATCCAGTTGATGGAAAATCATATTACAGATTAAAGCAAATTGATTTTGATGGTTCATTTGAATATTCAAACATTGTTGAAGTTGATTTAACTCTGCCGATAGTATTTTCTCTTGAGCAGAATTATCCAAATCCATTTAATCCATCTACAAAGATTAAATACAGTATCCCAAATGTCACCCTGAGCGGAGTCGAAGGGTCTCGAGTGATTCTTAAAGTTTTTGGAATTCTGGGAAACGAAGTTGAGACATTGGTAAACGAAGATAAACCAGCCGGTAATTATGAAGTCAATTTTGATGCTTCAAAACTTTCCAGTGGAGTTTATTTTTACCAATTACAGGCAGGAAGTTTTGTTGAGACAAAGAAGATGATATTATTAAGATAATATTGTACAAGTAGAGACGCATCGCGATGCGTCTCTACTGAGTAATTTTTAATTACAAACCGAAATTTAATCCTACTAAAAATCTAAACTCATACTTCGGTTGATTAATTGCTGCATCTGCATCCTGATAAGTATAATCCTCACGTCCGCTAACATCAGTTCCATCGGGATTATA
>JBGAWM010000177.1:0-1064 GCA_044227615.1 Ignavibacteriaceae bacterium
CGGTGGTTGGTTCGTCCAGAAAAAGAACTTTGGGCTTATGAATTAACGCACAGCTAAGAGCTAGTTTCTGTTTCATACCTCCGCTAAGTTTACCTGCGCGCCTTGTTTTGAATGGCTCGAGCTGCTTGTAAATATCAGCAACTAAATCATAGTTTTCTTCAATCGTTGTGTTAAAAATTGTTGCAAAGAAATTAAGATTTTCTTCAACTGTTAAATCCTGGTAAAGTGAAAAGCGACCGGGCATATAACCAGCAATATTTCTGATTGCTTTGTAATCTTTCACAACATCAAGTCCAAGCACTGCTGCATTTCCGATATCAGCAAGAAGTAAAGTGGTAAGTATTCTGAAGATTGAAGTTTTACCAGCACCATCGGGACCAATCAATCCAAACAATTCTCCTTCATCAACAGCAAATGAAACATCATCAACAGCAGTGATAACATTTTTCTTTGTTGTGTATGTTTTGGTGATATTATTTACTTCAATTGCATTCATTTAAATTAAAAGACATCTAAAAAATTACTTGTTGTTATTTGTCATTCCCACGAAAGTGGGAATCCACTTAATTTTAAGCTTTATGGATTCCCGTTTGCACGGGAATGACAGTATGAGCTTTTAAAAACCATACTAAAATTTTATTTCTCCATACATTCCTATTTTTAAGTAGCCATCATTTATCACTCTGACTTTTATTGCGTAAACAAGATTAGCACGCTCATCTTTGGTTTGAATTGTCTTTGGAGTAAACTCAGCTTTTGATGAGACCCAATAAATTTCTCCGCTCATTTCTTTTTGGTCACCTTCACCTTTATCAACAAACACTTTTAACTTTTGTCCGAGTTTTATTTCACCAAGCTGATCACCGCTGACGTATGCGCGTAAAGTCATTTCAGATAAGTTTGCAATTTTGTACAGAGCTTTTCCAGTCGAAGTGATCTCATCTTGTTTTGCGTATCGTGTTAAAACTGTTCCATCAATCGGATTTTTAACAATACTTTTTTTGATTTGGTCTTCAATCTGTTCAACCTGTGCTGTCAGCGGAAGTGTTTCACTTTGTATCCCT
>JBGAWM010000178.1:0-1033 GCA_044227615.1 Ignavibacteriaceae bacterium
TTAAACGGTAAACTTGATCATCATCCTAATAGTATTGAAGATCCGTTGGTAAAGAGTTACGCACTCTCAGACTCTGAAAAAGACGGAACGCTATTTTCAGTTGGCTCAACATATTCACCAGAAAACGAAGCAGTGTATGATGGAATTTCCAGAGATGGAATTCGTGTTGTTACTTTTGCTCCAATATTAAAACATAAAATATTTCCTTTGCCAGAAATTTTAGATTTGCTTTTGGATTTGGGTTCCTGGGGCATGGGTACTCCTGTTGAAATTGAATTTGCCGTAAACTTAAGTGTACCACACGGACAGAGGAAAGAATTTGCAATGTTACAAATGCGTCCGATGGTATTAAGCAGAGAGATTGAAGAGTTAATGATTGGTGATGTTAAAGAAACAGATATGATTTGCCAAAGCTCGCAGGTTTTAGGCAATGGAGCAATAAACGAAATTTATGATTTAATTATGGTGGACATTAATAGGTTCGAACGAGGGAAGAGCAAAGATGTTGCTATGGAAGTAAGTAAATTAAATTCAAAGCTGCTGGCAGAAAGAAAACCTTATTTGCTGCTGGGTGTTGGTCGATGGGGTTCACTTGACCCCTGGTTAGGCATACCTGTAACGTGGGACCAAATTTCCGGAGCTTCTGTAATTGTTGAAGCAGGGTTTAAAGATTTTCAGGTCACACCATCTCAGGGATCTCATTTCTTTCAGAATCTAACTTCATTCAGAGTTGGATATTTTACTGTAAACTCAATTGATCATATTGGTTTTATTGATTGGGATTGGCTTAATACACAAAAGCCAGAGGATGAACTTGTATTTACAAAACATTTAAAATTTGATCAGCCAATAAGTGTAAAAATTAATGGTCACGAAAATCGCGGCGTAATATTAAAACCAGGTGTAAAGGTTAATGAAGCTTGATTATTAACCCTGTTTAAGTTAAAAAAAATATTATTATTCTACAAAAAATTGAAACAAATGTATTGATTTGAATTCAAAAAATAAATTACAAATTTCATTAAAAAGTGTT
>JBGAWM010000179.1:0-1031 GCA_044227615.1 Ignavibacteriaceae bacterium
ACCACTTGAGATAGCAATGATGACATCGCCTTCTTTAATAATCTGCTCATCTTTGATTAGCTTTTTGGGAACATATACAAGGTCATTGAAATTTAAAGAAGAATTGATATTTGTTGCCCTGACTATTGGAAGATAATTCACTCTTGGTGATTTGGTAGCTAATTCTTTTTTATAAGAGACGCCCCTTACAAGTTTTGCAACATCGCCAAGTTTAACCCAAGACCAGTTGGGGGGAAGATTATTAGGCATAACAAACCACTTTTGATAATGAGATTGACCCATTAGGGACAATATGTTTAGTCGCATAAGTCTAGTTTTGTGTGTCATTCCCGTGAAAACGGGTATCCAAAATTTATAATACGGCATAGATTCCCACTTTCGTGGGAATGACAATCCTGTAATTTTACCTTTTGCGACACCCACCTGTGGGAAATCCTGTTGAGAACTTTAACGATCAAGGAAAATATAACCGTTTCTCCATAGTTCCAAAGGAATCCTCTTGAGAGAGTCCTTCGGACAAAGGTTTACCCAACGAAAAGGTCAACTTGAGTAATTTAATACGATTTGAAGAATTATTTATTGATAAAGTGATTCGCGAAAATTAAAATAATTTTTCGCCTCAGCTTTGTTGAAAAGTTCCATTGTCCCTTCTGCCATTATGACTAAGGGGAGGCTCACAGTTTTAAAATAACTTCGATCTCAGCCAAATTTTGAGGGATAGTAATTAGTCACCTATTGCTCACCTATTATACACCTATTGCTCTGCTATTGGCTTTATGAATAATATATCAGCCATTTTGACAAAATCTTTAGAACAATAACTTTGGATCTTATTAACTTAACACGCTATCTCACTTCAAATGTATCATGAGAAATAAATAAAAAATGATAACGTATTATCAGAATTTTAATGCATTAAAAAAGCCTTTCAATAAAATTTAATTGAAAGGCTTAAGTGACCCCAAGGGGATTTGAACCCCTGTTACAGCCGTGAAAGGGCTATGTCCTAACCACTAGACGATGGGACCAAG
>JBGAWM010000017.1:0-50455 GCA_044227615.1 Ignavibacteriaceae bacterium
AATCAGTTTTAAATAGTTATGGCAGCAGTAAAGTTGTATCGATTAAATTTCCCACAAACTTTCCATTGCCGGTTGACCCAATGTACTTAACAGCTAAAGAGTTTTGTGATTTTAGAATGACATATTATAATATACTTTTTGCTCCAACAATTATTTTAGATGGCATTACACGTCCAACGCCAACGGATTCCAATTCAATTAAGCAGGCATTAAACAATAGATTGGTAATTACATCTAATTTTGCCGTGCTTGTTACTAAAACGATTGTTAATGGAGGCTTACTTGTTAATGTTGATATTAAGGTGAAGAATAAAAACTCACTTAATCTGGATGAATTATTTTTAAGATGTGCAATTGTTGAATCAGAAGTTGAATATGTACAAGCACCCGGTTCTAATGGCGAGACAAAGTTCTACGATGTACTTAGAGTACTCGTACCATCAAATGATGGAATTTCTTTGTCCTCTATTGGAAGTGCACAGAATTTTCAGTTTGAAAATACAATTGATACTCTTTGGAATATAAACAAACTGGAAGCGGTGGTTTTTATACAAAGCACTGCTAATAAAGAAATACAACAAACAGGATCGAGTTTTTAATCAATTAAGTTCTTTGTTTTTAGTTAACTAATAAATTCAATTACAGAGGAGATGTGCGTTATGAAAAAATCTACATTGTTTTTCTTATCGTGGTTTACCGCTCTTAGTGTTTTTACTTTTGCGCAGGTACAGTTAAAATTCGTTACTATTAACGGTTATGGTAACAATCTTTATATAGATAACGTTACAGTTGGTAATCAGTTTAATTTGGATGCAGCAGTTGTATCAATCAATAATATTAATTCAGGTACAAGTTATGCTACATCCACATCACCATTTATTATTACGCCAATTGCATCAGTTATAAACATAGGAAAACAAAATATTACATCTTCTTTCACAGTAACAATGATTGCTGCGCCGGGAGGATATACAAGCACAAAAACAATTACATCCCTAAACAGTGGTCAATCTACAAATGTTACTTTTGATGACCTTACAATTACACCAAATCAGGGATTGGATATTTCTGTTGTTACAAACCTTTCCGGAGATGAAAACCCAACAAATAACACACTTAATCAATACACTATATATTTACCAGGCACACTCAGAACTGTTTTGCTAGAAGAGTGGACAAGTTCTACCTGCGGTCCTTGTGCTGCGAACAATCCAACTATAGATGCTTTTGTGGGTGCACGATTTGATTCAATCGTTCCCATTAAATATCACATGAACTGGCCAGCACCTGGTAACGATCCAATGTATTTATATAATCCTGCACAAGCAAATGATAGAAGAAATTATTACGGAGTTAATTCAGTTCCCAATGTTATAATGGATGGAGTTGTTGATCCCTCATATCCATATTCTTCACCCTCAAGTTTACCGGGTGCTTTTTATCCAAGAAAAAATGTTGGAACTCCAATAGCAATGTCAGTTACAGATACCAGAATTTCTAATGGCGATAGTGTTAGGGCAGATATAACAGTTCAGGTTTTATCGCCGCTTAATCCGGGTGACTATTATTTAAGAGTCCATGCAGTTGAAAGACATATTAAATACACAACTGCTCCAGGAACAAATGGCGAAAAAGATTTTTATGATGTATTCAGAAAGGCTTATCCAAACTCTTTAGGTACTTCTATTCCAACAGAAGTAGGTACGTATAATTTTACAATTACTTATGCTTTAGATAAAGCAGTCTGGGTTGATTCAATGATCTATACCGCCGCATTTGTGCAAAATGATCAAACAAAAGAAGTATTTAATAGTGCAAAAGGAAGAAACGAAGTTCTCGAAAATCTTATAGTTAATAATCAAAACGATTTTATAGAAAAACCAGTTGAAGCACTTGATTTTATTGGTCAATCAAAACCAGAGTCTGTTGTTGTTAACACCGATGGCATAAACAGTGTTTTTAGCTATGAATTATTTGAAGGTGGTTTTCCTGCAAACGGATGGACTCTTAAAAACCCTGATGGAGGAATAACATTCAGCCAATTTACAGGCGCTAATGGACCATCTATTGGTGGAAACAAATCTGTTAAATTGGATTTTTATAGTTATTCAGCAACTGGAGCTTCGGATACTTTAATAAGCAAAGTATTTAGCGGTGCTGAGGTTACAGATTCAGTAAAATTTAACTACGCGCATGCCAATTATCCTGGATATACAGATAGATTAGTTGTAAAACTTTCTGTTGATGGCGGGTTAACATTCCCTCATACTATTTTCGATAAATCTGGTGCTGCATTAGCAACGGCACCAGCAACCACAAATGCATTTGTTCCAACAACAAGTCAGTGGGCAATATTTGCTTACTCGCTTGAGTCAGTATTACCAGTTGAGCTAAAATCATTTACAGTACAAGCCAGTGGAAATAGTGTTAATCTGAATTGGTCAACAGCAACAGAAGTTAATAATCTTGGCTTTGAGATACAGAAAAAAGTAGCAGGAGAATTTGTAGCAATTGGATTTATTAATGGAAAGGGAACAACAACCGAAGTTCAGAATTATTCATATACAGACAATAACCTTCAGAATGGCTTATATACTTACAGATTAAAACAAGTTGATTTGACTGGATCATTTGAATATTCTGATGAAGTGAATGTAGATGTTATTGGACCACACTATTTTTCACTCAAACAGAATTATCCAAACCCTTTCAATCCCTCAACAAAGATTGAATTTAATCTTGCATCAGAATCTAAAGTTACATTAAAGGTTTTCAATCTTCTTGGAGAAGAAGTTGCAACAATATTAAATGGTAATCTTGCAAGTGGAAATCATTCTGTTAATTTTACAGCACAGAATTTGAACAGCGGTGTTTATATTTATCGATTAGATGCTTCCGGACTTAATGGTTCAGTTTATACAGACATTAAGAAAATGACTTTAATAAAATAAAATATTCATTTGGAGTGGTGCTAAGCGCACCACTCATTTATATTAAAAATAAGATTATATGAAAAAAAAACTACTAAGCCTCTTTTTTGTTTTTGCAATTACTACTTCGATATTTTCTCAGGATATTACATTCATCCCTAGGGAAACAGAGCTGACAGATACGCTCAATTCTGAAATGATTTTTGAAGTTGATGTTACAAATATTTCTGCAGCTGAACAGACTTTATTTATTGTAAGAACAATAAATAACCTGCCAGAAGGTTGGTCTTCATCAATTTGTTTTGATTCTTGCCTGCCAGGTTGGGTTGATAGTGCTACAACCTCAAGTGAATATGGAAGTTCTCCACTTCAACCAGGCGAAACAAGGCTAATTGCATTACATGTATTTCCGCTAACTAATGTTGGTACTGGATATGCACAGATGCAGGCTGGAACGTTAAGAAATCCCGATATTAGAAGTACCGTTGATTTAACAGCCATAGTTAATCCAACTGCTGTTGAAACTGAAAATACATTAGTTACTGATTATTATCTGGCACAAAACTTTCCTAATCCCTTTAATCCATCCACAAAAATTAATTTTGGATTAAAAAAATCAACCAATGTTGAAATAAATGTTTATAACATTCTTGGAAATAAAGTAGCTACATTAGTAAACGAATTTAAACCCGCTGGAAATCACTCGGTGTTGTTTAATGCAAAAAATCTTAGTAGCGGAATTTACTTCTATAAAATAGTTACTAATGAATTTGTTCAAACAAGAAAAATGTTGATGTTAAAGTGAAGGTATCATTTTTACAAAAATCCCTGCGAGAATCCTGGAGAAATAAATGAAAGCTCTTTCAATATTTTTATTATTCGTTTTTTTATCTCATAGTTCTAATGCTCAGAGTGAAGAAGAACTTTCGGGTAAAACAGCTCCAAATTTTAAGCTTGTTAATCTTGATGGAAAATACGTCGAGCTAAACAATGAAACTGGTAACGGTCCAGTGCTTTTAAGTTTTTGGGCAACATGGTGCAAACCGTGTTTGGAAGAAATGGCAGAGTACAACAAAATTTATGAACAATATAAAGACAAAGGATTTTCTTTACTTGCTATTTCAACCGACACAGAAAAATCCGTTGCAAAAGTAAAACCGTATATAAAATCTAAAGGATATGAGTTTCCTGTTGTGTTAGATACTAACAGCGAAGTTGCAAGAAAATATTATGCGCAGCAAATGCCCTACACGATATTATTAGATAAATCCGGAAACATTGTTTACTCACATCTTGGTTATATGAAAGGTGATGAAAAAAAAGTAGAAAAGTTAATAACCGAATTGTTAGAAAAATAAATTTGTTATTCTTCGGATAAAATATATTCGAGGATATTATTTTTGCTCAAAAATTTTCTCAAATTAAAAAATGAAAACTTCTATTTACCGTCTTATCTTATTATTCATTTTATTTTCATCAACAAGAATTTTTAGTCAGACCAGCAACAACTGGTTTTTATTACCTGATGGTCTGGGCTTGCAAAATCAGCTTGAATACTCTTACAATGTTGAAAATAAAATTGAGATTCTTGAAAACTGGCTAACAGTGGATTACAACAAGAATATTTTTTCCGCTGGATTTAGATTTGAAGTGTTTCAACCTAATGATCCCGATCCATCCATTAGTAGAGGAAAAGTTAAATATGCAGATATAGCATATAAATATATATCCGCTGATATCGGAGATATTGAAGCAGGATTGAATATCACAGTAGGCAATTATTATAAACTTTTTGGAAGAGGATTGGTTCTTAAAAGCTATGAAGATAGAAACATTCGAGTTGACAATAATTTACTCGGTGTAAAAGTAGAAGGTAATTATTTAGGATTTTCATTAATTGGGTTATCAGGTTCCGCTGCAAATTCAAATAACGAACGACAGGATATTTTACATGCCTTAGATTTAAGCTATAATGATTTTAGTTTTATTAAACCGGGAATTACATTTGCAACCAACTTGCCAGCTATTGAAGGAATTGCAAACACATCACTTGCATCATTGAGGGTTCAGCCAACGTACTGGAATTTTGATGCTTATGCCGAATATGGAATAAAAAGTAACCAGGATATTCAATCACAAATATTTAATAACGATGAATGGAAAGTTGGTGAAGCATTTTACGGCAGTCTAAATTTTTATTACGATGCATTTGCAATTGTTGGTGAGTATAAATACTATGATAACTATGCATTTACTTCTAACGACGGAACAATTTATTATAACACCGCCCCCTCTTTGAGAAAAGATTATACATATGTGCTTTTAAATCGTCATCCCTCACCGCTTGATGAATCTAACGAGGAAGGTTATGCCTTAGAAGTTAATTATAATTTTTCTGATGAAACATACTTTATAGCAAATTATGGCATCACCAACACATTGCCTGTAAATTCATATTTCCAGAGAGTAAATAATCTTTCGCTTCCCATATCAACCCAATTGGAGGAAGTTTATCTGCAGGCAACACATAACTGGAATGAATCACTTACTACAATTGCAGCATTTGGATATAACGAAGAACTATCAACCAACACAAAAAACATCACGCCAATCTTAGAAAATAGATTTTACTTTGATGACATCAATACTATTAAGCTTGTGTTAGAACATCAGCAGACCGAGAACCTTTCTACAAATGAAAAGTATTACGATGATGTAATTAACATTGAGTATTTACGCTCTCCCAATTTTAGCGTTGCGGTTGTGGCAGAACTTCAGACCAAAGAACCAGAGCCTGGTAATGTTGTTAGAAAATTCTGGAGTTTTATTCAGGTTGGATATAAACTTGGTAACCATACGGATTTAAGTTTACTTGTAGGTACTCGCCAGGCAGGCAATATTTGTATCGGTGGAATTTGCAGATACGAACCGGCATTCCAGGGAGTTGAATTAAAAATGTTGACAAGATTGTAAAATGTTTTTATATCTTAGCAGGGAAAGTTGTTAATTGGAAATAATTCAGAGAATAAAATTTTCTTTTAAAACTAGTTGACTTTAACAATATTTTTTCGGACGTTCAGTTATGAAATTTAGAAATCTTTTTAATAAGGAATGCTTATCAGAATAATTGATACAAACTTTTACAGTTCTCTTGTATCCTTTACGAAAAAATTATCCAACATTCGTTTGGATATTGTATTGAATATTTATGTCCTCAGAATAAATAGCATTCCTTCTTATTTAAATTTATCAAAGGATTTCGTGGCTGCTGCTTAGATTAATTGTGTTCTTTTAAAATTTGCAATTATTATTATTGTTTATTCACTAAGCGAATTATAATAGGATGAGTTTAAAACATTGAATAAATTTTTATACAATAAATTAATAGCCGTTGATTAAACAATTAAATCCAATTGATGAATTAACAAATATTGAATTAAACTATGATCTATTTTATTTTTTCAAATATTTCTCAACTTAATCATATCAATTATTTTACTAGGAGGTAAAATGAGAATACCTTACAAAAGACTACTAGTGGCAATTAGCATTTGCGCGGTGGTATTTATTGCGGGCTGTGTTGATACAGACGTAAATCCTATTCCTCCCAGCATTGATTATCAAAGCCAAATGAAAGTTGTTAACTTGGTACAAGGTGCGGGTACAGCCACTCTCACTTTGAATAGTCAATCGCTTGGCGCTGCTGATTTTGGGGGCGAAACTCCAAACTCTGCTTCAGCATTTTTAACTATCCCTTCTGGAAGTAAAACTATGAACGCAAGTTTTACAACCGCCACTAGTCAAAGCTATCAATTTGCTGCCACAACAGAGTACAAAATGAGAGTTTTTTTGGTTGGTACTGCCGCAGATAATAATGCGTTCGTACAGAATCAAAGATATGTTTGGCAGACCAAAGACTCACCTAATGGAGCCAATTTGTTCCCGGCAGACACTGGTTGGGTTGCATTTTTTAATGGATCTCCCGACGCAACAATCAGCACAGTAGAAGTTAACGGTGAAGATATACATCTTAGCCCTCTTGAGACAGGTAGCGGTTCACCCTATGTTAAATTGCCTGCTGGCACACACACATTTGATGTGTATTATAATGATGATGCTGATCATATAACATTTAATATTGAAGTTGCCTCTAAGGGTAGGTACACTGCAGCTATTTATGATGTTGCAGCAAGTATTAAAAATGCAGTTTTTGTAGATGATTAATTAAATAGTTAATAATTAACGGAGGAAAAAAATGTTTCCCAAATTATACAAAATTTTTCTTTTAGTACTGTTTGCCTGCTCCTTTACTTTTTCTCAAACCGGACGTGTTTCGGGAAAAATTATTGATCAGCAAACGGGCGAAGCCCTGATTGGGGCGAATATAATAATTGTGGGTACAAGCCTGGGTGCAGCTTCAGATGTTAATGGAGAATATCTTGTTACAAACCTTAATGCCGGACAATATAGTGTTAAGGCTTCGTATATTGGTTATCAGGATATGACCGTTAACAATGTGAACGTAACTTCTGGATTAACCACAAGATTAAACTTTGAACTTCAAAGTACCGGTTTTTCAACCTCAGAGGTTATTGTTGTATCACAAAGACCACTTATAGAAAAAACTTCTACCAACGCTATTAGAAGAGTCGGACCGGAAGATCTTGAACAGTTAGGTGTGAAAAGTCTAACGGCCTTGGTTTCACTGGCTCCTGGTGTGGTAAATCAAAATGGTAAAATTTTTATTCGCGGTAGCAGACCAGAGGAAACCGGATATACTGTAGAGGGTTCTGACGTAAAAAACGTATTAAATCGTGATGGCGGTTCGCTTGTAGAAGTTACATCAGATGCTTTGCAAGAAGTTCTTGTTCAGGCTGGTGGCTATACCGCTGAATTTGGAAATGCAAATGCAGGTATTGTTTCCTCAGAATTTAAAACCGGATCGAGTCAGTATAAATTCTCACTTAGAGCAGAAACTGATAATTTTGGCAATTACCCCGGTGATAAATTCTTAGGCACATATTCTTATGGCTATTCCAATTATGTGCTTACAGCTAGCGGGCCGATTTTTACTGATAAATTAAAGTTTTTCGTATCGGGCGAAAATTTCTTTAGAAGAGATAATGCCCAGTTTTTCGAGAGCAATCCACAAGCATTTTCTGATGGGGCGCGCCTTGACACAACAAAAGTTTATGATTCGGGAGTTTATGGTGGCTCTACTTCAGAAGGACAATATTTAACCTGGGATGCTGCTAATATACCAGGTAATATGGTTAATAACAGAAATACTATTAATGGTACTATCGTATTTGATAACAATCCGTTAATATTAAGACTGGCTGGTGCATTTACTTCTTCTTCTGCAAAGGGAAGGAACGATATCATAAATATATTTAATACTGCCAGACAACCAATAACTGATTTATCATCATTATTATTGAATTTAAAAGGTACCTATTTATTAGGATCTAATTCATTCATTGAAGGCAGCTTTGGAATATACGATTTTCGTAGCAAGACTTATGATCCCATAATGGGTGATAATTTCTTACTTTACAGTGATAGCTTAGCTAATACTCAATATGGCTATCGTTTTTCCAATTACGTAACAAGCCCCCCAGATTATGACTTTTATGGCTTCCCGTTCAATAGAGAAGGCGAATTACAAACTGGATTTACAAAAGACCACAACCAATACTATAACGCTAATTTAGCATATACCACACAGCTTGAAAAACATGCATTAAAATTGGGTGGTTCCTATCAGCGATATACTGTCAGACGCTGGCAGGTTGGTACTGCTGGTGCCGCAAGCAACTTTTTATCAACACTTAGAAATAATCCCGACGCTGCAAGAGATTCTTTAGCTACTTTAATAAGTACCACTCTCTTCGCAAATATGAATAATTATGGTTATGACGTTTTCGGAAACGAAACTGACGAAGGAAGCGGTGATTTTGCGCCAAAGAATCCGGTTTTTGCTTCGGCTTACGTTATGGATAGGTATGAAATAAATGATATAGTAATTAATGCCGGCTTACGTTATGATTATATTGATATGGATACCTGGAAATGGAACAACCCACAGTTGCCTATTATAGACCGTACTTATCATACAATACCTGATTCGGTTATTAGTGAGAGTGATGTATTCAGCTATTTATCACCAAGATTGGGATTTGCATTTCCTGTAACTGACCAAACTGTGTTTCATATGCAATTTGGTAAGTTTATTCAGGCCCCTGCTTTGGATCAGACTTATCGTGGCGAGTACATAGCAGCACAACAGATTCAAGCGGCTAATTTGTTTACGAATCCAATTGCATACAATCCTTCACCGGTTAGAACAACTCAGTATGAGATTGGTTTTTCACATCAATTTACAGATTTTGCTGCGTTTGATATTACTGCCTTTTATAAGGATATTAAAGGGCAACTACAATATGCTGTAGTCAACACATTGCCGGGAGCTATAAGAGCCAAATATAACGTTTTCGAAAATCAGGACTTTGCAACAACAAAAGGTATCGAAGTTAGCCTTCAGTTAAGGAGAATTGAGAGAGTTAGTGCCACTGTTAATTATACGTTCTCAGCCGCACAAGGCACAAACTCACTATCCAATAGTGGAGTTGGCTCAACTGAAGTAAATGTTAATGTTCCAACAACATTAATACCGTTGGATTATAACCAAACTCACAGAGGTACTGTTGTGCTGGATTATCGTTTTGCAGAAAACGATGGTGGTCCTATACTTGAAAATTTGGGTCTTAATCTATTATTTACATTCAACAGCGGACATCCTTTTACATACTCAGTTTGGTCTGGTTTGGGACAATCTTCTGCATGGACCGGTGGTCTAACACCGATAGGCACAGGAGATACAAGAGGAAGAAGACCTTATGGACCAATAAATTCCTCAACAACTCCTTGGGTATATAACTTGGATCTTAGAATTGATAAAACTATAAAGATCGACAGACTTGACTTTAATATTTATGTTCAAGTTCAAAACCTGCTAAATACCAAAAATGCAATTAACGTTTATGATAAAACAGGTAATGCTTATGATGATGGATTCTTAAGCACGACAGATGCACAAACTTTAATTGCCGCTCAGCGATATACTGAAAGATTCGCCGACCTATATCGTGCTATAAACTTAGAGAACAGACAGGCCGCTTTTAATGTATATGGTTTTGACATCTATAGTGTTCCAAGACAGCTTATAGCTGGTGTATTGATTAATTTTTAATTTATAGGAGGAATCAATGTTGCCATATAAAAATTTTAATTTTGCGGAGGTTATATAATATGAAAAAATATAATTATTTAAGTTTAATAATTATCCTTCTGTTCTTTTTTATAGCACCCAATAGTTTATTCTCAAACTCTATGGGTAGTGGAAAAGACGGCGAAAAAAAGCGTACAACTTTACCAAAAACAACAGTCGATCCCTTTCAAAGCCTGCTTAACATTAATAATGCTACTATGTGGGTTACACAAGAAGGATTTCACGATTGGGTTGTTGGAGGTGGTTGGAATGGAGCTTTTCCGAATGGGACCCGTGTCGGAGCAATTTTTGCAGAAGGATTGGTTTGGGGAGGTCAGGTATATGATGGTACCTCACCCGTTGTAAGGGTTAATGGTAATACATACGGATCTGGAACGGCAGCAGTTACCAGATTGTTTAGAGTTAGACCCGACTATCTAACAGCCAATTTGGCTAGTGATGCGGCTAGCTTTAATGACATTGACCTTGGATCAGTCACTGATGGTCAGATTCAGGAAATTAGAGACCAATATGCAAAAGACTGGGCTGAATGGCCAGCTACTGAAGGTGCTATGTATGAAGACGTTGATGGTGATGGAAATTATAATCCTGATGTTGATATCCCAGGTATTCCTGGAGCAGCACAGACCATTTTTATTAAATATGATGACAGAATATCAGAATCCAATTATGGATCAATACCAATAGGATTGGAGGTAAGTACTCACTATTGGGCTTATGCATATTCAGGAGCTTTAGGAAATGTAATATTTCAAAAAGTTGATATGGTTTATAAAGGAACAGAAAATTCAGCAGCCAATTCAAGAATTGATAGTATGTATATTGTTGCCTGGGCAGATCCTGATGTTGGAACTTCATCAGATGACTTTGCTGGCTGCGATACCACACTCAATATGGGCTATGCATACAGCTCTCAGGCTACTGATGCTACCTATTCTGGCTTAGGCTTGGCCCCACCTGCCGCAGGTTATGACTTCTTGCAGGGTGTCTCTAAGTTTACAGGAAACCCGAGTGATAGTGCTATCTTTGATCTTAAATGGAGAAAAGGATACAAGTACGTTAATAGAAAACCAATGAGCTCCTATGTTTATTTCGCTGCAGGCGGTAACTGGAGTGACCCTGGTTTTAACTATAACGGAACCCTTGAGTTCTATAATTTGATGAGAGGTAAATTGCCTATTCCACGTTATCCAAGTGCTTCTCCTTTTCCGGACGCAGTTGTAGACTACTCCCCGGATGGAGGGGTATACTTACTAGCAGGTGACCCCGTTGCTGGTACCGGAAAAATTGATGGATCAGCCGAGGGACCAGGAGATAGAAGAATTATGGTTACTAATGGTCCTGTTTCTTTGAATTTAGGCGACACCGCACAAGTTGTGGTTGCTTTGGTTTATGGACAGGGCACAGATAATTTAAGCAGTATTACAGCGATGAAAACAAATGATCTTACTGCGCAAATTGTTTTTGATCAATTATTTGAATTACCTAATATTGCTCCTCCTGTTGTTGAAGTCGCAAACTTAGATAGAAAAATTAATTTAAATTGGGGCAGTGACCAGGCTAGTATTAATAAGATTGAGAATTTTTCAGGACAAGAATATTCATTTGAAGGCTATGAGGTTTATCAGCTCCCCAGTGTTTCTGCAACTATAGAAGATGGTATTAAACTTGCCACCTTTGATTTGGTGAATGGAGTAACTTATATCTATGATACTGAGTTAGATGCAAATGGCGTTGAAATTCCTGTTCTTGCCGCAAACGGAACAGATGGTGGTATTCAGAGATATTTAACTGTTACTCAAGATCAATTCAGAAAAACAGAATTACGTAATGGACAGGAATACTTCTTTGCGGTAGTTTCTTACGCACATAATCCTCAACCGCTTCTCCCATTCCATGTTTTGAGGTCTCCGTTTGTTATTTATAGAGCTGTTCCTCAGCTCAATACACCGGGATCAAGATATGGTTCTGTGGTAGGAGATACTTTAACTGTTACTCGTTTATCTGGTCAGAGTGATGGAAATATGACAGCAATCGTTATAGACCCGACTAAACTAACAGGCCTTACTTATACTGTGTCTTTTGAGGATTTAGGTGAGGATGGAGTAGTTTGGCACGTTGACAGATCAGACGGTGTAAGAGTGCTTGCAAATCAAACAAATCAGAACGATGATAATGAATCACCAATTGCAGACGGTATCCAGTTTAGAATTAAAGGCGCTCCATTTGACTTCGTTAATTTTATGGAACTTTCGAATGCAAATGGCCCTCACGATCCCTCCTATGCAGCATTTGCATTTAATGGCAGCGGATTTCCTATAGGAGACTTTCCCGAGGGAACAGATCGTCCTTCACCTAATGCCGGAGGTGTTAGATGGGGTATTCAAACTGGACCTAATGGACAGTTTACTTTTGAAAACTTCAAAACAAGAGTTGCACGAGGCGATAACTTTACGAGGATCGTACCTTACGATTTTGAAATAAGGTTTACTGCTGCCGGCGGAAGAGGTGACGAATTCGTAAATGGAGAAGGATTCATAGACGTTCCATTTGAGTTATGGAATATCGGTATCGGTACCCCGGATGACCCAAGTGATGATTACAGAATGATTCCTTTACTTTATGACTACGATGCAAATGGCGATTGGGGTATTAGCACTGCGGATCATGATATTTCTGGTGGAGATAACGATCCAGCAACTGATTGGATATATTGGTACAATCCTGTTGATATGTCGCCAGGATCTGCTGGCTATGATGACTTTGCCAACAACTCTAATGAAAATGCAATAGGCGATGAGGTAATGGCAAGGTTTGTATTTGTTAACTTCAATGGTGGAAGTGTTTCAGATCCTACCTATCCATCCAATTTAGTACAACAGGTTCCTGAAACAGGAACTACTTACAGAATATTATCTACCAAACCAAATCAACCAGCTGATGCATTTGCAGTTACGGCACCACAAAATACGTATAATTTAGATTTGGCTAAATCAGATGTTGAAAAGATAAATGTATTCCCAAATCCATATTACGGATACCAATATCGGGAGACAGCTCCTGACAACCACTATATTACATTCAGTCATTTACCAGATGGGGCAATTATCAGAATATTTGACTTGAGTGGTGTGCTTGTTAGAACAATTGAGCACAATCCTATAAATGGTCAATTCGAAAGGTGGTATCTACAAAACGATAATAATTATCCAGTAGCTAGCGGTATTTATGTCGCATATATAGATATGCCGGGATTAGGGACCACAAAAATCTTAAAATTAGCTGTTATACAAGAGCAGCAAATGTTAAAAGTATATTGATATAAAAGGGTACAGGTAATGGCACCTGTACCTTTATAAATTTTAATTTATTCGGAGGAAATTATGTTTCAAATGAAAAGAATAGTTTTTATACTTCTGATGTTAAGCTTCTCGGTCTTTGAAACATTCGGTGGTGGTCAAAATCGTGCAGGTACAGCAGGCGCGCCTGAATTAAGAATACCTGTTGGTGCTAGATATTTAGCAATGGTTGGCTCCCCGATTGCAACAGTTAATGGCTTGGAAGCAATTTATTGGAATCCCGCAGGAGTGGATTTTACTTCCAATTCTGCAAGTGCGTTATTTTCATATCGCTCCTACATAGCAGATATGAATATGAGTTATCTTGCTATTAGCGGAAGATTAGGCGAAATTGGTTCAGTTGGTCTTTCATTTAGGTCCCTTAACATCGGTGAAATCAATGTCACAACAATGGATCAGCCTGATGGAACCGGACAAATTGTTAATCCGGGATATTTTATTGTCGGATTAACTTATGCTAAACAACTTACAGATAGAATAGCAGTTGGTGTTAATTTCAACTTTGTCAGTGAAACTATTGATAGAGTAAGCGCATCCACTTTTTGCTTTGACGCAGGAGTTCAGTACAAAGATGTACTTGATGTTCGCGGATTAGCTTTGGGTGTTGTGGTAAAAAATCTTGGTCCTCAAATTGAATATTCAGGAAATGCTTTGTATGTGAATGCAGAGGATCCAAATTCAGAAAGAGGTCCAACGTATTATCAGATAGATGCAGCAGCAGCAGAATTACCATCAGAAATTTCTATCGGAGTTAGCTACGAAAGAAAACTTGATGAAGAAAACACAATATCTGGTTCTTTTGCATTCCAGAATAATAATTACACATATGACGATTATAAGATTGGTGCTGAATATTCTTATAAAAACATGTTATATGTAAGAGCTGGATATCTTTATGCACCACAAGCATCTGATGATACCCCTAATATTTTCCAGAATTATTCAGTAGGATTCGGTATTAACTTTAAGGAGATCAGCAACCTTGATATCTCGCTTGATTATGCATATGTACCTGTAAAATATTTTGATGCAAACCATGTGTTCTCAATTTCTATGGGTTTCTAAAAAACAGGTTCTTAGTTTCTACAATCCGTACCGACAAAAATCGGTACGGATTTTTTTATTTGTATAAATACAATTTTAATCTAACCATAATCTTTCAATTCATTTTATAACCCTAAATGTTTCTGTGTCATTTGTAATTACCGCTTATGTATATTTGTGTGTATTCTCTGCGCCATTATTGAATTTTAATCGGGTAATTTTTAATTAATTAACTTTTTATAAATTATTTGTGTGGAGATAAAATGAAAAAACTAATTATTCTAGGATTATTAATGGTTTTTACAGCACCCGCATTCCCCCAACAGACTGAAGTTCCGCTAATTCCAATGAAAGATTTTTTTCGAAATGTTGAAAGAAGAGGATACCAGATTTCTCCCGATGGAGATTATCTTTCTTTTATGCAGCCTGTGAATGCGAGAATGAATGTGTTTGTTCAAAAAATTGGGGAGGAGAAAGCAACTCAAGTTACCTTTGCTGCTGAGCGGGATATCGCCGGTTACTTCTGGAAGGGCAATAACAGAATAATTTATATCCAGGATTCTAAAGGAGACGAAAACTTTAGATTATTCGGTGTTGATAAAGACGGCACCAATCAAAAAGATCTAACTCCGTTTGAAAAAGTTACAACGGGAGTTGTTGATGATCTTAAAGATAATCCAACCGAAATGTTAATCCAGATGAACAAAGAAAATCCCCAGGTGTTTGATGTTTACAGAATAAATGTGAACACTGGCGAAATGGTTGTGGTTGGGCAAAATCCCGGCAACATTACAGGCTGGCAAACAGATCATAATGGTAAATTAAGAGTAGCAATTACAACTGACGGTGTTAACCAGAGTGTTCTTTATCGTGATAACGAAGACCAGGAATTTAAACCTTTGTTAACTACAACATTTAAAGAAACGTTTGCACCCTTATTTTTTACATTCGATAACAAAAACCTTTTTGTGTCTTCTAACATCGGCAAAGATAAAGCTGCAATAGTTGAGTATGATATCGCAAATAAAAAAGAAATAAAAGTACTTTATGAAAATCCGGACTATGATGTAAGTGGATTAAGTTATTCCCGCAAAAGAAAAGTAATAGAATTTGCAAATTATATTGGTTGGAAACAGGAATATCATTTCTTTGATAATGAGGCAAAAGATATTTACAGTGATCTAGTATCTAAATTACCAGGAAAAGAAATTGCGATAACCGGAATAAATAAAAACGAAGATAAACTTTTAGTAAGAACTTATAGTGATAAATCACTCGGCTCATATTATTTCTATAATGTTAATACAAAAGAACTGAATAAACTTATAGATGTAAGTCCGTGGCTTAACGAAAATGATCTTGCCGATCAAAAGCCAATTACTTATAAAACGAGAGATGGACTCACAATTCATGGGTATCTTACATTGCCCAAAGGAATTGAAGCAAAGAATCTTCCTGTTGTAATAAATCCGCACGGTGGACCGTGGTATAGAGATGCATGGGGATTTAATCCCGAAGTACAATTTTTAGCGAACAGAGGTTATGCTGTTTTACAAATGAACTTCAGAGGATCGACCGGATATGGAAGAGAATTCTGGGAGAAGAGTTTTAAACAATGGGGAAAAACGATGCAGGATGATATTTCTGATGGGGTAAAATGGTTAATTGATGAGGGTATTGCTGATCCTAAACGAGTTGCAATTTACGGCGGATCTTATGGCGGATATGCAACATTAGCTGGCTTAACTTTTACGCCAGAACTTTATGCTTGCGGTGTTGATTATGTTGGAGTTTCTAATTTGTTCACTTTCCAAAAATCAATTCCGCCATATTGGGAACCATACAAAGAAATGCTTTATGAAATGGTTGGGCATCCGCAAAAAGACTCTTTGCTCTTAAGAGATGCATCCCCGGTTTTTCATGTAGATAATATCAAAGCTCCCTTATTGATTGCGCAAGGATTAAATGATCCGCGTGTTAATAAAAATGAATCAGATCAGATGGTTGAGGCATTAAAGAAAAAAGGTATTGATGTTCCGTATATGGTTAAAGATAATGAAGGACATGGCTTTAGAAACGAAGAAAATAGATTTGATTTTTATGGTGCTATGGAACAATTCTTTTTCAAATATCTTGGCGGCAGAGCTGCTGAGTTGAAGGAAGAAAAGAATTAATAGAAGCCCATCCCTAAGCGAAGGGAAAAGAATTTAAATAGAGACGTTCTTCGAACGTCTCTATTTTTATGCCCATTAATTACGAGCTAATCTTAAATCTTTTC
Organism: Ignavibacteriaceae bacterium; assembly: GCA_044227615.1. Classification (GTDB taxonomy): domain Bacteria; phylum Bacteroidota; class Ignavibacteria; order Ignavibacteriales; family Ignavibacteriaceae; genus IGN3. The sequence continues at coordinate 16,903 of JBGAWM010000017.1, forward strand.
TTTGATAATACCAGCGGTAAATTAACAGCGCAATTGCCGCAGTTAATCCTATAGCAGCAAAATAATACCAGATCATATAAGATTTATCATAAGCTGTTAATAGTTGACTCGGAGTAAGTGTAGCAGGATCAGGTGCGTAAGCTGTTAAAAGATAACCGGAAATTCCGAATCCTAATATTGAAGACAGAAACGAATGAAGATGACTGAATCCGAGATACAACCCTTCTTCGCCTTTCGGAGCCTGAAGTGAAAAATATTCTAAGTAGCGCGGAGAAATAAAACACTCCGCCAAACCTTGAACCATAATCCCGAATATCATCATTACAGTAATAGGGTGTGCACTAAACAATCCCAATATTGAAACAGATTGACCGGTGACAGATTCCAGCACATTGCTTGATGCCATAAGAAGCGCTGAAACAGGCATTAAAAACATTCCCACTGCCATTGATGAAACGGCTTTAACATTTCTCATTAAGTGGGTTATGAACATAACAAGAGCCATTACAACCGCGGGATTAACATTTGCAATCCATTCCGGTGAAGCCTGCTCGCCAACAGTTCTTAAAACATACTTCGGCATTGTAGCATAAAGTTGATGCTGAATTATCCAAAATCCTGTAACAATAAAAATTAAAGTAAGTAAACGCATATTTGTTACAACTCTTACAAATCCATTCCAAACTTCTTTTACGGTTTTACCTTCGCCATCAGCACTAACATTTTTATAAAAGAGGACAACAACGATTAATGCTACAAAACTCATTATTGCAGAAAAATAATTTATGGCAGTTAATCCTAATTCAATTCTTATCGGGTATGCAAAAGTTTTACCTAAGAAAGCCCCAACATTTACAATTCCGTAAAATATTGAGTAACCCCTTGCTCTTGTTTCAGGGGTGGTTGTTTTAGCTACAGTTCCGGTAATTATGGATTTGATAAATGATCCGCCAAACATTAGTACAACCAAAGATGGAAGTACAACAGCCTTATAAGGCAATGCACCAAGTGAAAAATAACCTAAAGATAAAAGTGCAAAGGCAAGAATGATTGCATTTCTAAATCCAATTTTATCAGCAAGAGCGCCTGTAAAGGGAGGAAGAAAATAAAGACCTGCTGAAAACACTCCGCCAATCCATGCGGCTTCAATATCATCAAAGCCTACTATACGGGAAAGATAAAGTGTGATTGCAATGAATACGCCATAATATGCGGCTCTTTCAAAAAGCTCAACTATATTTGCTGTCCAAAATGCTTTTGGAAATTTCCAGCTAGGTTTATTAACCGTGCTTTGATTCTCAGGTGTATTTACATTACTCAAAGTTTACCTCTTATAAGTTTTGGATTTTGAAGCCGTAAGATAGGACTAAAATATTTTAAGACAATTATTTTTCTTTCTTAATAAACTTCATTGAACCGGAATTGATGCAGTATCTTAATCCCGTTGGTGGAGGACCATCATCAAAAACGTGACCAAGATGACCATCGCATTTTGCGCACATAACTTCTGTTCTTCTCATTCCATAACTGCTATCATCTTTATAAATAATTCTGCTGCTGTCAATCGGTTCAAAGTAACTCGGCCAACCGCAGCCGGAATCAAATTTGGTATCTGATTCAAAAAGTTCTGTACCGCAAGCTGCACAAATGTATGTTCCTAGTTCATGATGATCCCAATATTTTCCGGTAAACGCCCGCTCAGTTCCTTTCTCTCGCAGAATTCTATATTCTTCGGGAGTAAGTTCTTTTTTCCACTCTTCATCAGACTTAATGATTTTATCGCTCATATTTTCTCCAGTGATTTTTGTAGAATCAGGTTTATTGCTGATTTTTACTCTAGCCATTGTGTTTGATTGATTAAAAAACCTCAACAACAGGAAAGCACCAATAAGTACAAAAATGACAATTATTATTTTACTCATATTAAAATTCCTTATGATATACATTTACAAACAAAATAAAACATATTTTGGTTGCAGAATATTCCTTTAAATAAAATTATTATCAACACATTATTTTTTGAGTGAAGAAATTACTGGAGGCAGTAAATAACCGCAAGCCGCTATTCTTCCTATTACAAAAGCAATTGTTGCAGCAACTGCACCAACTAGTGAAAAATATTTTATACAAATCGCTACCACAATAATAATTCCAATAAACTCAATTGCAGTTCCATAGGTAATTTGTTTTGTTTCATTTGCTTTCACTAAGACGGCTCTCTGAAAACTGATGAGAACTGTAAAGGCAGGGAAGAATGACATTATCATCAAAGGAAGTTTAGCAAATTCAGTAAGTGATGCTGATAAACCGGATACATCTCTAAACCAGATTTCTGCAAGCGGCGTAAATGCAATTAATATTAATGCTCCCGCAAGAATGGATGCCAGGTTTATTCCAAATTTTTTCAATTGATCGAACCCAGACATATCATCTCCGATCAAAGCCACAACAACTTCCTGAAATGATAATCCTAATCCTCTGAAAATAAAAACAAATGAAGTTACAACCGGCATTACAGCAAATGATTCGAGCGGCATTCTGCTTTGTCCAATAAAAAAAGTTACAAATGGCTGGATACCAAGTGTCAGCAGTGAAGTTAGAGCAAGCGGATAATAAAACTTTATAATTTCTTTTATTGTTAATTCACTTTGGGTATCTGTTATCCGGGACTTTAGTCTTGCAAGTAATTTTCTGACCATCAGTTTACTTGCAAAAGCTTCACATATAACTGCGGTTGATAAAGCACTGGCTCCAACAACAACTCCTGGTACATTTGTAAACTTGTACAACAAGAAAGCCATTATACTCATAGAAACTAATCGAATAATTGTTCCATATGCAACTAATCTTGTTAAGTTGTTTCGAATCAAAATTCCCTGATAAAAGCGGCGATATCCTATTGCCCCGGGCCAGGGGATTAAAATAATTATGGCAAGGTGTGTTAAGTAAGAAACCTTGTGAGGCAAACCAATTAAATCTTCAGCAACAAAATAAAATATTGCAGGCAGTGAAAGTAAAATCATTGCCGCTGTAAGAGATGCACTTAGTATATAATTAAATTTTCGTAACTGCAGAAATGAATGGTAATCCTTAACAAGTGCGGTTGAAGCACTCATCATCATTATAACAGGAGCCTCGATAATTAATGCTAGTGAAAAAGCAATTCCATAAGCCGCAAGATTAAATTTTGGCTCTGCTAATCTTGCAATTAATGCAGAAAGATATGGTCCTTCAATGGACATCATTAACCATGTTGCGGCTAAGGGAATCCAGAAAGCTAAAATTGTTTTTTGAGTTAAGTCACGTTTAGTGTTCAAAACATCCGATCAAATTTAATGCTCAAACATAAATATTATTTGTCTAACCTTAGATATTTATTATTAAATTAATATCGGGATTTGATAATTTAATTACAGGAGAGAAGGTTATGAAAAGGATCATTTCACTATCAGCTTTACTGCTCATTTATTTTATTTGCGCCGGATGCACAGATAAACCCAAGCCGCAGCTTACCGAAAACATCAAATCAGGATTGAGACTGGACGCAAAAGAGTTTATGGAATCGCTAAAATCGGTTTTAGTTAAAGAGATGCAGACGAATGGAATTGTAGCTGCCGTTTCTGTTTGTTCTGATACAGCACAAATTTTAACAAACAATTATGGTGTTAATAAGGGGATATATATTAAACGAGTATCATTTAAAAATAGAAATCCAAACAACCAGCCGGATGGGTTTGAGTCGAAAGCACTTGAATATTTTGAAGAATTAAAATCCAGCGGTAAGCTTACTGAAGCAACTGAATATTTTGAAGTAATAGAAGAAGATGGTATCCAAAATGTGCGTTATATGAAACCAATAATTTTACAACCTCCTTGTTTAGGTTGTCATGGAGCTGTTGAAAATATTGGACCAGAAGTTAAAGCAATTCTAAATAATAAGTATCCAGATGATAAAGCTGTTGGTTATCAAATGGATGATCTTCGCGGCGCCGTATCAATTCAGAAAACTTTATAGAGAGGCAAATAAAATGGTTAAAGAATATCCACGATATGTTGTTCCAAGTATAACTTCAATTCAAGATATGCTCTTACGTTCTTCAAAAGTTTATGGCGATAAACTTGCTCTTGAAGATTTAAGCAGTACTCCAATTTCAAGCGTAACATTTAAACAGCTTAACGATTATGTTATAAGATTCGGCAAGGCATTGTTTGATATTGGAATTAAAGAGCGAGATCACATCGCCATAATAAGTGAAAATCGTGTTCAATGGTCATTAACTTATTTTACCTCTATGTGCTTTAATCTTGTTACAGTTCCGATTGATAAAAACCTAAACCATAATGAAATATTAAACGTCATACACGAATCAGAAGCAAAGGCAATAGTTTTTTCAGATGTATTTGAGCCATTGATGAGAGAAAAAAAGGATTCACTGTTAAACCTTAAATATTATATCAATATGGATTCGAAGGAACACAATAATGGAATTCTATCGATGACTAAAATGATTGAAGCGCAATCAGCATCCATTGAAAAATTACCGCTAGTTAATCCGGAAGAGATGGCAGAAATTATTTTTACTTCAGGTTCGCTCGGCAGAGCAAAAGGTGTAATGCTTACACAAAAAAATATTGCATCAAACCTGATGGCAATGACAAGTATGATTCAAATTTTACCGGAAGACAGATTTCTTTCAGTTCTTCCAATCCATCATAAATACGAATGCACCTGCGGATTGCTGTGTCCTCTTTATGCCGGCGCCTCAGCTCATTATGCTCGTTCATTAAAAACAGTTGTTGATGATTTACAAAAAGTCCAGGCAACAATCCTGCTTGGAGTTCCGCTATTGTATGATAAAATGTTTAAGAAAATTTATAAAGGAATTCAGGAAGACAAATTAAAATCTTTAATAGTTCCTCCGCTTATCTCACTTACAAATATTTTTGAATCAATTGGATGGAAGAGTTCTAAAAAATTAATCTTTAAAGAATTGCACCATAAATTTGGCGGACACATAAGATTATTTATTGCCGGCGGTGCCGCTCCTGATCCAAAAGTTGCCAAAGGATTACGCGAGCTTGGATTTAATTTTGTTCAGGGTTATGGACTTACGGAAACTTCCCCAATTGCTGCGCTAAATCGTTTGTACAGTTTTAAGGATAATGCGGCAGGACTGCCATTACCTGGTCTCGAAATCAAAATTAATAATCCGAGTGAAAATGGAGTAGGCGAAATTTATATTAAGGGTGCCAGCGTAATGCTTGGTTATTACAAAAATCAAAAACTTACTGATGATGCTTTTGATGATGGCTGGTTTAGAACTGGAGACATCGGCTTCTTTGATGAAGATGGTTTTCTGCACATCAACGGAAGACAGAAGAATGTAATTATTTCTAAAAGCGGAGAAAATGTTTTTCCCGAAGAGATTGAAGATATATTAAATAGAAATCCTTTTGTGCAGGAGAGTATGGTTTATGGCGAACAGGATGAAAAGCATACAGAAATTATTGCTGTGCAGATTGTAACTGATGCTGAAGCGTTTATCGAGTACTCGGAAAAAAATAAAGTTAAGATCACTCCAGAATTAGTTAATGATATTATATCCGAAGCAGTTAAAGAAACTAATAAGGAGCTTCCAGCTTTCAAACAGATTCGAAAATTTTATGTAAGAGACAGTGAGTTTGAAAAAACAACAACGCAGAAGATTAAAAGGTATTTGGTAAAAAATGTTAACTAAAGATTAATGTACACAAACATTTGTCCAAACTGCGGAGAGAAGTCTGATAGCAAAGTAAGGGATTGTCCAAGCTGCGGTTATACTAAATCAGAGATTGTAAACAGGGTTGGTATAATCCAAAGTATTAATGATTCTTTGGTTGACAAACTTAGTTTTCTAGATTACCCGCAGCTTTATGCAACAATTATTTTTCGTTTAGTCCCTTTACTTATTACTATATTCCTTATCCCTGATTTTATAAGCAGCAGTGAATTTTTCTGGATGGTTGTCTGGGTATTTTCCGTTTACGGTTTGATAAAAGAAGTAGCCAAAACTTATTCAAAATTTATTTTTGTTTATAAAATCAGTAAAGCGATTTTGTTTGCATACTTTGGAGCTGGACTCGGAAATTTAATTTCACACGCCGGCAAATTGGTTTACTATAGATTTAGTTATTACTTTAATCTTGAATTCTTGTACAATCAATTCCTAACTGGAAATTCAATGATTCTACTTGGTGCAGCAGCAGGCATAGGATTTATGATCATTACAAACAGTTTTTACGATGAATTTAAAGTAAAAGATTACACTTCAGAGAATGAAATCTGACCTGTATTTTATTACAAGCTAAAATCAAATTGCAGCATTGGAAGAACTTGAAATGAATTATCTGAATTTTCAATTTGAACTATCCAGTTAAATTTTGCTCCTAAAATTATTCTTCCGGTTTCACCTAAGTCAAAATATAATCCCGGTGTTACGTCTATTACTCCAGCAGTTGCTTCACCTCTATTGTCTTCAGTTATGTATACATCTCCATAATAAAATGGATTGTGATAAACCTGATCTTTTGGAGTAAAGTTAACCAGTGATTGAGTTCTATATGCCGCATTCAGAAAAATATTAAAAACCCAATCTTCATTAAATGAGTTTACAGTTATAGCTCCAAAGGGATTGAACTGAGTTTTACTGGAAATATCATAATAATCTGAAACATAATTAAAAGTTCCTGAAGTACCAGTTGTTGTTACAGATACAATTGAGTAAGCATTATAAGGTATCTCCTGGATGCTCAGACCAACATCAAATCTGAATGCAGCATCTCTGCCTCTGCCCATTAAACCGATTCCGAACAATCCGCCCCAAACAGATTTTTGTTTTACTACCGAGTAATTACCTCCTGCAAAAATCGCAAAGGACTTTGAAACCTTAAAATCAAAATCTAATGACGCAGCAACATCAGGCATATACCAGGTTAAATTTTTACCTTCAAATTGGTATCTGTTAGCACCGGGAGTTTCCTGAAAATAAAATGTTCCATCACTATTAAATATTGTATCTATCTGAAAGACGCCTTGTGAATTTACTAATGTATGTTCATCTACTTTACCATATAGAGTGTTCTTTGTGTTAAAAGTAATTCTGGGAGAGAGTGTAAATCCGGTCTCGGTGCTGTCCGTTATATGCACGGGAGAGCTATTAATTGGTGCATACACTTCAACTTCCTGCAGATAAATTTTTGTAACAGTTGTTGATGGGGCGCAGCTGATTATCATAATCAGAAACAAAACCAAAGTTCCTACTGAAAGTATTATCTTTTTCATAATGTACCTTTCAAATATTTATTGGGCACCAAATTAAAATAATCAGGTGCCCATAATTTTCAAATAATTAATTTATAAACAATTTAATTTATCTAGATTCTTTACTTATAAATCCCCCTTAAATCTCTTACAGCAAAATCCGGATAATTTCGTACATCAACATTGGATGATGAGTAATAGATTGTCCAGAAAGCAGATTGACCGGAACTTAATGGCACCCCAATTTGTGTATAATTTCCGCCCAATTTTGTATTACCTGATTTTGTAGTATAAAATTGTGCCTCAACATACCATGGAGAAACGACTTTGGTGCTGCCAGTATTTTTAACTGTTCCTGTAGCAACCAACCTATTTGAACTTGAATCGAGATATGTTGTATCAACAGTAAAAGAAAGATTTGGAATAACCGTATCCTGTGGATCATCAACGACTGGTTCTACTTCATCGCAAGCCAGAAGTAACCAGGTTAGGATAATCACCAAAACTAAAATGAATGATTTCATAAGTGCCTCCTTTATGAATTTTGGATATAATATTAATTGAAACCGCTGACCGGATAATTTTAAATTCAATGTACTTTTTTAGCTTAGTTAAATTGTCAAAAAGTTGTTAGAATTATGTCAAAAATTTGTATACCTCAATACTTAATCATTTTGAAAGTTTTAATTAACTGCAAATATGGATTTGAATTATACTCTTTTGGGGTCAACAATGAGGCAGTGCTTTTTGGCAAAATTTATTTTTTTTAGAAAGAATAGTATTCCAATTCTTAGTACTTGCAAATTTTTTACAACTTTTTGACAAATAGCAATAATTGATTTAATATACTAAGACCCAAAAGAGGATAAGTATGAAAAAATTGATTTCTTGGGTTTTACTATGGGCTTTAATACTTCAATTCTCCGGTTGTTACTCCATTTCAAAAATTGACGAATTTAGTGAAGCGGAGTTGGTTGATTTTGAGAACAACGAAGTAGAGATTACTTTATTAAGCGGTAAAGTTTATGCCTCAAAAAAGTATAGACATACTTGCAATATTGGAGAAAATAGCTTTATCATTGGCAGGGGGGTTATATATTCTCCGAAGTCATTTTGGCATGATTCGTTTGAAGGAAAGATTTATCAAAGCGAAATAGACTCACAACTTATTGATAATGGAAATCTTAACATTTGGCTTAAAACCAAGTATCATATTTTTATGAGCAAAGGCGAGTTTTTCATATTTACACCAGAAACAAAAAAAGGATTTTGGATCTTAGAAGAATCAGGTAAGATATTTATCAGTAGAGATGATATAAAATCGATTGAAGTAGATTCATTTAATATACTAACAACAACAGCTTGCATACTGGGAATTTCTACCGTGTTGGCTGGAATAATTATGGTTATCGGGTTGTCAAGTGCATTTGAAGATATTTAGCTTTAGTTAAATTCAAAACTTTTTTAACAAAATAGTTATGCCGGAATTTGTAATAATGAGTTAAGCAAAGTTAATTAACCCCTTAAACCCTTATTTTAAGGGAGGAAAGAATGTATTCAATGTCTTTTAAAATATTAAGAATTGCAGTAATACTAATTTTAATCTTTGTTGGATATTCTTGTGGTACTATGATACACCGAACAGATTTAAAGTCTGACTATAATTTCTCGAGCAAGAAGGAAATTGGCGTTTATACTATTCCTTCCGAAAGGACGGATCTTGATGAAATTTATGCCAATGTTTTGGAATTAGATTTTTTATCCAAAGGATATACAGTTAATAACATAAATCGTCTTTTATCAGAAAACTCGGATTCAATTATTGATTCTAAACATAAAAAGGTTGTTGAATCTTTAAGACAACTTGAATATTTAACTGCTAATGATATTTTTATAATCTCAAAATTAAAATGGGATAGTGTTTTTGTAGCCACTCAATTAGAAGAAAGAATCGATCGAATATATACAGGTTATAATGTGCTGGAGCTGACTACTGATTTGGTTATGTTCGGCCGCCAATTAAAAGATCCTATTTTTAGTTATTCTGACATCGATACTGCAAAGCTATATTACCCCCGAGATAAAAAGTACTTTATATTAACAGAACAAGATTGGATGATAGCCGGTAGGCAAATCTTAAGGAATCTATATCAACTGCCCGTATGTTCAAATTCTCAAAATTCCGAAACAGTAAAAAAGTTGAAAATAAGTTTTTGGGCGGATGAAACTTATCGTGAAACTTTTCCCAAGGAATGGCAGGAACGGATAAGACGAATAGCTACTTTTGCTAGCGATATTCTTCATTCTCAATTTGGAATTGAATTGGAGGTTTATACACTTAATAAATGGGACTCTAAATTTGAATCTTCACTAAAAGAAACATTTCAGAAGTTTGAACAAAAGCCAGTTTCATTTACGGATGTAATTAGAGTAGGTGTTACATTTGATAAAGATTTAGCAAATAAGGTTACTGATAGAAATTATCTTGGATTAGCTAAACCTTTGGGAAATGTGATTGTAATAACTGGTCAACCATCCTTTCCCGGTATGCAATATTGGAACCCGATTGAAGAAGCCATAACACTAGTGCACGAGATAGCTCACCAGCTTGGGGCAATGCATGTCCCAAATGAAAGTTCAATAATGAATCCTCTAGTTGCCAATCTTTCATTTAGATTTGATGAAGCTAATAAGAATATAGTGAAAGAAATGAGCAAAGATTTTTTTGATATTGATGTAAAACAACGCACAAAAAATTATATTAACATTCTTATAGATATGAATGAAAATAAATTTAAGAATCAACTTCCCATATTAACATCCATATCAAGACAGATATACTCATTAAATTATCATTACTTTGGTGGGCGACCCTCTGGATTTAGGAAAAAAACAATTATGAATCTCGTTCAAGATTCTATTTATGCTCAAGCCGTTTGGGGCATTACAGAGTACAATCTTAATCATTTTGAAAAATCAGTTGAATTGCTTTCTAAATTAGTAAAATTAAAACCTGATTTTGCTGAAGCTCATTGGTACCTTAGTTTGGCTCTTAAAGAAATGGGTGATACAACAGAAGCTGATAAACATAAGAATATTTCTAAGCTATTTCGAAGTAAATGGGTGTTAGATTCTAAAAGTTGGTGAAGTATTAAGTATAAAATTTATTATTATTCCCCTGCTAAATTTCATTAGCAGGGGAGAGTGTTGCATTATCTGATTAATATCATCTTCTTACTTTGAGTGAAATTATTTGCATGTATTGTGTATATATAAACACCACTTGCAAAGGCGGATGCATCAAATGTAGCTTCATAATTCCCTGGCGTTTTTACTTCGTTAACCAAAGTAGCAACTTCGTTACCAAGTATATCATAAACTTTTAACTCAACATTACCAGCCTCTGGAATTGAATAACGTATTGTAGTTGATGGATTGAATGGATTCGGATAGTTCTGCTCAAGTGCAAATTCGACTGGAACAGTAAGCAGTTCTTCTTCACCGTCCTTAGTTAAGATAATTCTGTTGTGCATAACAATTGCCCCTTGAATGTTTTGAGGTGTTAAATTATCATAAACAATTTTATCACCATCAGCCTTATCCCAGATAACAATTCTAAGTTTGTCAGGTTGGTCATTTGCAACAAGCATAAACCCAAAATTGCCGTGATTATTAAGTTTGCCGGTACCGGTTAAAGTTGCAGTCCTGTTGTCTAAAAGAAGCCATTCACAAGAATTACTTTTAAAAGTAAGATTTGCCTGTGGGTATCTTATTGTTACTTTACCTGTCGGTTGATAATTCCGTCCTCTGTCAATCATATGGAATTCAAAGAACAGCTTATCACAAGAAAGTTTATCAAGTTTGTAAGCACCTTGATTAGAGTTCATCCATCCAGCACCAATAACAGTGCTTCTTGCATTCTGATTTCCAACATTCAAAACCCTTCCAAGAGTTTTTGGCTGGATGAAATTGTTTTGCAGCATTACATATTCTGAAAGTGCCTCAAATTCTGTTACTCCAATTAAGATATTTACGTTTGCAGGAACAATTCCAATGTAATCGAGAATACCAAGAACCATTTCATTAGCTGTAATGGTGTAAGTTGCTGTTGGATCAATTGGTATTCCGTTTATTTTAACGGAGACTAATCTTTCTTCAGCTGGTTTGGTTCCATCGTAAGTATATTCCATTCCGGAAACCTGAATTAGGAATTCATCATTCATTTCAATTTCAGAAAGTCCGAATGTGAGTCCCGTTAGAATATCCATTCCAGTTAAATCAAATGTTGCAAGCTGGAAGCCGAGCGTGTTTGTCATGTTGAATCCATAGCCATTAACTCTAAAAAGATCCCCTAGAGTAAAAATTCCTTCCCATAAAGGAAGTGCAATTGATCCGCCAGCCTGTAATGCGATATCGGTAGATGTGTAAGAGCGAAATGCATCAGCAACTAGATTACCGGCAGGAGTATCGTGTGCACCAAGCATTAAAAGATCTTTTGCTTCTTCCTCAAAGAAAGAACTTGCATAACCAAATGGCTGTGTGAAAAATGGAATTTGATATGTGTTTTCAAGATCAGCTATTAAATAATCAACCATTCCTTGCACAGTTGGCTCTTGCGGTATATTTGTGTCTATCGGAATTAAATCATAATCAAGTAAAGAAACATTTGCACCATCAACCAGCAATCTCATCTTTCCAGCATACATATAATTTGATCTTGCCTGAACAATCCAGGTTGTTCCGCCCATTGGATCGGTCATAGTAATCGGCTCTTCATATTTATAATGATCGTGTCCGCCGACAATTACATTTATTCCCGGAACATAACTAACAATAGCCTGATCAAGCGTAACACCAAGATGTGAAAGAAAAATTACAACATCACAATTTTCTACTGTGCGTAAAGTGCCAACCATTGCTACTGCAATATTTACAATGTCTTCGCTTACAACTGCAGGAGAAGGGTTTGATAACAAATTTGTTGCAGGAGTTGTTAATCCAAATATCCCAATCTTTAAATCTCCAAACTCTTTAATCGTATAAGCATCAACATAATTTTGTAATGCTGCAATTGATGGATCAGAAAAATCAACATTAGCTGTTAGAATAGGAAATGCATCCGCAGGGTTTGGAAATGTATAAGTTAATGAGCCCCAAAGCGCTTCAGGTGTAAGGTCAAATTCATGATTACCGAGTGTCATTGCATCGACACCAAGAGCATCTAGAATTTGAAGTTCGGGAACGTGAAAGTTTTTATTAAAAAAAACGTCGCCGATTGAAATATCACCGGCGTGGAGAAACAAAACATTTGGTTCTGTCATTTTAGTCATTCCAACTAAAGTTGCAATCCTGGAAATTCCACCTAAAGTTCCTTTAAGATTTGCATCTCGTGGACCAATTGCCTCAAGTGTAGAATGTGAATCATTGACGTGAAGTATCGTCAAGGTATCTGGTTGTGAAAATATTATTGAAGTGAAGAATAGAAAAGCAGCAAAAGTATAAATCAGGTTTTTCATTTTAGAACTCCTTTTATTTGTTAAAGCTTATTTAATTTCTCCGGTAATTTGGCTTTAACTCTTAAAAGAGTTGTCATGGAATTGTAAAAAAAAGTTAGGGAATTATTAATTGTTGATTAGAAAATATGACCGAAGTTGAAATAAACTCCTGTTATCTCACTTCCAAAGCCAACATCAAAGCGCACAATAAAATTATCCATAAAAAAACGTAATCCTAAAACAGGATTAACTATCCATCCAGATAATTGCGGATTCCAAAACTCATAATCTGTTGTTTTACCCGTACAGCCGACATCTAATCCTACAATTCCTCCAAATCTCCACCAGATTGGGAAACGAATTTCATTATTGATGATGAGAGTGGAAGCAGAAAGATACCTGTCTTGCGGTAAACCCCTTAAAGTGTTGTTACCGCCAATAGGCAGCTGAAGTTGTATCGGAACATTATCGGGAAAAATTATTTGACCAACTAATCTTGAAGCAAACACAATTTGAGGTTCAAATAAAGGTAGATAGTTTTGAAAGGTTAAACCAAGTTTTAAATAATCTTCATTTGTAAAGGAAAGTTCAGGTGCATAATCAGCATCTAGTTGTAATACATTTCCCTGACTGGGATTTATAAAATTAATTCTGCTATCCCATCTAACTGCAGCAAGAATAGAGAGCGTATTAATATATTTATTATTAAAATCTTTGTCAGAATTTATGAGCAAACCGTTTTCATCAAAGTTATAGCTGCTGATAGTTTTATATTTTAAACCCATACTTGCAACTAATGTTTTCGTAAATCCTTTGCTTAGTATAGATGATATTTCAAACGGTTCGCGTGTGTAAGTTTCGTAATCCATTAAACTGTCACGTTCATAGAAATATTCAATTCCATAGTATCTGTAATTAATCCATTTATCGTAATCAATAATTAAATCCAGAGCAAGCGGGTATTTTTTTCCTTGCCTCCTTTGCATATCCATAATAGAAAAAACAAATCGATACCATCTTTCGCCCTTTGTACTGTGATAAAGAATAAGATCAAAGCTTTCATTCATTTGAAGCTGGTTAAAGAGAAAAGCTTTAGCTCCATATCCAAAACCCGCATCAGAGTCATAATTAATTATAGGAAAAACTTCAACTTCGGAAGTATAAACTGAATCTGGTTGGGCATTAAATGAATTTGGGAGAAAAACAATAAAAATAAAAATTATTTTATAAAACCCTGAGGATAGTATTATCTTGGTTAAAGTTTTCATAATCATAAAGTTTTGATGAAAACTTAAATTAGAATAATTAGTTTGTTGTCATGAAAATGTAAAAAGTAAGAACAAGGTAATTAATCGATTAGTTTTGTAAAAAAACTTTTAAACTTCTCTGAAAAGTTGTTTTCTTTGCTTAATACAATTGGGTGCTTAAATCCTTTTGGATAATATCTCCAGTGAACTTTTGAATAAACGTTTGCGCATTTTTTTGTATGATTTATCATGTACTCAATCGGATCAGATTCGCTGTTGTTTATTAAATAAAGTTCTATTTCCCAGAGTACTTCACTAAAAATTTCCTGTAGTTTTTCTATGTTTTCATTTAGATTCAACAAAAATTCAACTATAAAAATTTTATCGTTGCCTATTCCTATTCGTGCCACAGTTAATGGATCATAACCAAACTTTAGTTCAAAGTATCGATTATTCAAATCTACTTTGCCGGGCTGCCAGGTCCACGAATTGCTATTCATTTCACTTGCTTAATTATTTTTGAGTTAAAAATATATCATATCACTAATACTTCAAAAGTATAATATCAATTATTTAAATGATAGTTAAACTACTTTACAAACTTATATCCTACTTTATGTATGGTTAAAAGATGTTTTGGGTTTGCAGGATCATCTTCAATTTTTTTTCTAAGTGAAAGTATATAATTATCTACAGTTCGTGTTGTAGGATAAGAATCATATCCCCAAACCTCATCAAGAAATTTATCGCGGGAAATAACTTCGCTTTCGTGATCAATAAAGTAATGTAGAATTCTATATTCGGTTGCAGAAAGTTTTACGGAATCTGTTCCTTTAAGCATTTCCTGTTTTTTGAAGTTGATTTTTAAATTAGCAAATGCAACTTCTTCGATATCTCCCGGTTCATAAGTGCTTCTTCTTATTAATGCTTTAATGCGGGCTAGTAATTCTCTTAAGCTAAAGGGCTTGGTAACATAATCATCGGCACCGATTTCAAGTCCAAGTATTTTATCAATCTCTTCTTTACGACTTGTTACCATTATAATCGGAGTTTTTACACCGTCACTTCTAAGATCTTTGCAAATTTCAATTCCATCTTTACCGGGTAAAATTAGATCCAGTACGATTAAATCAAAATTGTATTTGATTGCCGCATCAAATCCGCTGTTTCCCGTATCTGCTTCCGAAACCGAATATCCCTCTGCACTAAGAGCTTCCTTTATTCCGGTTCTTATTGCAGGATCGTCTTCAATAATCAATATATTTTTCATGTCTGCCTCATCAATTGTTTTTTAAAACGGGGAAGCTCATTATAAATGTGCTTCCTCTTCCGGGAGTGCTTTTAATTTCTATTTTACCTTTGTGTTCTTCCACTATGTGTTTAACTATTGGAAGACCTAAACCCGTTCCTTCAATCTTTTTTAACTTCGCATCTTCCGATCTAAAAAACGGATTGAAAATTTTTTCGAGATCTGATTGATGAATACCAATTCCTTTATCCATGACTCTAACTGAAACGAAACCATCTTGGCTATATGTTGAAATAGTAATTTCTTTTTGATCGCCCGAAAAACGAATAGCATTTGAAATAAGATTTTCAATTGCTTCGGTAATTGCGTCGGCATCCCCGGAAATCAGATCTTTAAAATCACTTAAATCAGTTTTAAGAATAAAACTTTTCATCTTTAAAGTATATTTCATTCGCTCAATTACGTTTTTAACTATTTCATTAAAACGTATCTCACGAAAAGAATAATCCTTAATGCCTCTTTCAATCTTAGAAAAATCAAGTACATTGTTAATTAATCTTGTCAAACGATCTGTTTCACCCTCAATAATTTCCAGATGATTTTTTGATTTATCAGATAAACTCTTTTCATTTTCAAGCAGCATTTCTGCAAAGATTTTTATTGAAGTTAATGGCGTTTTTAAATCATGAGAAACAGTGGAAACAAACATTGATTTCTGATTATTTAATTCTTCAAGTCTTTCCGCCTCCAATTGTTCACGAATCAACTGTTCCTGTAATTTTATTCGCTCGATAGTTGATCCGGCATTTATTCCAATATCTTTTAAAAGATCAACATCTTCAGTTGAAAATTTAAAGCCGGACTTTTTATTCCCCAGAATAATAAACCCATACAAATCTTCATTAACTGATTTTATCGGTACAACTAAGTTTATATTCCATCTAACTAAAGTGTTTTGAAATATCGTTGAGATGTTTGCATTGCCCTCAACTTTATTTTTAACAGCAGCAACCTGGAACCACTTTCTTTCAAGTGTTTCGGGTTTGATCCGCAAACTTTTATTTGCGATTTGATCAAAATTATTTTGAGCTGTTATCAATAATTTTCCCGTTTGATTATCAAGTTCGCTAAAAGCAATTTTTTCTACGGGAATTAGATTATTAATTTCTCTAATCAGATATTCACTAAGAGATTTTATATCATTATAATTTTTTATTTGTGATGTAAATTTGCTCAATTCGTTTCTAAAGTTATATTGAACTCTAAAAAACTTTTTATCCACAAATTTTTGAACTTTAGTTTTAACCGGTTGAAATATTAATGCAAGAAGAATTGCCGCTGCAGCAGATACCATTGATTGATCAGAAATATGAAATGAAGAAACAAATATTCCAATTACTACGGAGTATAAAACAATTAAAATCAGAATCACAATCCCATACACTAAACTTCTGTTTAATACTTCATCGATATCCAGAAGATGATATTTAATAATGGCTATTGCAAACGTGATAGGTATAGCACAGATTAATATCATCACAATTTCTTCCTGTATAAGTGCTTTCCCCGCAAAAAGAATTGGTAGAACCCATAATATCACAAAATTAAGTGGTCCGAGTAGAAAGCCAAATAAAAGCCATTTTAATTGCTGCTTCTCTGCTTTTCCTTTTTCTTTAGCGAATGCCGAAACGAAAAACGAGATTGAAAGTATCACACAAATAATTAAATAAATTCTAAGGATGTTGAATACAAATAAGTAATTGTTTATAGACTCATCAGTTAAACCGGATAGTGCAGTAATGAATGCATATGTGTTGATAGCTGCCAATGCAATTGCGATTAAATAATGTATCCAAGATAATTTTTTCCATTTGTGTGTATTATCTCTCGGAAAAATCAATGTAAAATGTACAAAGAGCGCAGGAGTTAAAGCATAAAAAATATGAAGAGCAGTTCTAAACAAATATCTTGAAACAAAATCGAATGTATTGAGATTTGACCACGTCAGGCAAAGCATTATCGACATTCCAATACTTGCCCAATGAAAAATGTGTGAAGCTTTCAGTTCGGATTTTTTAAAAAGTACAAATACACCAATAATGAAAAAAAACAGAGCAACAATAACAGTACTAATGAGATAAAAAGTACTATAATAATTTGTTAGAGACACAGCTAAATTTTTTGTGCCTGATTTTGTTAGAACAGTTATAAAAATCTCTTCACCAATATTTTTTCTATCGGTGATAAACTCGATTTTCTCAATCAAGCTAACATTTAATCCATCAACAGAAATTAGTTTATCTCCGGTTGATAATCCGTAATAATTAGATTGAGATACTGAAATTGTTAAAAGGGAATCTTGCTCGGTAAGTTCAAAAGGAAGCGTGGCCTTTTGATAAATACTTATTAATCCTGCTGTGCAAAGAATAAAAAATACGGCATCAACAAATAGAATAAATTTTAATTTAGCGCTTGTCTCAATCATTTAATCCTCGGAAACACAAGGTTGAAATGCAAGTATTTAGTTAAGCACTGTTTAAAAGTAATTCTTTTTATTTTGTAAAGAAATGAGATAAAAAAATAATTTGGATGGATTTAAGATTAAAACAATTAAAGGGATTCACTTAAGAATCCCTTAATTGCATTTTATTTAAACTGCTTTTCTTGGGCTTACAAATTTATTGTAAAGTAACAATCCGATAATAGTAACAACGCCGATCAAACTAAAAATAATCCAGAGAGTAGCCGGCTGGTTTAAGTTATCAACAAAGTGTACATACAGATTTGCACCTAATATTCCGCCAATAAAACTTCCGAGTACACCGTATAAAAATGAGTAGCCAAGATACAATGCCTTTTTATCTTCAGGCGCAATCAATCCAACGTAACTAATAAACTTTGGATGTGCTGTCATTTCACCGATTGAAAATATAGTAATGCCAAGCATAAAAACCCATATGTTAGTATTGATAGCAAGAATAGCCATTCCAACTGTGCCCATTGCAATTCCGGCAATCATTGTTGGAAGTGCTTTTGTATGTTTAACAATGTTTGAAACAATTATCTGAAGCAGAATAATTGTTCCAGCATTAATTACTGTAACATGTTCAACATCAAACTTCCAGTTCATATTAATTCCAATACTACCAAGAGTGCCATTAACAAAATTATTTAGTGAAGTAGCATCAACATATTTTTGTACGTACCATAGAACAGAATCAAACATCTGAAAATAAAGGATCCAAAAACCCGAATAGATTACGATCAAACCGATAAATTTAAAATCAGTTAAAACCATTACAGCACCTTTTAAAACTTCACCGAGTGTTTTTGTGCTTTCAGGTCTTTTGGGTTCTTTGTAAATAAGAAATGTTGGAATTAACATAGATGCAGTAGCGATTGCTGATGCCATCATAACATACTGCCAGCCAAAAGTATTTTTAATATAAGGGACAAGAATTAATGGGAATAAAAACGCTCCGAGATTTATTGACCAGTAAAAAATCCCAAACCCAAGTGTGCTGTTGCCTTCGTTTGTGGATCTTGCTATTGTGCCTGAAATCATTGGCTTAAATGCACCTGCACCAACGGCCATAATAATCAAGCTGCCAAACACCATTGCGTATTCTGTAGTTTGGCTGGTAAGAAAATACCCGAAACCTAGAAAGATAAATGCAAAAGTTAAAACTCTTTTGTAACCAAATCGATCTCCAATAGCGCCGGAGAGAATAGGAAGAATATAAAGCATTGGCTGGATAACACTTTTAATTACACCAACACTTTCTTTTGTGTAGCTTAATTGATCTGTCATATAAACAGAAAGAATACTCATCATCCCATAATAGGATCCGCGTTCAAAAAACTCCATAAATATTACAACCCAGTAGTTCAATGGAAAAGATTTGAATCCCGTTTTTGATGTTTCTTGTTCGCTCATCTGCAGTCCTTATTGGTTTTTAGGTTTTTGAATTTATTGAAAACAAAACTAATGAAAATGTAAGATAACATATAATAAAAAAGGCACGATTTCTCGTGCCTAATAGAAAGCCCATCCCAACCTTCCCTAAGGGAAGGCTTAAGGAAATTTATTTCATAAGAAGCATCTTACGAGTTTGAACAAAGCTGTTGGATTTAATTGTGTAGAGATAAACTCCGCTTGAAAGTGACGATGCATCAAACGAGACATCATAATTTCCGGGATCTTTTTCTTCATTAACTAATACAGCAATCTCACTTCCGAGTAAATCAAAAATCTTTAACTCGACGTTACCTTTTTCTTTTATAGAATAATTAATCTTGGTTGTTGGGTTAAATGGATTTGGGTAGTTGGAAAGTGAATTTTCAAGAGCAGTAGATGTTACTGCAAAAGTGGAATCCATAGCTTTATAATTTATTTCAGCCGTTACAGGCATCCAGCCAGGATTACTATAAGTATTTTCTAAAGAGTAATATGGCACTAAAGCATAATATATCCAGTATTTATTTTTTAGTAAAGAATAAACAAATTCGATATCAACATAACTCGTTGTGCCGCGATTTACAGTAGCCATTAAGATAGGATCACTGGTTACGCCATTATATTTTTCTTTTTTCCAGATTTGATATTTAGTTACGTAAGTATTAGGGTGTTCATTCCAGTATAAAACAATAGGTTCACCAACGGTTGTACTGTGGTGTAAATTCAGTGACCAGCCAGTATTCGGATCATAAGTTGCTGGTTTACCAATATATTGTGCTGTATAGGTTGCGTTAACAGAAGGATTAAATGTTCTTTGATAAGTAGTATTATAGTCATTCCATCTGGTAAAGGTATATGTAATACCATTAATAATTTGCCCGTTAACAGGTGCTGCCATTATTGGGTTAAGCTCTACTACAGAAGAGGAATTAGGAGAGTTGTATTGGGTGTTGTTAACATTAATTACCCCACCATTACCAACACCAACAAAACTGTTTTGAAAGTTAACGCTGCAAATTTTTCTTACCTGTGCTTGATATGTAGCTCCGTTGTCGCTGCTTGCAACAGTAAAGGTAAATGACTGCTCAGTACCAAATGGTTCTCCATTTCTATTCCATCTGCTTGGATTAGTAGCTCCGCTATGCCAAATCATCTGATAATTTTGATTATCAGTTTGAGGTGAAATTGCTGTTAAGATAACGCTTTGTCCCGGTGCTTTTTTAATTGTAATTGGAGCTGTTGGATTTACAGAGTAGCCGCTAATTCCAACTTTACCGTGTGTTCCGTTTCCGGTATTGTCTGTAAAATTATTATCAACCGTAATGTTAAAAAGTGGATATAAATTTAGTAATGCTTGTCTATCGCAAGAAGTAATGCTTCTGAAAGGTCCGGGATAATTATCCCACATTAAGCTTGTACCATCATCAGGACCATGACCAGCACCTAAAAAGAGATGTCCAATCTCGTGCAGAATAACTGTTCTAATATCTACCGCATTTCCAGCATATGCATAAGAATAAACATCCGTCCAAATTACATTGCTTGCTAATTGTACTTCTGATGCATTAGGTGTAAACCCCGCTTGATCAGTAAGCCCAATAAATGTAAAATGAAAATTCGCATTACCACTTGTTGTTTCACTCATATCTTCGATAACAATGCCATTAGTATTAACTGCATTTTTCCAAATAGTAACTGCCCATTCAATTGCAGTTCTAACAATTGTTTGTTTTTCAGTTGTTGAAAGAATATGATCATAACCGTCAAATGCGGCACCATTTAAATTCCCATCCCAGTACCATTTGTAAACCGGCTGGTTAATAACCCGATGCCAAATGGTTGGGGGAGTGTAGCAATTGCTTTGAGCAAAAGAAATTGAATCGGACAAGAATACAAACAAAATTGCAATAACAAAAAATGTTTTCATTTTGTTACTCCTTTGTTTAATAAATTTTATTATTTTTAAAATAGAATAGCCCTGTTTTATTTAATAAAACATAGGTAGCAAGCCTGAGAGACTATTCAATTTAAGAGAGATGATGCGCTAACATCATCTCTCGATGTTTATTATAATTATTTATAATGCTTTACCTCCGTTATTTTAATGTCCCATGAAATATATATTTTAAGTGCGTTGGTGGTTCATAGGTTAAAAAGAAAATATCTTTATCAAATAAAGCTGCGCCGTATATTTGTGTCCAAGGTGTTACATTTACATAATTAAAATGAAATAAATATTGAATATCGCTACCATTAAAATGTGCAAGTCCATCCGTCATCAGTAAGAAAATATCTTTAGAATTTCTTCCCCAAATACGCTGATAGAAATTAGGGTTGTTAACTTGTAAAAAAGTCTGAAACTGTCCGTTAACTCTTTTAGCAATTTGATTACCGAGAATAAAATAAACTTCTTTGTCAATCAAACTAATATCAGCTTGTTGGCCACCTGTCCAGATACTACTGTAAATTTTATTGAAATATCCCTGGCTATTTTCATATATAATTGTACTGTCATAAGTAAGACCTGCCCCTGCCTTAGAAGTGCGTATGTATATTTTATTATCAGATGAGTTTTTAAAAAGTTTTGCAACAAGTCCGTTGACCCCTTTAGTATCTATTACTAACCAATTATTATTGTAATAATGGGCTATAAAACTATTATTGTAATAACCATTAGTATCTGGGTAACCTCCAAAAACATAAAAATTATTTGATGATTCTCCCCAAATATCATTAAAAGCAATATCAGAACGTCCGTCTTTTGTAAGCAGCGCAAAATTTTCCCAACTTCCATCATATTTCCATACTTCCCCATTTTCTGCAGTAATAAAAATACTATTCCAGGCAAAACCATAAACTGCGGATGGTACAATTATTCCATTAATCCCATAAGTGCTCCAGCGTAACCCGTCGAAATGCGCAATTGATTTATCCCAATAGCCCGGGCTTGTTGCCCAAACATCTGTTGGGGAGGAAGCCCACATTCTGTAGTAGGTATCACCTGGTGCGTCAATCGTATCCACCGTCCAGGTATAGTCACGTCTGCCGGGTTGTAATTCAGGTGGAGTAACAACATCATCTTTGCAGCTAAATGCAGTAAGCAGTAAAAAGGGAAGCAATGATAAAAGCAGAAGTGAATAAAAAATATTTTTTTTCATTTTAGTACTCCTACTTTCTAAATTAAGTTTGTTTCAAAATAAGTGATTGTAAAAATATGAGAAGAGTAATCGGTAAATAACACTGTCTGAACTTTCAGAGAGAGAGAGAGAGAGAGCTAAATATCGTGCCAAGATAATTCATAACTGCCTCGATTTAAATTGCATCCTGATTAATGCTATACAAACGTAAAGAAAGAAAATAAATAATTCAACACAGCATCATATTAGTTTTTTAACAAAAATTATAAAGGCACGATATCTCGTGCCTAATAGAAAGCCCATCCCAACCTTCCTTAAAGGAAGGCTTAAGGAAATTTATTTCATAAGAAGCATCTTACGAGTTTGAACGAAGCTGTTGGATTTAATTGTGTAGAGATAAACTCCACTTGATAAGTTCGAAGCATCAAAGAATACTTCATAATTTCCGGGAGTTTTTTCTTCATTAACTAAAGTTGCTATTTCACTTCCAAGTAAACCGAATATCTTTAACTCAACATTTCCTTTTTCTTTAATAGAATAATTAATCTTTGTTGTTGGGTTAAATGGATTTGGATAGTTTTGCTCCAAAGCAAATTCAGCAACGGCTCCATAAACTACTTCAACAATATTCGAGTAGTCAAATGTTCCATCAAAATCGATTTGTTTTAATCTGTAATATGATATACCTGTTACTGGATTTGCATCAATGAATGAATAAGAGTGTACCTCAGTAGAAGTACCGCTCCCATTTACAAAACCAATTTTCTGCCAATCTGAATTTCCTAGAGTCCCTTCTTTTAGGGAAGGGGTTGGGGATAGTCTTCTTTGTATTTCAAAACCTGAGTTATTTAATTCTGTTGCAGTTATCCAATTCAATCCGACAGTATTATTTATAATTGAACTTGTAAACGAAACAAGCTCAACGGGAATTACGCCCGTGTAAACGGAGATCTTAACATTATCCACATACCAGCCATCGCCTTGAACCGAACCATCTGAACGGAAATAATATCTTAAAGTGAATTGCTGATCAGCATAAGCAGAAATATCAATCGATTCGTGAACCCAGGTAGATTGTGTTCCATCGTATAAAGGCTCGCCAGTTGGTTGGAACGATCCAGTGCCGGGATTTGTGTATTGTCCAGTTAATGGAATCCAGTTTGTTCCATTGTTTGTTGATAATTGAATCTGTCCATAATCATAATCGGGTTCAATATCCCACTGTGTATCAAATTCTAATATTGCACCAAGTACATTTGTTAATATAATTTGATTATTATAACGCAGTGATGAAGTAACATTAGAAGCATAATTTCCACCCTGCGAATCGGTAAATGAAGAAGGTGCAGAAACATATTTTGCCGTTGTTATATTCCATCCGCCTGCTGAAGTCCAGTTATTTATATTATTTGCTTCATCATACATTGCGACAGTAAGTGGTGCAACAAAGAACTGATAGAAACTCGGTGGAGGTATGCCGCCCGGAGGATTAAATCCACCGCCGCCAACAGGCAATGTTTTTACTATAGATGAATTTGCGTCCTGTGCTGCAATATAATATTGACAAACTGTTCCAAGCGGTAAAGCAGGAATGCTGAATGTATAATTTGCGCTTTCAGTAAGCGATCCGGTAACCTCAATAAAATTTCCAAAGTTTCCGCCGGATATTCTGGTTCGATAATATAATCTTGGTGCAAGAGAACCAACGCCTATCTCAAATCCCGAAGAAACAAATGCAGTAGTTATAATTGGCTCTGACTCTGTAATTGAAGCGACTGGTGTATGTTGAATATCAAGATTGAGATTAAGTGATAGTTCTGCCAGTGTGCCTAGAGCAAGTTTTGACATCTTTAAATAG
Source organism: Ignavibacteriaceae bacterium (assembly GCA_044227615.1). GTDB lineage: Bacteria > Bacteroidota > Ignavibacteria > Ignavibacteriales > Ignavibacteriaceae > IGN3. Next base: position 41,147 of record JBGAWM010000017.1, read on the forward strand.
TAAGGCTGATTGTAGTAAGATAAATTATCATTTACAGTATGATATTGCGGATGAAAATCATTATCATCTTCAATCAAAAGAATTGCCCCATAACCATGATCCAGAAATGATTGATGATCGCTGTAAGGTTGAGCAGGCACAACATCAAGATCAAGATTAATTCCATAAACCAGATTTATTTCAAGCATTTTATCTTTAAGTGCGCTGGTATTTGCAACGGAACTTGTATGCACATCAGCGTTACCATCGTTGTTACCGTCATAAGCAATCATATCCAAATTTATTACACCAAGAATTGAATCCCCGGCATTAGAAGCTTGAGTTGCATAATAATCACTTCCGATTAAACCTTGTTCTTCTTCATCCCACAAAGCATAAACAATTGTAAAAGGGAAAGAATACTGTGAAAAAATTCTTGCTGCTTCAATTACAGCTGCCGTTCCGCTTGCGTTATCATCTGCACCTGGAGCAGTTGTACCAGAAGGCATATCATCATAATGTGCACAGATAATAAATTTTTTATTAGGGAATTCTGTTCCGGTTTGTACGCCTAAAACATTTTTTCCTGTAGTACTAAACGATTGGATTGTTGTTGTCATCCCATAATTCTGCAGCTTTTGTTTGATGTAAGTTTCTGCAAGCGCATTTCCAGGTTGTAGTTTATGTCTTGAAAGGATTGTCTGCGACGTTCCATTAATTATGGTTGAAATATTTCCGCTTAGTTCTCTAACAAATTTAATTACTGAATCCTGGTTAACAGAATTTATGATTTGCTGAACGACAGGTGATTGGGGAAGAACATTTGTCTGCAGAATGAAAATCGAGATAATAAAAAACAGTAAACTTTTTTTCATAGCAGTATCCTAAGTTGGTGATATGATTAGTTAATAATTCTATTTGTGTGTCCGCAGCAATTGGCGAAACAAATAATAAAGCACAATTAAGTGCAAAAATTATGCTAAATAAAAGGCTACGATCATTCTTTAAAAATGTTGATTAAAGACAGGAATAGTGTATCGTTTCTTAAAAGATTCTCATTTACGATAAGATAGTGTGCATATTCTTTCTCGTTAATTAAAGGATTGTGGTGTCTCTAATAAGGTCAGAAATTTCTTTTTCAACCTCTTTGCCGCGATTTCTTCCATACCACAAATGAAGCTGCATATTTATATCTGATTTTGCCATCCCCTCATTTTTTAACTTTGTAAAAAGATTTCTTGCCTCAACAGGGCGGGGGCCCCACTGAAAAAGTTCTTTATCATTTTTATCAAGCACGATGAGCTTTGGTATTGCTCGCCCGCCGTTGGTTAAATATAAATCCATAAACTCAAGATTGGAATCACGCAGAACAATTTTAAAATCAATCTTATCATTTAATTGTGCAAGTTTTGCAATTACTGGTAAGTTTTGTGCAGAGTCCCCACACCAGGTTTCAGTAATTACAATCCAGGTTTGTAATTGATTTATATTCAAAAAAATTTGTTTTGTTTCATCTGTTGGGATAAAAGTTTTTTCAAGTCGAGAGGATCGCTGATAATTTAATTTTCTATACTCATAAAAATTTTTATCATAATCATTTAATGTATTAAAATCTGACACAGCAATTTGCTTGGCAAACTCATCCACAAACTCACTGTAGGTTAGAATACTGTTAATAATCGAAGTTTTGTGTTCCGGCATTAGTATTGCGCTTTCATTTTATTGATGGTTAGAGGCATTGTAATTAAAAAGGATTCTCTTTTAAGTAATGTTTATTACTCTCAATCAAACTAAATTATAGTGAACTTTTTTTAACAAATTTTAATTGTATTTTTGCAACGAATTAATTTTATGGAAAAAATATGACGACCGAAACTAAATACTTTACACCAGCGGATGCGCGCAAGACTTTGCCTCTTGTGAGAAATATTGTAAGAGACATTTTAGAGGTTACGAGAGAGATGCGATTAATTGCAGAAGAAGTTGATAACGGAATTGAGAATGATGTTAGAATTAAAAAATTTGCCAGTGAAGTTAACGGTTTTTTAGCAGAGCTTGAGGAAATCGGCTGCTATTATAAAGACACAAAATTTCAAATTGGTCTTGTAGATTTTCCCGCAATGATTGGTGGAGAAGAAGTTTATTTATGCTGGCGAAGTGATGAATCAGATATTTTATATTATCATGGTATGGATGAAGGATATTCGGGCAGAAAATTAATTCCACCCCAATATTTTGATGAAGACTAAAATCTTATTCCCACGTTAAATCAAAATTAACTTTTGTTTTTAAAGTGTTGTCTGAGTTTTTATCCGCGATATTAAAGACTAATGTATATGTTCCTGGGGCATAACTTGAATCAAGTGAAAATTGTGCTTCGAGTGCAATATCAGCTATCGGTTCTTTTGCTTCTTTCTCTTGTACAAAGTTAAAGACTGATTTTTCAATCGTGCTGTCGGGATTTATTAAATCAACATCATAAGCAATAACAGCTTTGTAGTTGTTATCTTTTTCAGTTTGTGTAAATCCTTTTACCCTTACTGTTGCATTCACTTCAGCAGTCCCATCACCAATATCAAAAGTAAAAGCTTCCGCACTGAATGATTCAAACTTTACATCTTTTTTACTGCAAGCAGTTATTAGAAGTAATATTGCAAACACAAAAAATATTTTTTTCATTTCATCTCTTTTTATTTCTTAGTGAATCTTTGTGTTCTTAGTGTCTAAGTGGCGAAAAAAAGCTTTACCACTAAGACACTTAGGACACTTATAAACACTTAGACAAATTATCCGTTTCGTTTTTGAAAATCATTCATAAATCTTACAAGATCCTCAACACCTTTTGTTGGGAAGGCATTGTAAATTGATGCACGTAATCCGCCAACAGAGCGATGACCTTTTAATCCACTGAATCCAGCTTTTGTTGCCTCATCAATAAGTTTCTTTTCTAATTCTGGAGTAGCAAGATTAAATGTAATGTTCATCAATGAACGCGAATCTTTTTCAGCATGCCCCTTGTAAAATCCATTGCTGTTATCAATCGCATCATATAGAAGCTTTGCTTTGTGTTTGTTGATTTCATACATCTTACTTAATCCCCCAAGACTTAAAAGATGTTTTGTTACAAGTTTAATAATATAAATTCCAAATGTGTTTGGAGTGTTGTACATTGAATCATTTTCTGCCTGGATTTTATAATTAAGCATTGTGTGCAGTGAATCCTGACTTCTTTCAAGCATATCTTTTCTGATTATAACAAGTACAACACCTGATGGACCAATATTTTTCTGAGCACCGGCATAGATCAATGCATACTTACTTACATCGATTGGCTTGTGAAGAATATCTGAAGACGCATCGCAAACGAGAGGTACATTGCCGACTTCCGGTTCAGTCATCCATTGTGTTCCGTATATGGTATTGTTGGATGTAAAGTGAACGTAAGAAGCATCAGGATCAAGTTTTAATTCACTTTGTTTTGGAATGCGTTTGAAAAATTTGTTTTCTCCTTCACCTTCTTCGGTTGTTGCCGCAATGTTTACAGTGCCGACTCTCTTCGCTTCTTTAATTGCTTTCTTAGACCAGCTTCCGGTTGAAATATAATCCGCTTTATTTTTAGGCGGCATTAAGTTTAACGGAACCATTGAAAATTGCAGACTTGCACCACCCTGTAAAAACAGTATATCATAATTATCAGGAACATTTAACAAATTTTTTATTCCAGCTTTTGCATCAGCAAGGATTGCATCAAAAGTTTTTGAACGGTGAGAAATTTCCAGGATTGACATTCCGACTCCCGGTAATGCAAACAATTCTTTTTGTGCTTCAAGTAAAACTTCTTCTGGTAATATTGCTGGACCAGCACTGAAGTTATAAATTCTTTTTTCCATGATATTTTTCCTTTATTTTTATTTCTGAATGATTCTTTGTGCTCTAAGTGTCTTAGTGGTGAAAAAAGATTTACCACTTAGTAACACTTAGATTAAATGAGTTAATAATCCATCTCTTAACTTAGGTTCAAACCAGGTTGATTTTGGCGGCATAACTTCGCCGGCATCTGATATATTCATCAAGTCATCAAGTCCAACCGGGTAGAATGAAAACGCAACTGCCGCTTTTCCGCTGTCAACAAGCTTCTCAAGTTCTTTTGTTCCGCGTATCCCACCGATAAAATCTATGCGTGTGTTTGTTCGCGGATCATCAATTCCAAGAACAGGGTTTAATAAAAAGTTTTGCAGAATGCTTACATCAAGTTTTTCCCCGACAGATTTTTCCAACGATAAACTTGCAAACACAGAATCTCTTGGTTTAAGAACAAACCATTCTTTATCAATGTACATACAAAAAGTGTTTTTAGTTTTTGGCTCTTTACCTGCCTGTCCGGTAGGCAGGTCTGTTGTTGGAGTGATAGTAAACTTATCTGCAACAGAATTTATAAAATCTGCCTTACTCAATCCATTCAAATCAAATACAACGCGATTGTAAGGAAGAATTTTTAATTGATCCGCAGGAAAGATTACTGCAATAAAATAATTATACTCTTCGCTTCCAGTGTGATGCGTATTTGTTTTCATCTTTTCTTCTCGGGCACGACTTGCACTTTTTGCTCGATGGTGCCCATCTGCAATATATAGTTTATGAATCTTTGCAAACTCATTTTCAATTGTTTGATAATACTCATCAGGCATAATCCAAACTGTATGTTGAATTCCATCAGGTGAAGTAAAATCATATTCGGGTTTTATTTCTTTCATGGTCTTATCAACAAGCTCATTGACAGTTTTAACTCCGCGATAAGTTAAAAACACAACACCCGTTTGTGCTTCTGTTGTAATGATGTGATTTGTTCGATCATCTTCTTTTACTTTGCGTGTTTTTTCGTGTTTAAGAATTACATCGTTGTCATAATCATCAACAGAAAAAGTTGCACAGATTCCTGTTTGTGATCTTCCATCCATAATTAATCTGTAAAGATAGAAGTGGGGTTTTTCATCAACTTTTAGCGGAGCGTTTTCGATTATTTTGTTCAGATTTTCTTTTGCTTTAAGATAAACTTCCTTTGAGTAAACATCTTTTACATCGGGTAAATCAATTTCTGATCTTGTTATGTGTAAATAGCTTAATGGATTTCCTTTTGCATGTTGTTCTGCTTCTTCTCGATTAACTACATCGTAAGGAACGCTTGCAACAAGCTGTGATTTTTCTTTTGTAGGTCTAAGTGCTTTAAAAGGTCTGATAACAGCCATAAAAATATTTTCCCTTTTTAGAAATAATTAAAATTACTTATTCAAAAATCCACAAAATAAAGGTAATAAGCCAATCGAATTGTTATACTTTTTACATCGCCAATTTTTATTTTAATACAAAATCACAAAGGCACGAAGAATTTTTTTATCTTTACGGCCGTTCAATAAACTTTTGATAAAATGGCTGAAGAAATAAAAAAAACAAAAAGAAAATACAGACAAGAAAAAGACGAAATTGTTGGAAAAGTAGAATATCACAAAGAAGTGTTTTCTCCCATTCTTAATAATAAGAGAGATATTGTTGTTTGGCTGCCAATCGGATATAATCCTCAAAGAAATCCGGACAAGAAATATCCTGTTCTGTATATGCATGATGGACAAAATATAATGGATCCCAAAACTGCTTATGTTGGAAAAGACTGGCGGGTTGATGAAACGGTGATGAAACTTATTAAGCAAAAGAAGATTAAAGAAATTATTGTTGTCGGAATTTATAATTCTCCCGATAGATTGGACGAATATAGTTGGACTGAAAAAGGACAAAATTATTTAAAGTTTATTGTAACAGAACTTAAACCATTTATTGATTCTACATATAAGACATTATCGGATAAAGATAATACAGCAATTATGGGTTCATCAATGGGTGGATTGATTTCATTCTACGCAGCGTGGCATTACCCGGATATATTTTCAATGGCAGGTTGTTTGTCAAGTTCTTTTTACTACAACAATGATAGAAGCATTAAACAAGTTGAAGAATATAACGGACCAAAGAAGCGCATTAAGTTTTATATTGATCATGGAGAAGATGGTTCTACTCGCGGGCAGAGAATGTTTGTGGAGCTATCTAAAAAAGGGTATGTGATTGGGCAGGATTTAGATTACTTTTACGCACCTGGTGCCGGACATAATGAAAAAGAATGGGCTGCAAGATTGGAAAGACCGCTGCTTTTCTTTTTTAAACACAATTAGTCATTACGAATCCCGATTAGGGTGAAGCAATCTATTTTATAAATTTAGTTATTATTGAGCGGTAGCATTGCTGTATAATTGCATGACTGCATGATTTTACGGATGAATTATCTAATTGCTTTATTGTTAAATTGTTTTGAAGCACGAACTTCTTTAATTTTAATTTAGATTAACAAAAGGAAATTTGATGAAAATGACAAGAAATTTTACTGCTATCATTGAAAAAGAAGGCAATATGTATGTAGCTTTATGCCCAGAATTAGATATTGCAAGCCAGGGCAGTACCGTTGAAGAAGCAAGACAAAACCTGAAAGAAGCAATTGAATTATTTTTAGAAGAAGCAAGTCCTTCAGAAGTTCAGGAAAGATTACACTCGGAATTATTTATCACTCAGCTTGAGGTCGTTGTTGGGTAAGCTTAAAATTCTTTCCGGCAAAGAAGTCTGCAAGGTTTTAATGCAAAATGGTTTTGTTGAAATTAGACAAAAGGGCAGTCACATAATCATGCAAAAAAGAATTGAGAACACAACCATCACTGTTCCCATTCCAAACCATTCTGAAATTAAAATTGGTACTCTTCAATCTATCATAAGGCAGTCAAAACTTTCAAAAGAAATATTTGAATCCTAAACCAGAATGAAAAAATTTATTACTCTTCTTCTCATTTTTGCTTTAATCAGCTGCTCATCAAATCAAATTATAAACCTTAGAACCGCTAAAGATATTGTAAAAGATTACTACGAATCCGGTGGTTATGATAAAGAATTAGATGATGTGATAACTGATGCAAAAGAAAAATTTGATGAAGTTGAGTTTAAGGAAAATTCTGTTGTGATATTTGATATTGATGAAACGGCGCTTAATAATTATGGTTTGGCTAAACAAATGGATTTTGGTTATGTGTATGATATTAACAAAAAGTGGAATGAAGAATTAAAGGCTCCGGCTATTCCCCAAGTGAAAGCATTATACGAATATCTTCTTAATAGAGGGGCAAACATTATTTTTCTAACGGGAAGAAACTATACAGAGTATGATGTTACTTATAAAAATCTGATCCAAACTGAATATACAAAGTTTGATACGTTAATTACTCAAAGAGAAGATGAGCTAAATTTAAAATCACTTGAGTTTAAAAGTAAAAAACGTACTGAACTAACTGAGCAGGGATATCAAATTGTGGGAACAGTTGGTGATCAATGGACTGATTTAAATGGACCTTATTCTGGAATCCAAATTAAACTTCCGAACTATCTTTACGAAATTAAATAGTTGTTAGTAGTAATAAACCTCTCAACGCAAACATTTTAATCTTATTATCATTTATGATAATTATATCTATTAATTTTCAAAATTTAGAAACGATTTGCTTGCTCGTTAAAAATACTTTGGATTTATCAATATTTAGCAAGTGGCACATTAATTGAAAAAGCAAACGCACTACGGAAATTGAATATCTTTTTAAATCCAATATCAGGATAAAAGATGTGTTTGCTAAATTAAATAAGGAGCAAAAAAATGAAACAATTCCTTCTCATTACACTAATTGCCTTACCAGTAATTGTGTTTACAAATTGCAGCGATGATGAAGACGTTAACAATCCACCAGTTGATCCAGCTGAATATTCTAATGCTGATGGAATTACTGGCGGAATAATGTATGATAAATTTTGGGCGGTAGAAGCTGGTTTTAATCAAAGTGATCCCAATTTAGCAAAATTTAATCAGTACGCTGATTTTTTTAGATGCAAACAATGCCACGCATGGGATTATTTGGGCGATGCAGGTTCATATATTAATAGAGCACCAAAAACCAGCAGACCAAATATTGCTCATGGAAATATTTTAGAAATTGCAAAATCAAAAACTGCCCAAGAATTATTTGATGCGATGAAGAAAAGTACTGGAAGAAGAGATATCTCTTATGATCTTTCAACATACAATCCAACTACAAATAGTACTGAAGGCGATAAAATGCCGGACTATTCGCAGTTACTAACTGATGCTCAAATCTGGGATATCGTAAAATATCTAAAAACAGAAGCCATCGATGTTAACCAACTTTATGATGGTACTTATACAGGAACTTATCCAACAGGTTCTGCTTCTTATTCAAATTTAGGTAAAGGCGGCAACGCACCAAATGGAGCTACATTTTTTGCCCAAAGATGCGCTCCTTGTCATGCGGCTGATGGAGCAGCATTTTTAATAGAAAATATGACGGTTGGTAAATTTACTAGAAATAAACCAAATGAAGTTCAGCACAAAGTAAAATTTGGACAGCTTGGTTCATCAATGGGGTATACAGAAAATATTACTTTACAAAATATGAAAGATTTGTATAAAGCATTAGCAGATACTGTTGCTTTCCCAAATTAATTTCTAAATATGTTTTTATTTAAGAGGCTGTCTCAAAAGAGCAGCCTTTTTTATTTTAAAGTAAAATATCAATATTCAGCTGGATATATGGCTTATTCCTCACTCCTCAATTTTCCTTATATTTGCACTCAAATTTTTAACAACAGAGATATAAATGTCCGCAAAAAGTTTTTCTGATATTCCCAAAGCATATAATCCAGCAGAGGTTGAGGATAAATGGTACAAGTACTGGAACGATCATGGTATTTTTGATTCCGATATAGACGAAACTAAGAAACCTTACACAATTGCAATCCCGCCGCCGAACATAACAGGTATGTTAACAATGGGACACATTCTTAATAATTCGCTCCAGGATATTTTCATCCGTACAAAACGTATGCAAGGTTACAATGCTTGCTGGGTTCCTGGAACTGATCACGCCTCCATTGCAACGGAAACTAAGGTAACAAAGTTTTTAGCAGATAAGAAAATTGACAAGTATGAAATTGGGCGCGAAGCATTTTTAGAACATTGTCAGGAATGGAAAAAAGAATACGGCGGAATAATTATTCAGCAGTTAAAAAAACTTGGTGTTAGCTGCGATTGGCGTCGTGAACGCTTCACAATGGATGATGAATATTATCACGAAGTTATAAAAGCGTTTGTTGAACTTTACAAAGAAGGAAAAATTTATCGCGGTTACAGAATGGTTAACTGGGATCCTGCGAACAAATCCGCAATCTCTGATG
>JBGAWM010000018.1:0-50421 GCA_044227615.1 Ignavibacteriaceae bacterium
TTACTCAGAAAAAAGAACAAACAGATTGCAAAAACTATTATCGCTAAAGAAATAGCTGAGATTGTTTTTCATATACTAAAGAACAAAACAAACTTTAACAACAAATTCAAGGGTGTAGAACTTCAGCATAAGAAGTCTCTACAATGGCCACGTGTAGTAAGCCCCTACGCCTAACTAATTAGCTTCGGCATAAATTGCTGCGCTGGATTGGGTAACTACACGTATGCCTATAAAATATCTGGAATAGTTCTGATGTAACAATCGGAACACTCCCGTTTAATATAACGGGCCAAGTCCCTAAAGAGGTTTGGTTGCCATTACCTTTATGATACTAACGGCATCGATATTTGTGTAAAGTTGCACGACAAAAATTCAAAGAACTTATTTTGGCAATCCGTAGGAACGGATTGAACAATATTTTTATATCCTCTTGACTTTGTACTTATTAAAGATGTTAGCTTGCTTTTTTAAACTTTGGCCCACAATTCTGCACCTTGATTCTTTTTATGTAATGATCTAATTCTTCTTTGAGTTTGAGCATAAATAGATAGATTTTTCCCAATAACCTTGCGCCAGCCTACACCTATTCCAGAAAAAATATTTTTAGAATTTGGGAATAATTTTTCCCACTCTGAAATAAATTCATATGTATTGAAGTTTTTGTTTTTAATTCTTACTAATGTTGAATTAATTTCATTCTGTGGCAATATAGGATACTTAGACATTCTTACTCCATTTTAATATTTAAATTCAATATCACCGTGTACAGTTTTAAAACTTGGATTACTTGGGACTGAAAAAAATAATCGGATAATCCCTTCCTTACGATTTAACGTACCATTCCCGTATAACAAGTCAACTTGAATTGAATAAACGCCAGCATTTCTATAGCCAGAAACTAAAGTTGTTTTTTTGTTCTCTGGTTTATCATCAATCCACACAACTACTGAATCATATTTAGGAACTGCATAATTAAATGTAGTATATCTATTTGTTGGATTTGGAAATGCGGGCCAAGCTGCATAAAGTAATGGTGTGTGAACTATACCGGTGTCGGGGGGAGGGTAAAGCCAATCATCAGGATCTATATTTCCTATTGGTGTAGGACTATCTGGAGCAGTTTCAGTAATTCCAGAGTATATTTCTTCGTTATCAACTGGGTTATCATTACAGGATATTGAAAACCAAAACAATAGTGAAACAAATAAAAGAATATAAACTTTCATTAAAAACTCACTTTAATTTTGCAAGCTAACGACGTTGCGCCTAACCCGCCGCCCATAACAAGGAAGCCAAGTAAAGCACAACTGATAAATATTTAGCCGAAGGTGCTTATCTTTCTTTTCCAAAAGCACCGAAGGCAAGTTAATTAATTAGAACGAACACTTAAAACAAAATGCCGAACAAAAACACAATTTCAAAAATCTCAAAACCGCCTAACTAAAATGGCGGTCGGCGTTGAGGCGCGGGTTATATGCTAAACTTATGAATACGATTTTGAATTACATTTGAAAAATTAAAAATAAGAAGTAAACCAACTTGAGCTAACATTAATAAAACAAAACGTAACAAATAGGGATCAGCTGCATTCAAGATTATTAGAACTTCAAATAGAATAGCAGGAATAAAAACAATATTAAATAAAAGTTTAGTGTGCTTCCATTTTTTGTAAATGGCAATAATTATTATCAAAGCCCAACCAAGCCCAAAAGTGACAAACTTTCCGGAATGATGAACAAAAAGAGTTTGGAAAAAGCCAGGGAAAATCGAAACGATAATTAAAGCAGAATAAAAAGAATACAAGAAGAACTTATCTTTAAATGTTTCCATAATTTACTTTCAAAGATTAAGCATATAACGGCGTTGTGCCTAAGCCGAAGCCCAACACAACAATTTTACTTTATTAATTTACTTTTTAATTAGAACCAACTTTCATTTACTAACTACATTGAATAGAAAAGCCAAAACGGAACGAAAAACTTTTATATTGCACAAAAGCCAAATGCGAAAACGCTTTCGGCTTGAGGCACTTGTTATACGCTTAAGTATTTATTATTAATAATTGGATTTATATACTTTATGATTTTAGCAATTTCTAATTCAACTTGAAATGCACCCTCGACATATGGACCAACTTGGTATTCATCGAAAGTAAACACGATTGAATTACTAGTAATATTATATTTCCGAAAGTTTTCTGAAACAGGTTTTGTTCCATCATTTATCCAATCAATACTTTCTTTATCAACGCAATATCCAAAATCTTCTCTTTGACGTATCAAATCTTTTCTAACCATATTTGATATATCTTCGAGTGAACTTGAAGAATTAAATAAATCTTGGATTGTTAATTTAATAATTGGTTTTAAAATGAAATTTTCAGTTTTTGTATAGTGTTGAGGATGCGCCGCGCCAGCAGAATAGCTGAAATAACTAAATCTAATACTTAATAAATTTTGGGTGAAGCAAGTAATTTCGAAAGAAGAAGCTATTGCGCTTGACATTGTTTCTTGTAATCCATCATCATAATAATATTCATCAATTAAATATTTCCGCATTCCAAAAACTTCATCTAATATTCTACCTTGAAGATAAGTATTAAATTCTATGAGATTTGAGTGTTTAACAACATTGAAATATGGGAACCATAGATCGATTTCATAGATCGGAATATCATTATTTGATTCAGAATAATTATTTGCCTCCCAATCCAAATTACTTGGAGTTATTTTTAAATCTAACGAAAGAATAGATTGTAAATTAGCTTTATAAAGTAGAAGAGATTTTTTGTCAATTTTACCTCGATCAGCTCTCGTATGACAATTGGGACATAAGACAATCATATTATCAAAAGAATGCTCTTTGCATTTTTCCCAGGGAATAATATGATGAAATTCCACTTCAGGATGCTTACAAACTGGGATAGCACAACGATGCCCACTTTCAATTAGTAACTTTCTTTTTAGTTCTGCTGGTATTGCAATTCTATTCATATTTTATAGCGTATAACGACGTTGCCGATAACCCGCCGCCAAGAACAGCAATGCAGATTAAAACGACAAAGCCAAATATTTAGCAAACTGCACTTATCTTTCTTTGCAAGTGCAGTTTGCAACAATGTTAATTAATAGAACAAACTTGAACAACAAACTTAAAACGGAACGATCAAGCCAATAAATTAAAAACTGCCGAGTGCGAAAAGGCGGTCGGGTTGATTGGCTGGTTATATTGCACATTACTTTCCCGTTGATAACTTTTTTATAAGTTCTCGTTTCTCGTCATTCAATTCTGCAATGTCATCTTCACTTAAATAACCTTCGATTAGTAATCGACTAAAAACAACAATCAATTGAGAATATCTATAATCATATTTTTCATCTACAACTTTTCTTCTCTCAGTTAGGAAATCTTCAATTGCCCATAAATCTGAATCTGTTTTTAACCTCGAAACTTTTTCAAGCAACAAAGATTTTATTTCTTTCATTTCTCTTTTGTAAGCATTATCAAATGCGGTTCTTGCGATTTTTTTCTCATCATTCGACCACTTCATTTCATAAATATTCATAATAATACTTTATAACCTATTGTAAAGTAATCGTTGTGTCTAAATAAGTAGAATCATTCTGCCAAAATCTTAGAGTTTTAACTCCTTTAGTTGGGAAAAGAATTATTTCTTCACGATTAAATGAACCGGTCATTTGAATGCAAACATCTCCATCGTCTTTACCATAAACTTTTGAAGTAAAAACATTACCATCATTTGTAATTTCATTGCGATAAAAGTACCAGCAAGGAGTTGGTGTACCATAAACAGTTGTCACAGTAACTTGGTTTCCAGAGATTGAAATGTTTTCAATTTTTGCAGCCCCGAATGGTTGGATTCTTGAGTAATCATTTTCGTTAGTATCACAGCCAGATAGAAATGTAACTAAGATTGAAACAAATAATAAATTTTTCATAACATCACCTATTATTGTTTTTTGCAATATAACGACGTTGCGCCTAACCCGCCGCCCATAACAAGGAAGCCGAGTAAAGCACAAATGCCAATGATTAAACAAACTGCACTTAACTTGCATCAGCAAGTGCAGTTTGTAAGTTAATTAATTTGAACGAACACTTTGAACAAAATGCCGAACAAAAATAAAGCGCCAATAATTATAAAACCACCGAACTAAAATGGCGGTCGGGTTGAGGCGCTTGTTAGGCTTTATTTTAAAAGTACAAATTTTCTTGTTTGACTAAATGCATTTGCTTTTATTTTATAAAAATAAATTCCACTTGATAAATCACTGCCATTGAAACTAATTTTATAACTGCCTCTAGGCTGCTCTTTCTCAACAAGTGTTAAGATTTCTTTCCCTAAAACATTATAAATTTTTAAGCTAACCAAACAATATTCTGGAATTGAATAGTCTATAATTGTTTCTGGATTAAAAGGATTTGGATAATTTTGAGATAGATAATAATCTGGGGACAACTCTGAATTACCATTATATTCCACTGAAGTTATTCCGCCCCCATCAATTGTTTTTAAGATAGTCCCATAGTTACCGACAACCCATCCCGTCATTGGAGATATAAAAAATGCGGAAACCAAATTTTGCACCGTAGGGCATATCTGTCTTCCCCAATTTATTCCACCATCAGTTGTTTTTAATATTACACCATTACTACCGACAATCCATCCAGTATTTTGTGTTTGGAAAACAATGGAAAGCATATAATCATAATTTAAGAATCGTCTAGACCAATTCACCCCGCCATCTTCAGTTGTATACAAAAAATTACTCCCTAAAATCCAACCTTTTAATTCTGAAACAAAAAATATGCTTCTATAATCTCCATAATAATTAGGGTCAAGAACAATAGTTGACCAATTTTCCCCTCCATCAGTTGTTTGTAACGCAACATTTTCACCGACTGCCCAGCCAATTAAGGGGGATATAAAAAATAGTTTATTAAGGCGCATATTTGTACCACTATTTTTTGATATCCAGGAGTTACCAGCATCAGTCGTCTTCAAAATAATTCCCTCATTACCAGTAATGAAACCAGTATCCTCATTAACAAATAAAATTGAATTTAAAAATTTTATTCCGTTAACAGGAAAATCTTGCCATTCTGAACCACCATTGTTGGTAAATATTATTTTTCCGTTTTCTCCTCCATTTTCTCCACCAACAGCCCACCCCTTATTATTAGTCAAAAAATAAATTGATGAAATCCATTGAGTAGTATCGCTAGGTGGAAGAGATTGAAGATTCCAGTTGTTTCCGCCATCAACTGTTTTTAAAATCTTGCGTGGCCAGCCACCGCCAACCCAACCGGTTGAATCATCCAGGAAAAAAACTGTAGTGAATTCAATCCATTGATTTGGAGGAAACGGGTTTTGTGATATCCAACCTATTTCTTGCGGATAAAGAAATTTTATAGATGCAACCAAACAAATCAATAAAATAAATTTAGTCTTCATAAAATGCCCTTTCATAGAAGCCTAACGACGTTGTGCCTAAGCCGAAGCCCAACACAACAGTGCCACATTTTTAAATACCTTTTTAATTATAACAAACTTTTACTTACAACCCACGCCTAACACCAATGCCGAAACGGAACTACAAACTTTTAAACTGCACAAAAGCCAAATGCGAAAACGCTTTCGGCTTGAGGCACGGGTTAGGCAACATCTACATTTTTTTTACTACTTTATTTTTATTAAAATCAATTTTGGTTTCATAAAACTGAACATGAGAATTGCCCATAAGTTTAATTCTTTCTTTATCTTCATTTTCAACTCTCAAACCAAAATAAACTCCAGTTATTTTTTCGATTGTAACAGTATCACGTCTATCAATTACTCGATATTCTCTTTCGTACGCCCAATGATTGATTTTGCTTCTTAATACATCAATCGGTGATGGTGACAAATCAAAGTTTAATTCAGGGATATTTTTCCCATGCTTAACTTGGTATAAATTGGAATAGTGATCGGGATTTAAAGTAATTTCAATAGCAATACCTTTATGATGATTTGCATAATGTGACCAAAGGAGAATTGGGTGGAATGTGTTAGAAAATGAACAAATCTTTAATTCATTTTTATAATTAATAAATTGTCGAATTCTTTCTTTATATGATAGTTCTGTATCATAAATTATATAATGGAAGAATCCTTCCATAGGATCATTTAATTCTTTCCATCTTGCCATATGAAATCTATTGTTTAAAAGTATATCTCGAATTCTTTCAATCTTCTCTAAAGATCGAAACTTATATAATTTCATAAAAGGATCACCAATTTAATTTTTGTTTTTTCAACCAATCTTTAGCATTACTGTCACCTAATCTTGCAGCAATTTTCATATATTCTATCGATTTCGTTTTATCAATATTCTGATAAGCAATCCCGAATGCGTAATTCAAACCTTCATAATTGGGATTCCTTTGAGATAACATTTCCAAATAATTGATTGCTGTGTTATAATCTTTCTTATTGATATAACAGTATGCAATCTTAAAATACGAATCAAGTAAAGCAGGATCACGATAAATTTCTCTTTTTATGTAGTTAATTGCTTCATCAATGTCGCCCTTTCTGAAATATAAATCTCCAATGTTTAAGTAAACACGAGTATAATTATCATTAATTGACATTCCCTTTTTATAAAAATTAATACCTTCATCTAATTCATTTTTTCTAAAACCATATGTTGCACCTAATCTATAGTAAGGTAAGGCAAAATTTGGATTTATATTTATAGCTTTTTGATAGTATTCAATTGCCTTTTCAGAAACTGGCATCATTCCCCGTTCCAACAGCTTAAAAAATTCGTTGATATTAATAATATCTGAATACCTTTGCTGATGTGCATCCCCTAAATATACTAGTGCTTCGGGATTATCTGGTTTATACTTTAATGATTTGTTTAGATAATCGATCGCGGAATTATAATTATCTCCTTCCATTTCTAAGTATGCACGACCGATAAGCAAATAGGCTTCAGAATTTTGATAATTTTCTTTTAGTGCTTTCTTAAAATATTCTATTGCTGTTTTATAATCTTTTTTATCAAATGCAGATTTACCCTTATCCAATTCTTGTTTTTCAACATTAGTACAACCAATAAATAATATGAGGATAAAAAATAAAGCGATTGATAATATTTCTTTTTTCATATCGAACATCTTCCTTATTTAGTTGCCTAACTAATAATTATACAGAATCACTTCTTCATATTACTTAATAATTCTTGCGCGTAATGCCGAATTATTATTAGTAATACTACAAAAAAATGTTCTGCGTTATTTAATGCGTTTATTTACAAAAGAAACTATAAATAAACTTTGTTGTAAAATCTATTCTTAAATCTACTGAGTGATATGCGGAATTATATTCGGTATATCACTCAAATAAATATTTTTATTTTAATCCAAAGGACTCTTAACGCCTAATCCGCCTTTGTTTAATACGTGCGTATAAATCATAGTTGTTCTTACGTCCTTATGTCCCAATAATTCCTGAACAGTTCTTATATCATAACCCGCTTCTAAAAGATGAGTGGCAAAACTGTGCCTGAATGTATGGGGACTTCCGGGCTTGGATAATCCTGCTTTTTTTACTGCATCCTTAATTGCCTTTTGAACAGTTGAACTATGCGTATGATAACGATATTCCTGTTTGCTCTCTTCGTCAATAACAAACGAACCGGAGGGAAATAGAAATTGCCAGGAAAAATCCTTTGCGGCGTTAACATATTTTTTTCTTAATGCGTAAGGCAAAACAGTTGCTCCCTTGTTCACTTTTAAATCTTCAAGATGAATTTTTTTTACATTCTTTATTTGTGCTTGCAGCGCAGGAATTAATCTTTCCGGTAAAGTTGTTCTTCTATCTTTCTCACCCTTGCCATCACGTATTATAATTTGCTTGTAATCAAAATCAATATCCTTAATCCGTAATCTTAAACACTCATTTAACCTTAAACCGCCTCCGTAAAGCAGTGAGGCAATAAGTTGTAAAACCCCATGCATATTTTCTAAAACTAATTTTGCTTCTGCTTTTGAAAACACTACTGGTATATGTTTTGTGCGTGCAGCTTTTTCAATTTCATTTATCCAGCCCACTTCTTGCTTTAAAATATTTTTATACAAATATAAAATTGCCTGCAAAGCCTGATTTTGTGTGGATGATGAAACATGATCGTTTATTGCTAGATGATTAATGAACGCACGAATCTCTTCGGCGCCCATTTCGTTTGGATGTCTTTTGTTATGGAAGAGGATAAATCTCTTTATCCAACTAACGTATGATTTCTCTGTTCGTAAGCTATAATGCCTCACCCTTAGCTCATCACGAACCTGATCTAGAAGTTTTTTCTTTGGCACTTTTAACCCAAAAGCGATTATATCTACCTGTAAACTAACTTAAAGTATTTATGATGTCAAATCATTTTTGAAATTAATATTTTTTAGTATGCATTTATAAGATGGAGGATTTCTGACAAAACATAAAATTCTTTGTAAAAAAATTTAAGCCTAACTTCTTTTACAACTTAGCGGATTACGTTATGCAGAAAAGCAATTGGCAAAAAGATAACACCTTTATTTTCTAACAAATTTTTAAACAATAATAACATTTAAATTTCAATCTGATTACTGAATTAACCTATAAAAAGATACCGTCTCTCCATTTTGTGTAAGGTGAGTAATCAGTTAATAATTCGTTAATCGATATTCATTATTCTTTTTCACTTTATACACTCCAATATTCCATCACTCCTCAGAAATCCAGCATCCAGTACCTTTCAATTTCTAATTCCCTTACTCCAAAACTCCAGCATTCTGCCACTCCGCACTCTAAAACCATGCTAAATTCATAACCTGGATGCATCAACTATCCTAAGGAATCTTACCGCAAAAAATGTTAAATTCTGTTGTACTTTTTTAAAAAGGATAGAAAACAATATGCAAATCTGCATTTTTGAAGATGTAAACTACTCAAACTTTGAGCCGATGGTTTTTTCCCGCCCGGTGTATGATTTGTTATGCGGTATTGATACACTAAAAGAAAAAATCATACGGGGTTATGGTGATGTAAAAGTATCACTTCATTGCCGTCCATATCTTGCAGAAATTGTACAGCATCAAAATCCAAATTACCCGGTTAATAAGATTGAAGATAACGATTGTTTGTTTATTAACGGAAGATTAATTGCCCCCGAAAATTTATCTGAGCTTTTACCGTTACTGCCCGCAGAGGATAAAGTTTTTGTAAATGAAGAAACTGTTATTGCCGCATACTTATCCGGTACAAACCTGCAGCATAAAATAAATTATCTTAAAGATCTTTTTTCTGTAAACGATTTTAACGGACTGCCGATTAAAATTCTTGATCTTAAATGTGCAAACTATTTGTGGGATATTATAAACCATAACGGTAAACAAATAATTGAGGATTTTAATTACTTTAAAAATATTTCCAGGGAAA
Organism: Ignavibacteriaceae bacterium; assembly: GCA_044227615.1. Classification (GTDB taxonomy): domain Bacteria; phylum Bacteroidota; class Ignavibacteria; order Ignavibacteriales; family Ignavibacteriaceae; genus IGN3. The sequence goes on from JBGAWM010000018.1 coordinate 9,485, forward strand.
ACTTTGTTGAAAAGATTAATTCATCTGTTCATATAATCAATAAAGAAAATATATTTGCAGGTAAAGATGTTACGATTAAACCCGGCGTTGTTTTGGATGCATCAAACGGGCCTATAATTATTGATGATAATGTTTTCATCTATCCCAATGCTGTTATTGAAGGTCCTTGTTCTATCGGCAAATCATCAAGGATAAAAAGCGGCGCCGCTATTTATGAAAATGTATCGATAGGAAAAGTTTGTAAGGTTGGTGGAGAAGTAGAGCAGTCTGTTTTTATGGATTATTCAAACAAACAGCACGCAGGATTTATTGGGCATTCCTACATCGGAAGCTGGGTTAATCTTGGTGCAGATACTAACAACAGCGATCTGAAGAATAATTATTCTAAAATAAGAATTAAACTAAGTGGTAAAGAAGTAAACACAGGCTCGCAGTTTCTTGGTTTAATGATTGGGGATCATTCCAAGAGCGCAATAAATACAATGTTTAATACTGGTACTGTTGTTGGATTTTCTTGTAATATATTTGCATCGGGTTTTCCGGAAAAATATATTCCGTCTTTTACCTGGGGCGGGGATGAATCATCAACAGTTTATGATATTAAAAAAGCAATTGAAACAGCAAAGATTGTAACAAGCAGAAGAAAAATTGATTTTGAGAAAAAAGATGAATTGATGTTTAATACAATATTTGATTTAACAAAAAATGACAGAGAAAAAAGAGGCTATTAATTGGAAGAGAACTTAGATCAAAATATAGAACATAAAATTGAAGAACAGAATGAACAGGGCACCGAACAATCCAATACCGGGCATTTAGAAGAGCATAAGGTTGTAGATTTATATGCTGGCGTTCGCGGGCTTGCGGTTAAAATTCTTAATCGCGTAGAAAGAACAGATGCATATCTAGAAAAACTTTTAGATAATGAATTACGGGATGCCGAACTTAACGGACCTGACAAAGCTCTTCTTTATGAAATTGTACACGGCGTTACAAGGTGGATGGGAAGATTAGATTGGATTCTTAACGGTTTTTATAAGGGACAATTTTCTAAAGCAATTCCAAATCTTAAAAACGGTTTACGGGTTGCTCTTTATCAGATTTTGTTTTTAGACAGAATTCCTGATCACGCTGCTGTTAATGAAGCAGTTGAGTTTGTAAAAAAACTGCAGGGTCAAAAACCAGCCGATCTTACAAATGCAATTCTTAGAAATATTATCAGAAATAAAAATGCTATCAGGTATCCTGATCCCAATGAAGATATTGTTGGATATTTAACTGCATACTATTCCCATCCAGCTTGGATGGTTAAGCGTTATCTTGATAGATTTGGCAGGGAAGAAACAGAAAAATTATTAAACGCCAACAATGAAAAACCTTATCTTACATTAAGAGTAAATGCAATTAAAACAAAACCGGACGAATTTAAAACTTTGTTGAGTCAGGTTAATCTTAAATATCGTCCCGGAAAATTTCTTAGTGAATTTGTGCAGTTGCTAAATCTAACTAACATTACAGCATGGGATTATTATACAAAAGGATATTTTAATATTCAGGATGAAAGCGCCGGCTTGGCAGTTAGATTATTGGATGTTAGTCCGGGAATGAATGTTCTTGACATGTGTGCAGCACCTGGCGGTAAAACAGCTTATCTTGGTTCGTTAATGAATAACACCGGAAAGATTACTGCTATTGATCGTTATGAAGCCAGATTAAAATTGGTTCGCAAAAATAATGAACGGCTGGGTTTAACATGTGTTGCAACTGTAGAAAGCGACGCATTAGAATTTGAATCTGAACCATTCGATCGTGTGCTTGCAGATGTGCCTTGCAGCGGTACCGGAACGCTTTCTAAAAAGCCGGATATAAAATGGAAAAAAGATATTTTTGATTTAAGAAGAATGCAGGAAATGCAGATTAAATTAATAAGCAAAGCAGCATCACTGGTTAAAGTTGGCGGCGTATTAGTCTACAGTACCTGCTCTCTCGAACCCGAAGAAAATTTTGAAGTGGTAAAAAAGTTTCTTGAATCACATCCAAACTTTAAATTTGAATCGGCAAAAGGAAAAGTTGCTGATACACTGTTGGATGAAAATGAATGTATCCAGACACTGCCGCAAAAACATCAGATGGATGGAGCTTTTGCTGCTAAGCTAATTAGAATTGAATAACAATTATTAAGAAAAATTATGCTCGATAAATTTGCAGATGAACTAAGACAACAAAGAGAAAGTGCCGGCTTAACGCTTCAACAAATGGCAACCAAAACAAGAATTGATCTTAAATTTCTTGAAGCTATTGATCAGGGAAATTTTTCTTTTCTTCCTGATCTTTATGTAAAGGCGTTTGTTAAACAGTATGCTAAAACTATTGGACTTGATGAAAACCTGACAATTAAAAAATTTGAAGCCGCAAGAGAGGGACTGGAGTTTGATCCTAATCCGCCGTTGCCGGCAGAAGAAATAAAGCAAATAGAAGTTCCTAAAGAAGAATCACCTAAATCCGAAACTCCAAAGCCGGTTGTAAAATCCACACCTCCATTAAAATCTTACGTTGATGAACAAAAGCAAAAATCAAGTGATGATGAAAGCAAAGCTAAAAGTCAGCTTATGATATTTGGTTTGGGCGGAATTGGATTAATTGTTGTTGCTGCGTTATTATACTTTTTTGTTTTTAATAAAAGCGATAAAATAATTGTTGAAGAAACTCCGATTGATGAAGTGATTGAACAAAGTAATCAAAGATATGTTGAGGATGAACCGCTTGAACAGATCATTAGCGATAGTACAATGCTTCCCGTCGCATCTGATAGTCTTTATCTTACTTTTTATGCAAAAGAAACTTCATGGGTTTTTGTTGTGCTGGACAATAATCGCACACAGGAATTTACTCTTAGTCCTAATTTAAAATTTAGTGTTGCCGCTGCAAGAGAATTTAAGGCAACCGTTGGTAATTCCGGCGGAGTTACATTACAGTTGAATAATCAACCCGTTGATTTTACAGGACGTGCCGGCTCGGTTAGACATTTTAAATTAGATAAAACAGGAATTGTTTACTTAAATGCACCTCCAAAATTAGAGCAATAGTAAATGTCTGTTTCTGTTGAAAAAAAAATTGAGGAACTGCGTAATCAAATTATAAAACACGATTATAATTATTATGTTTTAACAGAACCGGTTATAAGCGATGAAAGTTATGATAAGCTTGTTAAGGAATTAGAAAAACTTGAAAATGAAAATCCGCACTTAATTACTCCCGATTCTCCGACGCAGCGTGTTGGAAAAGATCTTACGAAGGAATTCAATCCTGTAAAACATAAAATTCCAATGTTAAGTCTTGCAAACACATATGATGAGCAGGACTTGTTTGATTTTGATCGCAGGGTTAAAGAGAGCTTACCCGATTCTGAAAAAGTTGAATATGTTGTTGAACTAAAAATAGATGGTGCTTCTGTAAGCATTAATTATGTTAATGGTTTTTTAAAAACTGCCGCTACACGCGGCGATGGAACTGTTGGGGAAGAGGTAACGAACAATATTAAAACTATCCGCTCTGTTCCTTTAAAGATTGATCTTAGTAAAGAAAAAAAGTACAAGCTTAAAAATTTTGAGGTCCGCGGTGAAGTTTATATGCGCATCTCAGATTTTGATAAGTTAAACGAAGAGCGGGAAGCCAAAGGCGAAAAACTTTTTGCAAATCCGCGTAACTCAACTGCCGGCACACTAAAGTTACAAGATCCAAAAGTTGTTTCTGCAAGAAAGTTAAATGTTTTTCTTTATTCACTGATAAGTATTGATGAGGAATTTGAATCACAAGAAGAAAACTTAAAGTTATTAAGCAAACTCGGGTTTACCATTAATCCTCAGTATAAAGTCTGCAAAAGCATTGAGGAAGTATTAAAAGTTTGCAGCAGGTTTGAGGAAATTCGTGATACACTTGAATATGAAATTGATGGTGCTGTAATTAAAGTAAACTCAATGCACCAGCAAAAATTATTGGGCAGCATTGCAAAATCACCGCGATGGGCTGTTGCTTATAAGTTTAAGGCAAAGCAGGCTTTCACAAAATTAAATGCAATTACATGGCAGGTCGGTAGAACAGGCGCTATCACTCCTGTTGCTGAGTTAGAACCGGTTAAACTTGCAGGTTCAACTATAAGCCGTGCAACTCTTCACAACTATGATGAAATACAGCGTAAAGATATCAGAACGGGTGATACGGTTGTTATAGAAAAGGGCGGTGATGTAATTCCTAAAGTTGTTTCTGTTGTTTTGAGTGAACGCCCGAAGAAGAGTCAGCCGACACTTCCGCCGGAAAAATGTCCGGTTTGTAATTCAAAATTATTTAAACCAGAAAATGAAGTTGCTTTCTATTGTGAAAACCCCGAGTGTTCAGCTCAAATAAAAGGACGGTTAATTCATTTTGCATCACGCGGGGCAATGGATATTGAAGGACTTGGAGATGCGCTGATCGATCTATTTGTAGATAAAGGATTTATAACTCACTTTTCTGATATTTATAAATTAAAAGATAGGCGTGATGAGTTAACAAAGATTGAAAGATTGGGCGAGAAAAGTATAGATAATCTGTTAAAGTCAATTGAGAAAAGTAAATCACAGCCGTTTTCAAAAGTATTGTTTGCACTTGGAATTAGATATGTTGGAGCGGGTGCGGCACAAAAAATTACAGATCATTTTAACTCAATTGATGATATTATTGCATCAGGCGAAGAAGAAATTTCTGCCATTTATGAAATTGGCCCTAGTATAAGTAAAAGTATTAAACAGTTTTTCTCGGATAAAAATAATCTTAAACTGATTGAAGAATTACGTAAATCAGGCTTAACTTTTACATCAGAAAAAAAAGTAATTGTGCAATCAGCTTTAACAGGAAAAACTTTTGTGTTAACAGGTACTCTTTCTGCGTTTTCACGTGATGAGGCAGGTGCAAGAATTATTGCGCTGGGCGGCAAAGTAACATCAAGTGTAAGTAAAAATACTGATTTTGTTGTTGCAGGCGAAAAAGCCGGTTCAAAACTAACGAAGGCAGATTCGCTTGGTGTAAAAGTGCTGGATGAAAACACGTTTCTAAAAATGCTTGAAGAAAATGAATAATTATGATTGATCTAATTAAAGAAAATGTATCTAGATTTTTAATTTCAAGAAGATTAAAAAATCTTGTTCTTAACGAACAGGATTTTTCGGAAGCATTAAAAAGATCGGGCTCGTTTTTAATCCTTATGCCTGAGGATGAAAAAGATTTTAGAGCAAGTTATCTGGTTATTGAGCATCTTGAACATCTAAATAAATCTATAAAAATATTAACAAGAGATTACCGCATAAGTTTATTGCCGGCTAAATTCAGGAATAAAGCAATGGAGTTTGGAATTGCTGATTTGAATAAACTTGATCTTCCTTCTCACAAGCTGATTGAAAAATTATCTGAAATGAAATTTGATGGCGTAATTGACCTTAATCGCAAAGATGATCTATTCTACAGCTATGTTTCAAATCTTGTTAAGGCTAAAATTAGAATCGGGTTTGCTAAAAAAGGTGCCGATAAATTTTATAATTTTCAAATCTCTAACAGAGATATTGAGCCGGAAAAATCTTACGCTAATTTTTTAAATTGTTTAAAAATGTTTTAAGGTAATAATATGAACTTCGAAACAAAACGTGTTGGTGATATCACAGTCTTTAAGTTAAACGAGAAACGATTGGATACAAGTATTTCGGGTTTGCTTAAAGGTGAGTTTACAATGATTTTAAAAGTTGAAGGGGTAAACAAATTGATAATAGATCTTAGCGAAGTTGAAAGCTGTGATAGTTCCGGCTTAAGCGCCATACTTGTTGCTAACAGAATTGTATCCGCAAACGAAGGACAGATAAGACTTGCTGCGCCATCTGAAAAAGTACAGAAGCTTATTAGTATTACTCAATTAGATAGAGTGCTTCCTGTTACAGATACTGTTGAGCATGCACTTGCTGAGTTGGGAAAATAGTATTTGCACGTTTCCGCTTTAGACTATGCAATAATTGTTTTATATCTAATTGGCATTACTGCCTTTGGAAAAATAATCGGGGGTAAACAAAAAACTGTTAAAGATTATTTTATCGGCTCAAAGGAAGTTTCCTGGTGGGTAATAAGTTTTTCAATCGTTGCCGCCGAAACAAGCACTTTAACTTTTATTTCAATTCCCGGTCTTGCCTACTTAACAAATCTAAATTTCCTTCAATTAACTTTTGGATATTTAATTGGAAGAATAATTGTTGCACAATTCTTTTTGCCCGCTTATTACAAAGGCGAACTATCAACCGCATATTCATATCTTCAAAAAAGATTTGGAAATAAAACCCGTTCATTAGCATCAGTAACATTTTTATTTACCCGAACTGCTGCGGATGGTGTAAGGCTTTTTGCTACTGCTATTCCGCTTTATTTAATGCTGGATATTTCTCCAATGATTGCAATAATTATAATTGCATGTGTCGCACTGCTTTATACTTTTACCGGCGGATTAAAAGGCGTTATCTGGGTTGATGCAATTCAGATGTTCATTTATCTAGGTGGTGCAATTTTAGCTGGAATATTTTTGTTAATTAATATTCCCGGCGATATTGGAGTTATATTTTCATCATCAGAAATCTCTTCCAAGCTTAACATTTTTAATTTAGGGTTTGATACCGGTTTTGCAGGATTTTTCTCCCAACCATATACTCTGTTAAGCGGATTGATTGGGGGTGCATTTCTCTCAATGTCATCTCACGGAACTGATCAGCTTATTGTGCAGAGATTACTTGCTGCAAAAAATTTAGTTGAAAGTAAGAAAGCACTCATTACTACCGGCGTGATTATAATTTTTCAGTTTGCACTTTTCTTAGCTGTCGGAGTTTTGCTTTATGCATACTACGGTCCACTTAATGTCAAGTCTGATGAAATATTTTCTAAGTTTATAATTGAAGTTTTACCATCCGGCGTAAAGGGAATTATTATTGCCGGATTGTTTGCCGCTGCACTTTCTACACTTGCAGGATCAATTACTTCGCTTTCATCCTCTGTTATGATGGACTTATACATTCCATTCAAAAAATCTATTGATGAAAAAAAGAATTTATTGTACTCAAAACTTCTGACAATCTTTTGGGCAGTAATGCTGATCTTTTCTGCTTTTATATTTATGGAAAGTTCTAAAGCTGTTGTTGAGATTGCTTTAAGTATCGCATCATTTACATACGGCGGGCTGCTTGGTACTTTTCTTTTAGGATTATCGAACAAAAAAATTCAGCAAAATCATGCTATTGCCGGATTTATTTCTGCAATTGTAATAATGAGTTTCATAATATTTTTTAAAGTTGTTGCCTGGACGTGGTTTATTCTCATTGGTGTCTGCGTAACTCTTCTTGTTGGCAATTTGGCATCGATGTTTTCAAAAAAGATTTAAAACTTAAAACATTGCAATAAGTTAAATGAGAACTATAATTATTCCCTTAAAGTTTTAAAATCAATCAATTCCATAATTTAATCATCAAAAATATTCACACTCATCAAGATAGAATTGTTTAAGCTAGCGTATCCATTTTAGCAACTAAACCTTATATTTATCATTGTAAAAAAACATTTCCCGCATAAAAAACAGATAACGTACCAAAGAGGTAAATGTGGAATTAATAGACTATTTAATTGTAATTGCTTACTTCATTTTTTCTGTTTCCATCGCTTTAATTTATTCTAAAAGAGCTGGCAAAAGCACCAATGATTTTTTTCTTTCCGGAAGAAATCTACCATGGTACTTAGCAGGAATCTCAATGGTAGCAACTACATTTGCCGCCGATACTCCACTTGCCGTTACTGAGCTTGTTGCTAAAAATGGAATTTCAGGCAACTGGATATGGTGGAACTTTGCCTTCGGCGGAATGCTTACTGTTTTTTTCTTTGCAAGATTATGGCGCCGGGCAGGGATAATGACTGAAGCTGAATTTGCAGAGATAAGATACTCCGGCAAGCCCGCAAGATTTTTAAGGGGCTTCCGTGCATTGTACCTTGGTTTGTTTATGAACGTAATTATTATTGGCTGGGTAAACAAGGCAATGTCATCAATACTGCAAGGAATGTTTGGTATTGATGAATCATTAGTGATGTTGTATGTGTTTGGCTGTATGATTTTAGTTGCAGTTTATTCTGCAATTTCAGGTTTGTGGGGTGTAGTAATTACTGATGCATTTCAATTTTTTATCGCAATGTTTGGATGTATTGTTCTTGCAATCATAGTTGTTAATTCTCCGCAGATTGGCGGCATTGCAGGATTAAAACAAAATCTTCCTGATTATGCATTTGAATTTTTTCCAACCATATCAGATGTTCCATCGGCAGCAGGAATGCTTTCAATGTCTCTATTTTCATTTCTCGCTTACATCGGAATAATTTGGTGGGCATCGTGGTATCCCGGTGCAGAGCCCGGCGGCGGCGGATATGTTGCTCAACGAATGATGTCTGCAAAAGATGAAAAGCATTCTTTATTTGCAACGTTATTTTTTCAGATTGCACATTACGCAATAAGACCCTGGCCCTGGATTTTAGTTGGATTAGCTTCATTTGTGCTTTATCCAGATCTTTCTGATTCACAAAAAGGTATGGGTTTTATTTATGCGATGCGTGATTTTCTTCCTGCAGGATTAAAAGGATTATTAGTAGCAGCTTTTTTTGCCGCCTATATGAGTACGATAGCAACACAATTAAATTGGGGAACGTCCTATATCATAAACGATTTTTATAAAAGATTTGTAACTAAAGATAAAACAGAATCGCATTATGTTTTATCCTCTAGAATTGCTACAATTATTCTTATGTTCGTTTCTCTGGTCGTTACTTTGTTCATAAGTAAAATATCGGGAGCTTGGGCTTTTATAATTGAATGCGGTGCAGGTGTTGGATTAGTTCTAATTTTAAGATGGTTTTGGTGGAGAATAAATGCCTGGTCAGAAATATCTGCAATGATAACCCCGTTTGTAATTTTTCCAATTCTAAAAAGTGTTGGAATACTTTTTCCGTACAGCTTATTTATAATTGTACCCGGCACAACTTTAGTTTGGGTAATAGTTACATTCTTAACAAAACCAACAAGTGAAGAAGTTCTCTTTTCATTCTACAGAAAAATTCATCCCGGCGGCATAATGTGGAAAAAGATTTCGTCTAAATTACCAGATGTGGAGAGTGATTCAGGATTTTTTAGATTGTTTATTAACTGGTTAATTGGAGTTATTTTAGTTTACTCGATTTTATTCGGAACTGGAAAATTGATATTAGGTGATTATGCAGAATTTCTAGTGTACCTGATTGTAGCAATGATTTCAGTCTCAATTATTTATATCAATCTTTCAAAAATTGGCTGGAAAACTGTAGTAAAATAAAATGTTTGATTTAGAAAAGCTTAAAAAAATAGAACTTGTAATCTTTGATGTTGATGGTACCCTGGTAAATGATGAGGGGGAAATTGGTGAGCGGACAAAAAAAATTATAATGCAGTTAAAAAAATGCGGAGTACTTTTTTCGTTTGCATCCGGGCGTTTGCATTCTGCATTAGTTCCCTTGGCAGAAGAACTTAAAATTTACTCACCATTAATTTCTCTTGATGGCACTGCAATAAAAAGTATTGCCGGAAAAGAATTTATCTATAGATCTTTTTTAAACGAAAACCATGTTAAAAAGGCAATTGAATATTCGGAAAAATATCTTCTAAACATTGCTCTTTGTCATTCAGAAGCAATTTATTATACTGAACAAAACTCAGTTATCCCTAAACTTATGAATAAGTTTGGTGCTGTATATAAAGAGGTTGATTCTTATGATGATTTTACAGATAAAACATTGGAGATTGTTTTTGCAGGTGATAAAAGACGAACAGTTGAGTATATCAGAGATAAACTAAGTTTTCCATTAACATTTGGGACTTCAGTTTCATTTTTCAGATCACAAACTCACGAAGGAATTTATTATCTTGAAGTAAGAAGATCCGGTTCCTCTAAAGGTAAAGCGATGAGGCGTTTACTTAAGTATCTAAAAATTAAAGAGAACTATACAGCGGTTTTAGGTGATTGGTATAATGATATTAGTCTTTTTGAATCGAAAGCAATAAAAATTGCTCCCAGGAACGCAATACCCGAATTAAAAAAAGCGGCAGACTATGTTCTTGACAAATCAAATAACGAAGAAGGCGTGATAGACTTTTTAGAAGCCTTATTAAAATCTAAGAATGACTAAATATGAATGAAGAACAAAATATTGTAAAGCAAACAGGAATTAAAAGAAAAATAATTATTGCATTCATAACTGTTATCCTGATAGTTATGATGTTTCCTAAAGGTGAGTCAATTGAATCCGAAGTTTCCGAAGGTGCCATTTGGACAAATGACGACTTGATTGCTCCTTTCAGCTTTCCAATAATAAAAGAAAAACAGACTTACCAAAAAGAAGTTTTAGATGCTGAAAAATCGGTTTATCCGGTGTTTAATAATCTCGGCTCAAAAGGCAGTGATTCTTTAAAAGCATTTGCAGATTATATAATTGGTGCGATTGATGAGAATATCGATAAACAAACCATTCCTTATTTAAATCCAACATTTTTAAGTTCAAAAGCGTTTACAAGATTCTTAACAATACGTAAACAGCAAAGAGAATTAAATGGAGGAAGGGATAATTTATTAAATAAAATTTTTGCCTCCGCCGGAGTAATTTCGGGTGCTCTTAGCAAGCACGGAATTCTGAGTTTAGAAAGTGATGCTAATGTTCGTGACAGCATAGCGGTAAGAGTTGGGAATATTGATAGGATCGAACCAACAAATAAATTCTATTTTTATGATGAGGCAAGAAGAGAAGCCCGAAATAGGATTAGGCAGCTAAATTATTCTGAGGATATTCAGGAAGCGTTAATTGAGTTTACTTCTCATTTTGTTAATCCTAATATTGTATTTAATGAAGAGGCAACTAAGTTAGAAATCGAGCAGGCAAAAAATAATATTTCAAAGTATACAGGCATTGTTAATGAGAATGAAAGAATTATTGCAAAGCACGATCGAATTACCAAGCAGGCAAAACTAAAAATAGAATCCTACAAAGAGGCAAAAGGAGAATCTATTGGTTCTGAAGGAATTATCTTACAGTTGATTGGAAAGTTTTTGCACATCGCATTTCTGATAGCTATTCTGGCTATCTATTTATTTCTGTTCAGAAAAAAAATCTTTTATGATAACACTAAAATTGTATTGATTTCTATATTGGTTGTATTCGTATCGTTTGTAACATACCTTATAAATCATATTGCGATAAAAGCGCCAATACACTTTCTAATTTTTGTTCCAGCCGCATCAATGATTTTTACTATAGTGTTTGATAGCAGAGTCGGATTTTATTTAACTGTTATACTTTCCTTAATTGTTGGTGCGCTAAGAGGTAATGACTATACTTTTATGGCAATGAATTTTATTGCCGGTGGATTATCCGTTTACACTGTGCGTGATATTAAGAATCGAACACAAATTTTTCGTTCATTCCTTTTTATATTAATTGGTTATACCGCATCAATACTTGCATTTGGATTGGAAAGATTTGCCCCGGCGGAATCGATGATGATTGAATTTGCTTTTGCGGCATCAAATGCACTTATAAGTCCCGTGCTTACTTATGGATTACTAATTTTCTTTGAAAGACTATTTAATATAACCACAGATTTAACTCTGTTAGAACTTTCTAATTTTGATAGACCATTGTTACGCGAACTTGCAAGAAAAGCCCCTGGTACTTTTAATCATTCAATGACAATGGGAACAATTGCTGAAGCTGCAGCAGAAAAAATTGGTGCAAACGCATTACTTGCCAGAGTTGGTGCGTACTACCATGATATTGGTAAGACACTTGAGCCTCAGGGATTTGTTGAAAACCAGATGAACAGTCAGAATATGCATGAAGGTATTCCTCCGGAAGAAAGCGCAAAATTAATTCTTAAGCACGTAAATGAAGGAGTAGAATTAGCAAGGCAGCACAAGTTACCTCAGGAATTAATAGATTTTATTCCTATGCATCACGGAACAACAGTAAGCACTTTCTTCTATGAAAAAGCTAAAAAGCTCTACGGTGAAGACAAAGTAAATGTTAACGATTACCGATATCCTGGTCCAATTCCTGACTCTAAAGAAACTGCAATCGTTATGCTGGCAGATGGATGTGAATCAGCTGTAAGATCTATTACAGAACCTGATGCCGGTAAAGTTGAAAATATGATTAACAATATTTTTAACTCCAGATTAAAAGAAGGACAGCTTGATAGCGCTCCTATAACCTTTAAGGATATATCAATAATGAAGGAATCATTTCTTTCAATTCTGATTAGTCAGCATCACAGAAGAATAAAATATCCAAAGCAGGAAGATGCAGAACAAGGAATAAATAGAGAAAAAGAAGACAGCTAATGGAGTTGTTTCTAAAAGAGTATCTTGCTCATATCAAACTGGAAAAAAACCTATCTCAAAATACTGTATCGTCATACAAGAATGACATTAATGCATTCATATCTTTTTTAAAAAATTTTGATATCGATGATCCTTCAAGAGTTTCTTCAGATGATATTGGAAAATTCTTTAAAACATTAAGGGAATTAGGTCTTTCCGGCTCATCGAGTGCAAGATATTTTTCATCTCTTAAGAGTTTTTTCTTATATCTCTTAAAGAATAAATACATTTTAAAAAATCCAATTGAAAAAATAACTGCGCCAAGAATTTCAAAAAAACTGCCCGGTGTTTTAGATGTAAATGAAGTTGATCAAATTTTATCAGCACCAGACATTAATGAAAAATTAGGTGTGCGTGATAAAGCTATACTTGAATTATTTTATGCCTGCGGAACAAGAGTATCTGAATTAATTAACTTAAAAGTAAATGATCTTTTTTTTGATGATGAAATCATAAGAGTATTTGGAAAAGGATCAAAAGAAAGACTTATACCTATTGGTTCAAGTGCAGTCAGATGGGCAAAAGAGTATCTTAAAAAAAGCAGACCATTGTTAATGAAAAAATCTAAAAGTGAAAATATTTTATTTCTTAACTCCCGCGGTTCAAGACTTTCGCGTATGGGAGTGTGGAAAATTATTAATCGTTATGTAAAAGAGGCAGGAATAGAAAAAGAAGTTCATCCGCATACTTTCAGACATTCATTCGCTACTCATCTGCTGGAGGGCGGTGCTGATCTAAGAGCTGTGCAGGAAATGCTTGGTCATGCTGATATATCTACAACTCAAATTTACACTCACATTGATCGTGATTACATTAAGCAGATGCATAAACAATTTCATCCAAGAGGTTAGGCAGGATGATTAATTTATTTGTGAAATATTTAATAACACTTTTTTTTATAATAATTGCATTCGTTTCTTGTAGTGATGATAAAAATGGTTATCTCGATGAAGAAAAATTGAACAAGGAAATTGCGAATGCAAAGCTAACTGAATTTTTAGATTTTTATTTTGTTGGTAACTATGCCGGCAGACCTTCCATTTTCAGATATGATCATTTAACGGATAAATATAAGGTGTTCTGGCATTCGGAAGATGAGCGAGTTATTGATCTATTAATATCCCCGGATAATAAATCAGGTTATTTTATAACAAAAAGAAAACAGCGTTTAAAATCATCTCAGCCGGCAATTGAAAAGGGCAAGTTGTACAGAATAGATTTTGAAATAAAAAAAGTCGAATCAATTACTCAATTAGAAGATGGTATTCAGGTAATTCCATTCTGGATTGATAACGATAGATTCACGCTGGTTATAAATTCGATTGATAAAACGATAGCATCTTATATAAATAAAAACACTCAGGTTTATAACCGTTTTGGTAAGCTGCTCTCTGATAATACCGATGTTTATGATTTAACAAAAGATGGTTATCCGATTACAAAACTTCCATCTCTCAAGTATAACTCACCCAATGAAATGTTTTCAGTAATTGAAAAAAAGGATTCAATTATCATACGACAGCAGAAATCTAAAAAAGAAATAAAGATTGGCATATCATCAAATAAAATAATTAATTTAGGTTGGGCTGATAATAATAAGCATTTGATTCTCTTGCATAAATCGAAAGAGCAGCAAAGACAAACCTCTAATGATTTAGAAAAAACGGATTTAACTATATATGATTTACAAAAGAAAAAAATAGTTAAAAAGTTTGAAACACCTGGTTACAAACGCTTTGTGCTGATTGGTGATTTCCTGATATTTGATAGTGGTATTGGGAAAGACTCATATATCGAAATATTCAAACTTGAATCTTTGTCAAACTATAAGACAATTAAAATAAACGGCGGCTGCGGTCTTCGTAATATTTAATAAAGTAAAGAATTAAATTGAATTCATATTACAGAATACTTACTTATACAAAGCCATATTGGCGGCACATACTATTAACATTTGTATTTACAATCTTATTTGCAATGCTTAATGGTATTTCCGTTTATCTTACTATCCCTTTGCTTGATACTTTATTTCAGGAATCTGCTTCAAAGCAAACCACCGTGCAAACAAGCAGCATTGAAAAAACTTCAGGCATACTTCCGGACTGGGTAAATAATCTAAAAGAAGATTTAGTTCAATCTTTTAATAATTTTGTCTTTAGCGGTGATAAACCCGAAGTACTTGTTAAGATTTGCTTTTTAATACTTGCTGCCTTTTTGTTTAAAAATATTTTTGGATACATGCAGGGATATTTTATGGCGTTTGTTGAATACGCATCCATGAAGGATTTGCGTGATGATGCTTATAAACACCTGCACAAATTGCCGATAGGATATTTTAAATCTGAAAGAGTCGGAAATATTATTTCCAGATTTACAAATGATGTTAACATTATTCAGTTAAGCATCTCAACAACATTTTCAAATCTTATTAAAGAACCGCTTACAATAATTGTTTTTCTTGGAATTGCGATCAGTATAAGCTGGCAGCTTTCTCTTTTTGCATTTATAATTGTTCCAATTGCAAGTTTAATAATTGCATGGATCGGTAATAAACTGAAAAAGCAAACTATTATTCTTCAAACTAAACTTGCAGATATAACAAGCATACTGCAGGAAACGATATCTGGTGTTAAAATCGTAAAAGCATTTGGCATGGAGCAATTTGAAAATCAAAGGTTCATGAATGAAACAAAAAGTTATTTTAAATTAGTTCTAAAAACAGTTCGAATAAGAAATCTTTCTTCACCCATAACAGAAATATTAAGTGTTATAATTGGAGCAGTAATTATTTATTACGGTGGAATACTTGTTCTTGTAGATAAAACTCTTAACGCAAGTGAATTTTTAGGATTTTTATTCGCAATCTTTCAGATGATGCCTCCGATTAAAGAGCTGGGAAGTGTTAATAATAGAATTCAGGAGGCGAGTGCAGCGGCGGATAGAATTTTTGAAATAACAGATATCGAGCCGCATATAAAAAATATTCCGAATGCAATTAAGCTCAAAGATTTTAAGAATGAAATAGAATTCAAAAATGTTTCCTTTAAGTACGAAGATTCTGATGTGAAAGTTTTAGATAATCTAAACTTTAGTGTTAAGCGTGGAGAAATTATTGCGTTAGTTGGTCCAAGCGGGGGTGGTAAATCTACACTTGCGGATTTGATTCCAAGATTTTATGATCCAACAGAAGGGCAAATTATAATTGATGGAAATAATATAAAGGATGTTACAATAGAATCATTACGTTCTAAAATGGGTATTGTAACTCAGGAAACATTTTTATTCAACACTAACATTGCAGAAAACATAGCCTATGGATTAAAAGATTATCCCATAGATAAAATTATTGAGGCGGCAAAAACAGCAAATGCTCATAACTTCATTAGCGAAATGCCGCAGGGTTACAATACTGTAATTGGTGAAAGAGGAGTTAAACTTTCGGGAGGACAGAGGCAACGACTCACAATCGCACGTGCACTATTAAAGAATCCTGAAATAATGATTTTTGATGAAGCAACTTCTGCATTGGATAATGAATCGGAAATCCTCGTTCAGGAAGCTATTGAAAGATTAATGCTTAACAGAACTACTTTTGTGATTGCTCATAGATTAAGTACGATAAGAAACGCAACAAATATTTTGGTCTTAGATAGAGGTCGGATAATTCAGAAAGGTACACACGATAAATTGATTTCTGAAGAAAAAGGTCTCTATAAAAAACTTTACGAAATGCAGTTTAGGGAAAATGAAAACTGAAGAACAGATTGTTAAAAGTCGATTTAACTCCCGGATAATTCTTACACTCCTTATAGTTCTTTCCATCAGTTTTGTCTTATCTCTTTTTGTTATGCAATTAGCAGCTGGACTTTTGTTCATCCTCTGGTTATTTGAAAAACACGAAGAGCGTAAAAAAGCATTTGATATTATTTTGAAGTTCATTATTGTTTTTGGATTAGTTCGATTGATCTCCATCTTTCTTTCAGAATATCCGCAAAGCAGTTATGAATCGATTTATAAAGAAGGATTGTTTTTCACATCAGCTGCAGCAATTCCTTTTTATCTAAAAACTTTAGATAAAAAACTTGTAGTAAGTTTGATGTTAGCCTTTATTATTGGTGCTGTCGTTATGTCTTTAGTTGGAAGTGTGCGTTTCTTTTTGAATGATGTAGAACGAGCACAAGCTTTTACATCAAGCTACGCAGTTTTTTCCAGCTACCTGCTTGCTGCATTTTCTGTTGCCTTGTTTTTCCCTAAAAAGAGAAAAAGTAATACTGAATTTTTATTTTGGTCTGCCATTCATATAATCATCTTAATCGGGATAGTTACATCATTAGGAAGAGCCAACATTGCAATTGCTATGTTGATGTTATTATCGGCCATTGTATTCAAACAAATTCTTTTAAAGCAGATAATTATACTGGGATTATTTTTTATAATTGGAGTTTCTGTTTACATAGCTAAACCAGCAGCATCGATTGAACAAAGGGTGGAGAATATTACTCAACTTTCTGACAGAGATATAATCTGGCAGGGTGCTAAAGAAATCAGCATGAGTCATCCGTATCTGGGATATGGACCAAGAACTTTCCAACAGATTTTTCCTTTCAAAGAAAAATTTGCTGATAAAGGAATTGGGGGATGGCACAATGATTTTTTACAGATTTATTTTGAAAGCGGAATTGTTGGATTGATTTCTTTTATTGCTCTGCTTTGGGTGATAGCAAAAACTTCTTTCACTCAGCTTAGAAACAAAAAAACAGATACAGAATTTAAATCTCTTTCCGCATCTGTTTTTGCTTCTGTATTAACACTTCTTCTTTCTGGTTTATTTGCTGGATTTATAACCTCTGTTGTGTTATCAATCGTTTTTGTTTTTCTTATCTCATTTCTTTCAAGAATAGATTCTGAAAATATATTTTATCAGAAAACTTCTATTTAAAGAAATACCTCACACCGATCCCGCCATTCATTGCAAAACTTGTTTCCGGAATTATGTCCATTATCGGGGCAAGCTCAATGAAAACATCAATTGGTGCATTTCGTGGAATCCAAACCAGACCAACATCAAATCTAACTCCTAATCTCGATTTATCGTTTTCGTAAAGCTTCAATCTCGCGCCCGGACCATAATACAGTGAGATGTTTTCGGTTGTGTTAAAAATATTTTTTACATGAAACAGATAATCAGCGTGTATATGAACTCTGTTTTCACTTTCAAAAGAATAACCCAATCCAAAATCAAATGCCGTAGAAGAAGTAGTCCATAGTTTAGCACTAATTGCTGTTGGCTGCCCGAGTAAAATTCCTAATCCAAATCCATTTGATTGAGCGAACGACATACTTGAATAAACGACTAAAACCAAGATTATTTTTGCTAAATTGTTATTCATTAAGAATCCTTTATGTTATTAAAATGACGCGCAAATTTAACAATTACGGTCGAAGAATAAAATGTTAAGGTTTGGAATAGCAATAGCCTTTAATTAATTTTTAATCAATAATTTCATCAATTAAAAGTTTAACAAGAAATAAATATGAATGAAAATTTAACTTCAGAAGTTTATACTAAAGCTAAGGAATTCTCTACAAAATTAAATTCATCAAATGAAGTTGCAATTATTCTTGCGGCTGGTCATGGAAAAAGAATTAAATCGCAAACATCAAAAATGCTTCATAAAATCTGGGAGATTCCAACTGTTGAACGTGTTTACAATGCCTGTCGATTGGGAATTGAGAATATCAACACCGTTGTTGTTGTGGGAATTAAAGCTCTTGATGTAATAGATGTTATCGGTAAGCGTGAGTCCAACAAATTTGCATACCAGGAACAGCAAAATGGAACAGGACACGCGGCACAGGTTGCTCTTAAAGAAATTAAAAATGATTTTGAGAATGGAATTGTTTATGTATTACCTGGTGATATGGGTTTATTAGATGATTCTTCAATGCTAAGGTTTAGAAGTGATTTTATTGCCTCAGGTAATGATATGATGGTGCTTACCGGAATTTATAAAGGCGATCCATTGCTGAATTCTTATGGAAGAATTATAAGAACAAAAGATAGTTACGGGCATGGTAATGTAATCCAGATTATGGAGTTTAAAGATATTTTAGCATTGCCAGATGATAAACCCTACCAAGTTACTTACAGAAATAAAACTTACTCTTACACTAAAAAAGAATTGATTGAAACGAACGAATTCAACTCAGGTGTGTATGCTTTTAATTATAAAAAGCTTACTGAGTTGATTGATAATATTTCAAGCAATAACGCACAGAATGAAATTTATATAACAGATTTAATATCTCTGTTCAATCAAAAAGGTTATTCTGTTGGAGCGGTTAGTCCCAAACATCAATACGTTGTTATGGGTTTTAATGATAAATCCGTTCTTAAAGAAATGCACGAAATTGCACGCAGGAACGTTTATGAAAAATTAAAGAACATAATCCAGATTGATGATCCCGACGATTTTTTTATACACGATTCTGTTGTTAACGATTTGATTGAAATGGATAAAAAAGGAATTCCTCTTGATATACAAATTGGTAAAGGTGCATACATTGGTGATGGGGTGAAGCTTAACTATAATGTTGAAATTGGCAGAGCAGCTCATATAAAAGGCAATGTTGTGTTTGGAAAAAATATTAAAGTCTGGAGGATAGTACACCTTTCAACTTTTCCAAACCAAACATTAACAATTGGAGATAATGTAAAAATACTTTGGGGAGATATTATTAAAGGAAATATTATCATTGGTGAAAATTCAATTATTGAATCAAGCGTAAATATGACTGGCAGTGATGAGTATCCTTTGCGTATCGGAAAAAATGTTTTGATAAAAGGATCGAGCTATCTTTTCGGTTCAGTAGTTGAAGATGGTGTTTCAATCGAACATAGTGTTTTGATAAAGAAAAAAATAAAGGCTGAAAAGGATACTAATGGAAAAATTAAACCAGTAAGATTTTACATCCCCAAAACCGAAGGTAATGATTTATTGAGTGAGATATAAATCTTAAAAGTATTGATTCCTGAATCGAAGCTTTTATTACACACTTAGCAACAGTCTAATAAAAATTTAACTTGACTTTAACAAGTTTATTCTTTTCTTTTGAAGAGACATTAAAGAGTTATTGGTGGAAACGTTTCTTAATGAATTATCTGTAGCTGAAAATAATCTGGCACGATTGTTTACCCCCCCCCCCCCATTTTTATTTATTTACTGGGGAGTAAAAAATGGTACTGATATTTTTATACCGGTTTATTATTCTTATATATGAAACACATCAAATTTTATTTTTTCTACCAAATCATTCCTGCACATTTAACACTGAGCATTTACTATTTAGCCTTTACTACTTTCCAACAGGTTTTACATAGCTTAAAAACGATCTCATCTAGATTTAATTTTACTTATATGGAAAAATGATATGAAAATAACATGTTTATATTTCCTCATCACATATAAAGTTTTTGTTAGTGCGCAGACATTGTACGAAAAACAAATTATACCCTTTGATGCTATGAACACTGATCATTTTGGAGCCGATATCGCTATAAATGATAGCTTGCTTTTTATATCAAGTTTGCGGTATTCTAATTCTATAGATGCTTGTGTTTATGTATATAAATTAATTGATAGCGATTTTGTATTTGAAAACAAGATTTATCCAAATGATCCAGAACCTCTGGCATTATTTGGATCAAAACTCCATTATCAGGATGGACAACTATTTGTAGGTGCACGAAATAAAAAGGTTAATACCTTTAGAACTGGTGCTTTATATGTTTTTGAGTTTGAAAATAATAATTGGGTTCAAAAACAAATGATCATACCCCCGGAACCACTTCTTTCCCAGCAGTATTTTTCTGAATCAATAGCAAAATTAAACGAAACGTTAGTTATTGGTGCTTATCGTTCTAATGCCGGTGCGGAAGACAATGGCAAAGTTTTTATTTATAAGTATTTAAATAATCAATATACTTTACAACAAGAGTTAGCCCCATATGATCCAAAAGATTTTCAATTTTTTGGAAATAGTTTGATATTAAAAAATAATTTTTTGCTTGTTGGTTCGTATGGAGATAGCACAGCAAGCGGTCCTGAATCAGGCTCAATATACTCTTATTTAAAGGAAGATACAGTTTTTATTTTTTCAAGGAAGTATATACCTCAACCTAATCCACCTTATCTTACACTAGGAACATCTATGACTTCAAACGACGATTATGTATTTGCTGGTTCAGCAGCAAGTTTTTCGTATAATCTACCAGGGAAAGTATATATCTATAAAATAACCGAATCATTGATAGAATTTAACCAAATTATTGAAAGTGGTGAAGGGTATTCTAACGATCGGTTTGGAATAAATATGCAAGTGAAAGGAGATACATTATTAGTCTCAGCTTTCTTTGATAGCGTAAATAGCAGTAACCCGGGTTCAGTGTATTTGTTTGTTAATGAGAATAGTAATTGGACGAAAAAGAAAAAAATTGTACCTACTGATGAACAAACAGCAAGCCTGTTTGGAAATAGTCTTGAGATAAATGATAGAATATTTTTTGTAGGAGCTTCATTGTCGAGCATCAATGAGATAAACCCCGGTAAAGTTTATTTATTCAGCTCAACTCCGTTATCTTCTTTTGACGATGAACCAAATCTGGTAAATGAGTTTGTGCTTTATCCAAACTACCCAAACCCGTTTAATTCAAAAACAACAATTTGGTATTCCCTTCCAAGCAATGGAGATGTAAACATTAAAATCTTTAATGTTTTGGGCCAAGAAGTTAACTCCATTCTGCTCGGATACAAAACACAGGGTTTTCATACATTTAGTATAGATTTTTCTGGTATTTCTTCCGGTGTTTATTTTATAAGAACAGAATATTTGTATGAGTTTAATAATAAAATTTACAAGACTGCATTAACTAAAAAAGCAGTACTAATTAATTAGATTTTTACTAGGAGATTTAAAATGAAATATTTACTTATTATTATATTAACTTTTTCACTTAATCATATTATTTATTGCCAAGGTGAGGAGGAACAGTATCCAGATAACGAGTTTACAATACAGATACAGAATGCGGAAAACAGGATAATTGTCTTTGAATTTATACCTCTTGGGGCAAATTGGTCCAAATCCACAGAGTGCAACATTTCACTTTATAATGATTACACAACGTATTCCAGTTCATTAGATGGTGGTAATCCTGGATATGTTGATTGTGCGTTTAATGGACTTGAGTATAGATTCTGGAATGAGGGTAATTATACTCTAGTGGGCGACTGTGCTCAGTCAACGGCAGGGCTAAAGCCTCTCAGAAATGGTTTTTATCGAATAAATATTAAAGAGGATAATGTTCTAAAAACTTATGCATATTTTGATTGGCGTGATTTGGGATTTCCAACACTTTGTAACACTTGCCCATATGGAAATGATTTTACTATTAGATATGATGCCGACTATGAGTATATAATGTTTTGGAATGACCATAATATTTATATTTCAGATCAAAATCCTGATCTTTATTTGACAAATGGACAAATAATAACATGGGCAGATTGGAAATGTAATGAAAGAGTCTTCAGTTCATTCTGGTCAAATGGCTTAGTTCTTGCTCCAGATGAAAGCAATCACCCAAGAATTGTATGGGGACCGTATCAGGCAACTGGTATAACCGTTCAACAATACAAAGTCTATAGAAAATATGGTTCCTCTGCCTGGGAATATTTTACAAGTGTTTCTTCAAGCACATACGAATATACTGATCAATCAGTCTATCTATCAATTCCGGGTGGTCAAGCAGGTACTGATGTTCAATACAAAGTTACAGCAGTTTACAACACAAACAGCGAAACATCACCAACAAATATAGTAACGGTTAATGTTCAAGAGTCTGAATTAGAGAAAAAAGGAAATTCACTCACTAATATCAAGTCTTATATTTTAGATCAAAACTTTCCCAACCCTTTCAACCCAAGCACAAAAATTTCTTACTCAATAAAAGAAGAAGGATTAGTAACGCTAAAAGTTTATGACATTCTTGGAAAAGAAATTGCAACACTTGTAAATGAAAATAAACCTGCAGGAATTTATGAAGCAGATTTTAATGCTTCACAGCTTCCTAGCGGAATGTATATTTATAAATTGCAAGCTGGTAGTTTTAGTGATGTTAAGAAAATGTTGTTAACAAAGTAATTTTTATAGTTGCTATTTAAAACCAAAAAGCTCTTCTAGATGAAGAGCTTTTTTTATAAATCATAAAATCAAAAAACTTATTTTGCAGCAGTAACTTTATTTAAATGCTTTGTCAATCTGGATTTTTTTCTGGCTGCATTATTTTTGTGTAATCTGCCTTTTGAGGTTCCTTTATCCAAAATAGCGATAGCTTCTTTATACAATACTTCAAGTTCTTCTTTTTTATCCGTAGCAAGTGTTTTCTTAACAACAGTTTTAATTTTAGAATCTGTCATTTTGTTTACTGCTTTTTTTCTCTCAGAGGAACGTATTCTCTTCTTTGCCGATTTATGATGAGCCATTTACAAAAAACCTTATAATTAGTTAAAAAATGTGAGCCAAATATAGGCATTGCCTCGTTTGATGTCAAACTTAGCTTTTGTAACTTTGTCCACAATTTATTTAGAAAATGAGTAAAAAACGCACTTTTTATGCTTAAGGTTAATGAGATATATTATTCAGTTCAAGGTGAAAGTACTTATGCCGGATTGCCCTGTGTGTTCGTACGCCTTACTTATTGCAACTTAAGATGCACTTATTGCGATACTGAATATGCCTTTTATGAGGGTAAAGATTTCTCGATCCCTGAGATAATTTCAGAAGTGAAAAGGTATGATTGTAAACTTGTAGAAATAACCGGCGGCGAACCGTTAGTCCAGATGGATGAATGTTTAGATTTGATGAAACAGTTGTGTGATGTTGGATTTGAAGTATTAATAGAAACCGGTGGGAGTTTACCGATAAAAGATATTGATCCGCGTGTAAAAGTGATTATGGATTTAAAATGTCCATCAAGCGGAATGGAGAAGAAGAATCTTTATGAAAATATTGATTACTTAAAACCTATTGATGAATTAAAGTTTGTTATCGGAAGCAGGGAAGATTTTGATTGGACAAAAGAAATCATAATTAAATATTCTTTGAATAAAAAATGTGAGATACTTTTTTCTGTTGTCTTTGGAAAACTTGAACCGGTTCAATTAGTTAATTGGATTTTAGAAGATAAGTTAAATGTTAGATTTCAACTTCAGATGCATAAGTTTATCTGGCATCCTGAAACAAAAGGTGTATAATGAAATGTTGTGTTTTTAATTTATAAGATTTAACTTCGAGAAGAAAATTTAGATGAGGAGAATAAAATGAATTTAGATAGCGAAAAATTACAGATAATAGATTGGATTGCTAATCTTAAAGACGAATCTACGATTGCTAAAATCAAACTTCTTAAAGATCATCCAAAAGAAACTGATTGGTGGGATGAAATTTCTGAAGCTGAAAAAGCTTCAATCGAAAGAGGGTTAGCTGATGCAGCAGCTGGTCGAGTAGTTCCTCATGAAGAAGTTAGAAAAAAATATGAACAATGGTTATAGCCTCTTTTGGACTGATGAAGCCAATTATAATTATGATAACATAATAATTTACCTTGATAGTAATTGGTCAATAAAAGAAAAATCAGATTTTGTGAAAAAGCTAGAAAAAAGACTTGAGGTTATTAAGCAGTTCCCGGAAATATTTCCCAAATCGTTTTTATCTCCAAACACACACCGTGCTGTTCTTACTGAACAAATCACAATTTATTATTCTATAGAAAATCAGATTATTAAAATTTTATCCTTGTTTGATGTTAGACAGGATCCTGAAAAACTAAAAATTCAATGAAACAATACAATGAAAATAGCTAAAGAATTTTGCTGGGAAATGGGACACAGACTTCCTGAACATTTTGGTTTGTGTAAAAATATTCACGGGCATTCATATAAAATGATTGTTGAGTTCGAAGGTGAGCTTGATAAAAATCAAATGGTAATCGATTATTACGATGTGGAGAAGATTATCAATCCGGTAATAGAAAAACTTGATCATTCGTTTATGGTAAACGTTGAGGACAAGATTGTTCTTGAATTTTTAGATAAAATGAATTCAAAAAAAGTTATTGTGGATTTTAATTCAACTGCAGAAAATATTTGTAATTATCTTTTATCTGAAATTAAAAAATGTTCACTGCCATCAAATATTTCATCCATAAGAGTTAGAGTTTATGAAACTCAATTTGATTATGCAGAAGAAACAGCGAGATTAAATTGAGAGGCAAGAAGTTTTATTCAAAAGAACAATTTAAAAGTAAATCCCGCGGACAACATAAAAGCAAACCATTTACAGCCGACAAACGTAAAATATCAAACCAGAATTATTCGCGCTTTAAACTTTTTATCGAATATGAAGGAACTCGTTATTCCGGGTGGCAGAAACAAGAAAATGCAAAGACAATTCAAGGTTCAATTTTAAAAGCTGCGCAGGAAGTTTTTGGTGATGCGTTCATAGATATACAAGGCTCCGGCAGAACGGATAGCGGAGTGCACGCTCTTTGCCAGGTTGCGCATTTTGATGTGAAAACTGTTTTAGCGCCTGAAATTATAAAGATGAAATTAAATGATATGCTTCCGCATGATATTACAATTCTTGATGTTGAAAAGACAAACAAAGAATTTCATGCGAGACACGATGCAACATCACGTAGTTATGTTTATCAGATATCAAGAAGACGAACTGCTTTTGGTAAAAACTTTGTCTGGTGGATAAAGGATGATCTTGATTTTATAAAAATGGAATCAGCATCCAAATTATTTTTAGGAATGAATAATTATTCTTCATTCTCAGATGATGATCCTACAGAAAAATCTACTAAAGTTTTGATTGATGATATTCAAATCAAAGAAGATGGAGATTTAATTCTCATAAGAATAATCGGTTCGCATTTTATCTGGAAAATGGTAAGAAGGATTGTTGGAATTTTGGCTGAAGTTGGGCGTGGAAGAAAATCGGACAAAGATATTTTATTTTATTTAAACAATAAGTCTAATGAACCCGCTAAATTTACTGCTCCGCCATCTGGATTGTTCTTGGAAAAAGTAACATATAAAGGTGAATCTATTCCTGAAGAACTTACTTCATTAATTAAAGTTTAGAAAGTGGTGCAGAACTAATTTCGGCTTCATTACGATAATTTGGAAGACTTTGAAACTAGTTCAGGGTGAAGAATAATTAAATTGCTGACTGTTGACTGAGGATTGAAGACTAAAAACTATCCAATCATCTTTTTAAGCTTATGAATTTCATCTCGCAAGTTAGCTGCTTTTTCAAACTCAAGATCCTTGGCTGCGTTGTGCATTTCAATTGTTAACTGCTCAACCAGATCTTCTTTTTGTTCTTTATCCATATACTTAAGAATTGGTTCAGCAACTTTTGAGAAACCGTAGCTTTCTTTCTCCTCTTTCTTTCGGATATCTGCAATCGAAGTTGAAGAAAGAATATCTTCCATCGATTTATATATAGTGGCAGGAACAATTCCGTTCTTAATGTTATACTCTGTTTGAAGTTTTCTTCTTCGGTTTGTTTCAGTGATAGTCTTTCGCATCGATTCAGTGATTTTATCAGCATACATAATTACTTTGCCGTTAACATTACGAGCTGTTCTTCCAGCCGTTTGCATCAGTGATCGCTCACTTCTTAAAAATCCTTCTTTATCTGCATCGATAATTGCAACAAGAGAGACCTCAGGTAAATCCAATCCTTCCCTTAAAAGATTTACACCGACTAAAACATCAAATTCACCAAGACGCAAATCTCTAAGTATTTCAACTCTCTCCAGTGAATCAATATCACTGTGAATGTAGCGGACCTTTATTCCAATCTTATCTAAATAATCAGAAAGATCTTCCGCCATTTTTTTTGTTAGAGTTGTAACAAGAGTTCTTTCTTTAAGCGCAGTTTTATTTCTGATCTCGGCAATAAGGTCATCAATCTGTCCTTTAATTTGTCGCACTTCAATTTCAGGATCAAGCAGACCAGTGGGACGAATGATTTGTTCAACAATAACTCCACCGCTCATTTCCAGTTCATAATCTGCAGGGGTAGCGCTAACAAAAATTACCTGATCCAGCATCCCCATAAATTCTTCATACTTCATTGGCCGATTATCAAGTGCAGAGGGAAGACGAAAACCATAATCAACTAAAGTTTGCTTTCTGCTTCTATCCCCAAGATACATTCCACGTATTTGCGGAATTGTAACATGCGATTCATCTATGATCAAAAGAAAATCATCGGGAAAGTAATCAAACAAATTTGAAGGACGGGAATTCGGTTCACGTAAATCCATATGGCGAGAATAATTTTCAATACCAGAACAATATCCAATCTCTTTCATCATTTCGATATCAAACCTGGTTCTCTGCTCAAGTCTTTGTGCTTCCAAATATTTTTCTTCTTTACGAAGCACCTCTAATCTTTCTGATAATTCCTGTTCGATATTATAAATTGCTTTCTGCATTTTACCTCGGTCAGTCACAAAATATTTGGCAGGATAGATAGGAACAGATTCAACCTCGCGAATTATTTTTCCACTGACAGCATCTATAATGGAAATCTTTTCAACATCGCTGTCCCAAAATTCAATCCTTATTGCTTCCTCATCCTGGTAAGCGGGAATAATTTCAACCACATCACCACGGGCACGAAACGTACCGCGATTAAACTCAGCATCATTTCTCGAATAGTAAATATCGATTAGTTCACGTAAAAATTTTTTGCGATCAAGCTTTTCTCCTTTTTTTACAAAGATGATTTGCTTTGCATATTCATCAGGCGCACCAATACCATAAATACAACTTACGCTAGCTATAACAATTACATCTTTTCTTCCCTCGATTAGAGAAGTCGTTGCTTTTAATCTAAGTCGATCAATTTCTTCGTTAACTGAAAAATCTTTCTCGATAAAAACGTCACGTGAAACAACATACGCTTCTGGTTGATAATAATCGTAGTAGCTGATAAAAAACTCTACAGCATTATTTGGAAAGAAGGATTTAAACTCTGAATAGAGTTGTGCTGCGAGAGTTTTGTTGTGTGAAATAATTAATGTTGGTTTTTGTGTTTGAGCAATTACGTTCGATATGGTAAACGTTTTGCCGCTTCCTGTTACTCCGAGCAGAGTTTGGAATTTATCACCACGATTGATTCCTTCAACCAATTGCTTTATTGCCTCCGGCTGATCACCGGCTGGTTTGTAAGAGGAAACAAGTTCAAAATTTTTCATAAACAATTAATCAGCAAGAACTTCGTGCGTACAAAATCCACTTTGATTAACGTGACCTTTTAAAATAATTGTCTCTGCTTCTCCAATTCCTTGCGGCAAACTAGCAGAGCCAAAAGCCTGAAGAGTTTTTCCATTTTTATCCGCCACAATAAAAGAAAAACTTCCGCCTTGCTGGTTAATATTTTGATTTGGTACTACTTGAACCTTTATTTCTTTTACAGCATTGTTGTTTGGATCAAAATCATCGAAGGAGCCTAAGCCAGAAGCACCTGAGAAATACAAGGTATAGATTATGAATACAATTAGTACTAATAATAATGGTAAAATAAGCTTTTGTAATGTCTTCATTTCTTTTCTTTGTTGTTATTAAATTGTGGGCAAAGTTAATAAAATTTGTTTTTACTATTCAACTCAATTTAAGGTTAGAAATTTATGAATGATAAAAAAATATGGCTGATTATTTCAGCAGTTTCCGGATTTACTGCAGTAGCAATTGGAGCTTTTGGCGCGCATGGATTGAAAGAAACACTTTCACCACAAATGTTGGAAGTTTATAAAACGGGAGTTCTGTACCAACTTATTCACTCAGTGATTTTGCTAGCCTTAGCCCTGACAACAATTCTTAGAACAAAGCTGTTATCAATCTTTTTCTTGATGGGAATAATTTTGTTTTCATTCTCACTTTACATTTATTCAACTTCAGGTATTACATTCTTTGCAATGATAACTCCATTTGGCGGGCTTTGTTTTTTAATTGGATGGCTGTTAATTATTTATGAAGCGATAAAAATGAAAAGTTAATTTGCATTATTATTTTTTCAATTGGGGAGAAATTAGTGATAATTCGTAGCACCAAATCCGCCGCTAATTTCACTAATTATTTTATAGCTTTTAACTTAAAATAAACCTCTTCGGGAGAAAATATTCCCGAAAAAAATCGCTCGTACATAACTGGTTCTATATTAACTATAAAATCCATCCACTTAAGCACACTAAAATGTGATGTGATAAACTTCTTTTCCAGCACTTCAAACTGAGCTCCTGTTTCATAATTGGTGCGGTGATTCAGTTTCCACTTTTCATAAAATTTTAATTTACGATTTCCGATGTACTCATAGTTATCGAACGTGCGGATTGAAAAAGGAATTTTATGATCAGGATCGCCAAAGTACTTTGTGTTTAAGAAAAACGGAGCATACACAATCATAATGCCGTTTGGCTTTAAAATCCTGTAAAGTTCAGTAATTGTTTTATTAAAATTATCAATATGCTCAAGAACGTGTGAAGCATAAATTTCATCAAAATGATTTTCTGAAAAAGGGTAAGGAAATTTATTTATATCGTGAATCTGATTTCCACCGTAATCAACAATATCAAGATTAACATATCCGGATTTTATGTCCTTGCCGCAGCCTAAGTTTAATTTTATCATATCAAATTTATTTTAGTTAATGTACAAAGTTATAATAACTCAACAAATAATTTTGCTTTAAAACAAAAAAAGCGGCACAAAAGTACCGCTTATAAAAACACTTTGATAGTTAGTCAATAATTTCGATGAGAGCGCTTGCAACAGTTTTATCTCTGTCATCAAGCAAGAAAACTCTGTAAAAACCGGGATCTTCAAATTTTAAATCGCTTTCTTCATTTTTTGAGAAGAAAATATATTTCATATCCGGTTCTACCACATAGTCAAACTTTTTGTAGTACTCAAACTTTTTTGATCGGGGGTTGTACAAATCAAACTGAATTGAACAATCTTCCAGATCAAGTGCGTAATCGCATTTAACCATAACGGTTAAATATCCGGTTGTAAATCTATCGCTGACACCAACCTCGCCGTCATTACCATATTTTTCGCAAAAGTAAAGGACGGGTTCATTTTGTGCGAAGATATTTTGGTTGATCCCAAGAACAAGTGCAAAGAGAACAGCAAAAAGAACGAACGTTTTTTTCATATATAGCTCCTTATTTGATTGATTAGGGCATAATCGCATAAAATATTATGCCATTAAATTATTTAAAATTTATTAAAATATCGCACGCAATCAGTAAAAATTTATATCTAAATACTTTTGTTGAGACAAAATTATTGATTATTAAAAAAATTGAGATTTATATATATGCTTAGCGTACTAAAAAACTGTGTGTTTTGCTGGCAGATAAAATTGTATTTTTCAAAATAAAAACAAAGTATTTTTATAAATAAATTTTTGTGCATTATAGTACATAATTGATCCTATGAAAGAACCAAACAAAATCTCGCAATCGATTTGCCTATGGTGCGGACAGCCCAATTATATAATTTGGGTACATGGTCATGGGCAATGTTCTGTTTGTGGATATAATATTGAAGAATGTTGTAAGGGAGAAACTTGTGAAAAACCCAACGAACAAAACCTTACCAAAGAAGAAATGGAATAACTTGAATAAAAAGCCTCTCATCCAACATTGCTGCTTTGATCTTGATGGAACCCTGGTAGATTCTAACAAAACTATTTATGAAGCAACTGCTTATTCTTTAGCAAAACTTGGAATTGATTTTAATGTCGATGAAGATGCTTTTGCACTAAAAATAGGGCAGCATTTTGTAGATATTTTTAGTGCTTTTAGTATTGATGTGCCTGACTTTGAAAAATTTATCACAATTTATAAAACCAACTACTTTGAGCAAATGGAATTCTCAAAAGTTTATGATGGAGTTGAAGAAACTTTAGCTGCTCTAAAAAGTCGGGACATAAAGGTTTCATTACTTACAACAAAAATCCAGGATCAGGCTGATAGAATAATCGACCATTTTAACCTTAGAAAATATTTTGATCTTGTTATGGGAAGAAGAGAGGGCATTGCACACAAACCATCTCCCGAACCGCTATTAAAAATTTGTAACGATCTTTTTATAGATGTTAAAAACACTCTTATGGTTGGTGATACAGAACTTGATATTCAATGCGGCAAAAACGCTGGCTCATACACTTGCGGCGTTTTATATGGTTACAGAACAAAAGAATTATTGGAAATTGAAAAACCTGATTTTATTGTCGAAGGTATTGAAGATATCTTGAAGAAAATCTAATACAGAGCTAAAGAGCCGATCTTTCCCTAAATAAAAAAGGCTGCTCGATACGAACAGCCTCTTTTTGCATCATAAAATTTTGAAGGATTAAGCTACAGTAATCTCCTTTTCAGCGTAAACATCCTGAATAAGGTTTAACAATTTAACACCATCAGCCATTGGGCGCTGAAAAGCTTTACGACCGGAGATAAGTCCCATTCCGCCAGCTCGTTTATTTATGACTGCCGTTTTAGCTGCTTCGGCAAAATCATTTTCACCAGAAGCGCCGCCGCTGTTTATCAATCCTGCACGACCCATATAATTATTAATTACCTGGTAACGTGTAAGATCAATTGGGTGATCTGTAGTTAAATCTGAATAAACTTTTTTACTTGTTTTGCCAAATCCCTTGATGGAGTTGTATCCGCCATTGTTTTCCGGTAGTTTTTGTTTGATAATATCGGCTTCAATAGTAACGCCAAGATGATTTGCCTGTCCAGTTAAATCAGCAGAAACGTGATAGTCTTTATCTGATTTGAAAGCATTGTTTCTCAAATAGCACCACAAAACAGTAGCCATTCCGAGTTCGTGTGCATACTGGAATGCTTCACTAACTTCGATTATCTGATTACTGCTTTCTTCAGATCCAAAATAGATTGTTGCACCAACTGCGGCCGCACCCATATCGTAGGCTTGCTCAACACTTGCAAACATAATCTGATCAAATTTATTTGGATACGTAAGAAGCTCATTATGATTAATTTTTACAATGAAAGGAATTTTGTGGGCATATTTTCTTGCCGTCATTCCAAGTACTCCGAGAGTAGAAGCAACTGCATTACATCCGCCTTCCATTGCAAGCTTTACAATATTTTCAGGATCGAAGTAAACAGGATTTGGTGCAAATGATGCGCCGCCGCTGTGTTCAATTCCCTGATCAACGGGAAGTATTGAAACGTAACCTGTTCCTGCTAATCTGCCATGATTAAAAATATTTTGAAGATTCCTTAGAACATTGATGTTTCTATCTGTCTGAGCAAAGATTCTATCTACAAAATCAGGTCCAGGCAAATGCAATTGTTCCTTTGGAAATTTTGCTTTGTATGATAACAGAGAATCAGCTTCACTGCCTAACAATTCTTTTATTTTACTTAACATTATCGCTCCGTTTATTAAATGATTTATATTAGTGGTTCATATTTGCTATACTAAAATAAGCTAAGCAGCATCGTAATTCAATTTAAATTTAGGATAAGAGATATTTAAAAAAGAAAAACCCGGTTACATCCGGGCTTAAATGTATGAGATGATGAATTACTCTTAGTTCATCATTTGATTATCTAATCCTGCAATTTTGATTTCCTCAACCTTAATTTTTGCAACACCTTTTTTAACCATTCCTAGTTCAATAGCTGCTGCTTTGGAAAGATCAAGATCTCTTCCGTGAATATAAGGACCTCTGTCGTTTATCCTTATAACAACCGATTTATTGTTTTTAAGATTAGTAATCTTTAATAAAGTGCCAAATTTTAACGATTTATGAGCCGCAGTAAAGGAATTCTGATCATAAACTTCGCCATTTGCAGTTTTACGGCCATGAAAACCAGGACCATACCAGGAAGCTTTCATACTTCCTTTATCTACAAACTCTACTAATGAACGATCAGCGGTTATTGTTTCTTCCTCAGCCGAAACCACATCTTGGGTTACAACCGGTTCGGTGATTTTATCTTCGTTTACGACTAAAGTAAAACCAACCAGCGCAACTAAAACTAAAACAAATAATATCTTTGCTAATGATCTCAATAAAACCTCTAAATAATTAAACATATCGGATTGACAATTCAAATTTAACCCTATACACCAGACCATCCAATACTTTATTGTGTTCGGAGGTCCTCGGTCCTCTATTCCCAACTATTCGACTATATTGATGCTAAAGTCGAAAATACTTAAAAGGTTGAACAGCTAACTGGGGTTTAACAAAATTCTTGATTAAAAGTATTTAAGACATTGGCACTTTTATTATTTAAGTTTGTATAAGGCTCTAAATTCAGGAGAAAAATATGAAATCGATTCAAAAAAGTGGAATAATTTTCCTAACTGCAGTTTTCATTACAACTTTTTTCATAGGCGGATCGACTAGACTTCCGCTGGTTGAGGAGAATGATAACTTTTATCTTTCAAACTACACGACATTTGCGCCGGGTGATATTGCTAAACTTAATCTCTACTCATATTCACAAAGCGCTAAAAAAATTAGCCTCAAATTATTAAAGATAGATGACCCTGTTAGATTTTTTTCACTTTTAGATCAGAATAATAGCCGTTATGCCTTTGATATTTGGGGAAAAGACAAACTCCTTCTTCTAAAATACACCAGTTTGGTCAAAGAATGGGATTACAAGCCTTCTGCTAAAAATAATTATTACTCTGGTGAAGTTAGCGTTGGAAAAATTGATGAGCCGGGAATCTATATTGTTCAAGCGATCCGCAATGATAAAGTAGGTTACTGCGCAATTGTGGTTACAAACTATGCGATGGTCTATAAGAATAATCAGAAAGAAATTTTAGCATTTATAGCCGATGCAAAAAGTGGGGAGTTTACAAGTAAAGCAAGATTTGATTTTTATCAGGAAGGGAAACAGATTGGAAGCAAGGTTACTGACAAAGAAGGGCTATTATTTGCCAAACTGTCTGATTTTGAAGGAATCAAGAACTCTAACATTCAGCTTTTTGGATTTTCAGGAAATGAAATAATCTTAAGTGATCCATACTTTTACTTTAATCAAAATCAATCTGAATATCTAACAGCTTATATTTATACCCAACAACCGGTTTACAGACCGGGACAGGAAGTAAACTTCAAAGCGATCTTCAGAAATAAAAAAGGAAATGAAATCCTAAATGCACCAGATCTAAAGTTTGATGTTTCTGTAAAATCGCCAAAGAATAAAGAAGTTTATTCCGGGCAAGCTGAAACCAATGAGTTTGGTTCGCTCTCGGCAAGTTTTTTATTAGATGAAGAAGCTGATCTTGGTTACTACTCAATTATCCTTACAAAAGATGGAATGAGTTATCATGGTTCGTTTACAGTTGAGGAGTACAAGAAACCAGAATACAAAGTAAATGTTACAACGGACCGAAATCAGTATGCAAATGGTGATAAGATTGCTGCAACGGTTTCTGCGGATTACTACTTTGGTTCTCCTGTTAAAGAAGCATCAGTTCAAATAAGTATTTACAGACAATATTACTGGCGTCCCTGGTGGTATTGGAGCGAATGGTCATGGTTCTACAAGGGATTTAGAAACGATCGTTACTTTGGCGGACAGCAGGAATTGATCCATCAGGAATCAGGCGTGTTAAATGAAAAAGGAAAATTAGAGTTTAGTTATAAGGTTGAATCGGACAAGAATTACGATTATCAATACATAATTTCTGCTCAAGTAACTGATGCTTCTCGAAGAGCAATTAATGGATCAACTCAAGCCTTTGTTACACGAGGTTCGTTTACAATTTCAACCTCTCCGGATAAATGGTTCTTTCAGCAAGGTAAAGATGTAAAGATAATAGTAAACGCTTCAGATTTTTCTGATAAACCTATCAAAACAGATTTTAGAGTTATAGTAAATTATCCAGATGATCCGAAAAGTATGAGGATGAAATTGGTAAGCGATACGCTTTTTGCAAAGACAAACGAAGCTGGTTCTGCAGTTGTATCTTTTCATCCTAAGAATGATAGAGTTGGATATTTTAATTACCGTGTTATCGCTTTTGATGAAAAAGAAAGAGAAATAGAAACATCAAGTTCATTCTACATCGGAGATTATAATGATTATTATTATCAACGAACAAGTGCCGGACTTGAAATAATAACAGATAAAGATTCTTACGAAAAAGGTGATTCGTTAATTGCCTATGTATTTCTTCCAGAACCAAATCAGGAACTGCTTCTTACTTATGAAACTGATAAAATTTTATCGTATAAAAAGTTAAAACCTGAAAATAACAGTTTTGAAATTCGTGAAAAGCTGACTGATAAATTTTCACCAAGCTTTAATATCTCAATCAGCTTTATTAAAGATAGACAGCTTTATCAAACAACAAAACTTGTTGGAGTTTTGGCAAAAGATAAATTTTTAAATATCACGCTAAATCCATCCAAAGAAATCTACAAACCAGGCGAGCAAGCCGAGTATGAAGTTGTTGTTAAAGATTATCTCGGTAATCCGGTTAAGAATACAGAAGTAAGTTTTGGAATTATTGATGAAAGTATTTACGCAATAAAAGAAGATGAAACTCAGCCGATAGAAACTTTTTTCTATTCACCGCAATATTCATATATGCCGACTTACAATTCATTGCAATCAGGTTACTTTAGTTCTTATAGCAGACCGGCTACTTATATCGATAAAAATTATTTTTCTTACAACCCAGATGATGCAAAACATAAAGGCAAACTTTTTGGAAAGATTACAATTGAAAATGAAGAATCAATTCCGGAAGGTTTATTTGTAATCTTAACGGGAGAAAGATATTACTACACTGCAAAAGTTGATTCGCTTGGTAATTACGAGATAAAAAATGTAGCAAAGGGAAATTATCAACTGTTTATTTCGGCGGGAATGGGAGGTATGATTTTAATAAGTGATGTTAAAGTATCCGGTGAAAAGAAATATAACTTTACAATCAAAGAAGATCAGAAAAAGCAAATAGAAGATATGATTGCCCAAGGTATGGGTGGAATGGGAGAAGAAACTAACGCATCGGGTATTTTTGTAAGAGGTGGAAGACAGGATGCCGCACCAATGGTTAATGAAATGTCCATGGCAGATGGCAAGATGATGAAGAAAGAATCCAAAGATAACTCAGCTTACGTACAGGCAGATGTGCGCACAAACTTTGTTGATGCATTAATCTGGAAAGCTCACGTTGTTACTGATGAAAATGGAAAAGCAAATGTTGAGTTTAAGATTCCCGATAACTTAACAACATGGCGAACAACTGTAAGCGGAATTACAAAAGACACGGACATTGGACAAAAAGTCAATAAGTTTATCAGCAGGAAAGATTTGCTTGTACGAATGGAAACTCCACGATTTTTTAGACAGGATGATGAAGTTGTTATTTCTACGATTGTGCACAATTATCTTTCAAAAAAGAAAACAACAAAAATCCATTTTGAAAGCAAAAATTTAAAACTTGTTTCATCATTCGTTAATTCAAAGGAAGTTATTAATAAGAAAGGTGAAGAATCAAAAGACACTTATGAAATAAGTATTCCATCTCAAGCAGAATTAAGAATTGATTGGAAAGTAAGGATAACAAATCCAACTGGTGAAGTAACTTTAAATGTATCTGCACTTACTGATGAAGAATCCGATGCAATGGAAGTTAAAGTTCCAATTATCCCAAATGGAGTTAAAGTTACTAATCCGGTTGTTTTACATTATCCGCAGGAAAACGTAAATGAAACTATTGAGATTTCATTTCCTGATAATATTGATATCAGGACGGCCACGTTATCACTTACTGCTGATCCATCATTAGCGGGAACAATGTTAAAAGCTCTCGATGATCTTGCCGGTTATCCTTATGGATGCGTTGAACAGACAATGAGCAGATTTCTTCCAACAGTAATTGTTGCTAGGACTTTTAAGGAAATAAATGTTCCATTAAAATCTCAGACGATAGAAGAACTTCCGAAATATGTTGATGCTGGATTAAAACGTCTGTACGATCATCAACATTCTGATGGCGGTTGGGGTTGGTGGACGAATGATCAAACTCATCCTTATATGACGGCGTATGTTATTTATGGTTTAAGTTTGGCGCGCGAAGCTGGTTACGATATAAATGAAAACGTTTTTTATAATGGATTGAATAATCTCAAAAATCAGATTACAAATGCTAAATCCGATATTGATGAAACAACTTTGGCATATATGATTTATTCATTAAGCACGGCAATGAAAAATCAAAGTTATGATAAAGAAAATTATCTGGAGATAATTAATATTCTTCTTCGCAAGGATTTAAAATCTTATCCGCTTTCGTTGCTTGCAATCTCATTAAAGAATATGAATGAAAATCAAAAAGCAAAGGATGTTATTGCAAGATTGAAGAAACAGGTTAGTGAGGAAAAATCATTTGCTTTCTGGGGCGGGGAAGAGTGGCACTACAGATGGCAGAATGATAATGTGCAGGGAACAGCATTTGCAGTTAAAGCAATTTTAAATGTTGAAGGTAATTCGGATATTATAGCTAAAGCAGTTAGATGGCTGCTTCTCAAAAGACAGGGATATTCGTGGAGATCAACTCAGGAAACTTCAGTTGTTTTATTTGCTCTGACTGACTATCTGAAAATTACTAAAGAACTTGATCCTGATTTTTCGGTTAAGATTTTCTTAAATGATAAAGAAGTATTCAAAAAAAGTTTTAATAATTCCGATGTTTTCAAACAATCAGAAACTTTAAAGTTTAGCGGAAGTGAATTGAATACTTTGGAGAAAGGAAACAATAAACTTAGAATAGAAAAATCCGGTAAAGGAATTTTATATCTCTCTGGTCTGAGTGAATTTTTTACTGAAGATATAAAATCAATCGAGAATAATAATGGATTTAAAGTAAGACGAGAATATTATGTACTTGAAACTGGCGAGAAAGACGGACACATTATTTACTTTAAGAAAAAGTTTGATGGAACTGTAATAAGCGGACAGGATATTTTTGTAAAGACTTTTGTTGAATCTAAATCAGAAAATCTTGATTACTTTATTCTTGAAGATATGCTGCCATCCGGATTTGAAGTTGTAAAAGATATGGATAAATATTTTATAGATGGCGAAAATAATTACCAGACTTATTATGATTACTATTACGATTATATGCCGTGGCGCTGGCATTATGCTGACCGTGAATATCGTGATGAAAAAGTTGCATTCTTTGTAACAAGCTGCCAGAGCAAAATGGAGTTTTCATACATTATTAAAGCGCAAATTCCCGGCGACTATAAAATTATGCCTGCGCAAGGTTACTTAATGTACTATCCTGAGTTAAATGGTTTTAGTGATGTTGTGAATATTAAAGTGAATGATGTGAAGTAATTTCTCTGCGCCTCAGCGTCTCTGCGGTGAAGAAAATATTTAACCGCAGAGGCGCAGAGACGCGGAGTTTATTTTAAAAGTAACATCTTCTTTGTTTCAACAAAATCCCCGGCTTGAAGTTTGTAAAAGTAAATTCCTGAACTTAATTGTACACCTTGCCTACCGGCAGGCAGGTTGTTCATTGTAAATTGTGCATTGTATACACCCGCCGGTTTTTCTTCATTAACAAGAGTTGCAACTTCTCTGCCGAGTAAATCATAAACTTTAAGTGTTACAAATTGCGTACTACTTATTGCATACTGAATACTGGTGCTTGGGTTAAATGGGTTTGGGTAGTTTTGCTCTAATAAAAAATCTTTCGGCTGTACAAAATTATTTTCTTCATCTTCAATAAAAGTTACACCGCCATTGGTTGTTCTTAATAATTCATTACTAGTCCAACTATAAGCATAAATCCACCCGTGTAATTCATCCACGAAATCTATTCTCCAATAATCTCCTTGTGTATATGGAGCCCCGACTTCACTCCAATTATTTCCTCCATCGATAGTCCGTAAAAGAACATTTGTCCCATTTACTTTACCAATAACCCAGCCTTTATCTTTATTGAAGAAATATGCATCAACAAAATTACCTACATGTTGTTGTGTCCAGTTAAATCCTCCATCTTCTGTTCTCCAGATTCCATTGCCTATTAACCATCCTTTTCCATCCGGGAACATATTAAGCTCTTTCTGGTTAGCTAAAGTGGAATCTGTAAATAGCCAGGTTTCTCCTCCATCAGTAGAATGGTATACTTTACCCGATATGGTTACTGCATAACCTTCATTCCATTGTGCAAAGTCAAGTAAATAAAAACACTCTTGTAAATTTGTATTTAAAGTTTGCCAATTTAGACCTCCATTATAGGTCCTAAAGATTTTCTTTTCATAATCGTGTGAAACCCAACCTGTATCTTGATCAATGAATGACATTGCATAAAGTGAATAATTTAAAATATATGCCCAGGTCCCCCCTTGATCAGTAGTTTTTAATAGACGTTCTCTAATCATGTAACCTGTATTTTGATTGAACGAAATTATACTATTGATAGACCAGTAGCCCGAACTTCCATAACTACTATTGAAAGATTGGCCACCATCAGTTGTCAAATTGTCATAAAAAATCATATTAAATATATCGCCACTATATTTATATATATAACCTTTATTTGCAGAAAAGAATTTCATTCCCATAAAGCTTGTTCCGGAAATTGTTGGCGTAAGAAAACTCCACTCAGATTCATCTTCTACATAAATAAATTTATGGCCTACTTCGGGGACAAACACATTATTATTAAGTATTGATTCATCTGTGCAGTGTACTCTAATTCCAACTGAATCTGCTTGAGATAATATCTGTGAAGGAATATTTATTATTATTTTTTCCAAATCAATTGAACCGATGAAGGTATTCTGATATATCAAACTATCAGAATTATAGGCAACTACATTAGCATTTAATGAGTCAACTAATCCAATATATTCTGTATTAATATTAACTAAAAAGCTAAAACTTGATTGATTTCTTGAAATCTTATTTGGGAAATAAGCTGCCACATCTAAGGTTATTGGATTATAAACAGAATCATCAATAATGGCTGATATCAAAGTTGTATTTATATCAAAATAACCAACTTGATTAATAAATTCACGTTTATATATTCCAATTTCATCAGCTAAGAACCACCTAATTGATCCTTCACTATTGTTGTTCGTTATTGATCTTACCATTCGAACTTCTCCAAATATATTCCAATTTTGAAAACTTGAATATGTCCACAATGCTTCATATCCATTAAAATAAAGAGTATCAGTAGATCCATCCGGTTTGTCAAAGTCGAAGGCTAGTTTCTCCTCGTTATTAAGCAAGATATAGAGTTTGTTTACGGTAGTATCAATTCTATAATAGTTATCCCATGCCCGAACAAATGTTTTATTATTCACAGTTACTTCATCGGATACAAATTGACTATATTCTTCATTATAATAAGGATCAATCCAGTAAAAAGTTACCTCTTCTAACTGATAAATATCCCCTTGTTTTGTAGGAAAAAAATTTTGAGCACTTACCTGAAATGAAACTGTTAAAATAAAAGAGAAAACAAAAGCTATCTTTTGCATAAAAGCCCCTTAATGAAAAGAGTTAAAAATATATCTACTTCAAAAAAGATAAAAGTAATTGCTAATGTCAAGAGAAAACTTAGTTTAAGTTCAAGATCAAGTTCAAGAAGGAAGTTCAGAATTGAGCATTGAAAATTGAGCATTTAGAACTTAATCGTCCTCACACATTGTTGTTATTAAAGCCCATTTCCTTTATTTTTTCACACCGATTTTAAGCATAGCATTCTGATAGTTTTATTTATTCCCTAGGGATGTTATTTGCAAAATTGTTGTTTTGTAGAAAAAATAAACTTTCTGTCACAAATGAGTGAGGCGAATCTGTAACAAAGAAACAGATTCCTCTCTTCGTTCGGAATGACAATCAAGAACAAAGGAAATTATTATGAGTGATGATATTAAAAAAGATAAAAAGACTGAAGAGCTTGAAACCAGCGAGTGGCTTTATTCTTTGGATTATGTTCTTCAGAATAGCGGTCCTGAAAGAGTTGTTGAGCTGCTTCATCAACTTCAAATCCGTGCACACAAATCCGGAGTTCACGTTCCGTTTAGCGCAAACACGCCATACATAAATACAATCTCAAAAGAAAAACAACCGCCATTCCCCGGTGATAGAGAAATTGAAAGACGAATAAAAAGCCTTATTCGCTGGATAGCAATGGCTATGGTTGTAAAAGCTAACAAACAGGAAGGCAGCGTTGGCGGGCACATTTCTACTTATGCATCTGCCGCAACTTTGTATGAAATTGGTTTCAATCATTTCTTCCGCGGTAAAGG
>JBGAWM010000019.1:0-50263 GCA_044227615.1 Ignavibacteriaceae bacterium
GGCTCTTAACAATTTGTTAATTTTAACTTAATTGTAGCTTAACATTCAATAAACCAGCTATAACTATTTTTTAACCGAAAATCATAATAAAAAAGGAAAATTATGAAATCACTTTTAGTTTTCGCATCAATACAAATAATGGTACTTATTTTTAGTATGAGCAATGCAATGACAATCAGTCTAATTGTTTTAGGATCAGCGATAATTTTATTTGCAGGTGCATATTTATCAGCTTTAATAAAAGATAAAAAGCACCGAAGCAAAAACATTAGCGCAGCCTTAGAACTACAGTAAAAATTCTTAGCTGTTTTTACAGAGTGTTTTGCACTTATCAAAGCACAGGGGAACTATTTGTTTTTCGATATTCCAGCTCGTCATCTTCCGCCATTTTTATTAAAATAGATTGAATGTATTATTATAACTGCTTAAATTAAGGCTGTAAGAAGTATTCATTAATCGTAAAAGCGTTATGAAAGAACTCTTCAGCGTGCAGGAAGTAGCAAAACTTTTGGATATGAGTCATTCGGGAGTTTTGTATCACATAAAAAACGGATCGTTAAAATCCACACAGGTTGGTAAAATCTATATTATTTCTAAAGAAGATTTTGCTGATTTTCTTAAAGAGCAGAAAAAAGAAAAGAAGAGTAAGAAAAAACCCGACGAACCCCAGTTATTCTAATTACTCTTTTGAAAAAGCTAATAATTCTTGTCTGTAATTTTCAAGTTCTTTTAAATTTAATCCAGCTAGATTCTTAACACAATAACAGTAAGCCCCGATTACCGGAATTATTAAATTTTCTTTTCTAGTATAAAATTCGTCAATCAATTCAACCATAAAATTCAAATCAAGTTCTTCAGCATTCTCAGATTCGCCTACCTTTGCAATATCATCTCTGCATCCAATCGGTAGTTTAGGTTTATTCTCGTACTTAATCATATATCTTTGATTTTCAAGCATGCTGGCCAAGTATTCAAATTTATAATCTGTAAGAGTGTTGTATGATTGATTTAAAGTTATCCAAACGTATCCATTTTCTGCACCTTTAGTGTAGCGTTTGTCTTGTGCAAATTGAAAACTATTTAAAATCACTAGGAGAAATATTACTACTTTAACTTTCATACCGCTCTTTGTTTTATTGCTGGCTAAATTTGCAAAAAAACATTCCCAATCTCAACTACAAAAAGTTTAAATTACATTATCAAATTATTGCGGATTGGATTATTAATGAGTTCACATCTTCTTAGCAAATCTTCATTTATTCGAGGCGTGCAATGTGAAAAACATCTGTATCTTTATAAATATCACTACACAGAAATGGATCAGCTTTCTGAAATGCAGAAAGCAATATTTAAACGCGGTACAGATGTTGGAAAACTTGCGCAGCAGCTTTTCCCAAGTGGAATTGATGCATCACCCAATTCACAATTCGAATATGATAAAGCAGTTAAGCTTACACAGAAATTATTAAATGATAAACAAAAAATTATTTATGAAGCATCGTTTAATTTTTACGATGTACTTGCAGTTGCAGATATTGTAGTAAATGAAAAATCAGGCTTAAAAATATTTGAAGTAAAAAGTTCAACGTCAATATCAGAAACTTATATTCGTGATGCCGCTTTGCAATATTGGGTTATTTCTAATTGCGGATATAAGATTAAGGATTTTTCAATTATTTACATCAATAATCAATATGTAAGAAAAGGTAAGCTGGATATAAAAGAACTCTTTGTAACTGAATCAGTGCTAAAATTAATTCTTCCTTTGCAAAAATGGGTTGAAGAAAATGTAAACCAGTTTAAGAAAGTACTTGCAAAAAAAGTTATTCCCCAAATTGATATTGGTGAGCATTGTTATGATCCTTACACTTGCGGATTTTATGAATATTGCCGAAAACACATTCCTGAAAATTCAATCTTTGAT
Source organism: Ignavibacteriaceae bacterium (assembly GCA_044227615.1). Classification (GTDB taxonomy): domain Bacteria; phylum Bacteroidota; class Ignavibacteria; order Ignavibacteriales; family Ignavibacteriaceae; genus IGN3. Next base: position 1,925 of record JBGAWM010000019.1, read on the forward strand.
CTTTCGGGAATCCATCTTACTAAAAAATATGATCTTTATCGAAGTGGTATTGTTAAACTGCAGGATATAACAGATGATATTGAGTTATCAAAAAATGCTCGTCTTCAGGTAGATATATTAAAGAGTAAAAAAGATTTGAGAGATAAAAAAGCGATTAAAGAGTTTTTATCTGATCTGAATTATCCAATTTATTTTATGGATTTTGAAACTTTTCAACCAGCTGTTCCAATGTTTGATAATTCAAAACCTTATATGCAAATTCCATTTCAGTATTCGCTGCATTACAAGAAAAACAAAAACGGTAAAATTGAACATTTTGAGTTTTTAGCTGAAACTGGAAATGATCCTCGAATTAAGTTTATTGAAAATCTTTTACATGACACTAAAAGTGATGGCGATATTCTTACATACAATAAATCATTTGAAGTTTTGAGATTGAAAGAGATAGCAGCGGCATTTCCAAAGTATAAAAAAGAAATTGAAGAACGCATAAGCAGGGTTAAAGATTTGATGATTCCTTTCCAGAAAAAGTATTACTACACTTACAAAATGCAGGGTTCGTATTCAATAAAATATGTTCTGCCTGCCTTGATCCCTGAATTAAGTTATGCGGATTTGGAAATTAACGAAGGCGGACTTGCATCTGTTGCATTTGAAAGTCTTTATTTTGAAACAGACTTAATTCGAATTGCTGAAATTAGGAATAACTTGCTTGAATATTGCAAGCTTGATACTTTTGCTATGGTTAAGCTTTTAGAAAAACTAGAATCACTATAAGAAAGTTTATATGAAAAAATTATTATTGATTTTAACTATTATCTTTCTGATACAAAATATTTTTTCACAAACTGATAACATTAAAGTGATGACGTACAACATTCGTTGTGGATATTGTGAAGATTCCTCTGATGTGAATAACTGGAGCAATAGAAAATATTTAGTTGCTTATATGATTAAAACACATAGTCCTGATTTAATTGGTTTGCAGGAGGCAGAAATGTTCCAGGTGAAAGAGTTGATTGAAATGCTGGATGAATATGATCGGTACGGCGTCAGTCGTGAAGACGGGAAAGAAGGCGGAGAATCAACGGCAATTCTTTTTAGAAAAAATAGATTTACAGTTGAAGAGAAGAAAACATTATGGCTTTCTGAAACTCCTGAGCTTGTATCCAAAGGCTGGGATGCAATGTATAAAAGGACAGTGACAATAATTAAACTTAAAGATCTGATGTCATCAAAGGAGTTTTATTACTTGAATACTCACCTTGATCATATTGGTGAAGTTGCAAGAACTGAAAGTTCAAAAATGATTGTAAATGCGATTGGTAAATATTCAATAAAATACCCCGTTATGCTTTCAGGTGACTTTAATTATACCTCTAGTTCAGATGGATATAAAATTATCACAAGCAAGTTATTTGATGCAAAATCAATTTCTAAAAATGAAAGCGGCGGCAATATTACTTTTAATGGTTTTGGAAAAGACATCCAACCGGATAATAAAATTGATTTTATTTTTGTAAATAATGAAGTAGAAGTTTTAAATCATCTGATAGACACTACAACTTTTAATGGATTGTATCCATCAGACCATTATCCAGTTATTTCTGAGGTAAAATTAAAATAACCTCCGCGTCTTTGCGTCTCTGCGGTAATTTCTTTTTCACCACAGAGACACAAGGGCACAAAGAAAATTATTTAATCCAATTAGGAACTTTGCTTAAATAAAAAACAGACTTTGTCAAATCGAAGTTTAATCTATTATCTAAATCGAAATATCTAAATATTAGTATATAATTTATTCATTATTTCTTTCGACATTTCTCCTTAACTTTGCATTAAAAAGGAGATATCTATGAACATTAAAGATTCAACATTTCTTGTTACCGGCGGCAGCGCTGGAATCGGCAAAGCAACGGCAAAATTACTTGTTGAAAAAGGCGGCAAAGTCGCAATCACAGGCAGAGATAAATCAAAGTTGGAGAAAGTTGCAAAAGAAATTGGTGCATTTCCAATCCATGCAGATGTTGCGATGGAAAATGACGTGCACAAAACATATGATCTATTTCTAAAACAATTTGGAAAACTCGATTGCCTGGTTAACAATGCTGGAATTGGTGATGCATGGAATGAAATAACTGAATTAGATATGAAAGCCTTTCATCGTGTTTATGATGTGAATGTTTTTGGTGCAGCACTTATGGCAAGTGAAGCTGCAAAACTTTTTAAGAAACAAAAATCCGGTAACATAATTAACATCGCATCTACTGCAGGCACAAAGGGATTTGCAAACGGAACAGTTTATGCCTCATCAAAATTTGCTTTACGTGGAATGACACAATGCTGGCAAGCTGAGCTAAGAAAATACAATGTGCGTGTAATTCTTGTTAACCCTAGTGAAGTAACAACTGCCTTCGGTGATAGTGAACGGAATGAAAAACCGGAAGTAAAAAATAAATTGCGTCCATTGGAAATAGCGCACACAATAGTTTCAGCTTTAGAAATGGATGATCGTGGTTTTATTCCAGAAGTAACTGTTTGGGCAACAAATCCTTTTTAGATTAGTAAACCTCAGTTTTCTTAGTGCCTAACTGGTTAAGAAAGATGTTTTACCACTTAGACACTTAGTTCACTTAGAAACACTTAGAAAAGATTAAATGGAAGAAAAAAAATCAGAATTAAAGTGGCTTGAGATTGCTAGAGAGATTCAACAGTTAGCCCAAACTGGGGCTGCGTTTGCAGTTACTGATTACGAAAAAAATCGTTATAAAAGATTAACTGAAATAACTGCTGAAATAGTAGCACATCATACAACTCTTGAAAAAGAATCCGTGCAAAAAGTTTTGATGAATCAGCCCGGTTATGCAACACCAAAGATTGATGTTCGTGCTGCGGTAATAAAAGATGATAAAATTCTTCTTGTGCAGGAAACGACTGATAATTGTTGGGCAATGCCCGGCGGCTGGGCAGATGTTGGTGATATTCCATCTGAAGTTGCAAGCAGGGAATGCAAAGAAGAAAGCGGTTATGATGTTAAACCTATAAAAGTAATTGGTGTTTTTGATGCTAACAGAATTGGCGGTCATTTAGAGTTCTTCCACGCATTCAAAATAATATTTTTATGTGAACTTATTGGCGGAGAGGCAAGAACTAGTGAAGAAACTCTTGATGTTAAATTCTTTGATTTTAATGAACTTCCAGCATTATCATTAAATCGTACTAATCAAAAGCATTTAAATGAAATTAAACTTCACCTCAAAAATCCTGAACGAAAAACATTCTTCGATTGATTTATGAAATTTGATCGCGAGATAGTTTATGCGTTAGCTCAAAAAGAATTAAGTGCAGGTAAAGAAGCTAAAGAGATCGGCAATTTTGGGAAGGCAAGGGTTTGTGCGCGACGAGGCTGCGGATTAGCAATTGAGTATTGGCTTCAATTCAATCCAAACAAAATTTGGGGCTCATCAGCAATAAGTATGCTTTCTAATTTAAGAGATGATTTAGCGATGCCTGAAGAAATTCGTGATGCGGCAGAGAGATTAACAAGAAAAGTTGATCAAAATTTTGAAACAGGAGTTAAAGAAGATCCAATTAATGATGGTGAAATGATTATCAATTATTTTTTGGATAATAAGAACTCAAAAGAAATATAATCCTTTGAAGAAAAAGATATTTACAACAAATGATCATCACAAAAAACTACTATTACTTATGATGAAAATATTTAAAGTGTTTTCTGTTTTTCTGTTATTCGAACTGCTATTCGTTAGTTGTTCTGCTTCAGTTCAATTGCCGGAGTATACTTGGGCAGAAGAAGCATACAATCAAGGCAGATATCAAACAGCACTCACATTTATCAATAGAGCAATAGAAATTCAAAAAGACCAGTCTGATTTTTATGTTTTAAGTGCCCGAGCAAATTACAAGATTGGGAATAAAAATTTGGCAATGGATGATTTGAATAGATCATTAGATTTGCAAAAGAATTTTAGCGCATATCATTTAAGAGGCAAGTTGTTTCTTGAAAATAGTGAACTTGAAAAAGCAAAAGAAGATTTTCGTAACGCATATGAGATGAACTCACAATCAGCAGATTTGCTTTTTGATTTGGGATACCTGGAATATTTAAACGGCGAGAATCAGCTTGCTTTGGAGTATTATCTTAGTGCCTCAAAGTTAGATTCTAAAAACCCTGCAACCTATGTAAATATCGGCAATATTTATGCGATGATGGGAGATAGTAAACTTGCAATTGATAACTACTCCAAAGCTCTTGTATTAGATACTACTGATGGAGTAGCATATTACAACCGTGCTAATGAAAAAATGCTGACGGGTGATTTTATAGGTGCAGTTGAGGATTATGAAAATTCTTTATTAATTGATTCAACAAATATTAACACTTTGTTCAGCGTTGCCGAGGTTAGAACCAGACTAGATGATTTTAAAGGTGCAATTAATAATTATAATTCAATTGTAAAACTTGATTCCACTTTAGCTAAGGCTTACTATTTACGAGGAATTGCAGAAATTAATCTAAGACAAAATGATAAAGCCTGCATTGATTTTAAAACCGCAGGTGAGCAGGGTTACTTTGACGCTTATGAAATGATAAAAAAATACTGTGAACCGAAAAAAGAATCACAAAAGAAAAAAGTTCAGAAAAAAAATAAGCGTTAGTTAAAATCCTTATTTCTAATAGTGCAATCGATTTAAAATAAAAAAGGGAGCGTGCTGCTCCCTTCTTTAAAGTTAAGAAAAATCATCTTCCAACTTTATCCAAATGTTCTTTCTTAGCCATTAATTGTTCTTTAGTTTCCTGTCTGTCCGGATCCATAGTTATTGCTTCGGTTGGGCAAGCAGGAATACATTGTGGTTCATCGTAAAAGCCGACACATTCAGTACATTTATCATAAGCGATATAGGTATGATCTGAATTAAAAGCATCGTGAGATTCACCACCGAGCAGCCAGGAATCACCTGCGCCGTAAATTGCATTATTTGGACATTCTACTTCGCAAGCGTTACAAGAAATACATTCATCAGTTATAAGAACTGCCATAAAAGATCCCCTTATATTTTAGGTTAATAAATTTTTTTGTCAATCAAAAAATAATAAAATGTTACAATAATTGGAACTCTAATTTTTCTTTATTGGTCCTTGAATTACAGGAATTCCATTAATTTCAATGACATTTGTTATATTTCTAAAGCGTGGTAGCCACGGAAGATAAACCCCGACAACTTTTACTTTATATGTTGCTCCAGGATAAATTTGTTGATTCAATTCATCAGCGTTTTCTTTGCTTTGATAATAATTGTTTGAATTATAAAAAACTTCATCCTCAGTAAATACAAAATACTTTCCGGGTTCGTTTCCAAATTGGGCTTTATTTACTACTTTAATTGTAATCGTATTTTCTGTAAGAAAAGGTTCAAAAAAGAGATAGCCGAATAAGAGTACAAGTAATACGATTAAAAAACCAGCCATAGCAGATAGGCGGAAAAATCCTTCACTTAGCACCATTTATTTAGCACTCCTTTCGTTAAATTCTTAATCTTAAACATTATATTAACGTAAACTAATATATAAATTCTCAAAAATTAATCACCATTATAATCGAATTATGAATCATATTATCAAAAATTATGCAACAATTCTTTTTATCATTTTAATTGCATTATCACAGTACAAATGTAATACTAACAGGCAACAATCACCAACTCCTGAAAAATTAACCTTACAAAAAATGACGCCCATTAAAGTTCCTGAACCTTCAGGTCTGGCCTTATCTTATGATGAGCAATATTTGTGGTGTGTGAGCGATGATATTAATAAAGTGTATTTACTCGATTTAAATGGAAATGAAATAAAATCATTTATGGTTAATGGAGAAGATCTTGAAGGTATAGCAGTAATTGATTCAAAAAATGTTGCAGTTATTCTTGAGCGAACGAGAGAAGTTGTTGTGGCAGATACTTCGGGGAAAGAAATTACTAGAAAACAATTTAACTTGAAGGGAAATTTGAATGAGGGCTTAGAGGGAATTTGTTCTGATGGCAGCACAAAAGATTTTTATTTCGTGAATGAGAAAAATCCTGGTTTATTAATTAAAACAGACAGCGGTTTTAATGAAATATTTAGAAAAGAAATTAAACTAGCTAAGGATTATTCGGATATTTTTTTCTCAAAAGATGATAATACTTTATGGATATTAAGTGATGAATCAAAAAAGGTAATCCAAACAGATTTAAATGGAATTAAGATTAAAGAGTATCGAATTGATGTTGATCAACCAGAAGGTTTGGCTGTTGATTATAAGAACAAAAAAGTATATGTGGTTTGTGATAGAAATGAAAAACTTTACGAATTTAAACTGCCTTAGTATCTCCTTTAATCATTTGCCAGATTGTCATGAAAATAATTTGAATATCAAGGCGCATAGTCCAGTTTTCGATATACCATAAATCATATTTCATCCTCATGATAGTCCTACGACTATTTTCATTTTCATCTTCAACATCGCCGCGCAAACCGTTAACCTGTGCCCAGCCTGTTAATCCCGGACGAACATTATGCCGCATTTTTATTTCTTCAAATATTTTACCGTATAAATCCTGATAAGGAATTGCGTGTGGTCTTGGACCAACAACGGACATATCACCTTTTAGAACATTAAGGAATTGCGGCAGCTCGTCTATATTTGATTTTCGTAAAAAGTTGCCAATACCGGTAACTCTTTTATCTCCCGAAACAACAGGTTTGAAAGTATTGGATTCTTTAGATGATTCCGAAGTAAGGGTTCTGAATTTGTAACATTCAAACAATTGGTTTTTTGCACCGATACGCTTTTGAATAAACAATACTTTTCCCTTTGAGTCCAGTTTAATTAACAAAGCAATAATTGGATAAAGCCAGCTAAGCAGAAAGATTAATACCAATATTGAAAATACAATATCAAACGATCGCTTAAAAAATCGGCGATTGGCTTCTTCCAATGGTTCCTGCCGCGCAGTGATAATAGGAAAATTTCCGATAGAACTTATCTGAAATCTGCTTGATAGAAATCTAAAATAATCCGGAATGATATGAATTCTTACAGCATTGATATTGCAGATTCTTATTATCTCATCCAATAATTCCGCAGGTTGAGACGAGAGTGCAATAACAACTTCGTCGATCTCACTCTGCTTTAATTTTTCATCAAGCTGATTAATAGAGCCAAGTATCTCATTATCTTTGATAGTATCATCAAGAAATCCAATAAATCGATAACCAAAATCAGGATTTTGCGAGATTGTATCCTTAAAATTCCGCCCGACCTCGCCAGCCCCAATAATTAAAAGATTTCTAATATTCTTTCCCTGTTTTCTAAGCGAGATTAGAATATTCTTAAATATTGCAGTTCGTAAACTGATTGACAGGGTGAGTAAAAATCCATACAATACGATAAAATTTCTTGTGAACAGATCTTCTTTTGTTAGAAAGATAAACAGAACTGTTAAACCAACCTGGAAGAAGACAATTTTGAGAATATTAAAAAACTGGAATGAAAATGATCTTGTAAAAAAATCCAGATAAAAACCGGAAAGATTGGTATTAACAAACCAAACAATGTTAAGTAATAGTAAAAGGATAAACATATAATCGCGGGCAAGCAGTATCTTAAAAGATTGAGCAAGTATTGCGGAGATAATAAACGATAGATTTAGCAACACTAAATCCGAAATTATTCGCGATGTATAAATTGATTTTTTGTTAACGATCATTTTTCTTTTTTGATTTAGTGTGTTGAAAGCTTTTTAATTTTTCGTTCACGTATTCTTTTATGTTATGCTCAAATGTATATCGGCTAAAATTTTCAGAATGTGACCTAATTTCCTGATAATTCATTGAGTGTGCAATTATATCAAACCTTTTTACAGCATTAATAATTGATTCAACATTTTGTTTTGGGAAAAGGATTCCGGTTTTGCCATCAATAACTGATTCAGCTGTACCGCCAAAATTACCCGCAATAACCGGTGTTCCGCAAGCCATTGCTTCAACTACAATAATTCCAAAATCTTCCTCTGCTGCAAACACAAATGCTTTTGCTTTTTCCATATAACCCTTAAGGCTTTCAAAATCCTGATAACCAATTACATCAACATTCGGTGTTGCCTTAGCAATAATTTTTTCTTTTTCTGGTCCACTGCCGATCACTACAAGCTTTTTATCGAGCATATTTGCAAAAGCATCAACTATTAAATCTATCCTTTTGTAAGGGACTAATCTGGACGCAGTTAAATAATAATCTTCTTTTTCCGTAACAAGAGAAAATTTTTGAGTATCAACAGGTGGATAGATTACATCAGCATGCCGGTTATATATTCTTTTTATTTTACCTGCTATATGATTTGAGTTTGCAATAAAGTAGTCAACATTATTTGCGGATTTTACATCCCATTTTCTTAGATACTTTAAAACAATCTGTGCTGCTTTCCCCTTAAAACCGCTGGTTAAATTCGCTTCCTGCAAATAATAATCAGAATCATCCCAGGCGTATCGCATAGGTGAGTGGCAATAGCTAATATGCAGCTGATTTTTCTTTTTTCTTACACCCTTTGCTACTGCATGAGAACTTGAAATTATTAATTTAAAATTTTTAAGGTTAAAAGATTCTATTGCTCTTGGAAACAAAGGTAAATATTTACGATGCTGTTTTTTTGCATATGGTAAATGCTGGATAAAAGAAGTATGTGCATGTTTTCCTTTAAGTATGATGTTTCTTAAATCATCATCTAAAAAATCAACAAGGGTAAAAACCTCCGCATCCGGCCAGATATTCGTAAAGGATTCAACAACTTTTTCAGAACCGGCATAATTTACAAGCCATTCATGTACGATTGCTATTTTATTTTCATTCATATTATTCATTCATCAATCAGATCGAAAATTGGATTCAATCTGAAAGTATATTAATTCAATTATTTATAAATGCGGTATAAATGTTTCGCATTTGCTTAATCATTTTCTCAACTGAAAAATTATCTTTATAATATAATTTTGCATTCTTTCTGAGAAGTTCAGAATATTCATTATTTGTGCAAAGTTCTATAATGTAATTTGCTGCTGTCTGCAGATCCCCAGGTTTAAATAACTTTCCATTAAAATTATTTTTAACAACCTCATTATTCCCGACTACATCGCTTGCAATGGCAGGTAATCCCATCATCGATGCTTCAATCAGTGAGTAAGGTAAACCTTCCCATCGGGAAGTTGAAAGATAAATATCGCTGGCAGCAATATAATCTAAAGGATTATTCTTAAATCCAGGGAAACAAATATTCTTTAGTCCTTTTAAATGAACTAGATTTTCAATTTCTATTTTAGTCTCTCCATCTCCAACCAAAATAAATAAAAACTTAGTATCAAGTTTTAGTAATTCGGCTATTGCAATTGTTTCTTCAATATTCTTTGCAAATGAAAATCTAACGATGGATAAAATAATATATTTATCTGCGGGCAGACTAAGCTCTGTTCTTAAAGATAGTTTTGACTTATGGTTTAGTACTTCCGGAACTGTGTTATAAACAACTTTAGATTTTTTAAGTTCAAATATTTTGTTGGTGATACATTTATTCTGTTCACCATTAGAAACATTAATAAACAAATCAGTATATCTTGAGAGGAATCTCTCATATACAAGATAAATACGCTTATTAAAAGTATTGTACTGATCAATATGCAAACCATGAAATGTAAATATTACCTTAATATTATCTGATAAAAGCATTTTTAACAATCTGCCATATAATCCAGCACCTTTGCCGTGAGCGTGAACAATATCGATGTCATTTTTCTTTATGAAAGATTTTAATTCAAATAGTTTATAGACTGAAAATTTTCTATGCTCTAGTTCAAAAAATCTTTCTCTACCAACTGATTCATACCAGCTAACCCCAAACGGTTCGCTAATTGGTGCAGCAAAATAAATCAGGAACTCGGAACCAATATTATTAAATAAAATATCAATATGTTTTGGGGCACCGCCCCAATCTGATCTGAGAGTTAAGAATAATATTTTAAATGCTTTTTTCACAGAGCTCCCGAGACAATACAATCAAACGATATTTGTATATTTATATGCAAATAAAAATTCTGGTTTTAATATTTTTTATGAAAATTTCTGTTATTACACCAACATTCAATTCCGAAAAAACTATCGCAAAGAATGTTGAATCAATTTTAAATCAATCCTTCAAAGATTTTGAACATATTATCATTGATAATCTAAGCAGCGATAAAACTCTTGAAATAGTTAACGAGCTTTACAAGAATTCACCATCAAATTTAAGGATTATTAGCGAGAAAGATAACGGAATATCTGAAGCATTCAACAAAGGAATTAAATGTGCAGTGGGTGATTTAGTTACGATATTAAATTCTGATGATTATTATTATTCAAATTCGATATTTGAGCAGGTGACTAATGCGTTTAATAAATCTACGTATCTTATTATTCATGGAGATGTTTTATTTATTGATCCCAAATATGGATCCTATTTAAGGAAGCCTTACAACTTAGATAGGTTAAGCACAATGCCTCTTAATCATCCAACTATGTTTGTTAAAAAAGAAGTTTATTCAGAAGTTGGATTGTATAATATTAATTACCGGTACTCAATGGACTTTGAATTTTATTGTCGTTTATATAATCACTATCCAGATTTAAGTAAAAACCTTTTTTACTTTGATAAAAATCCTTTGGTTGTAATGAATGCCGGCGGGGAATCCTGGTCAAATGAAATTCAATCAATTTATGAAGTTAAAAAAGCAGTCATAAATCATCGGTTATTAAAATTTAGATTATTATTGCAAATTCAATTAAGGTTATTCAGAACTTATTTAAAAATGTTTCTCGATAAGGTTGGTTTTACTTTTCTTGTTAAATTCTGGAGAAGAGTTATTCATTAGGTCCTAGAAAATTATTTCATCAATCAAAAATAAATTTGAAATTACCAAACTTTAAATATTCACCATCAGAACTGTTCAACTTTAAAGACTCTTCTCGAACAGAAAAAGCAAAGAAAAATATTGTCATTCTTTTTGTTTTACACGTCTTTAACTTTGTATCGTTAATGGCAATTGTTCCCGTTACTCTAAATTATCTTGGTAAAACGGAATATGGAATTTGGCTTACACTTGCCTCAATATTAAGTTGGTTAATAAATCTTGATTTTGGACTTGGTAATGGCTTAAGGAATAAGCTTGCTGAGGCTATGGCATTAAACGATATTAAGTTAGCGCGAATTTATGTTAGTACTGCGTATGCGGTTTTTTCAGTTGGAATATTTTCCGCATTTCTGGTTTACTTTACAATACATGGATTGCTGAACTGGTCTGACCTTCTTCAAGCCCCTGAAGATTATACCTCCTTGCTTAATACATTAGTTTTATATGTAATAATATTATTTCTAGTGCAGTTTTTATTAAAACTTATAACATCCATTATAAATGCAGATCAAAGACCTGCTTTAAATGGCGGACTAAGTTTAATTACGAACTCTCTTACTCTGTTAATTGTTTATCTTCTATCAATATATGCAAAATCATCTTTAACAATATTTGCTTTAGTTTCAAGCGGCATTCCGGTTTTAGTATTTTTTATTGCTTCTTTGTTTTTATTTAGCGGACACTTCAGAAATATTTCACCATCTTTCAAACATATAAATCTAAAGTACTCATCAAGCCTTGTAAAACTTGGGATGCAGTTTTTTGTTATTCAGATTTCCAGTTTAATTGTATTTACAACTGGTAATATTATTATCACTCAACTTTATGGACCAAAGGCTGTTGTAACATATAACGTAGCCTATAAATATTTTTATATGGTTCCATTAGTATTTAATGTTGCGCTTGCTCCATTTTGGTCAGCTTTTACAGAGGCTTATGTAAAACAAGATTATGATTGGATAAAAAATTCTATACGTAAATTAGTTTACATTTGGATGGCTTTATCTATAGTAGCAGTAGTTATGATTATCGCTTCAGACTTTGTTTATAAGATTTGGGTTGGACCAGAAGTGCAGGTTCCATTTTTGCTTTCAGTTTCTTGTGGAATATTTGTTATCATAGCAAACTGGAATAACATTTTTGCGTATTTTATTAATGGGGTAGGTAAAGTCAGAATAGCATTATATTATTCAATTTTTACTGCTATTTTGAATATTCCACTTTCTATATTTCTCGCTAAAAATCTTGATCTAGGAATATCAGGTATAATGATTTCCACAAATATTTGCTTAATAATTGGATCTTTTTGGGTTCCCATACAATATCATAAGATTGTGAGCAATAGAGCAAATGGAATTTGGAATAGATGATAATATATAATTACAGATTTAAAATTAATAATTTGAAATAATAGGAGTTTTATGTTCTCCCAATGGTTAATGGATAGTTATTGCAAAAAAAGAAAAGAGAATATATTTGTTAAAATATTTAATCAGATACTTTTAATAATTAGAAAAATTATTATAAGAATAAATAGTTCTAAACTTATCCAATATAGACTGGAGAATGTAAATTTAACATTGCCACTTCGTCACGAGTTACCTATCATAAAAAAAGCATTCAGTCAATATGATTCAGCAATAGGTAGAATCCCAAAATATTTAACAATGAAATATCCTAACTTTCAGGCAGTCGATATTGGTGCTAATATAGGTGACACAGCAATAATAATTAAAGCACATTTGGATATTCCAATATTATGTATTGAAGCTGATGATTTTTATTTCAATTTGCTTCGATTGAATACCAAGAATATTAAGGGGATAGCCCACGAACATTGTTTTGTCGGGGATATAAATGACAATGATTTACAACTTATTAGTTATAAGGGAACGGCAAGGTTGATAAAATCAACTGAAAACAATAATCGTGTTGACTTCAAATCAATATCAGAAATAATTATAAAACATAAAAACTTTGATAATGTGAAATTCTTAAAAATTGATACGGACGGATTTGATTGCAAAATTATTCGGTCTAATATCAATTTTATTAAACAGAATAAACCGGTTATTTTTTTCGAATATGACCCATATTTTCTTAACCAGGTTGGGGATGATGGACTGAGTGTTTTTGATTTTTTAATGCAAATCGATTATTATAAATTATTACTTTATGTTAACACAGGAGTATTCTTAATTTCAACAGAGACCACAAATAGAAATGTGTTAGAAGAGTTAAATAACTATTTTTCCGGTCGCGAAAGTGATATATATATGGATATTTGCGCCTTTCATAAAATTGATAATGATATTGCAGAAATTGTGAGAGAATCAGAACTTAAATTTTCGAAGGACCAAAAGAATTTATCAAAATATACACTCAACTCTAATTTAATAAAGAGTAAAACATTCAGCGATCATCTTAATATTGAAAATAAAAGTTAAAGAGGTTTTAATTAGTGAAAGTACTCTACGATCATCAATGTTTTACGCAGCAGCAATTTGGCGGTGTGTCACGCTATCATTTTCAACTGATAAAAGAATTAAATAAGCTGCAGAATATTGAGATTAATCTTTCTCTAAAGTATTCTAATAACTTCTATGTTAATGAAGATAATAGTTTTAAGGTGAAAAGATTTTTGCCAAATCATAAATTCTACTTTAAAAGAACAATACTAGATTATATTAATCGCATTTACACTAACAAAGTTTTAGACAAAGGGAATTATGATATTTTTCATCCCACATATTTTAGCCCTTACTTTTTAAAGCACATAAATAAAAAACCATTTGCGTTAACAGTTTATGATTGTATTCACGAAAAATATCCTGAGATAATTAACTCAATCGATAAAACTTTAGAAAATAAAAAGTTATTGGTTTCCAAGGCAAGTTTAATTCTTGCAATATCCAACAGCACAAAAAATGATTTAATCCAACTCTATAATATTCCTCCAGAAAAAATAGAAGTTACTTATCTGGCAGCCTCAATAAATAAAAGTTTAGCTTCCTCAGACATAAAATTAGATTTACCTGTAAAGTATATCCTGTTTGTTGGCAACCGAGATTATTATAAAAATTTCAAAAATTTCATTAATGCAGTTGAACCATTACTAAAAGAGCATAAAGATTTATTCTTGATTTGTGCCGGTGGCAACGGCTTTACTAATGAAGAAAAAAAGTTTTTTCATTCTAAAAAATTAGAAAATAAAATCCTGCATAGAGGAGCCGATGACGTTACCCTTGCAACTCTGTATGCAAATTCACTTGCCTTCATTTTTCCAACATTTTATGAAGGATTTGGAATCCCTGCTTTAGAAGCAATGAATTGTGATTGTCCGGTTGTTATGAGCAATACAAGTTCACTTCCGGAAGTTGGTGGAGATGCTGCCATTTATTTTGACCCAAACAATACGGATGATATGAGAGATAAAATTGAATCAGTAATTGTAAATAAAGATTTAAGAAATGATCTAATCTTAAAAGCTAAAACCCAAAGACAAAAATTTTCTTTTGAAAAAACGGCAAAACAAACTTTAGAAGTCTATAAACGATTATTATCTAATAGAGCAAAATAATTTTGGTTAACCGAAATTCTGCATTTCATTAAAATATCTTTCACTAAAAAATTGTAATTTAAACTAACACAAAAACAGTTTTGAGAAGAATATGTTAATAGGAATAATAGCCAACATCACCAAGGAAAATGTTTTTGAAGTTGTCACATCCTTTCTATCCAAGCTTAAAAAAAACAAACTCGATTATATTCTTACCAAATCTCTTTTAGAAGATAAAGATAAACTTAAGATAGAACTATTTGATGACTTTATAACTGATGATAAAGAAGTGTATGAAAAGGCAGATATAATAATTTCCATTGGGGGCGATGGAACGATGCTGGCTACTGCATTTAATGCACAGTTTTATGATAAACCCGTACTTGGTGTTAATATGGGTAAGCTTGGATTTCTTGTTGAAGCAAACATCGATCAGATGGATAAGATCATAAAAGAGCTTAAAGAGGGCAAGTTTAGCGTTGAAGAAAGAATGGTGATATGCGGTGAAGCATTGGGGCACGAGACGGAAAAACTTTATGCGATAAATGATATTGTAATTGATAAAGGCGGCTGGCCTAAAATGATTGAACTTACAATCTGGGTGGATGGTGAGTATGTTACTACTTTTTCTGCTGATGGATTAATTATTGCAACTCCGACTGGAACAACCGGATATTCGATTTCAGTAGGCGGACCAATTGTATCTCCTAAAACAGATGTGATAACTCTATCCCCAATTTCTCCGCACAGTTTAACTGTGCGTCCGTTAGTGCTTCCGAGTTCTCAGGAAATATTAATTAAAGCTGATTCCCCATATAAAGATATTAAAGTTAATTGCGATGGACAGCGCTCATACTCTTTTCATCCTCCAATGGAAATAAAAATTAGTAAAAGTAGTCGCCCCATTAAGCTAATCCATACATCATTAACTACTTACTTTGAAACATTAAGAAACAAATTGTTGTGGGGAATTGATTTAAGGATTAAAAAAGATTAGTGCTTCCATTATTGTTTTATTTATTGCCACGAGCTTTAGCTCGTGGAAGGATGAAAGTTAACTAAATGGCTTTAGCCACATATGTTATTTTAAATTTGGCTAAACCTAACCACTTGGTTATAAAATTTATCCACGACTTATGCCAGAGGCATGGCTTCGCCAAAAGTCGTCGCAATAGAAAAGGTTAATTATGTTTAAGAACATTATCTTAGTAATATTTTTAATTGCATCTTTCCCAATCTTTGCCCAGGATTACAAAATAATACCGGATGAAAAAAACGGTGAGCCATTAATCCTCGGCTACTGTCCGGTAACTGTATTGAATGATTCTTTATTCGATAGCACCTGGACTACGGAATACAACAACTACCAACCTGATTTTGAAACTCTTGATAGCTTAGAAGGAAAACTTGATAACATAAATATCAAAATAGTTTTCCGTTCTACCTGCAGCGATAGCAGGGAACAACTGCCAAGATTATTTAAAATACTAAACGAGCTTAACTACGATGTAAACCCTATTACTCTAATAGGAGTTAACAGGGAAAAGCAAGGCTTATCCAATGAAACAGAAGGACTTGAATTAGAATTAGTTCCAACAATTATTTTTTATAAAAATGGAAATGAAATTGGTAGAATTGTTGAAACTCCGGTTGAAAGTTTGGAGAAGGATTTGTTAAAAGTCCTAAAGTAAATTTAATCAAGAAATAACAATAGTTTTTTTTATTAGTTGAGAATATTTTATGAGTGCTAAAACCGATCATTATTGCTTTAAACAACCAAAAGATATCAAATCCAAAGTATGGCGTTACATGGATTTTACCAAATTTCTCTCATTAATCTCAGACTCTAAACTATTTCTTGCAAGAGCAGATAAATTGGGTGATCCTTTTGAAGGTTCCTATGCAAATTTTAATATTAAAAACAGGACAAAAATATATAAAGACTTAAAACCCGAACATTTAACTTCTATTTCTGAAATGCATAAGACAATCATACCATGGACATATATTAATTGTTGGCATATGAATAATAATGAATCAGCAGCAATGTGGAAACTATATTCTAAATCAGACGAGGCGATAGCAATACAAACAACATATTCAAAATTAGTTAATTCATTGCCGGATGATTTATTTATTGGATTAGTAAGTTATATCGATTATGAGACAGAGTGGTTACCCGAAGGTAATTTGTTTTATCCTTTTATGCATAAAAGGAAATCCTTTTCACATGAGAATGAGGTTCGAATTATTAAAGACGGGTTTAATGAAGACAGTAAAAAAGTACGAAGTGGTGATAGTAATTTGATTGATGGGATTTATGTCTCAATAGATATAGGAAATATAATAGAAAATATTTTTGTTGCACCAACTTCCCCCAAATGGTATTTTGATTTAGTTGAAAAAATGGTAGTAATATTTAAAGTTAATGCGAATGTCCAATTTTCAAAACTTGATTCAACCCCAGTCTATTGAACGCAAATATTTTTACTACAAAAAAACCCCGACTCACATCGGGGTTTTCTTTTTAATTCTCTATCTCAGAGAGTTCGGGAAGTTTTATCTTCTTCGGCTTAATATCTTCTTTCTTTCCTTTGCCATTTCCGTTACCATTACCATTGCTTCCGTTCTTTATTTTATTAACAATTTTAATTTGCATAAGAAAAATTTTACTTCTATTTTAAACCAATCCATTTATGTGGAGTTGGAAGGACATAAGTGCCTTTGCCCCGTTCGCGGGGTTTTTTTATGGTAATAATTTAATTCCGTGTCCTTCAATTCCAGTTTTACCCGCATAGTATTTAGTTTTTATAATTTCAATAATCTCATCTCCAAAAACATATTTTTTACCTTCATCAATATTGTAGTTTCTAAACATGAATCTTCTGGAAGAATGAGCTAGTAAATCAGCAAACTGAAGTCCCGCAATATTTAACATCTTAGGTTTTACTTTTAATTCTAAACTGGTTAATAATTTTTTCAGTTTTTCACTTTCAATAAAGTGAGTTCCATATTCAACTATTTTTCTATAAGATTTTTTTAATCTCATATCTTCTTTTCCTCCTCGTGATTCTATCATCACATCACCAACAGAATTAATTGATTTTAGAAAGAAGAAAAATCTTTCAACCAAAACCTCCATACAATAATGATAAGGGTCATATTTCCAGGTATTGTACTTTTGATTATGATCAAGTTTATCAATTAGGACAGAGATAATTTTAAATTCGGATGAACTTATTAATTCCAAAAAATCCTGATTAAACATTTTCTCAACACTTTGATCTTTTAGAGCATTGAATGGAAACTTCTTGTTTACTAATTCTTTTCTGTGAAAAATTATTGGTTCATCTGGATGATATCCAAAATACTTTGACTTTAAACTCTCGAGGGCTGGTTGAAAAATATTTTTAACATATTCGAGTTCGAATATTACACCAGTTAAACTTAGATATCTATGGTTTGGATCGTATGAACTTCCTAGATCATTATTTCCAACTTCATCGATATATATTCTATACTTTTTCATTAATGTTTTAATCAAAAAGCCCCGACTTTCATCGAGGCTTTTTTTTTAATTTTCTATTTCTTCCAGTTCAGGAAGTTTTATCTTCTTCGGCTTAATATCTTCTTTCTTTCCCTTGCCGTTTCCGTTACCATTTCCATTACTTCCGTTCTTGCCATTCTTACCGTTGGTTTTGTTCTTACTTCCAAACCCTTCAGGATTATTTGCATCAGCATAATTTTTATAAGTATAAATCTTATGCTGAAAGTTTCTAAGAATTATTCTTTCTTCATCTTTGTGTAGAACGTAATTTGGAGTAAGCGGAATCTTACCGCCGCCGCCGGGTGCATCTATTACAAAATGAGGTATTGCAAGTCCACTTGTATGACCGCGTAAATGCTCAAGAATATTCAAGCCTGTTTCGATTGATGTTCTGAAATGATTTGCGCCTTTTGTTTCATCAGCCATATACATATAATAAGGACGAACTCTTATTTTGAGAAGTTTCTGCATCAACTCTTTTACTACCGCAGGATCATCATTAACACCTTTCATAATAACCATCTGATTACCCATTGGTATTCCGGCATCAGCCATCATCTGGCAGGCTTTAGAACTTTCTGGAGTAATTTCCCACGGATGATTAAAATGAGTGTTGCAATAAATCGGATGATACTTCTTTAACATATTAACAAGCTTTGGCGTAATACGATGAGGAAGTACGCAGGGCATTTTAGATCCAAGTCTGATTATTTCGATATGAGGAATTGCTCTAATTCGCTGAAGAATTTTTTCAAGCATTGCATCCGTTAACATTAAAGGATCGCCGCCCGAAAGAATTACATCACGGATCTCTGTGTGCTCTTCAAGATATTTGAAAGCGCTTTCAAGTCCCTTCATGGATATCTTTTCGTAATCGCCTACTTTTCTTTTTCTCGTACAGAAGCGGCAATAAATTCCGCATTGGCTTGTAACAAGAAACAGCGCACGATCCGGATAACGATGAGTAATGTTTGGTACAGGACTCATTGCATCTTCCATCAGAGGATCTTCTGCTGCATCAAAATCTTCAATTTCCGCTTTATCCGGAACGCATTGACGCCAGATCGGATCACCTGGATGGCGAATTAAGCTTAAATAATATGGATTGATACGAGCCTGGAAAAATTCATCAAGTTCTTCCGCTACTTTGCGGTCGATCCCGAATTTTTCAACGAGTTCATCAACAGTGTGCACACTGTCGCGTACCATTTGCTGCCAAAGTTCCATAACGTTTCCTCAGTGATTCTTATTGTTGAAATATTTTCCAAATACCAGCAGGTCGTCACCTACTGAGTAGAAATCTCTTATCTCTGAAATAATTGTGTACTTATTTCTAAGATAAAAGTTTTGTGTGGAAGCATAACTTTCTTTTGAAGAAGTTTCTGCCAGCAGCCATCTGCCGTTATTACTTCTTACAAACTCTTCAGCATGTTCTAAAAGCTGCTTACCGATTCCTTTGCCTGAGGTTGCAGGGTCGGAAGCAATCCAATAGAGATCAAAAACCCCATCCGTTAGCGGACGTTTACCCGTACAATGATAACCAACAATCTTGCCATCATTTTCATAAACGTATAAATGATAATCTGTCTGATCAGGATTCATTACCGAAATATTTACAAGCTCCATCGCAACTTTAATTTCTTCTTCATTAAAGTTTGGAATCCTCGTCAGCATATTTTCAATAGCAGCTTCGTCAGACGGCTTTATTCTTCGAATCATTGTACTTTCGCTGTAATGCAAAACTCGTTATGGTAAATAAAAGTTCACTGTAAGATTTTCCTGATGCTGCGGCTGCCCTTGCAAAACCGGAATCACTCGACACATCAGGATTAGGATTTATTTCAATCACGTATGGAGTTCCATCACTTGATAATCGTACATCAACACGTGCATAATCTCTGCATCCCATTACTTTATAAGCTTGCCTTGCAATTTCTTCAACTTTCTTTTTTGTATCGGAATCAAGCTTAGCAGGGCAAACAGGTTTTGTATAATTGTAATAAGTACTGCCTTCAATCCATTTACCATCATAAGTAACTATCTTTGGCAATCCTTCAGGTAAACCTGTAAAATCTATTTCAGAAATTGGAAGCGGCTTATCACCAAGCACAGCGCAGTTTAATTCTCTTCCCACTATGTACTCTTCAACGATGAGACTTTTATTATATGTCTCAGTTAAAAACTTAAAATGCTTTCTTAATTCCCGATAATTATTTACCACAGAGTTTTCTGAAATTCCAATACTTGCATCCTCATCAACAAGTTTTAGGATGAGAGGATAAGTAAGATTGACATCTTTCTTTGTAAATTTTTCTTTTGGAGCCAGCGTAATTGCTCTCGGAGTATTAATTCCGTTTGAGTATAAAATTTCTTTAGCCCGTTTTTTGTCTAAGCAATTTCCAAGAGTTTGAGGAACATTACCTGTGTATTGATAGCCAAGAAGTTCATACAAACCAGCTATACAATATTCATAGTAAGCTATTCCCTCAACAGACTCTACAAAATTTAATATTGCATCTGGATTGTAAGATGTAATCTCATTAATCGTTCGATTTACATTCTTATCAATCGGTAAAGATTTAACATCAGTAAAAAATGTTTTAAGATGATTTTCAATTTCTACCATATTTGAAGCAAAAGAATGTTCAGATAAATCTTTACTGTCAGAACTTTCATCTGCGGGTTTTCCGTTATAGATAGAAAAAACACTAACAGGTGAATTATAACAGATTAATATTTTAGCTTCGGTCATTTTCATAAAAGATTATATCTCTTAACGGCTGATGCTAAAACGGTGTTTATCATATCATTATAATTAATGCCTGCGGCTCGGGCTGCTTTAGGAAAACTTGAGTTTTCTTTTGGATCAGGAATAATTCCCGGTAAAGGATTTATCTCAATAATATTTGGTTCGCCATTTTTATCAAGACGCAAATCAATTCTGCTCCAATCTCTGCACTTTAGAACTCTATATGTATCAGTACAAACTTTGTTAATCTTTGATTCAAGATCCTTTGAAATGTTTGCAGGACAATCGAATACATCAAAATCATTTTCTTTAGTATCAAGAATCCACTTAGCTTCATATGAATAGAGCGGGGCAGTTCCTTCCGGATACTTGTCATATCTCATTTCAATTGCCGGAAGAACTTTTAAATCCCCATTGTTGCCAAGCATAGCAACGGTAAATTCCCTGCCGGATAAAAATTCTTCAACCAATGCAGATTGATTATACTCAGAAGTAATTCTTTTTATTTCTCTTTTAAGTTGATCATTGCTGTGAACAAATGATGAAGCATAAATTCCTTTACCGGAACCTTCGCTAATCGGTTTTACGATCATTGGAAAGTTGAGATTATGATTTTCTGCATCTTCAATCTTATCAGCAACAAAAAACTTTGCAGTTGGAACTTTGTAATAACTTAGAATTTCTTTTGTGCGGGCTTTATCTAAACAAATTGCAAGCGTAAGCGCATCAGAACCCGTGTAAGGAATTTGTAACATATCCAACATTGCAGGAATTTGTGCTTCACGGCTAACACCGTTGGCACCTTCAGCGATGTTAAAGACAATGTCAGGTTTAACTTCGCGGAATTTATTGTAAGCATTTTCATCAGCTTCAATCAAGGTAATATTATTATAACAAGCAATTGCTTCTTTAACTGCATTAATTGTTTCCCAGGTATCCCACTCAGCATATTCATCCATTTGTGAATTTAAATTTTGAAATTGATTATTGGAATTTGGAGACACGGATGCAGGGAAAGAATCACTTTCAGGTTTCACATTATATGCTAATGCAACATTCAACTTCTTGTTAAAGAAGGAAGATAAAATATTTTTCTCCTTGATTATTTTTTCTGTTCCAAATATAATGTTTATAAAATGTTTGTCAACAAGTTTTGGATTTGATAGAAAAAATATTTTCAAGCGTTCATTAATCAAATTTGATAGATAGAAAAATATTTTTAAATAAAATTTTTCTAAAGATTAATTAGTTGGGTTGATTTTGATAGCTGTTTATAGTATTAAAAGCAATATGATAAGTTTTAGTACTAGGCGATCTTAGCGTAAGAAAGATTTTCTGAGTAATGTTTGATAAGATTTTTACGGATGAGCGTCGAAAATATTTTTTCCAACTTCGGATCATTTTCAATTAATTTGAACGCACTTTGCTTCGCTTCAAGAATTAATTCTGAGTCTTCAACAATGTTTGTGTACTTCAATTCCGGAAATCCGCTTTGCTTTGTTCCGAAAATATCTCCGGGTCCGCGAAGCTTTAAATCTATCTCTGCAATCTTAAATCCGTCTAAATATTTTACCATTGATTGCAATCTTACTGATGATTTATACTTTTCAAACTGAACAGCAGATAAATAATCAAGCTCAAGTTCGTTTGCATTTTGCTTTGCAGCTATTTCATCTTTAGTAATTAAAATACAATAAGCTTGTTTGCTGCTTCTTCCAACCCTTCCGCGTAGTTGATGTAACTGCGATAAACCAAAACGGTGGGCATCGTTAATTAAAATTATATTTGCATCAGGAATATCAATTCCAACTTCTATCACTGTTGTGGAAACCAAAACATCAAACTTCTTTTTCTGGAACATCAGCATCACTTCTTCTTTTTCCTGCCAGCTCATTCTGCCGTGAATCAATCCAAGCTTAAGATTTTTAAGATGATTTGCTTTTAAATCCTCGTAAAAAGTAATTGCAGCTTTCAAATCCAGTTTTTCGGAATCCTCAACAAGCGGATAAACTAAAAATGTTTGGTAGCCTTCTTTTGCTTTATCAATTATAAATTTATAGATCTCCGGAAGTTTCTTCTCTCCGCGTAAAACTGTTTTAATCGGAATTCTATTCTTCGGCATTTCATTTATGACAGAAAAATCCAGATCACCATAAACCGTCATCGAAAGAGTTCTTGGAATTGGAGTTGCACTCATAATAAGGACATCAGGTGTTTTGCCTTTGCTTTGAAGTAGTCCTCTCTGCTTTACACCAAATCGATGCTGTTCATCAATAACAATAAAACCAAGATTGTTAAACTTAACCTTTTCTTCAAAAATTGCGTGCGTGCCGATTATAATATCTGCTTCCTGCAATTCAATGTCAGAAAGTTTTTGGTTTCGAACAGATTTTTTTTGTCCACCCAAAAGCAAACTAACTTTAATTTCTTTTCCTTTATTTCGCAAAGCAAGTTTGCTCATCATTGCAGAAATGTTTCTAGCATGCTGATCAGCTAAAATTTCTGTTGGCGCCATCAACGCAGCTTGAAATCCATTATCAATAGCTATTAACATTGAAATTAATGCTACAATCGTTTTCCCACTTCCAACATCTCCCTGTAAAAGTCTATTCATCGGTTTTTCAGTTAGCATATCTTTTTTGATTTCACTCAAAACATTTAACTGCGAATGTGTTAATTCAAACGGAAGTGTTTTTATAAAATCAGAAACAAGATTAGTTTTAATCTCCATCTTGTTTCCGAGAAGCTTTCTCTGATAATTATTCTTTCTTATCGCAACAAGAAGTTCGATGTAAAACATTTCTTCAAACTTAAATCTGCGTTTTGCCTGCTCAAACAATTCTTTGCTTTGCGGATAGTGATAATTTTTAACTGCTGTAATCAAATCAACCAACTTATGCTGATCAATAATTTCTTGCGGAAGTGTTTCTTCAAGATTATCAACATAACTTTCAACAGCGGTGTTTATAATTCGGCGTAAACTTAAATCACCGATATTTTTTTGTTTTAGTTCTTTTGGAATTCTGTAGAAAGGAATAATCTTTCCCGTGTTAAGAAAACTTTGTGTTTCTTCCTCGGTTATCTTGTCAAAATCTGGATGAACGATTTGAAGTTTGTTATAATTAATTTCCGGCTTACCCGAGATTGCAAAATAATCTCCTTCATTAAAAACAGAATGAAAATATTTTACTCCTTGAAACCAAACACATTCAATAAATCCTGATGAGTCTCTGAACTGCACTTTTAAAATTTCTTTTCTGCCAAGATTTCGTTTTTCTTTATCTACAACCTTTGCAATGATAGTTACTTCGCCATCATAACCATTTATTGCATAGCCATAAGCTTTGCCTGCAGTTAAAACAGTGGTGCGATCAAGATGACGGGAAGGGAAATAGAAGATCAAATCACGAATTGTATTAATGCCAATTTTGGAAAATGATTCTGCACGTTTTGGTCCAACAGATTTGATGTATTGAACCGAAGATTCAAGAATATTTTCTTTATCAGATTTCATTGCCCGAAAAATAGAGTGTAAAGAAAGCAAACTCAACTTCACATATAATTATTAAGCGATATTTTTTTAACTTTCCACACAACGAAATAAAGGAATTATCATTGGATTGGAAATTACTCTTAACAGACGACCGTCTTGGTATTGAAAAAAGTCAACAATCAAAAAAAGATGGACGCAGTCAGTTTCAAAAAGATTTTGATCGAATAGTTTTTTCTCCTGCATTTAGAAGATTACAGGATAAGACTCAGGTTTTCCCTTTACCGGAAAGTGATTTTGTTCATACAAGATTAACTCATAGTCTTGAAGTCTCGGTCGTTGGAAGATCGCTTGGTAATCTTGTTGGGGAAAGAATAATTGCTAAACATTCAAAGTTGAAAAAAGATTTTACGCAATTTCATTTTGGAGAAATTGTTGCAGCGGCTTGTCTTGCTCACGATATTGGTAATCCGCCTTTCGGTCACTCCGGTGAAGATGCAATTGCTGAGTATTTTAAGAATGGTAACGGTAAAAAGTTTAAAGAAGAAATTGCAGATGAAAAAAAATGGAATGATCTTATTCGTTTTGAAGGTAATGCTCAGGGATTTAGAATTATTACAAAGTTACAAAATCAAGATGTTGATGGTGGACTTCAATTAACTTACGCTACTTTATCCGCATTAAACAAATATCCCAAAGAATCTCTTACTGATCTTGAGATCGAGCACGCAAAAGGACATAAAAATATTTACAAGAAGTTTGGGTTCTTTCAATCAGAAAAAGAAATATTTAAGCACGTCGCTGAGAGAACAGGATTAACTAACCCAAACAAAACTGAAAAATATTTATGGCATCGTCATCCTCTTTCTTTTCTTGTAGAAGCGGCAGATGATATTTGTTACAGCATTATGGATCTTGAAGATGGTTTTCGTTTGGGACTTTTATCTTTTAAAGAAACTGAAAGTTTATTGTTGCCATTAATTCATAAACGAGATTTATCGGGTTACAAAAAACGCGATGACAATGAAAAGGTTGGTTACTTGCGGGCAAAAGCAATAAGTGATCTAGTTAATCTTGTTGCTGATTCTTTTATGGAAAATGAAAAAGAAATTCTTGCTGGTAATTTTAATAGAGAATTGGTAACAGTAATTTCAAAATCTACTACTTTAAAGAAAATTGAGAAAGCCTCCATTGCAAAAATTTACAGGCACAGGAGTGTTGTTGAGCGCGAAGTTGCCGGCTATGAGGTCCTTGGTGGTTTGCTTGATACTTTTATCACTGCTTACAATGAATATTCAAATCACAATCTCACTCCAAAATATCGTGCTATTATAAATCTAATCCCTAAAAGATTTTTCTTTGGAGAAAAGAATAGTCCTGAACTTTATCAGAGACTTTTGAGAGTTATTGATTTTATTTCCGGTATGACAGACTCATATGCCGTTTCAATCTTTAGAAAAATTCGGGGAATTTCTTTGCCAGGCGGTAGAGTGACAGAGTGACTCCAAGTTGTCATTGCGAACGAGTCTTCTGCCATAGGCATCCCTTTGGGAGAGTGAAGCAATCTGTTGAGAGATTAGAAATTATTATTATAAAAGAAATGAATAATGTAGCGGATTGCTTCACCGACTGAAGTCGGACTCGCAATGACGTGGGTAAAAGTATTAGTGTCTTTCAGTTTTCATATCACGAGTCATAAGATCAGTTGTTGCTTTAACCGGATCTTTATCTTCAAACAGAATCTTATAAACTTCTGTTGTAATAGGAGTTTCTACATTATTTTTTTCTGCAAGCTTTGAAGCAGAGCGGCTTGTCTCAACTCCTTCAGCAACCATTTCCATACTCTTTAAAACTTCTTTTAGTGTTTTACCTTTTCCAATTTGTTCACCAACATAACGGTTACGGCTGTGCTTACTCATACAAGTAACAATCAAATCACCCATTCCGGATAGACCTGCAAAAGTTTCAGGTCGTGCACCCATTGCTAAACCGAGACGCGAGATTTCTGCAACACCGCGAGTCATAATAGCAGCTTTAGTATTATCTCCGAATCCTGCACCATCTATAATTCCTGCCCCGATAGCAATTACATTTTTAAAAGCACCGCCAAGTTCAACACCAAGAATATCGGTAGAAGAATAAACACGAAAATAAGAATTCATAAAAGCAGCTTGTATCGATTTTGAAGTTTCATGTTCGGTTGAAGCCGCAACAACGGCTGTAGGAATTCTTTTAGAAACTTCTTCAGCATGAGAGGGTCCTGATAACACACCAATTTGTTCATCAGCTAAATTTGGATGAACATCTTTTAACATTTGGCTCATTGTCATCAAATGTTTGTTCTCAATTCCTTTTGCAACACTAACAAGAATAGAATTTTTAATATCAGAATAATTTACCTCATCAATAACGGAGCGTAAAAATTGTGAAGGCACTGCAAGAACAATTAAATTTTTCTGAAACACGGATTCTTTTAGATCGTGAGTGATTGAGATTTCTTCTGGGATTGGAACGCCGGGAAGGTAAATGGAGTTAACTCTTTTTTTGATTAACTCCTTAACATAATTTTTTTTGTATTCCCATAATGTTATTTGATGACCGTTGTAGTGGAGAAGAATACCGAGAGTCGTTCCCCAGCCGCCAGCGCCAAGTACCGAAATTTTCATTATTTCTTTTTCTTAAAACTTATCTTACTTTCAGTTCCGTTTAACAATCGCATAACGTTCTTGCGATGGGTGTAAACTACAAGCAAAGAAACAGCAGCTACAAATGGCAGTATAGTACCATAACTCTGAATGTGATCGTGGAGAATATTTTCTCTAAAGATTAGAGTAAGAGGAATCGACAATGCTGCCAGTATCGAACCAAGAGAAACATAACGAGAAACCGTAACAACGATAATAAAAATTCCAACTGCAACAAGCATATCAACAGTGATTATCATAATTAGCATTCCAAGAGCTGTAGCAATTCCTTTTCCTCCGCGGAAACCAGCAAACACAGTCCAGATATGACCAATAACCGCAGCAATTCCAGCAATAATTTGCACTAAAGTAAAATCATCAAATGGGGAAACGTTTTGGAATGGCAGTCCGCCATAGTGTAATCTTGCGATTACAACCACTGCAAAAGCACCTTTTAGTGCATCAAGAATTATTACAAGCAAACCTTTCTTCCAACCCAATACACGCATTACATTTGTACCGCCCGCGTTTCCGCTGCCGTGTTCACGTATATCTATTCCGCGAGAAAGCTTACTTATTATTATACTTGTTGGAATCGAGCCAACTAAGTATGAAAGAATAATTATCGTTGCAAGTAAAAACATTGTAAATCCAAAAATTTGTTATAAAACCTAATCAATATTAAATAAAGATTCAACGAAAAGAAATAATTGGTAATTAGAAAATTATTGTATTGTCTGTTAATTAGATATAATTAGCAGCCTTAAGATTCATTGACTTTGAGAAGACTATTTCCATTATTGTGCCAGCATTCAGCATATTTTTCAATAAACTCCGTTTTTATTGATTTTTGAACATCATCAACATAATTAGTGGATTTCATCCCCACTAAAGTTGCCGAAACTTGCGGCACACTATTAATTAATAGTATAGCCTTCTGCGATAGAGATAATTTTTGCTGTTCACTATTGGTAAATTTATCAATTGTTTTGTGTAAAACCTGATTTTCTTGATTCTTTTTTTTAGCCAATTCGCTGAATATTGAGTCTAAAAGTATATTTGTCGTTACAGCATAGTTTCTTAAAGCTCGAACTATGTTTTCATCATCGGGATAATTTTTACCTATTTCGTTGATTGCAAAATTTGCTCGGGGAATTAAATACTTACTTTTTATTTCGTTAAAACTACCCGGACTATCAAATTTTTTATAGTTCGATTTTACGATTGATGATATCGAAATGCAGTCTGCAACATTTTTTTTCTCACTTGCACTCAATCCCATATAATTAATGTACTTTTCTATAAGATTAAATTCCTGTTTGTTCAAGTCATCAATTAAACTAAAAATTTCTTGCTCGTTTCGATCTTCGGTTACAGGATAATCCGCTAATCGTATAAGTTTGTTTTTACTAATTGCATTTAAGGGTCGGTTTACTAAAACTCCAAGATTATTTTCTCCGGCAAACTGTAAAAAAGTTTTAGTCCCATTTAGCTGATTCAAATTATTCATTCCGCCATTTTCAATTAAGTTCATTGGAAACTGAACAACTGCAAAATGATTTTGCTCTAAGATTTCATTAGCGATTGCAGCAATTTTCTCAAGTGAAGTAAAATTTTGTTTTGTTACTTTTTCTGCAAACGTGTTTGATGAAATTCCATAATAAGAAATTCTTCCACGCTTAACTTCTTTTTCTAGATAAATGAATGCATCTTTAATCCTTCGATAGTATTCCCGCTCCCGTCTTTCGGGGTCAGAAATGATGGAGTATGTTAAAAAGTATTCTGGATTATGAAGAAGATAAACATCAATCTTATTGAGATTTAATCTTTGCAAAGAAAGAGTGATCTGGTTTTCTAAAAAATCCGGACTGATACAATGCCACAAATCCTGTGTACACTTTACAACATCATTAAATGGTTTACCAGATAGCTCTCTTTCAATTCCAAGTTTAAGATTCGAACCTTGAAGATATCCGCCCTTAGAAACAACAACAACGTTTTCTCTTTCAATTTTATTTTCGGAGATAAGTTTGTTTAAAACTTTGCCAACAATAATTTCACTTCCGCCATCGGAATAGTTTGATGAAGTATCGATAAGATTTATCCCGGAAAGTAAAGCTTTCTCCAATGCTTTTTGATGCTGTGGAATTCCATCATCAATCCTGTAACATCCAAATCCACAAGTGGATACTTCAAATCCGGTTTTGCCCAAAACCTTTGATTTTATATCGGGATATTTTGAAATGAAATTTTTCGTTGATTCTGACGAAGCCATAATTTCTAATAATCTTAAAAGAGTATTGTAAAGCTATGAAAATTGCACGGATTCTCAAGTTCTTGTGATGAGAATATACTTCTAATGACAAATCTTTTCTTTAAAACTTTAATGCTATATATTTACACCTCAAAATTTTAGGATTAAAAAGATGGCAAAAGTTCAGAGTTTTGCAGATAAAGCAAAAGGTAAGAAAAAAGTTGAAGGCGTAACAGTTAAGGTTATTAAAAGCATGAAGACCGATGGCGGTGCGTATAAGTTCAACGAAAAATTTGTTAAACTTGCAGACATAAGCAAAGTAACAGATATAAAATAATTTTAGTTGTTTGATTTATAGTTAATCAAACAGTTCTGGGTTTAAAGCTCCTTCTAGATGAAGGAGTTTTTCTTTTATTGCCAACCCTCCTGCGTAACCGGTTAAACTCCCATCGGAACCTATAACACGATGACAGGGAATTATTATTGCAATCGGGTTTTGTCCATTTGCTTTTCCAACAGCACGAATTGCTTTTACATCTCCAAGATTTTCTGAAAGAGTTTTATAAGATATTGTTTTACCAAAAGGAATTTTCTGCAATTCCTCCCAAACTTTTTTCTGAAAATCAGTTCCTTCAATATCAAGCGGAACATCAAATTTTTTTCTTGTTCCTGCAAAAAATTCTCTTAGTTGATTAAAAATTCCGAAAAGATATGGGTCATCACTATGAAGTTTTGTTGATAGAATTAATTCAGGAATATTTTCTTTGGGATTAAGAAATAACTTTTTTATTCCTTTTCGTGAGGTAATAACTACTATTTTTATTCCAGATATTATCTCTTCAGAATAAAAACTTAATTCATTCATTTTGATTTGTAGGGGAAGGGGTTGCCCTTCCCGTTTTTAATTATGCCGGAACTACATTTATTGCCGGATTAACATCACGTTTTAATAATCCTTCAATTGCAGTAAGTGTTCCACTGATTGAACTCGGGCAGCTACCGCAAGCACCTTGATATCTTATTTTAACTGTGTAACCCTCTAAACCTAAAACCTGCAAACCGCCGCCATCGCCAGCAAGTGCCGGTCTTACTTTTTGATCAAGTAAAATGTTTATTTGCTTTAACAGTTCATTCGATTCTTCATCACTAACTGAAATTTCTTTTTCAGCAGGAATTAAATTCTTATCAAAGTTCTTTAAGAAATTAATAAACGGTCTTTGAATCTGTCCCCAATTTTTTTCTGCGGATTTTTCAATCGTTACAAATTTATCCATATAGAAAACAGAAACAACTCCATCAATTTCAAAAATGCCTTTTGCAAATTGATCACCCTGCGCTGATTGTTTATCGTGATAATGTCTTGTTTCTAAGTTTAATAATTTTTCATTCAAAATAAATTTTAATGCATGCGGATTGGGAGTTAAATCAACATCTTCTACCATCAACATAATTACACCTTTCTTGTTTATACTTGTACGAAAAATAAACTAACAAAATTTACTCTGCAAGTCATTTCATTCTTAAGTAATTTCCGAAAATTGAACCCTTTATCAGTGTCATTCCGAATTTATTTCGGAATCCTTATAAACAATCTTGAAACGAATTCAATATGAAAAATTCAGAAATTTTTTAAGTATTCTCTTTAATCACAAAAAAAATAAAGATTTTTTTAGAATACCAATTAAAAGCTATTTTAGTGCACAAAATTTGAGAATAAAATGAAAAAAATATTAGTTGTATTTACCGGCGGCACTTTTTCGATGATGATTGATGAAAAAACCGGCGGAGCTATTCCAAGATATTCCGGCAGTGAATTGTTAGGTATGATTCCCCAGGTAAATTCTTTAGCTAAGATTGAATCTTTTGATTTTGGGAAATATCCTGGCCCGCATGTAACTCCAGAATTGATGTTGGATTTATCAAAAAAAATAAACACAAAGTTAAAAACAAAAAAGTATGATGGCGTGGTTGTAACTCACGGAACCGATACACTTGAAGAAACCGCTTACTTTTTGGATTTAACAATTAAAACAGAAATTCCTATCGTTGTAATTGGAGCTATGAAAAACAGTTCTGAGCCTGATTGGGATGGACCAAGAAACCTTATTGATGCTTTGCACATTTGTTTAAATGATAACTCGAAAAATCTTGGTGTACTTGTGTGCTTAAATGGTGAAATAAATGCCGCAAGTGAAGTAACAAAAATTTATTCTGACTCAGTTGAATCATTTAAAAGTTTAGATTTTGGTACACTTGGTTTTATACAAAAGGGAAGAGTAATTTTTAATCGTTTACCAAGACATCTTGAAACAATCCAGACCCAAAATATTAATACCAATGTTGATTTACTTACAGTTTATGCCGGAATGGATGAAAAGTTTTTCAAATTTTCTGCAGATAGTGGAGTAGATGCTATCGTTGTTGAGGCGCTCGGTGTTGGCAATGTTCCTCCGCCAGCGTTTGAGGGAATTAAGTACGCTGTTGAAAAAGGTATTCCCGTTGTGCTCACTTCTCGATGTCCTGCCGGAGAGACTGATGATGTTTATAGTTATCCAGGAGCGGGAAAACATTTACATGATCTTGGTGTAATTTTTTCAGATTATCTTAATGGGCAAAAAGCCAGGATTAAATTGATGGTTGTTCTTGGATTGACAGATAAGCTGGATGAGATTAGAAAATATTTTGAATAAATATATACTGTTTGTATGTTAAGACTGTAATCCGATAATTTTTCAAGTATTTTCTTTTGAATGAAAAAAAAATTCTTCACATATTTTTTGCTTCTACAGGTTACTGTTTATGCACTTAGCACTCCCATTATCTGGGCGGCATACTATATCTTCAAAGATTATATAATTGAAAAATATTGTGAAAATAAAGAAACTCCAATGTGTGGTGGTAAATGCCACATGATGAAAGTTGAAAAAGAAACTCCTAAAGACAAAGATGTTCCCAAAATTGAAGTCCGCACTCCGGAAATTTATCCGTTCCTTATATCAGAACTTTTCCCCGGTCCTATAAATATCAATAAGATACTAACCGCTTTCATTATAACTAATGAAGACGATACTAACGGCTTTTCACAAGATATTCTCAGACCCCCTAAACAAAAATTTCTCTCTTAATTATTTATTAACTCTCATTTAACAAAAAACTAATTTTTATTTAAATCCGGATTTAAGCCAGGCACGGTGGGTAATCCTACGGAGTGATTTAATTAATTAGTTTATTGTCATTTTTTAATTTGAGAATTTCATTTTAATAATTTTATTTAATCCTTAAAATTTTTAGGAAAGGAATATTTATGCTTTTTAGTAGAAAGTTAATAGTAATATTATTTTCGTTAATAATTATTTTTGCCGGATGCAGCAAAGATGAAAATCCTATAACACCACAAGATCCGTTTGAAGGATTAACCAAAATCTCTGAGTCTTACGCTGCCGGTGTTGGAATGAAGGTTCAGCTCTGGTCTAAAACTTCATTATTTGTTGGGTATAATAATCTCTATATAGCTGTACTGGATTCTGCAAAGGGAACTTTTGTTACCGATGCTCATATTCATTTAGAACCAATGATGGATATGGGAACCATGCAGCATTCTGCACCATTTGAAAATCCTTCAAGTACGCTTGCTGTAAATAGTTTATTTCCTTGCAGTGTTGTATTCGTAATGGCATCGATGGGTGGTACATGGACATTAAATGTTGAAGTACACAATCACACAACTAATCTTGAAGGTGTAGCTTCAATTCCAGTTACTGTTAATGATGTAGCACCTTCTGTTATGAAATCAATTGTTGCGCTGAATGACAGCTCAAAATTATTTATCAGTTATTTAAAGCCATCTAAGTTAAATGTTGGTATAAATGATTTTGAGATTACCATCCACCAAAAAATGAGTATGATGGATTTTCCACCAGATTCAAGTTATACAATTGTGCTTACTCCTGAAATGCCTTCAATGGGCCACGGCTCACCAAATAATGTTGATCCGATTCATTCGGGAAATGGTCATTATAAAGGGAAAGTTAATTTTACTATGACCGGCGATTGGAGATTAAATCTGGACATCTTTAAGAACGGGGAGGTAGTTGATACTACGATGTATTTTGACGTAACATTATAAACTATTTTGTGAGGGAAGAGAATATCTTCCCTCTTAATCTTACTAAAAATTATGAAACAAATTATTCAAGTTATTTTAATTATTACCAGTATTTCTTTTGCTCAACAATCAGACAGCATAAAAACTTTTCAATTGCAAGAGGTTATTGTTGTTGGAAATTCCGGACAAAGTGATGAGCTTATAGATTTTTACAAAGTAAATACACCTGCTACTACTGAAGAAATATTATCACGTTCACAAAGTGTTAATATGATAAGAAGAGGTAATTACGGGCTTGAACCAACTATACGTGGATTTTCTGCCGGACAAATAAATCTAACTATTGATGGAATGCACATCCAATGTGCCTGTACAGATAAAATGGATCCAGTAACTATTTATGTTGAGCCGCAAAATCTTAATAGCATTGATGTTATGACTTTTTCCAATGGTCTTCAATATGGATCAACTGTTGGCGGATCTATAAATATGCAGTTGGCTAATCCTTTTTACAACCAGACTTCAATTAATAGTACAATTGGTTATCAATCGGCTGCTAATGCGTATAACGGAAATTTTACTTTTAATACCGGAAATAATCGGATGGCAGTTCGATTAAATGGTGTTTATCGGAAAAGCAATAATTATCGTGCTGGAAATGGTGAAATAATACCTTTTTCATATTATGAAAAAACAAATTTTTCTCTCAATGCAAACTATTCACTTTCTGAAAATGAAGAAATAAAATCCGCAATACTTTATGATGATGGATGGAATATTGGTTACCCGGCTTTGCCAATGGACGTTGGTTATGCAAAAGCCAGAATTTATTCTGTATCTTTTAATTCATTAAAAACAAGCGATGCTATTTTAAATCTTGAAAGTAAAATTTATGCTAATT
Source organism: Ignavibacteriaceae bacterium (assembly GCA_044227615.1). Classification (GTDB taxonomy): domain Bacteria; phylum Bacteroidota; class Ignavibacteria; order Ignavibacteriales; family Ignavibacteriaceae; genus IGN3. The sequence continues at coordinate 36,213 of JBGAWM010000019.1, forward strand.
CTATAACACATTTTATGGATGATACAAAACGTCCATCGGTTCCAATGCATATGGATATGCCGGGCTGGAGCAATACTTACGGGGCATATATTAATGGACAATTAGATATGGGATCAGACCACATTACAAAACTTAAAGCGGAAGTTTATAGAACCGATGTACGTGCAGAAATGACGATGTATCCGCCAGAAGGAGAACCAATGTTTATGTTAACTTTACCAGATACAAGAAGATGGTTCACTTCGATATTTATTATTGATGATTGGAATTTTGCCGAATCATATTTTTTATCACCATCTGCAAGAATTGAAAATATTAATTCACTTGTAACATCAGAATTTGGAAGACAGCAGCTTGCAGTTTTCGGATATAATACTGAGCAGGCGAAAAATATTTTGTTGATAAACGGAGCGCTTAATTTTACAAAGCAGATTAATGATAAATTTGAAATCTCTGCGCTGCTTGGTTATACAGAACGAGCTCCAAATTTTAATGAAGCGTATGGGTTCTATCTCTTTAACAGTTTTGATGGATATGATTACATAGGTAATCCGGAACTGAATGTCGAGCAATCGTTAAATACAGAAATTGTTTTTCAATTTTATTCTGATTTGCTGAATCTTAAGGCAACTGCTTTTTATAACCGAATAAATAATTATATGATTGGTGTTATTGATGAAAGTTTAAGCGCAATGACAATAGGAGCAAACGGTGTTAAGGTTTACAATAATATAAACTATGCAACAATATCAGGAACAGAACTATCTTTATTTAGCAGACCGATAAGTAACCTTAAATCATTAACTACACTCAAGTACCAAATCGGAAAAGACAATAACTCAGAACCGCTTTCACTTATTTCTCCGCTTAAAATTTTAACTTCGCTAACTTATCAAATTAATAAATTCAGTGTGCAAGGTGAATTTGAATACTCTGCACCTCAGAATAATGTTCGTGCTTCAGTTGAAGAACAAACAACAGCGTCATATTTGCTATTACATCTTCGCTTAAGTTGTAATTTACCATTTACTGATTTTTCGCTATTAGTTAATGCCGGAATAGAAAATCTTTTTGATGCAAATTATAGAGACCATTTAGATTACGGAAGTATTCCAAGACCAGGAAGAAATATTTATGCTTCAATATCTTTTAATTATTAGATGTTCTGTTAATAGTTATACTTGAATTAACTAACGATGAAGGTGAGATCAGAAAATATTTTGAATGAGAAATAAGAAAGTCATTGCAAACGATGCTCCGGGAGCGAAGCGATCACCAACACAAACACCTCTATTAAAAATCTACACAATTTTTAAAAGGTCATTCATCAAGCAGAAAACTGTTTTAAATGATGATTAAGATGTAGATAACACAATCTTGCCCATTGTTTTGTGTTCATCTTTCCAAATGCGGGATGAATTTGATTAGGATTTTTTTCTATGATTGCATTAAAATTATTTGTCAATTCCAATAATTCATTTTTATCATAATCTAAATTTTTTGGTTTACTTCCACCAATCCCTTGTTTTAGTTCAGGAACAGTTTCAATTTTCCCTTTAGGTACGGGCATTCCTAAAAGAATTAAGTGTTTTGCAATTGTGTTCAAAAAGAAGTTTCCAACATACTTAGTTGGAATTACACCAACAGCCATTTTTATTTGATCTGTGCAATGGCAGACCATTTCATTAATGGTCATTTTCCCCCATAAGCGAATTGATTTTTCGTTTAATGAATTGATTCTAATTTTAATTTCTTTTTGAGTTGAAACTTCTAAAATATTTTTCATATCAAATCTTATGTAATTCTTCAATTTCAACTTTTACAACATCATTTATTTTTTTCCCAAGAAATAATTCTGCAACTTTTTTAAATGTTGTAGGAATATCACTAACATAGACATCTAAATTACCAGACACTGCAGAATTTGTTTCTAATCCTATTCTATTTATTTCATTACGGACAACTTCGGCAGTTGCAATTCCCGAATCTATAAGCTTAACATCTTTACCAATAACATTCTGAATTACATCTGCAAGTATTGGGTAATGAGTACAGCCAAGAACCAGAGTATCAATATTTTTTTCACGTAATTCATTTAAATACTCTTCTGCAATTTCATAAGTTGCTTTGTGATGTGTCCAACCTTCTTCAGCAATAGGAACAAACAAGGGACAAGCTTTTTCAAAAACTTCTATATGATTACCTATCGCTTTTATAGCGTTTGAATATGCTGCATTATTAATCGTAGCGCGAGTTCCAATTACTCCAATTTTACCATTCCTTGTTTCTTTGTAAGCCATATCGGCACCAGGCAGAATGACTCCGATAATAGGAACACTAAATCGTTTTCTTAATTCCGGTATTGCAACAGATGAAGCAGTATTGCATGCAACCACAACAGCTTTAACATTTTTCTTTAGTAAAAAAACTGTATTCTGAATTGAATAATCAATTACAGTGGCATTGGACTTTGATCCATAAGGAACACGAGCAGTATCTCCAAAATAAACTATACTTTCTCTTGGTAGAACTGAGGATAATCTTTTAACTACAGTTAGTCCGCCAATACCAGAATCAAAAACTCCGATTGGTTTTTCTTTTTCCATAAAATTCAATGTAGTGCCTTCAATTTTTATACTCTTAAAATAATGATTCAATTCTTGGGACCGGATTTGCCTCGGCGAACTGAGCTACAATATTTGTGTAATTGTATTAGTTAATTCTGAAATAATAAACTGGTAATCATTCTGTGAAACTTTGTGTCCGTTTCTATCAAGTACATAAAACGAATCCACAATATCATCACCCTTGGTGGAGATTTTTGCAAAATAAATTATCAATCCAAGTTCATTCATTTTATTTGTTACGTGATATAAAAATCCTAACCTATCCGGAGAATAAACATCAACTATAGTATAACGATCGTGTTTCTCAAACGTAATTTTAATTTGCCCGGTTCGTTTAAAAAACTTGTTTTCAATTCGCCACCAGCGTGATTTTAATTTTGCGACTTCATTGTGTAATTGAATAAAACTATTAATTGCAGAATGAAAATCTTCTGAAATTTTAGAATACTTTGATTCGTCAATTCTCTTGTGAGTCCTGAAATCAGTAACAAGAAAGGTATCTATCACAATTCCATCCTTACGTGTAAATATTTTTGCAGAGTGTATGTTTGCATCATTAATCGCAAGGACACCGCAAAGTTTTGATAACAGCGATGGAAAATCTTTTGTGATTATTGTTACATTTGTAAAATCACTCAGCTCCTTAAATTGAACAGAAAGACTATCTCCTCTCTCAATTTCTTCTACATGCAGCGCAATTTCTTCATCACTAAAATGATTTACATATCCCAAATCATCGTTCAAAGAATCAAAATGATCCTGCACATCACTTTCCGTGATTTTGTTAGAATGCTTTGTGATATCCTTTGGTGCAGAGTAAATTGTTGAATACAAAAGTTCTTCACCAGAAATTTTATCCTGCAGCATTGCCTTACTTTTTCTGTAAAGTTCTGAAAGTAATTCTGATTTCCACGAAGTCCAAACCGCAGAGTTTACCGCGGAAAGATCAGCATAAGTTATCAGATAAAGTAAATCGAGTTCTTCAATTGTATTAAAGTTTGATGTGAAATTATTTAAAGTTTCGGGATCGTTAAGATTTCTGCGGAAAGCCACCTGCTCCATCATTAAATGATTCTTAACAAGAAAACAAACTTTATCAATTTCATCTTCATCATATCCAAGCCTTATCATAATTGATGAAGCCATTTCTGCTCCAATAATCTCGTGACCGGAAATATCGATTGGCTTGGCAATGTCGTGTAAAAGCAAAGCAAGATTTAAAATCTCTTTATCTTTTATTGAGTTATATAATTTCCCAAACAATGAATTTTCATTATAAAGTTTTTCAAGATTTTTAATTGTTATCAAAGTATGTTCATCTGCGGTGTAGCAGTGATAAACACCATGCTGCATAAATCCATTAAGCTCGCCAAACTCTGGCAGAAATGCGCCAAGTACACCAAGCTCATTCATAATTGATAAAGTTGAACCAACATTACGAGGGAATTTAAGAATCTCACGAAAGAAGACTGATGATTCCGGCTGCGACCAATTATTTTCCTGTGCATTTTCTGTTGCATCGATTATTAATGTACGCAGATGATCATCAAACCCGGCGTTGTGGTAAGCCCGGTAATAAAATACGCGGAAGATATCTGACAGGGACAAGTGATCTTTCGTTTTAATAAAAATCACTTTGTTCTTAATGTAAAAATCATCATCAAGATCATATGAAAGTGAATCGGGAACGGGGTTTACAAATTCAACCTTATATTTTTTTATTAACGTATGCTTTACGCGAAAAATCACATTTGCGGCAGCAAAATATTTTTTCATAAAAGGCATCAGTTCTGTTTCATCGTATCCAAACAAAGGTGCAAGCTGCATTTGTCCGTTAAATTCGAATCGATCTGTTTTTGATTTTGTTGTGATATGAAGTAGATGACGGATTGAAAGAACTAATTTGTAACTATCAAGTAAGCGTTTACATTCAGCAGGCGTTGCAAGTTTATTTTTCTTAATATGATTAATAAAAATTTCTGCCTGTGTAAGTTCGTGCTGAGAATTTAACAGCTGCTTACTGCTTATCATCATCATCCACTCAATGGATTGAAAATCACGCAAGCCGCCAGCAGACATTTTTACATTAGGCTCAAGCATCTTTGGTGAACTGCCGTATTTTTCATGACGCAGATTTACATCTTCAACAAAGTTTGTGATAAGTGTTTTCTTTGAGTCCTCGTTTATCGAGTCAAGTAAAGCAGTATTCCATGCGTTATAAAGAAGCGCATCACCTAAAATAAATCTTGTTTCAAAAAACTGTGTGAATGTATGAAGATCAGTTGTTAAATATTTTTTTATGTCTGATATTTCCCTTACTGTATGTGATGCTTCAATTCCGCCATCCCACAAATTCCTAATAACTTCTTTTATGTCGGCATCATCCTTTTCAATCGATCCTGAAATAATCATAAGATCGATATCTGAATACGGAGAAAGCTCACGTCTGCCAAAACTGCCGGCAGATGCTAAAGCGAAAGAAAATTTTTTTTCAGATAAAATTATTCTGATCGTGTCTTCAATCAGCACACTGTAATTTTTGCTAAAAACAAACGCATCTGATTTGCCGTTATAATCAGCAAAGAGAGTTTCTCTGTCCTTAAGAAAGCCTTTTTTTATTTCAAGTAATCGAAGCATAAAAAACTTTAACTAATTTTTTAGAAAATCATCTTTAAAATCATCATCATAATCATCTTCGTCAAAATCCCAGTAATCTTCATCCTCATATTCAGCTTCAATAACAGATGAGATGCCGCCGCGAGTGTTAAACTCTGCCGTAATTTTCATCCATCTTGGTTTAGTTACTTCAACAAGATCATCAAGAATCCGATTTGTAACACTTTCAAAAAATATTCCTTCATTGCGGTAAGATTGAAGATAGAATTTGTATGATTTTAATTCCACGCAAAGTTTGTCGGGTATGTACTCCAAAGTAATTGTTGCAAAATCCGGCTGCCCGGTTTTGGGGCAGAGCGAAGTAAACTCAGGTGCTATATGCGTTACTGTATAATCTCTGTTTGGATATTTGTTTTCAAATGTTTCTAATAAACTTAGTTTGTTGTTTACAATTTTTAGTTTGGATGTCATTATTTATTTCCTTTCAGCCGCCGTTTTAAATTTTAGCTCAATGATTGAATTTTCAATTGCATTATACCAAGGAATATAATCTCCAATCCTATCAATCACCTTCCTTAACTCTTCATCATTTAACTCTCTTGAAAGGTATTCTTCTGCAACATTTTGAATATCACTGATATTTAGAGAATAAATTATCTTGTTAGATCGCATATTAATCTCCTAATTATTTATAAGGGTCAAAAGTGAATTTATTCTATCTTCCTTATACTTTGCTTCAGAATCAAATAAATTTTGGTTTAATAATTTGATAATATGTTTAACATTTTTAGAAATGTTATTTAAAGATGAATAATTATTAAAAATTTTCAATTCTCTATTTAAACACCAACTTTCTAAAATCTGTTTATATCTCTCCGAATTAGAAATTTTATTCTTGGATTCGTTAATAAAATCATATTTAATCATAAAATCAGGTTTGGAAATTGAATTAATAATGGAAAGAATATTTTGCATAGTTTCTTCTTCCCCTGATAGAAAATTCCAAAATTCATCTGCTAAAAGAATTTCTTCCAAGTCAAAAAATTTTTTAAAATCTACTGAATAGTTAAAAAATCTGATTTTGTCATAGCCGCAGCTGCTTTCATTTAATGGATCAAACGGGAAAGCTAAATAATAATAAATATTTTTATTTGGGAATAAATTTTTTAAAGCAGCTTTAGCAAGTAATATTTTTTCTTTTTCAACTTTAAAAATTCCACTATTGGGTTTAACTGTTTTTATTTCAATTGCAACAATATCATTTTCATCTTCATAATAAACATCAGCATCAAAATTTGGAATAGTTAGCGTTTCTCTCCCATCAGCAGAAAATACTTTTCTATTTTCTTCTTTAAGGTTAGCTTTAGTTTTATTGTTCTTTAAGGAAGATATAATTTCGCTGATAACTGCTTGTTGGTTATTCTTTATAACTAAGTCTTTAAACTTTCTTTTTTCACCATCACATAATATTTGAGCGGTTCTTTCAAAAAAGGACTGCCCAATTGAGGTATTCAAACCATGCATCCAACTAGCCAAGCTAACAAAAATTGGAACTGAGGTAACGTGTTCTTCAAGCTTTAATTTGAATGCTTCAAGAAAAGCTTTGTGAAAAGGTGCATTCCTGTTATCTGAAGCATCTTCAGGAAAATTTTCAAATCTAGAATACAAGGTTTTTATTACTTGTAAAGCAATTTGCTCTTTAGTTAGATCATTCATTGTTTTTTTCTTTTAAATGAAATATAGTTTCTGAGTAAGCATTCTTATCTCTTTCAGAACGATTCAAAACGGGACGCTTGAATTGTTGAATGATTTTCATTCCTGCGTTTTCTGCTATTTGTGGATAGAGATTATTTTTATCATTAGCAACAATAAAAACATTGTAATCTTTTCTCAGAAATTTCTTGCAGTTATTTAATACTTGCGAAATCCCATTAACGTAGCTTTCTCTCGCATCTTTCCCTGTTCCGTTAAATAGAGGACCAATTTCAAATTTGTCACGTCTTTCAAATCCGAATAAGTCGTAAGCATAAGCATGTTGTTCGTGATAATTTATTAACCCAACATAAGGTGGACTCGTAAATATTCCGTTTATCTTTTGTGATTTTAATTTCTCAGCAAATTCCTTATTCCATTTTTCTGCTGATTCAAATAAATCAATAGTTCTGCTGTCACCTGTAAAACAATGTTGTAAAGCATCTGATCTTAATGAATGAAACTCAATTAATCTTTTAATAGTATCCTTAGAATACCTTTCCCACCAACTTTGTATTGAAAAAAGTGGTTTGCAGATTTTTCCATGTTTAGAACAGTAGTAAGTTGTTGTGACCGGTTCTATCAGTGTAGCTAAATCTGAATGTGTGGTAGCCCGACAAGAGCGAATCGTTCTACTTAATATAATGCTTGAAATCTTTTTTGTGTTTTGGTTTTTAATTTTTTTAATCATTTCAAACACAAAATCTATTTCAGTTCTAACATGTTTTAAGTACCACTTATCCAAGAACGATTCTGAACCGAATTGATTGAGCTCAATTTTGAATTCGGTTATTAATTTTTTGTAAGTGGATAAAAACTCTTTTTCTTTTTGTAGCCCATATTTAAACTCATCAATTTCTTTGTTCCTAACTTTCAGTTTATAGTCAGGTGAAGGGAAAAACTCATTATTAAATTTGGATAGTTTTTCTAGAAGTAGTTGTTCAAATTTAATTGTGTTTGAATCAGCAATAAAATCTTTTAACGCTTTGGAAATCTTATTTAATTCTTTTGTTAAATCGTCAAGGTTATATCTTTCTATTTTAACATTACTGATTAGAGTGTTGAATTGAGATATGTCTATTCCAATTCCATCCATTCCTAATTCATTTGCTTGTACTAAAGTTGTTCCGCTGCCACAAAATGGATCAAGAACAATGTCACCCTTTCTGAAAAAAACATCTTTCTTAAATTCATCTGTGTGCTCATCTAAAAAATATTCTACTAACTGCGGAATAAATTTGCCTTTGTAAGGATGAAGTCTGTGAACATGTTTTGTTGTTTCTGATTCTTTATAGTTTTCAAAAGATAAATGCCAATCAATATCTTTTCCTAACTTATCTTTCCAACTCGATACTCTAGAGCCGTAGTAAGATATGTAGTAGTTAAGAACATCTTCTTTTAAAATTAGTGTGTTCCCATTTTCACCATAATTTTTTATCCTTGCATAATTAATCAAGTATGAAATGTTAGAAGGCGTTACATCACGGCTAAATTTTTTGCTTATCCATTTGCTTGCATCACCAATTGTTAAAAAATCTTTTTTCATTATCATCAATACTTTGGTCTAATTTTATATTTTATTGGATCTTCAATTCCAGTTTGCTGAAAGCCTCGCAAACGTAGTGCACAGCTATCACAAACACCACAGGCTTCATCTTCATTTTGATAGCAGCTCCAGGTTAAATGCAGTGGCGCATCAAGTTCAATTCCTTTTTTAACAATTTCTGCTTTAGAAAAGTTTATTATTGGAGTAACAATTTTAATTTTTGTTTCCGGTTTAGTTCCAAGATCAATCATCCTTTCATAAGCAGAAAAAAAATCAGGTCGGCAATCAGGATAACCGGATGAATCTTCATAAACTGCTCCGATAAAAACAGCATTTGCGTTTAGTACTTCTGCCCAGCTTACGCAAGCCGAAAGTATATTTGCATTTCTGAAAGGAACATAAGATGATGGTATTTCCTGATTATTCAAATCTGCTTTTGTTACTTCAATATTTTTGTCGGTAAGAGATGAGCCGCCAATTTTTGCAAGATGTGTGTAATCAATTATTAATCTTTTCTTTACTCTGTAATGATCGGCAATTTCATTAAATGATTTTAATTCCCGGTTAACTGTTCGCTGTCCGTAATTGATATGAGCGAAAGCAAGTTCATAATCAAGATTTGCAATAGCGGCAGTAACGCAACTATCCATTCCGCCACTTACTGCAATCACAGCAGTATTTTTCTTAATCGATTGCATTATTGAAGTTTTATGATTGAAAATTTTGATCACAAAATACAAAAAATGGAACAAAGATTTTGAGGAATATTCTTAGCGCTTCTTAGAGAAAAACTTTGCGATCTTTTGGCATATTCATCTCTTTGGGAGTGTGAAACTGCACAAGAATTTCTCGCAAAGGGCGCTAAGTTAGGAAACGCCAATATCGCAGAGTTTAGGACTTTTATTTTTTGGTATAGATCTCGACCATTAACAGCATTCCAATAATCAAACTTGTAATTGCAGAAATTAGGAATGGAATTGAAGATCCAAATTGATCCCACAAAACTCCTGTTGTAAAAGAACCCATCATAATTGCAAAACTTGAAAGCATTGTTAATAAGCCGATTGCCGAGCCACGTTGTTCATTTAGAATTAAATCTGAAACCCAAGCTTTAGAAACTCCTTCTGTTGATGCAGCATAAATTCCATAAAACGCAAACAAAATCCAGACGAGATTGATATTATCAAGGAACGCAAATCCAAAATAGACTGCTGAAAAAATTATCAAACCAAAAGAAAAAACTTTTTGCTTGCCAAGTTTATCTGATAATCCACCCAATGGATATGATGAGGCAGCATAAATGAGATTATAAAAAACATATCCCAAAATTGCTAAGGTACTTGAGTTTGAAATGTCTTTTGATTTTAAAATCAGAAAAACATCACTGCTGTTTACAAATGAAAATATGGTTACAAGGACTAAAATCTTTTTATATTCTTTTGGTGCAGACTTCCAAAACTCTAAATAGTTTTTTTTACTTTTTACCTTTACCGCATTTTGCTTGTCCTTGACTAAAAGTGTTAATAATACTGCAACAACTGATGGAACAAATGCTATTAGAAAAATCAACTGAAAATTATCCGGAAAGAAGTGTAAAAGTATTAGAGCCAAAACTGGACCTATAGCTGCGCCGAGGGTATCCATTGCTCTGTGAAATCCAAATACCGATCCGGAATTTCCATTACTGTAACTTGCAAGCAACGCATCACGCGGAGCTGTGCGTATTCCTTTCCCAACTCTATCTGAAACTCTGGATGTTAAAACAATTGAAACGCTTTGAAAAATTCCGGGCAGCGGTTTTGCCAAAGCAGAAATTCCATAACCAATCATAACAAATATTGATCGCTTGCCAACCTTATCAGAAAGATTACCAAAATATCCCTTTAAAAATCCTGCAGTTACTTCGGCAATTCCTTCAATCACGCCCACAACAGCCATTGATGAGCCTAGAACCGCTGTTAAGAAAATGGGAGTTATGGGATAAAGCATTTCGCTGGCAATGTCTGTAAACAGACTCACCATCCCAAGAATGAAAACTTGTTTAGAGATTTTTGATTTCATTAGTTTAAAAATAGATTTTAATATGTTTAAATCAGATAGTTATTTCGATCCCGATTTCTAATCGGGAGAGAAATCCGGATTTTATAATTAAACAGATTTCTCACTCTCCCAAAGAGATACCCAAGGCAGAGGACTCGTTCGAAATGACTTTCCTAAGTTTGCGATAGTTTACAAAGCTAAATACAATAGATTGTTTAACCTTTTATTCTTACTTAATTTTACAAAGAAATTTTATTAAACCTTAGAGGAAACAATGCGTAAATATGTAATTGCCGGTAACTGGAAAATGAACAACGATTTAAGGGAATCAGAAAAACTTATCGTTGAGTTAAAAAATCTTTTACAAAATGAAAAACCGAATTGTGATGTAATTGTTTGTCCGCCTTTCACATCTTTGTCTGAAGCAGCAAAGCTTTTAAAAGGAAGCCAAATAAAACTCGGTGCCCAAAACATGCACTTTGAAGATAGCGGTGCATTTACTGGAGAAGTTTCAGCATCAATGTTAATATCTGTCGGATGTGAGTATGTAATTCTTGGTCACTCTGAACGCAGAAATATTTTTGGTGAAACTGATGAGATAATTAATAATAAAATTAAAAAAGCATTATCTGTCGGATTAAAACCTATCTTTTGTGTTGGCGAACTTCTTGAAGAAAGAGAAAATGGTTCTACAAATGAGGTAGTAAAAAGACAGATACTTAGAGGGCTAAAAGGAATTTCAGATGATGAGATGAAAAAAATTATAATTGCCTACGAACCGGTTTGGGCAATTGGAACCGGAAAAACTGCAAGTCCGGCTCAAGCTCAGGCTGTTCATGAGTTTATACGTGATTTAATTGAAATTGAATACTCATTGGAAACAGCAAACGATGTAACAATTCAGTATGGCGGAAGCGTTAAACCTGAAAACGCTAAAGAGCTTATCTCACAAAAGGATATTGATGGGGCATTGGTTGGAGGTGCCTGCCTAAAAGCTGACTCTTTTCTGGGTATTATAAAAGGAGTTTAAATAATTGATAGTTATAAAAATTAAGATATTTAGTTGCCCCGCTTAACAGTCCAGATTTTTTTATTTTGTATTCTGTTATTGTTTAACAAAAATTTAATTTGACTTTAACAAGTTTATTCTTTTCTTTTGAAGTGTTAATAAAGAGGCAGTGGTGAAAACAAGTTTTATCTGTTTCTATTTTTATAATTTTGCGAAAAATTCTTTGGCACAATTGTTTACCCCCCCCCCATTTTTATTTATTTACCGGGGAGTAAATAATGGTACTGATATTTATATGTCCACTTTATATTCTTCCCGCGCTAATGCGGGGCAGGCTGAATGGAATTCTTACAAGAATTAAAAAAGAAAAGACAGGTTTACTGTCTTATAAACAATCACTCAATTTTTCACTCATACATTCATACTTCCCAACTGGTTTTACATAGCTTTAGAAAAAGTAGCGTTGTCACCCTGAGTCCCGATCATATCGGGAAAGGGTCTTTCCCTAAACATTTTTTGATAAGGTATTAAAGAGATGAAAAAAATATTGGTCTGTTGTCTGTTGATAGTTATAAGTAGTTTTTCTTTTGCACAATCCGCACCAGGCGGAAGAGAAGAAAAACTACAACAATTAAAAACCCGTGAGGATATAAAAGTAACAGAAGTACAAAAGGATTTACTGAAACTTGAATACCCAAACGGCAAAGTGCTGTACAAAAACATTGGAGAGTACAAACCAGAAAACAATGGATTGCAAAAAATAATTTACTCGCCAACTTTTGACAGCACAATAATAGACTTGAACAACATAGATACAACTCTTTATTACCAGAAGTACAGTTACTGGCAGGAAGTGCCGATCCATAATTGGGAATTCGATCACCTTAGAATAGATGATGTAAATAATAATGGCAAACTGGAACTTTATGGTCCTAGAAAATATTTTGAAACACCTGCGGAACCAATCACAGTTTATGAATTGAAAGATAACGAGAATTTTGATTTCTCTTATCAATACGATACTGTAAACATTAGTAATAATATTTATGATATCGATAAGGATGGTAAACTTGAAGCTCACTTTTCTTTTGGTGGGACTTATGGAATACCATTACAGCAGAGATTCTACTCAAAGGAAAATGATTCTTCTTTAGCGACTAAACTAAATTTCATACTTGGTTATGAGAACTATCAACTTAGTGATCAAACACTTGGTGATTTTGATAGTGATCAATACACCGATTTGTTGTTTGCTAAATCTGGTTTACCCGATGTTCATATTTTCGAGTATAACCCCAATACAAATAACTTCGATTCTGTTTATCGTTTTGATGTTAATGAAGCTGCCCCTTTTGGTAATTCAGGATTCTCTGTGGCTGATTTTGATATAGATAATAAAACTGAGATGGTCTTTGGCACAATGAAGGGAAATGTTTTTGTTATAGAGAATCAAGGAGATAATCAGTATAACAACTCCTGGCAGGGCACTGTTGATATCTATAACGCATACATACATACCTGGACTCACGATATAGATAAAAATGGAAAGCCAGAGTTTTGGGTGCTTGGCGATGGATTCATTAATGGATCAGCTACAACCAGAATAACCATTTTCGAAAACAATGGAGATAACAGTTATCAGGTTGTAGGAAAAGTGGATCTGGTTGGTGTGTTCTCATTTTATGCTGGCACTATGCAGGCAGTTGATATTGATAATGATGGAGTAGACGAAGTTGCTATTTGTATTGATGATAATTTCCTGATTCTAAAATTTAATGGCAGCAGTGATCATCAAACTTATGAGGTTTACTATATAAAAAAGAATGATCTTTATACTGATGAAATAGGTAGTAATTATTATGGTGCAATAATGTACGACTTGTTGAATGATGGCAATAAAGAAATCTTAATTTCAATGAATCATATATTGTATCAACAAAACATTTTCAGAATGATAACCAGAATATATAAGCCTGATAGCACGACCGACAGCCGTGAAATAAACCAGATACCTGTGCTTAGTGAATTGGAACAGAATTATCCAAGTCCATTTAATCCATCAACAAATATCAATTTTACTATTGGAAGTTCAATAAGTACTTCAATAAAAATCTATAATATTTTAGGGAAAGAAATAACAACGCTGTTAGAAAAAAATCTTCCCGCCGGAGAACATTCTGTTCAATGGGATGGGAATGACAATGAAGGCAACATACTCCCGGGAGGGGTATACTTCATTCATATGATAGCAGGCAGCTATCAAAAAACAATTAAAACAGTTTTATTAAAATAAAATTTTTTAAGGCTATTTATCAATGAAACTACTTTTGATGCTGGTAATCTTGCTTCAGGAATGTATTTCTACTCAATCGAAGCTATCTCCTCAGACGGCTCACAAAACCTAAAAGAAGTAAAGAAGATGCTTCTGCAGAAATAGCTCTAAAAGTCAAACGTCAAATGT
>JBGAWM010000001.1:0-118717 GCA_044227615.1 Ignavibacteriaceae bacterium
GATTGTGTAGCCAAGAACATCAACCAAAATTTCACGTAAAAAGCCTTCCTGGTAATTTTCTTCTTTAAGTAAACGAATATTTTCAACACGTTCAGCATCACCATAAAACTGTATGAACTGCTTATAAGCTTCCTCAACATTTACGGGATTGAGATTGTTAAGATATTTATTGACTACAGATTTTTGGAAAAGTGGCATATAGAATTAAATATTATTAAAAGTAATATTGCCATCAAATCGTTACCCTTGAAAAAGGAATTGGAAGGGATGTTTTGCAAATCGTATAGCTGAGCCTAAACAACTGGTTTAAAAATAAGGAAAGTAATAATATTATGCGCACGCGAATAGAAAAATTAATAAACCACAAAAGTTGATTATAGAAAATCGTTTATTTAGTTTTACAAAAGTTATAAGGATACTAAGTTAATATTTTAGACCACGATGATTATTTAGCAGGTTATATTAGTATTAATGATCGAGTAGTAAGATGAATTAAACGACATTTACTAAAACTAATCACGGATAATTTAGTGGGACACGAAAGACTTGGCGCACTTCCTAAATCAAAAGCCTGGCGATTAATAGTTGCTGAGATGGCAGGATTTGCTTTAGGTAGTTCTGAAATTTACTCCATCGCAAAAAACACACTACAACAAGTACAAAAACAATTCAGCAATCTTGAAAATGATCCATCAGTAAAATCTGCGTTTGAATTTCTACTACAAGTCTCTTATGCCTTTCAAAAAAATGATCCAATTGCCTACTTAACAGAAAATAAAATTTTAAGCAGTGAGGAGCTATCCGCACTTAAGCTTGCAAGAGCAATAAATAATTATAAGAAAGAAGAAGTTGTTTCGAAGGAATATCAAACATTTGCAAGGCAAGCCGCTATTGATGCAATTAATAACTGGTACTTTAGCAATCTTGATAGAGGGCAGACACTTTTTTCGGAGGGTATTGACTCAGAAGCAATTTTAAGAAAAGCTGCAGATGGAAGCGGTTTCTGTGAAATATCAAGATTATACTTTTCAAAATTTACAGAAAGATATTTAAAGTATTTTTTGGAAAGAGAAGCTTCTTCTGTAATAACAAATCTTAATGATAGAAAAAAATTTAATGAAGAATTAGAAAAACATATAAGTCAGATTTCCAAGCACGCCTTTGAAACTTCAAAGATTACTCAATCTTACGCTGCGGGTTGGTTTAATAAAAATGCGACTGAAAAATATCCAGATGATGATAAAATAAAAGGATTTCTTTCTTATGCAATTGGGAAAATGAAAGGTGAACTATTACAGGAAGAATATAATTGAGCGAGAATGGGGAATATATCGTCGCCTGTAATGGTGTATCGCTAAAAAAGTACATCGCAGATCCAAGATACATTGAGTTAGAATACCATCAGAATAAAAATAGAAATGTTAATATTTCTCTTCAGAAGTTTGTTACCTCTATTTATACAACTACAAAAAGGATAAAAGATTTATTAGAGATTACGGGTTATATATTTGCTGCTGACAGGGAATGCGCGAGAGGCAAACCCAACAGCGTGGAATATCATAGCTGGAGCCGTTCATTCCATTTTCACTTCAAAGTGCGTGATTATAAATTTTGGAATAAAGATGAGGTTAAAGATTTACTTAGCGATATATTATGTTTTATAACCGGGGATAAATCATTTAAATTTAGTTTCTATAAAGGAGCAGATGATTTTCCTGCCGATCTATTTGATAATGAACAAATTAAATTAGATGGAAAGAAAAAAATAAGTGTCACTTTGTTTTCAGGTGGATTAGATTCTTTAGCCGGAGTTATTGAGAGGTTAGAAACAACAAAGGATGAAATATGTCTTGTGAGCCACCAATCGGGGCAGCCAACTGTAAAGCAGACACAAAATAAATTATTCGATGCCATTAATAAATTATATCCTTCAAGATGTAAGCACTATAAATTCCATTGCGGATTGAGTCATATGAAATCAATTGATGAGACACAAAGGACAAGATCTTTATTATTTGCTGCAATGGCTTTTTCAATAGCACATACTTATAAGCAAAACAAAATTTACTTTTATGAAAATGGAATAACCAGTCTTAATTTTGCTAAAACACAAGATATGATGAACTCAAGGGCAAGCAGAACCACACATCCCAAAACGATTGCATTGCTCGAAAAACTGTTTACTAAGATAGCCGGAAAAGATTTTAAGATTATGCATCCTTATTTATTTAATACTAAGGCGGATATACTAAAAGTAATAAAAAAATATAAACGCCATAAATTATTTGACAGTGCTGTTTCTTGCAGTTCGACAAGGAACAAACCTGCGAAGCATAGTCATTGCGGAGTATGTTCACAATGTATTGATCGGAGATTTGCTGTCTATTCGGCCGAAATAGAAAAGTTTGATGAAAACGGGATTTATAATTTTAATTTCTTGAAAGATGACTTAGAGGAACCAGTTGTAATAAAATCCCTAATTGATTATATAAGACTGGCACAAAGTTTTTCTGAAGAAAATCAGGATAGTTTTTATTTGAATCGGTCTGATCAGATAGTAGAAGCTGAGGAATATATTGAAGGAACTAATGAAGGGGAGCGTTTGCAAAAATTATTTAGCCTGGCAAAAAGACACGCGGCTGATATAGAGCATTCTTTACAAAGAATAGAAAATATATATTACAAGCCATTCACTAAAGCACGACCAAAATCATTTTATAATCTTATAGTTAAAACAAGGGCATATCAGGAGCATGATGAAGCAGAATTAAAAGCAAAGCAAAGATTATTATTAAAAATATTTATCCAAAACTTGTATCCAAATTTCCTTAACAAACCAGACGAAAATGTTAACAAAATGGCTTTAGCTTATGTGAACCTTTATCATCCTGATTTAATAGGCAAGGAAAAGAAGATGAAGAAAGAAAGTATAAGAATAGAGATAACCAACATCAGAGACAGAAATACCAGAATCAAAGACCACTAATTGTGTAAGAAAATCGTAAGACTTACACCCTTCCTTACAGCCTTTCCAAAATCCTAAGTTGCCCTTAGAAGTTTAAGATAACTTCTACACGGCAAAATAGAGAAACTAAAATACAAGAGTTTAATAGCCTCGTCTCATTTAGCCGTGTGAATGAACGAGGCTATACTTTTTTATGGAGTTACGATGTCAGACAAAATATTGGTACTTAGGATAAACCTCTGGTTCATTATCAGGAAACTGGAAGAGATTATCTATGAGCAGGTGGATTATGAAATTGAAGCTAAAATAAGAGAAATCAATCAGAAGGTTTATGATATAAGCGGGGTGATTGAGGAGTTGGAAGTTCTGCTGGAATGATCCTTCGTCCCTCGCCCTTCGACTACGCTCAGGGTGACACGGAGCCCGGGGTGACACGGAGCTCAGGATGACAATGCTCAATTTTCAGTGTTAAATGTTCAATGAAGATCCTGAAACAACCCTTCGTCTCTCGCCCTTCGACTACGCTCAGGGTGACACGGAGCTCGAGATGACACGCTCAGGGTGATACTTCGACGAGCTCAGTACAGGCTTAGTTCAGGATGACAATATTAAAAAATAATGGAATAAGATAATGGACGATCAGTATTTAAAAAATATATCCAAAGCAGAGATTGAAAAATATCGGATGCTGAAAGCTGTCTTCGGTAACGAAGGCACTGGAAACAGTCGAGTGTTACTAAAAGAGTTCTATGATGAATACATCTCACACGCTGAATTTAATTTATCGCCAAAAACGGTCCTGGGGATTAAGCAGGCGTTTAAACCTTTTCTGCAGTTCTTTTCGCCTATCAGACCTTTAGACACAATCAAGCTGATAGATGTTGAGAAGTTTATCAGGAAGGCTCAATCAACGGCACCGAAAGGATATATGGTTTACTATAGAGCTTTGAAGGCTGCGTTCAATCGAGCTAAGCTTTGGGGCTATATAACAGTAAATGAATTCGAAAAGATAAAACTACCACGGATACAGAAGGTAAGGGAAGATTATTTAAGTGCTGATGATGTAAAAGTTATTATAGATAAAGCTGAGAGTGAATTAATAAAAAATGTAATTCTCTTTGCTTACAACACAGGAATGCGGCTTAGTGAGATAGTCTTTTTGGAATGGGCCTCGGTTAATCTGAATAAAAAAATTATTACTGTTGGTTCTGAAAGATTTGTTACGAAAAGTAAGAAGATCAGGTACATCCCTATGAATGATACGGTTTATACGCTGCTTGATGCGAGATACAGGATGCTCGATAGAAACTCACCCCCAAACCCCCTCTCAATAGGGGAGTTTAAGAATAAATATGTGTTTGGGAAAAGTGCAAGTATGCACTACACCTCAGATTTTTTCAGTAAAAAGTTCAAGGAAGCTTTTAAGAAAACAGAAATCAAAACGGATTATTGTTTTCATTCATTAAGGCACGGCTTTGCAAGTCGGCTTGCACAACTGGGGGTGCCTATTATTACGATTTCCAAGCTGCTTGGACATAGCAGTATAAGCACAACAATGATTTACTCACAGGTTAACCTTGACGATTTAAGGCAAGGGATTGAAAAATTATAAACAGGAAAGAGAATCGATATGGTAAACGAAATAAAAAACAGAGTAAGCATTTTAGATATAGCCAGTGAAGCTGGTTACATAGCAAACAAGAGTAATTTTATTAAGACGATTTATAAGGAAGAATCAAAGCCATCATTAAAAATTTATCCCGCAACTAATTCGTTCTATTGTTTTTCATCAGGCAATTACGGGGATGTGATAAGATTTTATCAGGATCTTAAACGATTAGATTTTAAGACTGCACTACATCAGCTCAGCGAACGGTTAGGAATTGATGCAGCAAAAATTAAGTCCTCAATCAATGATGAATTAGTAAAATATAAAATCAAGTTAACAGAATCCGAGCGAGAGTTCTTTGAAGAGAGAGCAGCCATACTACAATTTGATTTTGGAATGGCACAGAACGATGCTGAACAAGCTGCAAATAATCAGATATATTTTGATCGAATAAATATGCGAAAGTTGATTTACTCAGACCTGGTAATGCATTGTGGAGCTTTGGAACCATCTGCATTAGAATACTTAACTGGTCCAACGCGTGGGCTTGCTGCCGAAACAATTAAACGCTTTGGTATTTTTTCTATAAGTAATCCAATAAAAACAGATAAATATTTGCGAGCAAATTATAGTAAAGAACATCTAACACTTGCCGGGCTTCTTAATGAAAAAGGTAATTTTGTTTTTGCAATGAGTACATTAATAATACCTTATTATGAAGATGGAGAGATTGCTTATTTACGTGCACGGTCTCTGGCTAATGAATCAACTGCACACAAGTACATAGGATTATACAATTCAACAGGTGACTTAACAGCTAAAAGAATATTTAACATAGATATGCTGGATAATATTGGCATAGGAAACAATCTTTTAATCTGTGAAGGTGAGTTTGACTGTATGATTGCGATTCAGAAAGGCTACAATGCTATAGGAATACCAGGTGTGCACAATTATCCCAATAATCTTAAGTCTATCGTAAAAGATTTCAAAATCACTTTAGCTTTTGATAATGACAAGCCAGGGCAACTTGGAATGCAAACGATGACGGATATAATCGGGAAAAAGGTGCTTGTCCTGAATTTTAAGAAGCACAAAGATCTTACTGAGTTATTAGTTGGCGAAAAGATAATCGATCTGTTTGATAATGAATTTGTGAATATCGGAAGTTTGAAGCCAAGTAACTTTCAGAAATCAAAGCTTAGTTTGATAAGTGCTAAAAAGATTCAGGATATGGAATTTCAGCCGATTGAATGGATAGTTGAAAAACTTATAACAGCTGGGCTATTGATACTTGCCGGCAGACCGAAATCAGGGAAGAGCTGGCTTGCATTGAATTTAAGTTTAGCTATAACAAAAGGCGGAATTGCATTAAGTCATTTTAAAGCAAAAAAAGCATCAGTATTATATTTTGCTCTTGAAGATAATGTAAGGCGGTTAAAGACAAGAATGGAAAACATTCTAAATGCTGAAGATGACAAAGTAGCACCGACCAATTTATACTTTTTGGAAGATGACAATGTTTTCCCGAAACTTAATGAAGGCGGTTTGGATGAAATGCAAAAGATACTCAACGAGCATCCAGATATTAAATTAATAATTATTGATACACTTGGCAGGAGTCGTGCAGATCAAAAGAGAAGCGATAACAATATTTACCTGGCTGATTATGAACTACTTGCATTGCTTCAGAAATTTGCACTCACACACAAGATTGCAATATTAATGGTTCATCACACAAAAAAGGGAAGTGAAGAATATGTGTTTGATGAAATATCGGGCACTACAGGCATTACAGGCGCTGCGGATACGATGCTTCTTCTAAAGAAAGTAAAGAAACAGAATAAACTTTACGTAACTGGACGAGATATTGAGGAAGCTGAGTACAATGTTTACTTTGATAAAGACAGCTTTACCTGGAATGTTACTGAAGATGCACAGGATGCAATTAATATTACTGTAGAACGGGGCGAGATACTTGATTTGCTAACAGCGGAGCAAAGACCTATGCGAACTGGTGAAATAGCCCAGGCACTCACCAAGGAGCAAAGCAACGTGAGTCATTTGCTTAAAGGCTTAAAAGAGGATGGATTAGTGGTTAGTCCTAAGTATGGTTACTATCAGGCTGCTACAATTGGAACGGATACAAAAACACCTGCATAATATCATTCATAGTATTCATAGTAATCTAAGTTATTGTAATATAATAAATTAAGCTACTGTGCTTATAGTGGTTATTTGATCCAAATGTTTTGATTTTGGATTGAAAATTGAAGTATGAATGGTATGAATAGAATGAATGGGTATTCTATAATTATAAACGCCATTTCTTCCTTAGGAAAATTATTTATAAAGCCTCAACTTTAGACGAGGAATAAAATTAGCATTAAAATAAAAAAATCATTGAAAACTGAGTTAAATATTATATTGATTGTGAACTGTCAATAGTTTATATTTATAATATATGAATAGAAAAATTCACAAAATCAAAACATTGATAGGAATAGCAATACTAACAGTATTTGTATTTTCATTTTTACACTCCGAATTAGGTTTATTAAATCACGAAGATGCAAATCACTCGACTCACGATCATTGTACTATTGTGAATGGAAGTACGATTCCAACCACTAAGACAAATTCTGCGAGCCTAACTAAGCTAAAAATAGATTTTGTTTTTATTCCTAAGATCATTAAAGAAGAAGATCAGAATGCATTAGCGTTCTTTACAGAAATAGATAATCCCCACTTTACAAATAAAACAAACAAAGTTTACCAGGATAACAATACTTTTCTGATATAGCATTCCCCATCACTTTCAACCAATTATCCTGAAGAGGGATAATCCATAACCCGATCTAACCGGGCTAATCGTCTTATTATAAAATATCTGGAGAAATAATGAAATTTAAATTTTTCTTACTCTTGCTGATTTATTTAACAGTTCAAATATCAGCACAGCAAGATAAAGATACAGTAAATGTAAATACGGA
Organism: Ignavibacteriaceae bacterium; assembly: GCA_044227615.1. GTDB lineage: Bacteria > Bacteroidota > Ignavibacteria > Ignavibacteriales > Ignavibacteriaceae > IGN3. The sequence continues at coordinate 7,568 of JBGAWM010000001.1, forward strand.
AGAAATAACAATTACCGAAGCAATTGAAACTGCTTTAAAGAATAATCCTAATCTTAAGGCATTTGAATATGGGATAATAACCTTAGAAAAACAGAAAATTCAAGCCGGGTTAATTCCAAATCCTGAGGCTGGATTTGAAATGGAAAATTTTCTTGGCGGAAAGGAATTAAGTGGATTCCAGGGAACAGAATACACACTGGTTGCCAGCCAGTTGTTTGAAATAGGTGGAAAAAGAAGCAGTCGTGTAAATCTTGCTGAAACTGAAATTATTTCATCAAGAGGAGATTTTGAATTATTAAAACTTGATGTTATTGCAAATGTTAAATCAACTTTTTTTTCGTTATATCAGATTCAAAAACAGATAGAGCAGCAGCGAAAATTTGTTGAGCTTAATGATGAAATTTTAAAAACAGTTTCAGAACGTGTTAAAGCAGGCAGAACATCACCGGCTGAAGAATCAAAAGTAAGAGTGGCGCTTATTAATAGCAGAATTGATTTGGATAGATTTCAAAGAAATTTCACTTCCATCCAGGCACAACTTAATACACTTTTGGGAACTACGGGAAAGAATATAGTACCAACAACAACTTTGTTTGATAGTATTTCAACGCAACCGACAATAGAAGAAATAACAGGAAATATTGAAGAGATTCCATCCATAAAATCATTGCAAAATGAAGTAAATATAAGAGAGGCTGCGCTTGAACTTGAAAAGTCATTAGGGGTGCCGGATTTAACGGTAAGCGGCGGCATTAGGTATTTAAATGAATTAAAAACAAATTCATTTGTAGCCGGTGTTATCATACCACTTCCATTTTTTAACACGAACCAGGGAAACATACAGGCAGCAGAAGTAAGATTAGAGCAAATGGATGCAATTAAAAATTCACGAAGGTTAAATGTAATAGCACTATTAAACACAGCTTTTAATAATCTTTTGAGTGCATACAATAATTCGCAGCAGTTGAAAAATAATATTATCCCGGAAGCAGAGAATGCGTACGAAATAACGCGACAAGGATATATACAAGGACGTTTTGCTTTTATTGATTTGTTAGATGCACAGAGAACTCTATTTGAAACACAAACACAATTTTTGCTTGAGTTGTCAGGTTATTACAACTCATTGATAGAAATAGAAAATATAACCGGAAAAAATTTAATAAAATGAAAAAGTATTTTGGAGAAAAACAGATGAAACTAATTGGAATATTGTTCATATCAGTATTAATGTTTTTTGCTTTGGGATGCTCTGATGAAAACACAGGAAATAAAACTGCTGAGACTGAAGAGCATAGTGAAACTGAGGGAAACAACGAAAATGAAGCACATTCAGAAGAAATTGTTCTGACAGCAGAAACAATGAAAGAATTCGGTATTGAAGTTAACGAAGCAGGACCCGGAATAATCAAAACACATATTGATTTAACCGGTGAAATCATAGCCGAACCTTCAAGGATTTCGCATATAATTCCGCGGTTTGACGGTATCGTTAAAGAAGTATATAAGACTGTCGGTGATAAAGTAACAAAAGGTGAAACACTCGCAATAATAGAAAGCAATGAAAGTCTGGCGCCCTACGAAGTTCAGTCTTTGATCGATGGAACAATAATCGAAATGCATATGACACAGGGTGAACTAATTGGAAATGAAGCACACGCTTTTACTATTGCAGACCTCAATAAGGTTTGGGCTAACTTTAATATTTATCAAAAAGACCTTGGTAAAATTAAAGTTGGGCAGAAGGCAAGCGTTTCTGTCGGTTCAATGGATATTGAAGAGACGGGAACTATTTCTTATGTGAGTCCAATTGTAGATGAGAAAACAAGAACAGCTACTGCAAGAGTGATATTGAATAATCAAACCGGTAAATGGCTGCCGGGAATGTTTATAACAGCTAATGTTTATGTAAGCGAAAAAAAGTATCCGGTTGTGGTTGAAAAAACAGCATTGCAGACATTAGAAGAGCAGATGGTAGTATTTATAAAAGACGAAGATGGTGGGTTCAAGCCTCAAGTTGTTAAAACAGGTAATGCAAATGATAATAATATTGAGATATTATCAGGATTAAATGCCGGTGATCAATATGTATCTAAAAATTCATTCATACTCAAAGCCGAGATATTAAAAGAATCTTTCGGCGGCGAACACGGACATTAAGAGGAGATGAAATGAATAGAATAATAGATTTTGCATTAAAGAACAGGCTTCTGATTCTTGTTTTAGGAATAATAATAATGGCTGCGGGTTATTTAAGTTATAAGCAGCTTCCAATAGATGCATTCCCGGATGTTTCGCCTTCACTCGTTCAGGTGTTTACTATTACAGAGGGGTTGGCACCAGAAGAGGTTGAAAAATATGTTACGTATCCGATTGAAGTAACAATGAACGGACTGCCGAATCTTGAAACAATAAGATCTGTTTCCAATTTCGGCTTATCAGTAGTTAATATTTATTTCGAGGATGGAACCGATATTTATTTCGCAAGGCAATTAGTAAATGAAAGATTGACAGAAGCAAGAGAACAAATACCGGAAGGTTTTGGTGACCCGCAAATGGGGCCAATATCAACCGGAATGGGTTTGGTTTTGTTTTATTATCTCGATGATACGACCGGCAAATATACACTTGAAGAATTAAGAACAATTCAGGACTGGCTTATAAAATATCAGCTTCAAACAGTACCCGGAGTTACAGAAGTGCTTGGTATCGGCGGATATGAAAAACAGTTCCAGGTTGCTGTAGATCCGAATGCATTACTTCGATATGATGTTACTATAAATGAAATTGTTGAGAAGATAAAAGCTAATAATTTAAATGTTGGTGCGCAGTTTATTGAAAAAGATGCTGAAGAATTTGTTGTCCGGTCTGTTGGACTAACTCAAAAAATTGAAGATATTGAAAACATTATAATTAAAGCTGAGGATGGGATACCCATCTACTTATCTCAATTGGCGGAAGTTGAAATAGGTGGGGCAATAAGGCGGGGTGTTCAAACAAGAAATGGTACAGGTGAGGTTATTTCCGGAATGGTAGTAAAATTATATGGGACAAATTCTTCTACTGTAATTGGTGCAGTCGAACAAAAGCTTGCTGAGATAAATAAAATACTACCTGAAGGAATCAGAATAGTTCCTTACTACGAACAAAAATCTCTTGTGGAATCGGCAGTCACAACAGTAACCGATGCATTATGGCAGGGAATAATTTTAGTAGTAATTATTCTGGTAGTATTTATGGGTTCGCTTAGACCAAGTTTTGTTGTCGCATTATCTATACCATTCGCTATTCTCTTTGCATTTATAGGAATGAGTTACTTTAACATATCAATAAATCTTATGTCTTTTGGCGGACTTGCTATTGCAATAGGAATGATGGTTGATGCAACAATAGTTTTAGTTGAGAATGTTGACAGGTTAAAAAGAGAATCATCAAAGGATGAAAATTTCATACATATTATCTCGGTTGCAAGTAAAGAAGTAATACAGCCCATAACATTTGCAATAATAATTATCATTGTTGTGTTTATTCCGTTGTTTACACTACAAGGAGTTGAAGGAAAAACGTTCAGCCCCCTTGCATATACAATTGCACTTGCTATGCTCGGTTCATTAATATTTGCGATACTTATTGCCCCTGTTCTTAGCACATATCTGATGAAAAGGACAAAGCGAGAATTGAAAAAGAGCAAAGAACAAAAAGAATTATGGATTGTAGTTCAACTGCAAAAATTATATGAACCGGTTGTAAGATTTTTTGTTAGAAGAAGAATAACAGCAATAGTATTAGCTTTTGTAATATTATTATCTGGAATAATAATTTTTCCGCAGCTTGGTTCCGAATTTACACCTACCTTGCAGGAAGGAACAATAGTAATGAGGATGTCAATGGCACCCTCAATATCATTAACCGAAAGCACCAGATTAACATTAATTGCAGAAAGAAGATTAATGAAAATTCAGGAAGTAGCTGGTGCTGTTACAAGAATAGGAAGAGGAGAGGTAGGAGCACATACTGACCCAATTAACAGCGCTGAAATGTACGTCCTTCTAAAGCCGAAAGATCAATGGCGGCGGGATATGAGTCAAACAGAACTTGAAGAAATTATCCGCGAAGAATTCGGAGAATTACCGGGTGCACTTGTTAATTTCACTCAGCCGATCCAGATGACTGTTGATGAACTTCTTGAAGGTGTAAGGGCAGAATTAGCGATCAAATTGTTTGGCGGTGATCTTGATGTTTTAAAGAATGAAGCTGAAAAAATTGCAACAGTAATAAGAACTGTAAAGGGGGCTGAAGATGTACAGGTTGACCAGGTAACCGGTGCGCCGCAGTTAAAAATTGTGATAAACAGGCATAGCATAGCCCGTTATGGAATAAATGTTGAAGATGTTCAGCAAGTAATAAGAACAGCTGTTGGCGGCGAAACTGCGGGACAAATATTTGAAGAAATTAGGAGATTCGATATACTTGTCCGCTTTACACCCGAAACAAGAAAAACAGCAAAGACAATTCGAGAAATTCTTGTTAAAGCCCCAAATGGAACGAATGTTCCTTTAAGTCAGCTTGCTGAAATAGAAGAGGTAATAGGGCCGAGACAGATAACCCGCGAAAAAAACCAAAGGTTTATATCCATACAAGCAAATGTTGTTGGCAGAGATATAGGCTCATTTGTAGAAGAGGGGCAGCAATTAATTGAATCAAAAGTTAAGCTGCCACCGGGCTATCTTGTAACGTGGGGTGGCCAGTTTAGACTTCAGCAGGAAGCAAATAAAAGATTTGCAGTGGTTATTCCGATAACTTTACTTCTAATATTTTTATTGCTCTTTTTCAATTTTGGATCTGTTAAAAATTCACTGCTTATTCTTTTAAATATTCCTCTTGCACTTGTAGGTGGTGTTGCTGCATTATGGATAACAGGGCAGAATCTCTCCGTTCCTTCTTCAGTAGGTTTTATTGCTCTTTTTGGAATTGCATTAGAAAACGGAATGATACTCGTTACTTATTTTAATCAGTTAATGAAAGAAGGTCTAAAGGTGGATGAGGCATCTGTAAAAGGAGCTTTACTAAGAGTACGACCGGTATTAATGACAGCATTGACTACAGCACTTGGTTTAATTCCCTTATTGTTTGCAGCAGGAACAGGCAGCGAAGTTCAGAGGCCACTTGCAACTGTTGTAATAGGTGGGTTGTTCACTTCAACAATACTTACATTGTTGGTTCTGCCGGCTTTATATAAATGGTTTTCAATTAAATACGAAAGTGGAGAAATGTAAAAAAAGTGAGTGATGCTTAGAGAAATTTTAAAATAAATTTAAAGAAAATATTCTAAAAGGAAAGGAATATGAAAGAAATAAAAGCAATTATTAGAGATTTCAAACTGGATGCAGTAATAACTGAACTTAAAAAAATTGAAGAACTGCCTGGTATAACAATTTCCGAAATTAAGGGATTTGGCAAATCGAAAGCCCAAAATGCACAGAATAAAATCAGCGAAGGATTACACGAGTTTGTGCCAAGAGTTAAAATTGAAATTGTGGTTCATAATAATATTGTAGATGATGTTATAGATACTATTCAGCGTGTAGCCCACACCGGTAATCCCGGGGATGGAAAAATATTTGTAACTGAAGTGAGCAATGTTGTTAAGATCAGGACGAATGAAAGAGGAGAAGAGGCGATTTGATGTAAGAAAACAGAGGGAGAAACGGAATTGACTAAAATAATTCTGAATCTTCAGTTAATTTAATGCATCTGATTTAAAGAAATGATAAAATATTTATTAAAATATCGTGCGTTATCGGTAGCTATTTTAGTTTTGACGCCATTATTAGCTTGGTTCTTTTGCTCTGAAATTGGACAGTTCACAATCGAAAAGGATCAACCCACAGCACAAGATTATTGTGAGGTAGTAAAAGTAGTAAAGACTGAAATTGGTAAAAACGCAGTAAATGAATTATTTAAACTGAAAGTCGAAAATCATTTTTCGGATTCGATTGATGCGATAAACATACAGCGTTATTCATATAATCAATTAGATATTAAACATTTCTACGTTCCGCAAAAAACAGATAAAATCTATCTTTTCAATAGCACCTTTCTGATCTAATACTACTCTTTTTTATGAGATGCACAGGCATTCTCTCTTTTCAAATTATCCTTTTAGAATTAAAGGCATATGTAAATAATTTTTATAACTTTTTAAACATTACAAGGAGTAGTACAATGTTAACTTCAAATAAAAAATGGTCTGCCGGAATTGCAATAGGAATTGTAGTTCTGTTTGTTTCTTTAACATCATTTGCACAACATCAGCCAAATAAATATAATTATGATTCATCTTGGTGGAATTACAATGTACCGGCTGAATATGAATTACAGCAAGATCAGATAAATGAAATGAATGATCTTAAAGTAGAATATGATAATAAGATTATTCCTCTTCGAAATGAATTAGGGGTATTAAGAACCGAAATGAGGGGATATATGAATCGCTCGGATTTTGATCCAAATCTGGTTAAAAATTATAGAAATCAAATAAGAGATATTGAAGATCAAATTGCCGATTATCAAATCGATTACAGAAAAAATATTAACAACCTACTGTCGGATGATCAAAAAATATATTTCAGCAACTCTTCAAATGGCTGGTGGAGTGGATTTTATGATAGATGTGGCTGGGATTATGCAGATATGGATTATGATATGAAAGACCACGGTCGAATGTATAACAACTGCAGATGCTGCAGGTAATTAAATAAATAATGATTAATAATCTGCCCGCCATTTAGGCGGGGGGATATAAAATAAGAAGTAGGAGAATAAGTTGATGGATAGAAGATTTAATAAAATTATATTGTTAATGTTTACGGTTTATTTTGTAAGCGCTAATATCTTTGCACAAGAAACTGATAAAATAAAAGGCACAATTGGCAATGAAAAAATGGGCAAGGATAAAATTGTAATTTGTGTTTATGGAACCGCAGCTTGTATGCCGGTAAATATTGATACTAATATGACTGTAAAATTCCAAGGCAAGGAAACAAAGCTGACGGAATTACCATTTGGACTTTATTTAGAAGCACAGATTGAAAAAGATAAAAATGGAAATAAAGTAACGAACTTACTGATTGATGAAAATAAAACGGTTATTTGCTTTACTGAATTGAACGAAGGGCAGGATACAGTGTTGAAGAAACTATTGACTAATATTAAGGGTGTTGAAAGCTTTGATCTAAATACAGATAGCCGCCAGGTCTTTATAGAATATAACAGTAAAATTATTAATTATAAAGATTTGGAAAATAAAATCAAAAAAGCTGGTTTTGAATTAGAATAAAAAAGGAGTAATAAGGAATGAGACCAACAAATTATGGATTTTCGAAAGTAGTTAATCTCAGTTACGATCAAGCAATTGAAAAAGTAACCGAAGAACTGAAGAAAGAAGGTTTCGGTGTTCTTACTGAGATTGACGTAAAAGAAACCTTAAAGAAAAAGCTTGATGTAGATTTCAAGCCGTATAAAATTCTTGGCGCTTGCAATCCGCCTTTTGCTTATAAAGCATTGCAATCGGAAGAACAAATTGGATTGATGCTTCCGTGCAATGTAATCGTTTATGTAAACGATGACAACAAAACCGTAGTTGCAGCAATAGACCCGATTGCATCAATGCAGGCAGTTAAGAATGAATCACTTGGTGAAGTAGCTGAAACAATTCAAGGTAAATTGAAAAAAGTAATTGAAAAACTTTAAAGTGCAAACGATATGAAAAGTAAACTAATAGGCTTGGCAATAGGGTTGGCTATTATCCTAATTTTAACTTTAATAATCATTATAACTAAAGGATGATACTTAGAAAGAAAGGGTAGATTGTTTCACAAATATTAGAAAAATATGTGGCAGTAATTTTTTTAAATAACACAGTGGAAAAATATCAATTAAAAAATATTGACTGCGCTTCTTATGCAGCGAAAATAGAAGGTGAGAGATGTAAACTAAAATGCTGATTGTAATAATATGACAGGTATATCTCAAATAATAATGGGCGCATTTCTTCTCAGTATCGTTCACGCATCAATTCCAAATCACTGGCTGCCATTGGTTGCGCTTTCTAAATCTGAAAATTGGGATGAGAAGTTTACTATGAGCACAACGGCACTTGCCGGTTTTGCTCATACACTCAGCACAATAATTATTGGAATAATTGTTGGATTTCTTGGCTATCAATTATCCGGCTCGTATTCATTTATTGTAAGCGTAATTGCACCAGGCTTACTGATAATACTTGGCGTAATTTATCTTGCATTAAGCTTCAGGGCTAACAGACGACATCATCGCCATCACCATAGCCACGAAATACATCTTGATGGTGCAAAAAAGAAAACTACTTTTGCGATAATTACAGCACTTGTAATTTCAATGTTCTTTTCACCTTGCCTTGAGATAGAAGCATACTTTTTTGTTGCAGGCAAACTCGGATGGCAGGGAATAATTACTGTTTCTGCAATTTATACAATCATAACTATAGCAGGAATGCTTTTGCTTGTCTGGCTGGGTATGAAAGGTGTAAAGAAAATTAATTCTCACTTTCTTGAGCATCACGAGAAAACGATTACTGGAATTTTGTTAATCGTGCTTGGAATAGCAGGTTATTTTATAAGCTAATAAAAGAATCGAAAGTAATTAGAAATGAAAAAATATCAACTAAAGAATATAGACTGTGCTTCTTGTGCAGCGAAAATAGAAGACGGGCTCGCGAAAATGCCGGAAGTGAAATTCGTATCAGTGAATTTTGTAAACTCGACATTACAAATTGAAGCACCCGATATTGAAAAAGTAAAGCAAAAAATAAAAGAGATTGAGCCTGAAGTTGAAGTTATTGAACCGACAGAAGGACTTACCGCGATAATTAAAAAGCCGGTTTTAATAGATGAATTGGCTGAGAATAAATTTGAACTACTCAGAATCGGTTTTGTTATTGCCCTATTAGTGTTTGGAATTGTTTATGAAGATTTAATTCACAGCACACCTTTTAAGTGGGCCGAATATCTGGTATTTCTGTCAGCGTATTTGATCAGCGGTTGGGAAGTATTAAAGGGAGCTTTCAGAAGTATTACAAAAGGAAAAGTTTTCAACGAACATTTTCTAATGACAATTGCAACTCTCGGTGCATTCGCAATTGATGAAATGCCGGAAGCTGTTGCGGTGATGTTGTTTTATGTTGTTGGCGAACTATTTCAGGATATTGCTGTAAACCGCTCACGAAAATCTGTTAAAGCTTTATTGGAAATAAGACCGGATTATGCAAACCTTAAGGTAGATGGTGAAACTAAAAAAGTATCGCCAACGGTAGTTCATCCGGGACAAATAATTGTTGTGAAGCCGGGAGAAAAAATTCCTTTGGACGGAAATGTTATCGAAGGAGATTCTTTTGTTGATACTTCTGCATTAACCGGTGAATCAGTTCCCCGTTCTGTAAAAGAGAAAGAAACAGTTTTGGCGGGAATGATTAATAAAAGCGGGTTACTCACAATTAAAGTAACAAAAGAATTTGGTGAATCATCTATTTCAAAGATTTTGGAATTAGTTGAGAATGCAAGCAGCAAGAAAGCGGAGACGGAAAAATTTATTACAACATTTGCACGATACTACACGCCGGTGGTTGTGTTCGGTGCATTACTTATTGCAGTTATTCCACCATTGCTTTTTGCAGGTCAAATATTTACGGATTGGATTTACAGAGCCTTGGTTGTTCTGGTAATTTCTTGTCCTTGTGCTTTAGTAATAAGTATTCCGCTTGGTTACTTCGGCGGAATCGGTGGTGCTTCAAGAAAAGGTATTCTGGTTAAAGGTTCAAACTATCTTGATGCGCTCACAAAAATAAAAACTGTTGTATTCGATAAAACCGGAACACTAACGAAAGGCGAATTCAAAGTATCAGAAATAATTGCTGTAAACGGATTTAAAAAAGAAAATATTCTTAAATATGCTGCACACGCGGAAGCAAACTCGAACCATCCGATAGCCAAATCAATAATTGAGGCTTACAATCAGACAATTCAACAAAATGATATTAGCCAAGTAAAAGAAATTTCCGGTCACGGCATTCAGGCAAAGGTAAACGGAGATGAAGTTTTAATTGGAAACGATAAGTTGCTTCATAAAGAAGAAATAGGACACGATAATTGCGATGTTGAAGGAACAGTTGTTCACGTTGCAGTAAATAGAAAATACGCGGGCTACATTGTAATTTCAGATTCACTGAAAGGTGAAGCTGCTGAAACAATTGCTGAACTTGACAAATTGAAAATCAATACTGTAATGCTTACCGGAGATAACAAAAGCGCTGCAGAAGTTTATGCAAAAAAGCTTGGCATAAAAGAATTTTATTCAGAATTGCTGCCGGAAAATAAAGTTGAGCATATCGAAAGATTAATAAACTCAACAAAGGATGGAAAAGTAGCATTTGTTGGTGATGGAATAAACGATGCCCCCGTCATTGCCCGCGCTGATGTCGGGATAGCAATGGGAGCCCTTGGTTCCGATGCAGCTGTAGAAACAGCGGATGTTGTATTGATGACTGATTCACCAATGCAGGTTGTTAAATCAATTGAAGTTGCGAAACGAACAAGAACAATTGTATGGCAAAATATAGCCTTTGCAATGGGAGTAAAATTATTCTTCATTATTCTTGGTGTGTTTGGTATTGCAACTATGTGGGAAGCAGTGTTTGGAGATATGGGTGTTGCAATAATTGCAATATTAAACGCAATGCGTGTTATGAAATAGAATAAGAAAAAAATCAAAACAAAAGCTAAAAAACTGGGCTCATAAGAGCCCTTTTTTATTTTATAATAAACAAACTGCATTTGATAAACTGCTTTGTGTTAAGTGAGAATAGATTTGAGTTGTTTTAATATCTTCGTGACCGAGTAATTCTTTAACTACATAAAGATTAACACCACGCTGCACTAAGTTACTTGCAAAACTATGGCGCAAAGTATGGAAGTGAATATCATCATTTAGATTTGCAGCACGTAAAGCCTTTTTGAATTGCTTGCTTACATAATCTTCATTGAATTTAATATCTGATTTACGATTGAAAATAAAATCATCTGCATTTGAATTTTGTTTAATTACTATTGAAACAATGCGAGGATGGATAGGAACTACTCTTTCTTTTTTGCTTTTTGTTGTGAAGTCGATTGAGTTTTTAAGAGTTATGATGTTTTGCTGAGTATCTATCCAGGAAGATTTCATATTTAGGATTTCTGATAAACGCATACCCGTATAGAAAGCAACTGTAAAAATATTTTTAAGATTATGGTTTGTTGTTTTTTCTAAGATGAGGTTTAGTTCTGTTTCTGAAATAAAAACAGGATTTGATTTAGGAACTTTTGGAGCTTTGATTTTCTTGAGTGGGTTGTCTGATAAGTAATTCCAATTTACAGCCTTACTAAATGCAGCTTTGAGTGTGCGGTAATAAAGAGCAGCACCGGATTTTGTAGAGCTGTATTTATTTATAATGAAGTTGTCTAATGTTTTAAGGTTTAATTGCTTTAACGGTACATCACCCGCGAAATCAATTAAAAATTTGAAAGCTGGTTCAATTGATCTTTCAACATAACTTTTGGAAAAACGTAGTTTAGCGTATTTGAGATATTCATCTTTAAAGGTAGAAAGTAAAAGTGAGTTACCTTTAATGGGTGCAATAGGTTTTTTATAGTTTGAAGGGTCAAACTTTGCTAAGAATTTGTAAGCATCTTCTTTATTTGTTGTCTTGGTTGAAACCGTTGTTCGCTTGCCATTTGCCTCAAAAGTAATTTGATAAAAAGGTGACTTGTTGGATTTTGAGAGAAACATAAAACCTCCTAAAATCCAGTAGGGACAGGGTAGGGAGTAGCTGAAAAAGGTGTGAAAATGAATTGAAAATACAGAATCCTTGTGACTCATAATCAGAGGGTCGGTGGTTCAAGTCCATCTGGGCCCACAAAAAACCTCATCGATCGATGAGGTTTTTGCTTTTTAAATTTTTCTTTTCTCTTATTGATTTCTAATCTCTTTTAGCTCAAATTTTATTGTTCCGTACCCTAAAACGTCACGAGCAAAACCAAGCATTCCGCCGCCTTCGATGGATACTAACATTTTAACCATACCAAGGTCTTTTGAATACCATTCTGTTAAGATGTTTTTTGTGCCTTCGGAGGTTTCGAGTGTCGTTTCAACTTTTAATGTTTCAAATTTGCCGGCTGGAGTTGTAATCGTTTCTACTTTGGCAGCTTTGCCTTTTAGTTTTACAGTATGTGTTTCATCATTGATAAATTCTTTTCCATTCCAACTCCACTCCTGCCCGATTTGAACAGGGAAAGGAACTCTTAAAAGCGGTGTATCATAAACATATTTTCCTTCTTTCGTTATAAATAGAAGGAGTTTAATTTTTTGATAAGTCTCATTTATAAATAATCCATTATCATCTACAAAAAGTAATTGCCGATACTTAAATTTCTCAGAGTCATAACTAAAAAGATGAGCATTCTTCTCCTTAGTAATTTTTAATTCAAGATCACCAAAACTGGAATCATATATTAATGTCTTTTTTAGTTCAATCGGAAAATATTCTTTACCATAGGATTTATCTCCGCTTTTTGAGTATTGATTTTCACTTTTTACCGTTTGTGCATAAAAAGAAGTGTTTATAGAAATTAATGTTAGTGCAGTAACTATTAAAATTGTGAGTTTATTCATTTAAATCTTTAAAAATTGTTTTGACAAGAATAACACGTAAATAATGTTTTAGCAATGTAATAAATCATCAATACGATTAAGTTATTTATATTTGTCTTCAGTATTTCAAACTATGTGAATTGAAGGAATGAATTATCTTAATCAGCTAGAAAAATTAGTATTAAAAAATTGTTCTATTATTGGTAAGGATCTTTATCTTAATTCGGCGGTGCTGATACCCATAATAGTTCTCAATGATATTGAATTTGTGCTATTCGAGAAAAGATCTTCAAAAGTCAGGCAGCCCGGTGAAGTTAGTTTTCCTGGTGGACATTTTGATTCACGTTTTGATAAAGATTTTCTATCCACTGCAATTAGAGAAACTTGTGAAGAGCTTGGTATAGAAAATAATCAGATTAGACACTTGGGTAATTTAGGAACGTTAGTTGCGCCAATGGGAGTTATTGTAGATGCTTATCTAGGAATTATAAACATAAACTCCTTGGACGAATTAAGAATAGACCACAACGAAGTTGAAAGAGTATTTTTGATTCCACTGGAATTTTTTGTTAATAACATACCCGATGAATATTTCACAAGGCTTGAGCTGCATCCATATATTACAAAGGAAGATGGAGAGCTTGTAAATCTGCTTCCGGTAAAAGAATTGGGATTACCTCAAAAATATTCCTTACCCTGGACCCACGGAAAGCATCGTGTATTAGTTTATAAAACATCTGAAGAAATAATTTGGGGAATAACAGCAGAACTTATTTTTGAACTATCCAAAAAACTTAAGGAACAAAGTGATAAAGAATTATAAACACATTATCTGGGATTGGAATGGCACTCTATTAAACGATGTTAATTTTTGTCGTAAAATTATAAACAGAATTCTTGTTGAAAATAATCTACCTGAACTCTCATTAAACAGATACAGAGAAATATTTACTTTTCCTGTTCAAGATTATTATCAAGCCGCAGGATTAGATTTTACTAAAACTTCGTTTGAGGTAATGGGAAAAGATTTTATTGATGAGTATGAAGAAAATAAACTAACCTGCTCTTTGCATAAAAATGCTATTGAGGTTTTATCAGCAATTCATAAAATGGGAATCGGGCAATCTGTACTTTCTGCTTATTTACACGAGAATTTAGTCAACATTTTAGACCACTATAATCTTACCCAGTATTTTGATAATGTAATTGGATTGGATAACATTTATGCAGGCAGCAAAACTCATCTTGGATTATCGCTGGTTGAGCAATTAAATCTACCTAAGGATGAAATTTTATTTATTGGTGATACTCTGCACGATGCGGAAGTTGCTGAAGCAATGGAAGTTAATTGTGTATTGATTGCAAACGGGCATCAGGTAAAAGAAAAACTGGTTATAAATGGTAATCTTGTTTTAGAAAATTTGGATCAGTTGCAGAATTTTCTTGGGCTGTAATATTTTATAATTCCAACTAAGCAATTATTTCCAATCTTCTACGTTTTGTAGAGTAAAAAACTCTATTCCTGGATTTTGCAACTAAGATAACTATCACAAATTTTATTAATGGTGGAGTTGGCGGAGTTAAATGCCCAGATAATTGAACCACCACGTTTTCCGGCGCTTAAATCACCAGTTAAAAATAAACCGGGTATAGTAGTTTCATTACCTTCTTTTAGAATTGGATCAGGTCCATCAAACTCAATCCCAATAAGCTTTAAAAAATTCTCAGGTGTTGATCCGCCAAGAGCATAAACTACAAAATCAAATGTTTCACTTTCATTTTCTGAAAAGATTACTTTTGGTTTTCCATTCTCATCGTCAATTGAAGAAATATTTGAGTTAAGTTTCAAATTAATTTTTCCTTGAACCGACAGGGTAGTTAAGCTTTCAAGATTTATCTCATTCATTCTGCTAAATTGCATTTTGCGGTAACTTAAAGTTACATCGTTACTTAACTGAGAAAGATATTGGCTATACTCAGATGCAGAATCACCGCCGCCAACAATAAGCACTTTAGAATTAGTAACTTCTTTTGACGTAACATCAAATAATACTTTTTCGTTTAGAGTCGCAGGTATTTTATAGTCGGGTTTGTTTGGTCTGCCGAGAATTCCGACAGCAATTACAACAATTTTGGAAATATAAATGCTTTTATCGGTATAGATTATAAACTTTTGTTCTCCCTTCTCCTGCTGGATTTTGAAAACGGTTTCTGAGTATTGAACATTTAATTTATGATCTTCAATTGCTTTATCTAAATAAGAAATTGTTTCTTGTTTAGATGAATCAGCTAAGCACATAACTCCTGTACAAGAAGCGGCAAATCCTTTATAGTTAGCGGTAACCAATTTATTTTCAGGATAATACTTTTTGATAGTGAATGAATGCTCTGCGGCTTTTTCTAAGATTAAAATTTTGTCAGCCGAAATTCCGGCATTTACTGCTTCGACTGCCACACTAATTCCAGCAGGACCAGCGCCAATGATTACGATTTCGTTCATTATTTTCCCTTGCTTATGGTTTAATCGATTTTATGATAGAATAGTTATGTTTAATAGGAAATCGGGACAAAATTTTTTTATTAAAAATTAAAAATAAAAAACCAGATTGATTATTACCGCCATTTACCCTAATTGTTAATTTTTAATCTCACTCTGTAAATTGTACTGTGTATAAGATTGGTTTTTTTAGACCCTCTCTATATATTTGGCAATCATTTTTTGAAGAAAATAAAAGAATTAATGCAGAAAATCAGAATTAGCGATCTTGGAAAATACGTAGGAGAGGAAGTAACTCTTCAGGGTTGGCTTTTCAACAAACGATCCAGCGGTAAAATTAAATTTCTTATCCTTCGTGATGGCTCAGGCTATCTTCAGTGCGTTTACTTTAAGGGTAATTTAACTGAAGAAATCTTTGATAAAGCTGATAAAATTGGTCAGGAATCATCAATAGAAGTAACAGGAAAAGTTAAAGAAGAACCACGCGCACCCGGGGGATATGAACTAGATGCAACTGATTTAAAAGTAATTTCTGAAGCACACGATTATCCAATCACGCCCAAAGATCATGGAATTGAATTCTTACTTGATAACAGACATTTATGGTTACGTTCAAGTAAACAAGTTGCAATATTAAAAATCCGTCATCGTGTTGTAAAAGCAATTCGTGATTTCTTTGATAATAAAGGATTCACATTAATGGATCCGCCAATTCTTACTCCAAATGCTGTTGAAGGAACATCCACACTATTTGAAACTCCATATTTTGATTTGGGTAATGCTTATCTAACACAATCCGGGCAGCTTTATGCAGAAGCAGGTGCAATGGCACTTGGTAAAGTTTACACTTTTGGTCCAACATTCCGTGCAGAAAAATCCAAAACAAGAAGACACTTAACAGAATTCTGGATGGTTGAGCCTGAAGTAGCATTTAACGATTTGAATGATAATATGGATCTTGCTGAAGAATTTTTAGAATACATTGTCCAAACTATCCTTACAGAAAAGGCAGAAGAGTTAAAAGTTCTTGAGCGTGATGTAACAAAATTGCAAAATGTAAAACGTCCTTTTCCACGTGTTCATTATGATGAAGCTGTTGAGATTTTAAAGAAGAATGGCCTAGATTTTAAGTGGGGTGATGATATTACAGGTGCTGATGAAACGATTGTATCAGCGCAATATGATAGACCGATTATGGTTCATCATTATCCTGCTGAAATAAAAGCATTTTATATGAAGCGTGATCCAAGTGCACCAAAGTATGCTCTTGCTGTTGATGTACTTGCGCCAGAAGGCTATGGAGAAATTATCGGCGGCAGTCAGAGAGAAGATAATCTTGATTTCTTGTTAGAAAGAATTAAAGAACACAATCTTCCACAAAGTGCATTTGAGTGGTATTTAGATTTAAGAAGATTTGGTTCAGTACCTCACTCAGGTTTTGGTTTAGGATTGGAAAGAACGGTAAGTTGGATTTGCGGATTAGATCATTTGCGTGAAGCTATTCCTTTTCCAAGAATGATTTATAGAAATACTCCTTAGGGATGTATGATGTTTGATGTTTAATGGATGATGGTGAAGGAAAGCTTATTTGAATCCAAAGACTGAAGAATTATTAGAAAGAACTTTTAATTTTGGGGTTAACTGTCTTAAGCTGATCGAGACTTTACCTAAAACTAAGTCTTATTCTATTATAGCGTTTCAGTTAGCTAAAGCATCAACTTCAGTAGGTGCAAATTATGAGGAAGCGCAGGCAGCAGAATCAGGAAGAGATTTTGTCCATAAGATTGGAGTTGTTTGTAAGGAATCTCGAGAAAGTAATTACTGGCTTAGAGTTTTGAATGAAGTAATACCAATTTCATTAAAGAATGAAAACTTTAAGAATTTATTAAATGAAAGTTTAGAGTTTAAAAAAATATTTATTACAATTAAGCTAAATGCACAGAAAAATTTGAGCAATAAAAAAAATGGTTTATAATCCAAAAAACATATTCCATCAACCATTAAACATCATACATTAAAAATATGAATTTAAACTTTATATTCTTTTTTATCTTTGGAATTGTAGCCGCGGTTACTGCAGTGATAATGATAACCAGAAGTAATCCTGTAATCGCAGCATTATTTCTTGTATTAAATTTTGCATCGCTTGCGGGATTGTATCTTACATTGAATGCACAGTTTATTGCAGTAACTCAAATTATTGTTTACGCTGGAGCAATAATGGTTCTTTTCCTTTTTGTGCTAATGTTATTAAGACCTGAAAATGAAAAAAAGTTTTTAGAATTAAATCCGAAAATCAAAATCTTTGCGATGATTGTTGCTTTTACTGTGTTTGTGCAGCTTGCGTACATCATATTTTTTGCGAGACCTTCGCAAAATATTTCAAAAGATTTAGCTAAAAGTGTAGAAGCCGGAACAATTGAGGCAATCGGCAGAGAGTTATTTACAAATTACATCGTACCATTTGAAGCAGCAGGATTTTTATTACTGGCCGCAACTATCGGTGCATTAGTCTTAGCAAAAAAGAAATTTGATTAAAGAAGTTTTTATTATGACAATCCCAATTGAATATTACTTAATACTTAGTGCATTTATGTTCATAGTCGGCGTTGCTGGCGTGCTTACCAGAAGAAATGCAATTATAGTTTTTATGAGTATTGAGCTAATGCTTAATTCAGCAAACTTAACATTAGTTACGTTTTCATCTTACTTAGGAAATTCAATTGGTCAGTTATTCGTATTCTTTGTGATGACAGTGGCAGCAGCGGAAGCCGCAGTTGGACTTGCAATCATAATTGCAATCTTCCGAAATAAGCTTACTGTTAATATAGATGAAATAAATATTTTGAAGTGGTAATAGTTAGTCATTCCGAACTTGGTTCGGAATCTGTTTATTATTTGATGAGATGCTGAAATAAATTCAGTATGTCACCTAAAATGTAAGAAACTTATATTTTTTATGAGAGAATTAATATACTTAACTGTTGTTCTTCCATTTCTTGGTTTTTTAATCAATGGAATTTTCGGCAGCAAGATTAAAAATGAAAAGCTAATTGGAATTATTGGAAGCGGTGCAATTGGTTTATCATTTTTAATTGCCCTCGGTGCTTTCTTTGAAACACTCGCTTTACCGGTTGATCAAAGACAAAAAATTGTAACATTATTTAGTTGGCTCACAGTTGGCAATCTTGATGTTAGCTTTGCGTATCAGGTTGATCAGCTTTCTCTTGTAATGTCTCTAATTGTAACCGGTGTGGGATTTGTAATTCACGTTTACTCAATCGGTTATATGCACGGCGATAAATCCTTCTGGAGATTTTTTGCATATCTTAATCTCTTCATCTTCGCAATGATGAACCTTATACTTGCAGATAATTTTGTTCTTCTGTTTTTAGGATGGGAAGGTGTTGGACTCTGTTCTTACCTGCTAATTGGATTTTGGTACGATAGAAAATTTGAGAAATCCACTACATCCGATGCTGCTAAAAAAGCATTTATTGTAAACAGGATTGGTGATTTTGGATTTTTACTTGGAATGTTTTTGATCTACATGACTTTTGGAAGTTTAAACTTTAACGAAGTGTTCTCACGAGCAGTTTCTTTTGATGTTTCTACTGCTACATTTGGATTTATAGCAATATTTTTATTCATCGGTGCAACAGGAAAATCTGCACAGATACCATTATTCGTTTGGCTGCCGGATGCAATGGCTGGTCCGACTCCTGTGTCTGCACTAATACATGCTGCTACAATGGTAACTGCAGGTGTTTATATGGTTGCCAGAACTTCGATCATATTTGCAAGTGCTCCTGATATTTTAATGGTTGTTGCAGTTATCGGAGCGTTAACGGCATTCTTTGCTGCTACAATCGGCATCGTACAAAATGATATTAAAAAAGTTTTAGCTTACTCCACAGTTTCGCAGCTTGGTTATATGTTTCTTGCAATGGGAGTGGGAGCTTTTTCTGCCGGAATATTTCATGTAATGACTCACGCATTTTTTAAAGCACTTTTGTTCCTTGGTGCCGGTTCAGTCATTCACGCAATGCACGAAGAACAGGATATTCAGAAGTACGGCGGATTAAAAAAATATATGCCGCGTACTTATCTTACATTTTTAATTGCCGCACTTGCAATTTCTGGAATTCCGCCGCTCTCAGGATTTTTTAGTAAAGATGAAATCCTTTGGTACTCTTATGCAAATGGCAATTTGTTCTTCTGGATTCTTGGTGCAGGCACAGCAATTATGACTGCATTTTATATGTTCCGTCTTTACATCCTAACTTTTGAAGGCAAGGAGAGATTCGGACACGATAAACATCCACATGAATCTCCTGCGGTAATGACAATTCCATTAATTGTTTTAGCATTGTTAGCTGCCATTGGAGGATTTATTGGGATACCGGAAATATTTTCTGGTGAACATGGAAATCAGTTTCATAATTTCTTAGCTCCAATCTTTACCAATGCCGATAGAAAACTTGCAACATACAGTATGCACTCACACTTCGAAGAAATTTTATTGATGGTTCTTTCAGTTGTATTTGCAATAAGCGCAATTTTATTTGCAAGATATGTTTACCTTAAAAAACCTTTGCTCGCATCAAATGCAGCTCAGAAGTTTAAAGGATTATACAACTTACTTTGGAATAAATATTTTGTAGATGAAGCTTATGATAGCGCAGTTGTAAATCCAATTCTACAAACATCAAGATCATTTTTGTGGAAGATTGCTGATAATAAAATTATTGATGGTGTTGTAAATGGTGCGGCAAAAGTTATAGATGTTTTTTCAATCAACATAAGAAAAATGCAAACAGGCGTAGCGCAGTTTTATGCTCTAGTAATGATGTTGGGAATTGTTGCTGCTTTCTTCTGGATAATTTTAAGTTTATAAAATGGAACAAAACTTTTTACTGACGTATTTAATTCTAATTCCACTAATCGGCTCATTCCTGATTTTATTTATCAAGAAGGAACAGACAAATTTTATTCGGTATGCTGCTTTAGGAATTTCAACAGTTGCATTTATTGTTTCACTAATAATTTATTTTCAGTTCGATTCAGCAAACTCAGATTTTCAATTCATAAATAAAATTGAGTGGATAAAAGGATTAAATATCCATTATCATGTAGGTGTTGATGGAATGTCTTTGCTGCTTGTACTATTAACAACATTTCTCACTCCACTAACATTACTTTCAAGCTGGTCAAGTATCGAAAACAAAGTAAAAGATTTTACATTTTTCTTTTTGATGCTTGAAGTTGGAATGCTTGGTGTTTTCATCTCACTCGATTTGTTTCTCTTTTACATTTTCTGGGAAGCAATGTTAATTCCAATGTATTTTATAATTGGAATTTGGGGCGGAAAAGAAAGAGTTTATGCAGCAGTTAAGTTTTTTATTTACACAATGTTCGGCAGTCTGCTAATGCTTGTTGCAATTGTGTGGCTTGCTGTTTATGCAATCGGTCCGCTTGGATATTTTACAACTAACTTAATTGATCTATACAAAGTTGCACCACAAATTCCAATGAATATCCAAATCTGGATGTTCTTAGCATTTGCATTCAGCTTTGCAATTAAAGTTCCATTGTTTCCATTACATACCTGGTTACCCGATGCGCACGTTCAGGCTCCAACAGCAGGCTCTGTAATACTTGCAGGAGTTTTACTTAAGATGGGAACTTATGGATTACTTCGATTTAATCTTCCACTTTTCCCTGAAGCATCAATTGCAGCAGCTCCTTACATATCTGTACTTGCCATAATTGGAATTATTTATGGCGCACTCGTTGCAATGGTTCAGACAGATGTTAAAAAATTAGTAGCTTACTCATCTGTTTCACACCTTGGTTTTGTTGTGCTTGGTATTTTTGCAATGACTCAGGAATCAATTCAAGGTGCAGTTATCCAAATGATAAATCACGGATTATCAACCGGAGCATTATTCCTTTTAGTTGGAGTTGTTTACGAGAGAACTCACACTCGTGAGATTGCAGACTACGGAGGGATTGCTAAACTTGTTCCTGTTTTTTCATTCGCATTTATGTTTGCTTCACTTTCATCTGTTGGATTGCCCGGATTAAACGGATTTGTTGGTGAGTTTTTAATTCTTCTCGGTTCATTTCAATCCCCAATTTTAAATAGTTGGTGGTATACTGTATTTGCTGCAAGTGGAGTAATATTTGCTGCAGTTTATTTATTGTGGATGTATCAAAGAGTATTCTTTGGTAAAGTTACAAATCCAAAATTGGATGGCCTAAAAGATATGAATGCAAGAGAGATATTCGTCCTTGCCCCTGTTTTTGTTTTTATCATTTGGATCGGAATTTATCCCGGTACTTTCTTAAAAGTTTCTGATAGATCAACTGCCAAAGTTGTAAAGCAAATGTATTCTCCTGTAAAAGTTAATCCGGTTGAACTTGGTTTAATTCAATCATCTAACAAGTAAGAAGTTAAAAAGATATAACTATAATGTTTAATAATTTTCAAGAATTTTTTAATGTGCTTCCGCTTGTAATAATAGCAGCCGGAATTATTATTTCTCTTCTTATTGAAATGTACTCGAAGAAAAGTGAATTACTGCTGCCGTGGTTTTCAGTACTTCTTTTCCTAGCTGCTGGTTTGCACTCATTGTATTATATTGGAGATGTCTCAATCGTTCTGCAGAATATGCTTGCAACTGGCGGAAATGTAAATGTATTCTATGCAATCTTTACTTTTGGGGCTGCTATAGTTTGTGTGCTTTCAATCGATTACATAAAAAAATATGGAACTTATTTTGGTGAGTATTACATAATTCTGCAATCCTCCGTTCTTGGTATGATGTTAATGGCTGGAGCGAAGGATTTATTTGTAATCTTTTTAGGATTAGAATTAATGTCGGTTTCTTTTTACATACTTGCAGGAATGAACAGAAAACGACTTAATGCAAATGAAGCATCCCTTAAATATCTTTTGCTTGGATCTTTTGCCACGGGATTTATTGTTTACGGTATCGCTCTTATTTATGGAAGTGCACACACAACATCAATTGAATTTATAACCTCAAACTTTGCAGGGTTAACTAAAAATTTATTATTCATTTCAGGTGTGCTATTATTCTTAATCGGATTTTCATTTAAGATTGCGGCATTCCCATTTCATATGTGGGTGCCGGATGTTTACGAGGGCTCACCTACAACTGTTGCGGCATTATTTTCAACTGGTGGAAAAGCTGCGGCATTCAGTGCAATATTAGCAACTTTATTTGCGTTGTTCAACGGACCCGCAGGAAATTTATTTACTCCTTATTTAGCGGTGATTTCTGTTTTATCAATGTTTTATGGAAGCATCGTCGCAATAGCTCAGGATAATATTAAACGAATGCTGGCTTATTCATCAATATCGCACGCAGGTTATCTCGCAATCGGATTAGCTGCTGGAAATCATGATTCTGTTGCAGGCGTGATATTCTACCTTGCTGCTTATACATTTATGAATCTTGGTGCATTTGGTATTGTTTCATTGCTTGAAGGAAAAAATGAAACAAATCTCAGTATTAATTCTTATGCGGGTTTGGGAAGCAGAAAACCATTACTCTCAGCTTTACTTGCGATAATAATGTTTGCGCTTGCAGGTCTGCCGCCATTTGCTGGATTTTTTGGAAAGTATTATATCTTCATTGCAGCGGTTAAAGCAGACTTAACCTGGCTTGCAATACTTGGAGTTTTATCAAGTGCAATTAGTGTTTACTTTTATTTACGCATAGTTGTTCTGATGTATTTTAAATCATCAGAAGATGAGTTTGTATTTGAACCTAGCAATAACGCTATGCTTGCGATTATTTTTTCTGTGCTGCTCGTAATTTTACTTGGAGTCTTTCCAGGGACATTTTTAGATTTGATAACGAAATTTATTTAATGCTGATTAATTAATATGGTCATCACGAGCAAAGCGAGGTGATCTGATTTATTAATAAATCTCAGATTGCTTCGTTCTAAACTCCTCGCAATGGCGAAAAGAATATATGATTCCACTTTATAACACATCCCAAATTCGTAATCTTGATTCATTTGCAATTAAAAGACTGCAGGTTCCTGGAATTGTGCTTATGGAAAATGCAGCATTGGGAATATATGAATCTATTTTAGAGCGAGTTGATAAAATTGAGTGCGTCGGAGTTGTTTGTGGAAAAGGTAACAACGGCGGCGATGGTTACGCAGTCGCAAGACATTTTTCAAATGCGGGATATGAAGTTAAAGTTGTTTCATTGGGTTCAGAGGACGATTTGAGTGAAGATTGCAAAACGAATTTTAATATTATAAAAAATCTTTCTACTCAAAGGAAAAATCTTCTTTTAAAATCGTCTAAGTCCATAAAAGATATTATCTGGTTAAAAGATTGCGATGTTATTGTTGATGCAATTCTTGGAAGTGGATTTACTGGTGAATTGAGAGAACCAAATGCATCAATTATCAAATCCTTAAATAAATTAAACGCATTTAAATGTGCGATTGATGTTCCTACCGGTTTAAATGCTGATACAGGATTTGGCAATATCGTTTTCAAATCCGATTTAACCGTTACGCTTGGTGAATTTAAAAAAGGTTTATTCATTGGAAGTGGTTATGAGTATTGTGGTGAAGTAGTATTAAAAGAAATCGGAATCGGACGTGATTATTTTGATGACATAAATCCTGACACATATCTAATTGAACCTGAAGATGTATATTCAGCTTTACCTAAAAGAGGAAAATCAGTTCATAAATATTCGGCTGGAAAAGTTTTATCAATTGCAGGCTCATACAAATATCCCGGAGCTGCAGCGTTAACCTCTCAATCAGCTTTAGTTGCCGGTGCTGGAGCTTCAATACTTGCAATTCCAGAAAGTTCACGAAAACTTATCCATAAAAATTTGCTTGAAGTTGTTGTTGAATCTTATGGGAATGAAAAATCAAAATATTTTAATGATGAAGCCTTAAAATCACTTCAACAAAAAATTAAATGGGCAGATGTTATTGCGATTGGTCCTGGTTTGGGAAGGGAAGTTGAGACTGTAAATGCAGTTAAACAGTTTTTACTTGAACACAAATTCAAGTTGGCAGTAATAGATGCAGATGCTCTATCTGTTTTGGATAAAACGTTTCTCGAAAAAGTAAATCTTAAAAATTGTATCCTAACTCCGCATCTCGGTGAATTCTCTCAAATGATCGGAGTAGAATTAGGTCTAATCGATAGAGATATTTTAATCTATGGAAGAAATTTTGCAGCAAAACATAAATGTATTTTAGCATTAAAAGGGGCTCCAACAATTATTTTCAATCCAAGTGGAGAAGCATTTATTAACACTACCGGAAATAGCGGTATGGCAAAATTTGGCAGTGGTGATGTTCTTACAGGAATAATTGCAGGCTTATTAGCTCAGAATAAAAATCCTGAAGAAGCTGCAATCATTGGAGTTTATCTTCACAGCCTTTCAGCGGATTTGCTTTTATCTTCGAAACCAATATCAAATTACCTTGCCTCAGATATTATGAATAACTATCCTTACACAGTTAATTTTTTAGAGGATAGTATTGTATAGTTACATAGAAAGAAATAGAGTTTACATAATTTATTTACCATTATTTATTTATTGGCTGATACTTTTTACCTTAACTTCTTTGCCGTTGGATAGAGCAATTAATATTAATGTTGGTGATAAAATTGAACATTTTGGTGCTTATGGTTTATTAAGCTTTTTATTATATCTCACTTTATATTTTCAAAAAAAAAGCAGTTTGTTAAGTACATATCCGGCAACTTTTACTATAGTATTTGCGTCTTTCTATGGAATGGTAGATGAATTACATCAATTATTTGTTCCGGGAAGATATGCCGATGTACTGGATTGGGTTGCAGATTTTTCTGGTTCATTATTAGCGGTATTGATAACGCAATATCTTCTTAAAAAGATTAAAGAAATCGAAATTGGGAAAAACAAATTAAAAGCTGGAACTTTCTCAAAATAATCTGGTAAAAGACCTGAAAAATAATTTGACAATCGAGCATCTCATTATTAAGTTAGTATCACTAATTGCAAGTTAGGAGAAAAAGAAAATGGCAATTGTAAAAACTAAAAAAGCTGACTTGATGGCAAAATACAAAAGAGTATTTGAAATCAGTCTAATTGCGGCATTAGCCGTATTGATAGTTGCATTTAAGTTCTTCCCTGATCTTAAAGGAAAGGATGTTGTGTCGGAAGGTCCGCAGGAGTTATTCCAGGTTGAGCAAATAGATCAGACCAAACAGGAAAATCGACCACCTCCGCCGCCAAAACCTCCAATTCCAATCGAAGCTCCATCCTCTGATGTATTGGAAGATATTGAAATTGGTGATACTGAAATTGATATTAATGAACAAATAGATGCTCCTCCTCCTCCTCCGAAAGAGGATAAAAAAGTGGTTGAAGAAGAGCCTGTTTACTTTGTAGCAGTTGAAGAAATGCCTGAACCAATCGGTGGTATTGCTGAGATTCAAAAAAAGATTATATATCCTGAGATTGCTAAGAGAGCTGGTGTTGAAGGAAAAGTTTATGTTCTTGCTTTTGTTGATGAATCCGGGTCTGTAACCGATGCAAAGATAATTAAAGGAATTGGTGCTGGTTGTGATGAAGCTGCTCTGGACGCGGTTAGAAAAACTAAATTTAAGCCTGGAAAGCAGCGAGGTAAAGCTGTTAGAGTTCAGGTCTCAATACCTATAGTATTCAAACTTCAATAATTTTAAGGCGTCGCTAAGACGCCTTTTTAATTTTAAATAATTTAATTTTCCATTCTTTTTATTTCCTGAAACTTATTTTTTCGAGGTTTTATAATTCGTATTTTTTGATTGGTTATTCAAATAAATAAAACTAAATATAATTCATTGAAATGATGATTAAGAATAAAAAAAGTAAAGGATTTGCACTTCCATTTGTTATTATTCTTATAGTCATTTTAAATCTAGCATTCTTCTTCTTTGTAAAATATCAAAATCAGAGCCTATCAATAAGTGAGTATGATTTTTCTAATTTTGGGAACCTACTCAACATTTTGCTTACTGCGATACTTTTATTTGGAATCATAACTGTTTTCTTTAAGAAGAATTTGGTTTTTGAAGTAAATAAATTTTTATTTTTTTTAGTATTTAATCAATTATTATTAATTGCGATTTACATTTCTAAATTTATTTTTTTGCCCTTCAAGGAGATTTATTTTTCCGGGCTTACGGGCGATGAATTATTTATAGGATTTATTTCTGGTTTATATACGCTAACATACTTTGTTATGATTTTTATTGTCTGGTTAGCCATACTAAAAGTCAATAAAATAATTATCATTAGATCAATCTTTAATTCTGCTCTATCCTTTCTAATGATTTTGTTTGTTGTATTTTTATTTATTGTTGGTAAAGAATCAGGAATTGATGATAAATCCTTAAAGGCAGAAAAAATTAACGTTGGAGTTGTGCTTGGCGCGGCTGTTTGGTCTGATAATAAGGCAAGTCCAACCCTTACTGGCAGAGTTGATAAAGCGCTTAAATTATATGAACAGAAAATAATATCGCAAATATATCTTACAGGTAGTAATGCACCGGGTGAATTGTCTGAATCTGAAGTCGCGTTTAGATATATTAAGGCTAAAGGTGTTAACACTTCCGAGGTATTTCTCGAAAAACAGACTACTTCCACTAATGAACAAATTAGGTATGTAAAGAATAATTTGATTATCTCATCTAATAAAAATGTAGTTGTGATCTCTGATAGTTATCATTTAGTAAGAGTTTTAGAAATCGCTAAATTTCATAAAATAAAAATTCAGGTTTCTGCGTCAGAATTATCGCAAAGTTTTGAGAAAGCATTGTACAATAAAATAAGAGAAGCTTTGGCACTAACAATGTTTTGGCTTCACGCGATTTGAGTAAATAGAAAGTACCACAGGAGAAAGTAATGTCCGCAATATTTAAAAGAAGAGTTGTAAGGGAAAAAGTTTTACAAATATTATATGCTTATGAAATGAACAACGAAAATTTAACGGCTCTTACCCAGAGTATTTTAGGTGATGTTGAAGATGCAAACGATAAAAAATTTGGTGAAGATCTTGTAAATAGAGTTCTTATAAATAAAAAAGAGCTTGATGTTAAAATTGAAGAAAGAGTCAGTAATTGGGAGATGGGACGAATTGCTTTGATTGATAAACTTCTTTTAAGGATGGCGATTTGTGAGTTATTTTATTTCCCGGATATTCCACCTAAAGTTTCAATCAATGAAGCTATAGAAATAGCTAAAGGATTTAGCACAGCAGGCAGCGGTAAATTTATTAATGGTATTCTTGACGCAATTTTATCAGAAGAAAAAACTACCGGTAAAATAACAAAAACAGGCAGGGGATTGGTTGATGAAACAGTTTCTAAAAATCATCCTAAAACTTCTTGATGACAGGTAAGAAAAAAATATTTATCTGGACACTCTTCGATTTTGCCAACACATCATTCTCAATTGTTGTAGTTACATTTCTTTATGCAGTTTACTTTAAAAAAGTTGTAGCAGAAGGTCAGCCTATTGGTGATTTGTACTGGTCTCTGGGCACAAGTATTGCAATGATAATAACAGCGATTATCTCTCCAATACTCGGAGCTATTGCAGATTACTCTGCAGGCAAAAAAAGATTTTTATTATTCTTTACTCTTCTTTGTGTTGCGGCCACTTCATCACTTTTTTTTGTAGGAAGCGGAAATGTCTTTATGGGGGTTGTTATATTCATTCTTGCTAATGTTGGATTTGAAGCCGGCTTGGTTTTTTATGATGCATTTCTACCGGAAATAACAGAACCAAAAAATTACGGCAGAGTAAGTGGTTATGGATTTGCAATGGGCTACTTAGGGTCGCTTGCAACTCTGGCGATTATCTTTCCTTTTATACAGGCAGAAATGATTAAGGAGTCTTTTCCCGTTGCGGCACTATTCTTTTTAATTTTTTCTTTGCCGTTATTTATTTATTTAAAGGACAATAGAAAAAAAGTTGTTGAGCATGAATCATATTTCAAAATAGGTGTAACAAGAGTTTGGAATACTTTATCTCATCTAAAAAATTATAAGAATCTTGCTACATTTTTATTAGCATATTTCTTTTACATCGAAGGCGTAAATACAATTATTTTCTTCTCTGGTAATTATGCAAGCACCACTTTAGGCTTTTCTGAAACTGAATTATTAATATTTTTTCTTACTGTTCAGACAACTGCAATTGCCGGTTCGGTTATATTGGGAATAGTTGCCGATTCTATTGGTCAGAAAAAAACTATTATGATTACTCTGGTTATGTGGTTGTTGACAGTATTAATTGCTTTTTTGGTCCAGGATAAGAATGGGTTTTATGTGGTTGGATTAATCGCAGGGGCCGCAATGGGCTCAAGTCAATCAACTAGCAGAAGTATGATGAGCAAGTTAACTCCACCTGAAAGGAAAACAGAATTTTTTGGTTTCTATTCTTTCTTCGGAAAAAGTTCTGCTGTTATTGGACCATTGGTTTTTGGATTAGTAAGTTTTATCTCTGGTGATCAGCGCTTAGCCATCATATCTATCGGATTATTTTTTGTTGTTGGATTATTAATTTTAACCCAAGTTAAAGATCCTGATTATTCACATTAAGTACTCTCTGATCAGCCTTCATCTCTTTTATAAATAGGTAAACCAATTAATTTATTAACATTCCATTCAAATGATTTACTTTTTTCTTCACTTCTAACCTTGCATTCTGTATAATTACAATATTTACACAGCTGCGGAATACAATAATCAAGATGCATCTTCAGATCAGCCTGCGAAAAATCTTTTTGCAGTTCTGCTTCAATCAAATTTTCTTCTTCATGTGATTGCTTGATATTAAAGTAGAAAGGAAGTATTAGATGAAAATCTATAAATATTTTATCTCCTGATTGCCAGAATCTTAATTCGTGAATATCAATCCAATAATCTTTTTTGATGGAAATCAATTTAGCGGATAACTGATTTAACATTTCAGGTCGCACTTCATTCATCAAACCGCCAATTGATTCTCTGATCAATTTGTATCCGGTAAAAAGAATGTTTAGTGCAATTAATATTGCTATAATGGGATCAAGGATTTGAATATCCGTAATTATTACGAGCACCACTGCTACAATAACTCCAAAACTTGTAATAGAATCCGTAAGTACATGTTTTCCATCAGCAACAAGGGTTAATGAGTTAGTTTTTTTACCAGTACGAATTAAAAAATTTCCGAGTAATAAATTAACCACTGAAGCAAAAGTTATTACAACAGCACCAATTCCTAATTGCTTAAGCTCGGGTCCCATAATTATTGCCATAACGCCTTCATAAATTATAAAGACCGCTGCGAATGCAATTAATAATCCTTCTATTCCTGCTGAAAAATATTCAACATTACCATGTCCGTATAGATGTGAATCATCCGCTGGTCTTGAACTAAGAATTATGCTGTATAACGCCATTGAAGTAGCCATAACGTGTACAACAGATTCTGCGGCATCAGAAAATATTGCTGCTGATCCCGTTAGTAAGTAAGCACCTATCTTAAAGATGAACATGCTAAACCCAACAATAAGAGAAATAATTGCGGCTCGTTTTCTTATTGCAAGTTGATCTGGAATCTGTGCACCTGTATTCATAAAATTTATACCCTTAGTAATTTTTCTGCGGCTTGTTTTAATACCTCATCCTTTTTTGCAAAGCACACACGAATGAGTTTATCGTTACTGCCATTTTTATAAAACGGTGAAAGTGGAATTACTGCAACCCCAATTTCTTTTGTTAGAAATTCAGAAAATTTTAAATCATTATTCGTGGAAATATTTGAGTAATCTAAAAGCTGGAAATAAGTGCCATTACATTTTCGTTTAATAAATTTTGAATCCTTTATCAGCGATAAAAATAAATCTCTTTTGGCTTGATAAAATTTTGGAAGTGAATAAATATTATTTTCATCTTTCAAAAACTCAGCAACAGCTAATTGAATTGGTGTGTTAACTGCAAAAACTATAAACTGATGAAGTTTTCGAAATTCTGAAGTAAGATTTTCTGGAGCACAGCAATATCCCATCTTCCAGCCAGTAGTGTGGAAAGTCTTTCCAAAAGAAGAAATTATAAAACTTCTTTTCGCAAGCTCATCGTAACCAGCAAAGCTAAAATGTTTTTGATTATCAAAAATAATATGCTCATAAACTTCATCACTGATAAGAAAAATATTCGTGTCCTTAACAAGTTTTTCAAGCTGTAAAATATCTTCCTCTTTAAGGATTGCACCGGTTGGATTGTGCGGAGTGTTAATTACAATGCACCTTGTTTTTTTAGATATAGATTTTTCAACTTCATTCCAAGGAATGCCGAAATCATTTTTGTTAAGTTTAATCGTAATCGGAATTCCGCCATTGGCAAGTACAGCAGGGATGTATGAATCGTAAGCAGGTTCAAAAATTATTACTTCATCACCATTGCTTATAATTGCAGAAAAGGCTGTGTATAAAGCTTGTGTAGCACCTGCGGTTACAGTTATTTCCTTCTCAAAATCATACTTACGTCCATAATCTCTTTCAACTTTTATGGCAATTTGTTTTCTGAGTTCAATAGTTCCTGGCATTGGAGCGTATTGATTAAATCCATGTTTCATAAAGTGATGAACAAGTTCAACAAGTTGGTCTGAACAATTAAAATCCGGAAAACCCTGCGAAAGATTAATTGAATTGTAATCGTTTGCCATTTTAGACATTACCGCAAAAATACTAGTACCCACATCCGGCAGTTTAGAATCTATTTTAAATGTCTCTTGCAAATTAATTAACTCTAAATGTATTATCGACTGGTCTAATATTATCGTACAATCGTTTTAACTGTTTATATGCGTATTGATTTCCACGCTGGGCAGAGTTTCTGTAGTACTCAACGGCGTTTGGTAAATTCTTTTTTACACCAATTCCATTTTCATAACAATAACCCAAAGTAAATTGAGCTAGTATCGAACCATTTTTTTCGGATGTTTCCAATATAGAAATTTCGTTATTCAACTGATCATATGAGAATGATTCAAAAACTTTTGATGTTGCTATTCTAACTGAAGCCTCGGGACTGCCAAACTTTTCAGCAAATCTCCAATACTCCAATCCTTTCTGTTTATCCATTTCTGTATACTTTCCGGTGTAATAATTAAAGCCAAGTTCAATTATTGCTGGAATATGATTTTGTGCCGCAGCTTTCTGCAGCAGATCAATTGCATCTTTTTCGGTTAAGCGGTTATCATAACCAAGTTTATGCAATCCATACCAAACAAATTGAGCAGTCGGATCCCCAAATTGTACTGCATCATTAAGGATGGTGTAAAAATCTTTTTCACGAATAAGCTGCCAGAGTAAATATGCTGCACGGGGTGAATCTAAAATTGTAGCTCTGATATAATATTCAGCAGCAAATAATTTATTAACACCAACAAAATTACCCGTCTCATATAATTTACCCAATATCGTTTCAGCTTCGTGACTGCCCGCTTCTGCTATCTTACGAAGTGTTCTAATTTTTGCTTTGTCTGAAAATGCAGTTAGTGAAGAATCATTTTTTATCAACAAAGAATCTTTGACAATTGCCAAATTCAGATTTTTCAAATCCGAGATTAACATTGCATCAGTAATTTCCTTTATAGTATCTGATTGAGTGTCAAAATCAATAAATACTAATCCTAGTGAAGGCTGAATATTTGAATCGTCTTTATCGTCTTTTGTAAATGTATCTTTTGTTAAAACAATTTTGTTTTGACTTACGGAATCCTTGAATTCCGCAGATACTTTGGGGGATAGTTCAGCGATGACATCGATTGCAGGTTTATAATCACCCTCAGCAGATTTTTTTATCCAATAATATGCTTTGTTCCAGTCTCTTGGTACAATTAAATTATCTGTGTGTAAAATCCCAACCACATACTGCGCCTGACTCATTCCGGATTCAGCAGCAAGTAAAAAATTTTCATAAGCTGCAAAAGGATTCCAATCAGTACCCCAGCCATTTATTAGCATAATTCCATAATTATAAAGTGCAGAAGTAAGTTTTTGCGATGCTGCTTTTTTAATCCAGTAAACGGCGGTTGCCGTATCTGCAGCGATTCCTTCACCGGTTAAAAGTCTCAGTCCTAGTTCGTGCTGAGCTAAAGGATCGCCGCTGTTTGCTATTTGTACTAATCTGAATTGCTGCAGGATTTGGTAAGATAAATCCGGCTGATAGAAGTATGGATTATTTCTGTAAGGTCTGTTGTTTTTAAAAGCTAAACTTTTTGTGGTGTCCTGTGCCTTAATGATTACCGGAAAAAATAAAAATGATACTAAAATCAGGATTAAAGAAATTATTTTTTTAGTCTGCAAAATTTTCTCAAAGATTTATAATTTTTACTTTACAATGAATTTTATTCTATTATTGTTTGGAAAAATAAAGTATTTTTCATTGATTATTTAATGATTTTCTTATCTAATTAAAAGCATAAATATGATAGTTAAATTAAAACCCATCATAATACCTTTAATAGTTATCTCAGCTGCGGCAATTCTTATTTATTTATTTATCCCGGGTTATCATCCATTTGGCGGGCTTAAAGTTGCGAATAACAAAGAGTCAATCTTAAAGCAATCAAAAGAATATTTGAAGAAAGTCAATTTATCATTCGATGATGATAAATTAGAGATTGGTTTTGAGGCTGATAAAAATTTTATAAGATGGATCAATTCCGAGTATAAAATTAATGAGTCAAACAAGATTTTATCGGATGCAGGTTCTGCTTACTACTGGACGGTTAGTCAGTCTAAAGAGGATAAGTCGGATATTGTCGTATCTTCAAATTCTGATGGGAACATTGAATTAAAAAAATCTAGTTTCAAATTAAAAATACTAGATAATGGAAAAATCAATGAGTTTAGTACAGAATTAGTTGATTCCACTGCAAAAAAATCACTTACTCCTGATGAAGCAAAATCTCTAGCTCAAAAATTTATTCAAAATCTTAGAGGTGATATTACATTTGTAGATGATTCACTTCAATTGATGGGTAGTGCAAATACCAGTTCATATTACTTTGAAGAAACTGAAACGATTAACAGGACAGATCGTTTGGATTACAATT
Organism: Ignavibacteriaceae bacterium; assembly: GCA_044227615.1. Lineage (GTDB taxonomy): Bacteria > Bacteroidota > Ignavibacteria > Ignavibacteriales > Ignavibacteriaceae > IGN3. The sequence continues at coordinate 40,943 of JBGAWM010000001.1, forward strand.
TTTCCTGGCAGACTAAAAGTAATACAATATTAAACTATACTCTGCAGGCTCAGGTTAAGGGAGATCAAGTATCAAACTTTGCTATTCAAGTTGTTTTGCCGGATGAATACAAAAAAAATGAAACGGATGTTTTTGAAATTGCTACAACAATTATTTTTACGTTATTGATTATTATTTCAGTATTGATTGTTGGGTTTAAAAGATTCAGAGCTTATGAAGTTGGATTTAAACTTGCTGTTGCCTTTGGAATTTTTGTATTGATATCATTTATCGTTAAAGAATTGCTTGAACGATTTACCAATTTTGAATGGACAATACTTTTGGGTTTAGGATTAGGCGGTATTTTTATTTCAGGCGCAGCAGTTATTCTTTGGGCCATTAGTGAAACAATTTTTAGAGAAATCTGGAACCAAAAATTTCTTTCGTTGGATTTAATTTATCATAGAAAAATTATCCATTCCTATATTGGTAAAGCTGTTATAAATGGCATTACATTTGGGTTAGGGTTGGCGTCTGTATTTTTTGTTTTGCTGTATGCAATAAGCTATTATTCCAATGTTTCGTTTACAGGTGAAAATTTTATTTCACAATCACATATATCAGCAAAACTTCCATTGTTAAATATTTTCCTGGGAGTATTTAATGCTTATTCCATGCTTGCCGTATCATTTTTTATGTTTCTTACTGCTGCAATTAAAAGATATATAAATAATGATATCATCTTTGTTATTGCCAGCGGTTTAATATGGGCGCTGTTTATACCATCTAATGTTAATCCTCTTACTGCGGGAATACCAGTAAATCTAATAATAGGAATATTACTCAGTATAATTCTGATTAAGTACGACTTGCTGTCAACTCTATTATCATATTTACTTTTTAAGTTTTTCATCAAAGCAACTGAATTATCATTTTTGGCTGAATCGACTCTTCTAAATGAATGGTATATTTTAATTGGAATTTGTGTTGTACTTATTCTGTTGGGAATCATTTTGGTTTTTAGAAAAGATAATTTTACAGATTACGATTCCATTACACCAAAATTTGTTGAAAATATTACAGAGCGCCAGAGATTAAAAAAAGAACTTGATGTTGCTCGCCACGTTCAAATGAGTTTTTTACCTAAAGAAAATCCAACTTTAAAAGGAATCGATATTGCTTCAATTTGTATTCCGGCTTTTGAAGTTGGCGGAGATTATTACGATTTCATTCATCTTGAAAAAAATAAATTAGGAATAATTATTGGGGATGTTTCGGGTAAAGGAACGCAAGCCGCATTTTATATGACTTTGACTAAAGGATTTCTTAAAGCAATTGCAAAACACACGGATTCACCCGCAGATGTGTTGACAAAAATGAATGAACTTTTTTATGAAAACGTCGAACGCGGCAGATTTATTTCGATGATATACTCAGTTATAGATTTAGAAACAAAGTTGATTAGAATAGCCAGGGCAGGGCACAATCCTGTTATTTATCATAATGCATCCGGAAATGTCAGCCTAATAAGTCCAAATGGGTTAGCGCTCGGATTGGAAAAAGGAGATTTATTCAGTAGAGTGATTACAGAATCTGAAGAAAAAATAGAATCGGGTAAAACATTTATTTTCTATACCGATGGATTTACAGAGGCTGTTAATAAAAAAGGTGAGGAGTATGGTTTGGATAGGATGATAGAAATTGCAAAATCCTGGAATTATTCTTCAGCCTCACACATTCAAGATAAAATGATGGCAGATGTTAACAAGTTTATCGGAAAAGCGCAGCAGCATGATGACATGACGATGGTCATTGTAAAAATAAATTAATAAAGTTTGTTTTTGCTTTAAATTAGATTGGAAATCTTAGCACGTAAGTCTATATTTCAGGGCAAAAAAAAGTAAAATGTCATCAAGAAAAAAAGTTAAGTTTATCTTCGTAACAGGCGGTGTGGTTTCCTCTCTAGGGAAGGGAATTACAGCTTCTTCTCTCGGTTTACTTCTAAAACAACGTGGCTTCAGAGTCACAATTCAAAAATTTGATCCTTATATAAATGTTGATCCTGGAACCATGAGTCCGTTTCAGCACGGTGAAGTTTATGTTACCGATGACGGTGCAGAAGCTGATCTGGATCTTGGACATTATGAACGTTTTTTGAATGTAAATATGACTCGTGCTAACAACACCACAACCGGACAGGTATACAACGAAGTAATCACAAAGGAAAGACGCGGCGATTTTTTAGGTGCCACAGTTCAGGTAATTCCGCACATTACCGATGAAATAAAAAGCCGTATGCTTAAGTTAAGCGAACTTGGTGAGTATGATATTATAATTAGCGAGATTGGTGGAACTGTTGGCGATATTGAAAGCTTACCATTTCTTGAAGCTATGAGACAGATGATGCTTCAGTTTGGAAGAGCCAACACCATGAGCATTCATGTTACTTTAGTTCCTTATATTCGTTCAGCAGATGAAGTAAAAACGAAACCAACACAACATAGTGTAAAAAATTTACTTGAGCTTGGTATTCAGCCTGATGCTCTTATATGCAGATCAGAAAAAAAATTATCAAAAGACATTCGTGAAAAGATTGCACTTTTTACAAATGTTAATCCCAAAGCTGTTATTTCCGCATACGATTGTTCCTCTATTTACGAAGTACCATTAGTTCTTTATAAAGAAAAATTTGATCAGATAGTTTTAGAAAGATTACATCTTCCTGATAAAAAGATAAATCTTGAAAACTGGGAAAAATTTGTTGATAGTGTAAAAAATCCGGTCGAAAAAGTTGAAATCGCTCTTTGCGGAAAATACACAGAACATATGGATGCTTACAAAAGCATAATGGAATCTTTTGTTCATGCTGGCGCAGAAAACAACTGTAAAGTTGTCGTTCGTCCTATCGGTGCCGAAGCTCTTGAAACAGAATCTGTAGAAAAATTATTGGATGGTGTCAGCGGAATACTTGTCCCCGGTGGTTTTGGAGAACGCGGTATCGAAGGAAAAATAAAAGCTGTTCAGTACGCAAGAGAAAATGATATTCCATTTTTGGGTATTTGCCTTGGATTGCAATGTGCAGTTATTGAATTTGCGAGAAATGTCTGCGGAATTAAGAATGCCCACAGTTCAGAATTCAAAAAAAATAAATACAGCGTAATCGATTTGATGCCCGATCAAAAAAATATTAAAGATATGGGCGCAACGATGAGGCTTGGTGCTTATCCCTGCAGCATTAAAGATAAAACTCAATCTTACAAAGCTTATCAAAGCAGTTATATTTCTGAGCGGCACAGACACCGATATGAAGTTAATAATAAATTTAGAAGTGTATTAACTGAAAATGGTTTAGTGTTATCCGGATTATCACCCGATAGGGAACTGGTTGAGATGATTGAACTTCCCGACAAAAGATGGTTTGTTGCTTGTCAGTTTCATCCTGAGCTAAAATCACGAGCCACTAATGCACATCCATTATTTAGAGAATTTGTAAAAGCTTCATTAAAGTTATCATTAACAAAAAAGTAGTTTAAAATTTTGTAATGAAAAAAATTAAACACATTTCAGTCCTTTTTTTATTATTGATTACTACAGGTTTTTCTCAACAAGGTACAGAAAAGCAAATTCAGGTTGGGTTAGACAAAATTTACAATTTCAATTGGGAGGATGGCTTTAAAGCTTTCAATTCATTAATTGAAAAGCATCCGGAAGACCCAAGAGGCTATCATTACAAATCGGTAATATTTCTTTGGTATTATTTAGGCAATCTTAACGAAGCAAATTTAGATTCTTTTAATTATTTCTCTGATAAATCAATTGAGTTAGCTAATAAAAAATTAGCTAAGAAAAACACTGCTGAACTAAAATATTTAGTTGGCTCAATCTATTATAATAAGTCTATTGCTGAAGCCAGAAGCGGCAATTATCTGCAGGCGCTTTGGACAAGCAATCAGATGAAATCAAATCTTGAAGAAGCAGTTAAACTTAAACCCGATCTTTACGATGCATTTTTGGGATTAGGTCTTTACAATTTTGCACTTTCACAAATACCTTCAACATTGGAATGGGCAGCTAACCTTGTTGGAATTTCTGCTGATAAAGAGTTAGGATTAAGTTTTGTTAATCAAGCAGTTAAGAAGGGCAAACTATCTAAGGTTGATGCACAGTACTATTTGTCTCAGCTTTATTCAAGAGTTATTGTAGATCATCCTGCGGCAAAGGAATTATTGAGCAATCTTGTTAGAAGATATCCCAAAAATTTATTATTTAATTTTTCGCTTGGATGGGTTGAATATGAATTGAATGATCTACCGAATGCTGAAAAGCGACTTAGATTTGTAATTAACTCCGGCGATAGCCTCTATCCATTTGTAGTTTCTAATGCCAACTATCTTTTAGGCAACGTATTTTTTGCACGCAATCAGTTTGATTCAGCGATGGTGTATTATAAGAATTATTTAACGCTTGGTGTTAACGATGACTACAAAGGATTTGCGAATTATCAGATTGGATTGTGCTATGAGATTCTGGGTAATAGAAAAGAAGCTGTAAAATATTATGAAAAATCCTCTGAGGGTAATTCTGATATAGAGGAAGATTTGTACGCAGACCGCAAAGGCGATGACCTTGTATCAAGAAAATTATCTAAAAATGAAATTCAGTTGATCAAATTTTCAAATCTAATTAAACAAAATAAATTGGCTGTGGCAAAGGATTCACTCCTAAATTTTATCGATAAAAAAAATATCGCAAATGAATTAAAAGCTGAAGCTTTACTTCATTTATCTCAAGTTAGCTATAAACAAAGGAAATATCAGGAGTCTTTAGATTTTGCAGTAGATTGTATAAACACAGAAATTGAGTCAGAGTTTTGGGTTCATGCTTATGCATATTATATAGGCGGTTGGAACAGTTATAATCAGAAGAAGTTTACCGATGCAAAATTATTTCTTTTACAGATAGATAATCTTGATGAGTTTGATTTTAGAAATTCTTTAGAAAATAAAATTTACACTTTACAAAGATTGTTGCCAGAAGAAAGCAATAAATAATTTTATATCATCATTTCTTTCATTGCTTCTTTTTTACCGATTAGCTAATTTTCGACAACTTTTCAGGTATTTTTAATTGAAAATTGCAGTTTTTGTTTCAGGTAGAGGCTCAAATCTAAATGCCATTTTAAATTATCCTGATTTAAATAATAAAGTTGAAGTTGCGGCGATTGTAAGCGATAAAATTGATTGCAAAGCATTTGAAATCGCAAAAGAATTTGGGATTAAAACTTTTACTATTGGTGCTGGAATCGGCAGGATTAACCAAAACGAAATCACTTCAACTTTAAAAAAACTTGGAGTTAGTTTTATTGTACTTGCCGGTTATCTTAAATTGATTCCCAATGATTTGATTGAAAACTTTAAGAATAAAATAATTAATATTCATCCTGCATTGCTTCCTTCATTTGGCGGAAAAGGAATGTATGGAATGAATGTTCATCGGGCAGTTTTTAACTCATCTGTAAAAGTAAGCGGCGCAACTGTGCATATGGTTGATAAGACTTATGATACGGGAAAAATTATTGCCCAAAAATGTGTTGATATATCTGATGTAAAAAATCCGGAAGAAATAGCAGAACGAGTTTTGAAGATTGAACATCAGCTTTTACCTGAAGTTGTAAAAGCATTTGCTGAAAATAGAGTTAAGATTGAATCCGATAGGATTATTATAGTAAACTGAGAAGAGTTTTTTTTCTTCTCATTAAATAGGAATATGAATTGAAGAAGTTAGCATTACTAAGTGTATCAGATAAAACTAAGATTGTAGAATTTGCAAATGGCTTACAAAAAAATGGTTATCAAATTATAGCCACAGGTAACACTGCAAAAATTCTCTCTGAAAATAAAATACATGTTACTGAGATAAGTTCAATTACGGGATTTCCAGAAATTTTTGATGGACGTGTTAAAACTCTTCATCCAAAAATATTTGGCGGAATACTTTTTAGAAGAGATAATGATTCAGATATCAAACAAGCAAAAGATAATTTTATTGAAGCAATTGATGTAGTTTGCGTTAATCTTTATCCGTTCGTTAAAACGGCGGCAAACCCAAATTCAACTTTGGATGAGATAATTGAAAACATCGATATTGGGGGACCAAGTCTGGTTAGAGCATCTGCAAAAAATTATAAGTTTGTTTCTATCCTTACTAATCCTATGCAATATGATTCATTTTTAGATGAATTAAATAAGGGAAATATTTCTGAAGCAACAAGAAAAAAACTTGCTGTTGCAGCCTATTCCCACACTGCAAATTATGATACTCACATCGCAAACTACTTAGAAATTAAATTTACACTTCCGCCAACACACATTCGGTTTAACGAAGAAATAAGTCAGCCGTTACGATATGGTGAAAATCCGCATCAGAATGCTGGAATTTTTGGAAACTTTGGTGAATATTTTTCAGTCTTTCACGGAAAGGAAATTTCTTACAATAATATTTTGGATCTAGTTGCTGCTGTCGAACTTTGTGAAGATCTTGGGGAAACATCCTGTACGATAATAAAACATAATAATCCTGCCGGTGCGGCTATTGGTAAGAATCCATTTGAAGCGTATATTCGAGCATTAAAATGTGATCCCGTTTCTTCTTTTGGCGGAATAGTAGCTTTTAACAAAACAGTTGATATTGAAACTGCTGCTGAGTTAAACAAGATATTTTTGGAAATAGTTTGTGCACCCGCTTTCAGTGACGGTGCTCTTGAAATTTTGAAAAAGAAAAAGGATAGAAGACTTGTAATTCAGAAAAAATCTATTTTAACTGAAGGAAAAGTTTTTCGTTCTATTCCCGGTGGTGTTCTAGCGCAAGATTCTGATTCAATTTCATTAAAAGAAGATGAATTAAAAATTGTTACAGATAAGCAGCCATCAAAAGAAGAATTAGAAGATCTTAAATTTGCCTGGAAGATTGCAAAGCATACTAAGTCCAACGCTATAGTTTATGTAAAAGATAAAGCAACTTTGGGCGTTGGAGCGGGGCAAATGTCAAGAATAGATTCAGCAAAGATTGCTGTGATGAAAGCAAAAGAACATGGTTTAGATTTGACCGGCTCTGTAGCAGCTTCTGATGCATTCTTTCCTTTTGCTGATGGTCTGATTGAAATAATTAAATGCGGCGCTGTTTCAGTTATTCAGCCTGGGGGATCAGTTCGCGATCAGGAAGTTATTGACGCCGCAAATCAAAATAAAATTTCTATGGTATTTACCGGAATACGGCACTTTAAACATTAAGAGGAACAATGGGAATATTTGATTTTTTCTCAAATGATATTGCAATCGATTTAGGAACAGCTAACACTCTTATTCACGTTAAGGGTAAGGGCATTGTTTTAAATGAACCTTCCATCGTTGCATTTGATAAAAACTCCAAACGTATAATTGCGCTTGGTAACAAAGCAAAAGAGATGCAGGGAAGGGAGCACAAAGAAATTAAAGTTACGCGCCCAATGCGTGATGGAGTTATCGCAGATTTTGAAATCGCTGAAGGAATGATTCGTGCTTTTATTAAACGTGTACGCGGCGGCAGCGCAATGGCGAGCAGAAGAGTTATTGTTGCAGTGCCAAGTGGTGTTACCGAAGTTGAAAAACGAGCAGTTAGAGATAGTGCGGAACATGCAGGTGCAAAAGAAGTTCACTTAATCGCAGAGCCTATGGCAGCGGCAATTGGAATTGGAATAGATGTCGAAGCTCCGGTCGGCAATATGATTATTGATATCGGCGGTGGAACAACAGAAATTGCTGTTATTGCTTTATCAGGAATTGTAAATGAAGAATCAATTCGTATCGCAGGTGATGAGATGAATTATGCAATTATGCAGTTCTTCAAAAAAAATCATAATATACTGATTGGTGAAAGAACAGCTGAAGCAATAAAATGTGAAGTTGGTTCTGCAGTGCCATTAAAAGAAGAGATTACTATACAAGTTAAAGGACGAGATTTAGTCGGCGGTATTCCTAAAACAACAGAAGTTAGCTCAGTGGAAATTAGAGAGGCTCTTAATGATGCAGTTGTTCAGATAGTCGATGCCGTAAGACAGACACTTGAACGCACACCCCCGGAACTTTCTGCGGATATTCTTGATCGTGGAGTTATGCTTACCGGCGGCGGCGCTTTATTAAAGGGTTTGGATGAGCGCATTAGGATGGAAACCAATCTTCCTGTTCACGTTGCAGAAGATCCACTGACAGCAGTTGTGCGAGGTGCAGGAAAAGTTATTGATAATCTTAATCACTACTCTAAGGTTTTAATTCGTAATAGAAGATATTAATGATAAGATTTTTTGTTTCGGTTTGGGAAAGTTTTAAAGAATATATTGTACTTGTAATTTTATTAATTATCAGCCTCATCCTGCTCTCACAAAACAGCTCACAGGGCATACAGAAAGTACGCTCAATCGCTTTTGGCACTTTTGCATCAGTTACGACCGTCTTTACTGATATTTTTAATATAAGCAATCTTAAATCTGAGAATGAAAATCTGCGCAGAACAAATGCTGAAATGATGTTGCACCTCAGCAGGCTTCGAGAATACGCGATTGTAAATGAAGATCTTAAAGGATTACTTGCATTAAAAGATTCATCAAAGTTTCCGCTAATTCCGGCAACTATTGTTTCCAAATCATTAACAAAATCTCAAGGTACAATAACTCTTAATGCAGGCAAGAATCAATCTGTAAAAGTGGGAATGCCTGTTATTACCGATAAAGGTTTAGTTGGGATTATTTATTCTATCTCAGATAATTATTCAATTGCACGAACTTTAACAAATGTAGATTTAAAAGTTACTGTTAAAAGTGAACGCACAAGAGAAAATGCTGTAATGAAGTGGAATGGAGAATGGCTTGTAATGATAAATGTTCCCAAAACATTTGATCTAAAAAAGGGAGATAGAATCGTTACATCGGAAATCAGTTCAATAATTCCTTTTCCGCTGCCTGTTGGATTAGTTTATGAAATTGGAAATGTTGAAAAGGGAATTTTTAATGAAGTCAGAGTTTATCCTTTCGTTGATTTTCAGAAAGTTGAAAATGTTTTTATTCTGGGAATAGTTAAAAGCAAAGAGATTGATGATCTTGAATTTAATTTGTTGAGCAGGCAGTGATAAGACCGCAATATATAATATCTATTCTGCTGTTCTTTCCTCTACTTTTAATCCAAACAACTGTTATTCCTTTGATAGCCATCGATACAGTTATACCAGATTTAATATTAATCCTCCTGGTTTATTATTCCATTACTCAGGGACAAATTTATGGATCAGTTTTAGGATTTGTATATGGATTCTTGTTTGATATAATTACAGGAAGTTTATTAGGAAGTGCTATGATTGCAAAAACTCTTGCTGGATTTACCGCTGGATATTTTTCATCTGAGAATAAACAGGATCAGTATTTGATTTCTTACAACTTTGCGTTAATCGTTCTCATTTCGTCCTTAGTTGATTCGACAATTAATGCATTCTTCTCTGCAATAAATTTTACTTCAAATATATTTCTGCTTTTCTTTCAGTACGCATTACTCCCTGCTATTTATACATCTGCAATAGCGCTTATGGTAATGATCTTTTATCCTAAGAGGAAATCGTTTTGAAATCAGAAAATTTTGCATCGATAAGCAGAAGCACTTTTATTTATGCATTTCTCATCATACTGTTTGGTGTGCTTTCGTTCAGACTTTTCCAGATGCAGATACTTAACTACGAAGCATATGAAGAAAAATCAGCAGACAACAGCATAAAAGCGATCGAGCAAATTCCATTTCGTGGAGTATTTTATGATAGAAATTTAAAAGTAATGGTGGATAATATTCCGGCATACACTTTAAGAATTACACCGGCAGATTACGATCAAAAATTAAATCCGCTAATTGATAAAATTCTTGGATCAGATTCTGGTTTTGTTGCATCGATATTAAAAAGAAATAGAATTTATTCTAAATACATTCCTATAAGAATCAAAAGAGGGGTTGGATTTGAAGTAGTTTCCTGGTTAGAGGAAAATCAGGAACACCTGCCGGGCGTAGATTATATCGTTGAGATGCAGCGTGGCTATCCAATCGGTATTAGAGGCTCCCATTCTTTCGGATACACAAAAGAAATATCTCCCAATCAACTAAGCGAAGAAAAAGATTATTACATACCAGGCGATTACGTTGGACATAATGGAATAGAAAAACAGTATGAAAAAGATCTGCGGGGTGTAAAGGGTTTTAATTACGTACTTGTAAATTCTAAACGAAAAGAAATTGGCAGATATAAAGACGGAACCCAGGACAGAAATTCCATAAAAGGGAAAGATCTTGTTTTGTCTTATGATGCTGATGTTCAAAAAGTTGCTGAAGAAAAAATGCTGGGGAAACGCGGCGCCGTTGTTGCAATCGAACCAAAGACGGGAGAAATATTAGCTTTAGTTAGCGCACCTGATTATGATCTCAATCAGTTTTCTTATGTTACATCACGAGAGTTTTTACAGGACCTTTATAACAATCCAGATAAACCATCTTTCAATCGTGCAACTATGTCTTTAAAGCCTCCGGGATCAACATTCAAAATGCTTGCTGCAATTGCGGCTCTTGATCTGGGAGTAATAACTCCTGCCACAACAATTAATTGCGGCGGCGGGTTTACTTTTGGAAGATTCTTCAAATGCCATGGTAATCATGGTTCTGTGAATGTTATTCACGCAATCGAAAAATCCTGCAACAGTTTTTTCTATCATCTGATTTACAAAATTGGATTAGATAAGTGGAAAGAGTACGCACTTAAATTTGGGTTCTCTGCAAAAACTGGAATTGATATCGGAGAAGAAGCTGCAGGTTTTATTCCGGGTGAAAATTATTATGTAAAGATGTACGGAGAAAAATGGCCAAGAAGTATAATGGCAAGTTTGGGAATTGGACAGGGCGAAGTAAGTGTTACTCCTTTGCAGCTTGCACAATATGTTGCACTGATTGCAAACAATGGGCATTCATTTCAACCGCATATTGTTAAGGGATATCTTGATGATAAAACAAGACAGATTATTCCTTATAAATTTCCAGAAATTAAAACCGGTGTTAAGCAGGAAGTTTTTGATATTGTAAAAGAAGGGATGTTTCTTGTTGTAAATGGCTCCGGTACTGCTACACATATTAAAATGTCTGATATAAATATTGCAGGGAAGACCGGTACTGCTCAAAACCCTCACGGTAAAGATCACGCATTGTTTGTCTGCTATGCACCTGCTGAAGATCCCAAAATTGCTATCGCAGTAGTTGTAGAAAATGTTGGATTTGGCGGAACACACGCAGCCCCAATTGCAAAAGCTTTGATTGAAGCTTATTTGAAAAAAGACACTCTTAAAAAAGACGAGATTAAAAAAGATAATAATCAAGTTATCGCCGGAGTAAAACTTGCGGATTGATTATAAACTTAGCGATAAATTTGATTTCGGAATTTTTGTCCCTGCAGCACTACTCATTGTAATTGGGTTAGCAGCTATTTATAGTTCTACATTTAATCATCCTACAATGAGCGGTAACTTTGATAGACAACTGGTTTTTAGTATCGCAGCATTTTTTGTTTTTTTTATTACATATTCACTTCCTACAAATTCTTTCAGATCTATTACCACGCCAGCTTATTTATTTTCGCTTCTATTGCTAATTGTTGTAATGGTTATCGGTAGAAAAGTTTCCGGTGCACGGAGTTGGTTAGATTTGGGACCTTTTGGATTCCAACCTTCTGAGTTTGCTAAAATTGGAACCGTACTCGCGATGTCTGCTTATCTCAGCCGAAAAAATACTGATATAGATTCGTTCAGGGATATTCTCATCTCACTTGGAATTGGAATAATTCCAGTGATGCTGATTTTACTGGAGCCGGATATGGGAACATCAATAGTATTTTTAGGAACAATTTTACTTTTGATTTTTTGGAAAGGTATAAGTCTATTTGGTTTGTTCATAGTATTATCTCCGGGATTTGTAGCAATTGCAGCAATTTTTGGTTTTTATTATTTCCTTGCTTCATTAATCTTAGTTATAATTATTTTAATACTATTTCGCAAAGATGTATTTTTTAGCGGTTCTATCTTTGCATTAAATTTAGCAGCAGGATTTTTTACAGATTATCTGTACAACGCATTAAGTCCGCACCAACAAAAGCGAATTCAATCATTTATAGATCCAAATACAGATCCGCTTGGTGCAGGTTACAATACTATACAGGCTAAAGTTGCCATAGGTTCCGGCGGTTTGTTTGGAAAAGGATTTCTTCAGGGTAATCAGACACAACTGCAGTACATCCCAGAACAATGGACAGATTTTATTTACTGTGTTATAGGTGAAGAGTTTGGATTTATAGGCACGATGATAGTCTTAACACTATTTCTTTATTTATTTCTGAGGATTTTAAAAATCGCATCGACAACTAAAGATGAATTTTTGAGTTTAACAATAATTGGAATCCTATCTGTTTACATTATACATTATTTGATAAACATTGGAATGGTTGTAGGAATATTACCTGTAATCGGTATCCCGCTTCCATTCGTTAGTTATGGCGGCAGTTCGCTGCTTGTAAATATGTTTATGCTTGGTATAGTCGCAAATATTTATCGTACAAGAAAAAACTACACTTAAAAAAATTATGAAATCGCAGGAAAAAATTCTTAAAAAGAATGACCAAGGAAAATTCATTTGTGTAGGATTGGATACCGATCTAAACAAAATTCCAACCTTTCTTCAAAAAGACCCTGATGGAGTTTTTAAATTCAATAAATCAATTATAGAAGCCACCAAAGATTTTGCCGCTGCTTACAAAATTAATTTTGCATTTTATGAGCGTGCCGGTTCAAAAGGCATCACCGAACTTGAAAAAACAGTAGATCTAATTCCAAAAGATATATTATCAATTGCTGATGCAAAGCGCGGTGATATCGGCAACACTTCGGAAATGTATGCAAAATCTGTTTATGAACATTTTGGATTTGATGCAGTAACGCTGCATCCTTATATGGGCAAAGATTCTTTGCAGCCTTTTTTAGATTTTACTGATAAAATGAATTATGTATTAATCTTAACATCAAATCCAGGTGCAAATGATTTTGAAAAGTTAGAATTGATTAACGGAAGATTTTTATATCAAGGCATATTGCAGAGTGTAAATGAATGGAATAAAAATTATAATATTGGAATCGTATTTGGTGCAACCAAACTCGATGAACTAAAATCAAATATTAATAATTTTGGAAGTTTATCTGTCCTTTTACCTGGTGTTGGCGCACAAGGCGGAAGTTTAGAAGATGTGAGTAAAACTTTTAGCGAAAATAAACGAAAAAATTATTTAGTAAATGTCAGTCGTGGTATTATTTATAAAAGCAGCGGGGAAGATTTTGCAGAAGCTGCACGTAATGAATTAGTTTCTCTTAATAAAATCTCTTCTAATATTTAAATTAAAGCATATCGCTCCAAGCCCACCAATATGCTACCAAAATAATCTCTTTAGATATATCAAAAAAAGTCATAGATTTGAAATGCGAAATTTCAAAAGAAATTTTTGACTGATAAAAATTCAAGTCATAGTAAACTATTGAAAACAAATCCTAAAATTCCAGAAGAGCTTATCTACAAAATTTGGGAAGAAAAACGTTTTGATTCTTCTCTTGCGACGGCTGATGGTTTATCAATTGAGGTTATTGATTGCGGAGTTAGAAATAGTGATGAAGCCGGACCGGATTATAGAAATGCTAGAATTAAAATCGGCAATCTTACATTTACTGGTGATGTTGAAATTGACACATTACATTCTGATTGGAAATCTCACGGACATAATCTTAATCAGCGGTATAATAAAGTAATTCTACACGCAGTTCTATCCAATGATTCTTCTTATCCATTCGTTGTAACTCAGAGCGGCAGAAAGGTTCCAACACTTTCCTTGGAAGGATATCTCTCAACTTCTATCAAGCAAAATATTCAGCAGGATTTAAAGACAATTCAAACTGAGGATGAAATTAAAATGCCTTGCTCGCAAATTAATCATATTATTGAAAAGCGAGAAAAATTAAATTATCTAAAAAGTCTTGGCTTACTTAGATTCAGAAAAAAATGTGAGAAAAATATTGAGCGTCTAAAAGAACTGATTTTATTGAATGAGCTTAATATTAAAGAACCAAAAGTTTATCACGATTTTCATAAAGAAATATCTTCAAGAGAATTTACACAGAAAGATTTTGAGCATTTAGAATTATGGCAGCAGCTTTATTATGAAGAAATATTCGAAGCGCTGGGTTATTCTAAAAACAAAGATATTATGCTGAAGCTGAGCAAAACTGTTGATAATAAATTTCTTAAATCTGTTACTGAGCTTAATAAAGAAAAAATTGAAAGCATACTTTTTCATGTAAGCGGTATGTTTCCTGAAGTTATTGATATCCCGGACGAAGAAACTTCTGAATACATTAGAAAAAGTTTGGATTTATGGACAAACGTCAAGCAGAATTACGATTCAGGAATGCTTAATAAAAACGATTGGAACTTATTTAAACTACGACCACAAAATTTTCCAACTATAAGAATTGCTGCCGGAGCCAGGCTTCTAGAAAAAATAATTATACATGAACAATTTATTCGTCTGATAAATATTTTTAAGCAGCATTCTGATATCAATAAACTTGTTACAAAACTTCGAAATGAAATAATAATTAAAGGTGAAGGTTATTGGGCGGGACACTACAATTTTAATAAGGCAACCAAAACAAAATTAAATTATTTTATCGGGCTTGGCAGAGCTGATGAAATTGTAATAAATATTATTCTTCCAATCTTTTCAGTTTATTTTGAAATAAACGGTAATAAAGATATATCTCAAAAAGTTCTGGATTTATTTCTGAATTATTATCAAAAAGAAGGCAATCATCTTGTTGATCAAGTTAATGATACACTTGGATTGAAGAACGAAAAATTCAGAAGTGTTTATTATCAGGGAATGATAGATCTTTTTAGAAACTACTGTATTAAAAATAAATGTATGGATTGTGAAATAGGTAAGAAGGTTTTCAATTAATTATTTTGGGATAATCGCTTAATATCATCCCTTAATTTTGCAGCACGTTCAAACTCTTCACTTTCCAAAGCTTCTCTTAATTTATCCTGTAACGCTGCAAGCTGTGCTTCTTTAGAAAGTGGTTTTTTATCTGATCCAAGATCACTTGTTTCAAATCCGGGAATATCAGTTTCATCAGAAGGAATGAATGCTGCAGCATCCATCACAGGTTCACTTACAAAGATTGGGGCATAAGTGCGTACAGCAAGAGCGATTGCATCACTTGGTCGTGCATCAATTTCATTTGTTAGTCCGGAAGCTTCCAGAATAATCTTTGCATAAAAAGTATTTTCTTTAAGTTCACTTACAACTACTTCTACAACGCTTGCCCCAAGATTATCCACAAGAGTTTTTAATAAATCGTGTGTTAACGGTCTAGGGGGTTTAATCCCTTCCATCTCAAGAGCTATTGCCTGAGCTTCAAACGCTCCGATAATAATGGGCAACCTGCGTGCACCTTCAACTTCTTTTAAAAGAATTGCATATGCTCCACCGGTAGATGGATTGGTAGATAAACCTAATATTTCACATTGAACTTTATCCAACTTTTTAGTCCGCTATGTTATGAACGAATTTTTTTTATCTCTTCTGTAAGTACCGGTAAAATTTCAAAAAGATCTCCGGCAATTCCATAATCTGCAACACTAAAAATAGGAGCGTCTTTGTCCTTATTTATTGCTACGATATACTTTGAAGTTGACATTCCTGCAAGGTGCTGAATTGCACCAGAAATTCCGCAAGCAACGTAAAGGGAAGGGGAGACAGTTTTTCCTGTTTGTCCAACTTGTTCACGATGGGGTCTCCAGCCGGCATCAACAACAGCACGAGAGGCTCCGACTGCAGCTCCAAGTGAATCAGCAAGAGATTCAATTAAGTTAAAGTTTTCCGGTCCCTTCATACCTCTTCCGCCGGAAACAATTATATCTGCTTCGGCAACATCTAATTTACCTTCGGATTTCTTAAGTGAAACAACTTTTGATTTTAGATTTGGAGAAGTAATTTCTTTAATTTCAATAGCAGCACTTCCGGCATCAGATAATTCGGCTTTAAATACATTTGGTCTGATTGTAAATACTTTTACGTCTAAAGACAGCTTTGCTTTAATGAAAGCTTTGCCTGCATAAATCGGACGAGTAGCAATAATCTCGTCAGATTCAACCTTAAGATTTACGCAATCAACAATACATCCTGCATTTAACCTGACTGCTAATCTTGGTGCAAGATCATTTCCAAGAGAAGTATTTCCTATAACCAAACAAACAGCGTTAACTTCTTTTGCATAATTACTTATTGCTTCACTGTATCCGCTTGAAGTGTAATTATTAAATTCAGAATTCTTTAAATGGATAATTTTTGTTATACCATATTTCGCTATATCATCGATATTATTTACTTCAGAACCTGCAACAACAGCTTCAACTTCAAGACTAAGTTCTTTAGCCAATTTACAAGCAACACTTGCTGCTTCGAACGAAACTTTTTTAAGTGAGCCTTCTCTTTGTTCTAAGATTGCTAAAATTTTATTTGCCATATTTTTACCTATATAACCTTTGCTTCTTCTCGTAATAATTTAACTAATTCAGCTACTGCGGTGCTGTCTGTTCCCAATATTCTTCCCGGCTGTTTAGGCGCAGGAAGACTCATATCAATTATTTCAGAATAATTTGGAGATGGAGCAGCAGCTTTTTCCGTTATAGTTTTTTTCTTTGAAGCCATTATTCCTTTTAATGATGCATAACGTGGTTCATTTAATCCTTTTTGTGTCGTAATGATGGCTGGTAATTCAGTTTCTACAACCTCTCTTCCGCCTTCAATTTCACGCTCTGCAGTAATTTTTGATCCCTCTAATTTAAAATCTACCACAACAGGAACGCAATTGTAACCAAGTAATTCAGCAGTTACCTGTCCGGTTATTGAATTATCAAAATCAACAGATTGCTTACCAAAAAAAGCAATCTCACAGCCTAGCGATTTGATTTCATCTGCTAATGCGTGAGCAATTCCAAAAGAGTCTCTTGGGGACTCATCTTTAAGAAGTATACCTTCGTCAACACCCATTGCTAAAGCTTTGCGAATGGACTCTTTGTTAGCATCTCCGCCGACACTGATTACATAAACTAACGAGTCACCGCCAATTTTTTCTTTAGTTTTTAAGGCTTCTTCAACTGCAAATTCATCATAAGGATTTATGATATAAGTTACACCGGCTGGATCAATTGATTTTTTTTCCGCACCGATTTTAATTCTTGTAGCAGTGTCTGGAACATGACTTACACATACTGCTATTTTCATTTAACCTCCGTAAAGTTCTAAGTTTTTGATACAAAAATATAAAGAGACACTGCTCTAAAATCAATTATTAAGATGATTTATTATTTTAAATACTTTTATCGCTTATCGAATAACTAATTTTCAATTATACTTTTATAAAAAAAATCAATTAAGTATTTTTTAACTATGGAATTAAAACCTGAAGAAATCAAGCAAGTTGAAATAATAACAGAAGACACTTCGGATATTAATCTGTCTTCAAGAGTTTTATTGTTTAATGATGATTGGCATACTTTTGAAGAAGTAATTGCTCAGCTAATTATTGCAACACAATGCACTTTTGAAAAAGCACGGGATTTTGCATTTGAGGTTCACGTTAAAGGTAAAGCAATTGTTTTTAACGGTTCAATGAGTGCCAGTTTAAAAGTTTCTTCTGTATTAGAAGAGATTGCACTACATACGCAAATCCTGACTTAAGATACATCCCTGATACTTATTAGCTCGGTCTTATTTTCGCAGTCGCCGCAAGAACAATATTTATATATTTCTTCATAGCCATAATCAATAGTTAATTCTTCGCCTGACTGTATATCTGAGGCAGCAAACAAAATCAAATTACCATTCTCATCTTCATCAATATCGCAATTGTAGTTGCAAGAGTGATTCAAGTATCTTAACTGAGAATGCATAGAAGCATCGATATATTCATCTTCATCTTTATAGAAAATGTAAACATTCCCTTCATCTTCGCGCTTTATACATTCATCTGCATTAATATGTTCACCTTTTATAACAGTAATAACTTGACCTTCTTTAAGGTCAATCGTTGGGAAAAGTCCCATACCATGAACGGAGGAATCTTTAACAATTAAATTTTCAATTATCATAGGATACTTTATTTATTTCTAATGTTATTTTTTGATCCGAGTTAAAATATTTAGTTCTGACTAATTCGAATGATTACACGAGGAAGATCAAGGAAGTAATTCAGGCATTAAAATATATTTAATACATCACAAACATAGCGAAAAAACTTCATTTGATGAATTGTCAGTAGGATTGAAGGCTAATCTCAATCGGGTTGTATATAAGTTTTGATTATATCAATTATCAATATTGGGAGATTGTTGCTAAAAATTTTCACAATAAAGAATTTGAACTTACTGAGAGTTTAAAAATCAAATATTACTTTGGTACTTAAATTGTTTAACTGAAATATTAAAGGATTTTGAAAATTAAAAATATTTATTATTGTAATAATGAACCATATTTTTAGTTGCCTTTATAAATAATTCTTTGAATATTGCAATAGTACTTAACCATCATTTAGGAGGTCTTATGAAAAACTTCGTTTATATGCTTGGGGCTCTCATATTATTACCGTTCGTTTTCATTCAAGCTCAAAATGGATATACATACATCGGTGTTGAATCCTGTGCTATGTGCCATAAAACAGAGAAGCAGGGAAGTCAGCTTTCCATTTGGCAGAACAGTGCTCACTCAAAGGCTTTTGAGACCCTGAAAACTGAAAAAGCAAATCAAATCGCAACGGAAAAAGGATTTAAAACACCTGCAGTTGAAACTCCCGAATGTCTAAAATGCCACGTTACCGGTTATAACCTTGATGCATCTATGCTTGGTAAGAAATTTAAAGTTGAAGACGGTGTACAGTGCGAAACCTGTCATGGACCCGGATCAGCATATAAGGATATGAAAGTTATGAAAGATAAAGATTTGGCTGTAAAAAATGGTTTAGTTATGCACGATAAACTTGAAAATTTCTGTATCGGTTGTCATAATGTTGAAAGCCCAACTTATGTTGATATGGATATTAATGAAGCGTGGGAAAAAATTAAACACACAGTGCCAAAAACTCAAAATTAATTTTATAGATAAAACTCTTATAGAAAATTAAATGAAAAAATTAATACTTTTGCTCTTTGTTGGAGCTGCTGCATTTATCTCGGCTCAAAATATAAACGGCAGATTTACAAGCTCACTATATACTTTTGAAAGATATGACTCCTTGAACTCATCTGAACAGTATTTGAGAGCTTACGAAATGTTAAATCTTAATTTTAATTACGAAAAGATTTCAGTCAGATCATATCTAAATTATGAAACAGATGTGGAGAATGATTTGAAAACTGATCCAAGGTTAAGATTTTATAACCTTTATTTTGAAGCCCGGGATTTAATGGATATTGCAACTATTAGATTAGGTAGACAGCCAATAATAAATAGTGTTGCAGGAGGCGTCTATGATGGTGCGTCACTAACGCTTAAGAAAACTGATTATAAGCTTAATGCATACTTTGGCGGTAACGTACCGGCTTATCAAAAATTTGAATTGATCGAAAATTTTGATAACAATTATTTATTTGGTGGAAAGTTTACAACAACTGTAATCCCAAATTTTCAAGTTGCTCTTGGTTATATTAACAAAAGCTTTCAACCTCAAAAATATACAACAACTCGTTTAACCCCTGATCTAAATCCGATTGATGTTGAGATTGAGAATAAATCAAATCAATACGAGTTCATCACAGGCGAAGTAAACTACAACCAGTTGGGTTTGGTTTCTATCTTTACCCGATACGATTATGACTTAAATTATAATCAAACATCTAAGTTTGAATTTGATGCGCGTACTGAAGCAGTTGATAGATTGGGAATAAATCTATATTACAATTATCGCTTACCAAAAATAAGATACAATTCTATCTTTGCTGTGTTTGATTACGGTAACACGCATGAGATTGAACTAGGAGCAGATTATAAAATCAATAGTATGTTTACCGTATTAGGTAAGTTTGGAAATGTTCAGTACAAAGATGAAAATTCTCAAAGATTAGGCATTGGATTATCCACCGCTTACGGAAGCATCAATTACAGAAAGACTTTTGGATATGCCGGAGAATTAGATGCAATTTCGTTGTATTCCGGTTACACATTCTTTGAAGGATTGCTGACACCTTCTGTTGGATTATCATACACAAAATATAAGCTGAGTCCAGACGATGAAGCCAACAATCTTACAACCTTAATGGTTGGTGCTAACATACGTCCTTTCAAAGTACTTTCTTTCGATTTACAGGGTCAGTATATGGATAATAAGATTTATAAGAATGATCTTAGATTATTCTTCAAACTAAATTACTGGTTTAACTTAAACATTTAATATTCTAACTATGCAAAAATTAAAAGTCTTATATCTGTTTGTTTTTTTAGGAATGATTGCTTTTTTGTTTGTTGCAGCGATGGATTCTAAAGAAAACACGCAACTTGTTTCAAATGAAGGTAGAATAAAATTTTCACATTCACTTCATAATGAATTGATTGATTGTCAAACTTGTCACTCAGCCGTAAGCGAAAGTGTAAGTTTGAAAGATCCACTTTTCCCGAATCACGAAAATTGTGCCGAGTGTCATGAGGTTGATAATGAGGACGAATGCTCAACTTGCCATTATGACGATAATTACGAGGCACTAGTTAAAAGAGATACCGGACTAATATTCAATCATAAAATTCACCTTGCCAATAAAGATGTTAGTTGTGAATCCTGTCATAAAGGATTAAGCGAAGTTGATTATAGCTGGCAATCTGCAGGTGCTCTTCCTAAGATGGAAACTTGTTATACCTGCCATAATGATAAAACAGTTGCATCAAATGCCTGCGAATCCTGTCATATATCAACAGTTAACTTACTGCCGCAGGATCATAAAGTTGTAAACTTTGCTAAGATGCACAAATTTGCTGCACAGGAGTTTAATGCAAATTGTGTAATGTGTCACGATAACCAAAGTTGTGAAGACTGCCACGTTGCCACCACAGGCATCACAGAAACAAATACTCTCAACGATTTCTATCAACCATATTACCCAAGCAACTTTGTTGATGGTGCAAAAGTTCAGGCGATCAATCGTGTTCACGAACTAAATTATAGATTCTCTCATGGAATTGATTCACGAGGTAAAACTGCTGATTGCCAAACTTGCCATCAAGTTGAAACATTCTGCGTTACGTGCCATCAATCGGAAGACCAGGATTTTGCTTTTGGCGGAATTGTACCTGCATCACACTTGAAACCAGGCTTCAAAACGATTGGCGTTGGTTCCGGCGGTGGAGATCATGCAATTTTAGCTAAACGTGATATTGAGAGATGTATGGCTTGCCACGATGTTAACGGTGCAGATCCAACTTGCATTACTTGCCATCTTGATAGCGATGGAATTAAAGGTACTAATCCCAAAACCCATCCAACAGGTTTTATGAAAGATGAAGAAGGTGATTGGCATAATGATTATTCCTCTGTATGCTATAATTGTCACACTAGCTTTTCACCGCAATCTCAGTCCGGTTTAGGTTTTTGCGGTTATTGTCATGGAACAAATGTAAATGATTAATACAGAAAAATTTTTTACGGAAGAACTAATGAAACTTAAATATTTTATTTTAATAATAACTCTGAGTTCATTTGTGGTTATTAGTTGTAGTGAGTTAAAAGAAGATATTAACACTACAGTGCCTGAATTAGCTTTGCATAAAGAGGGAATAATAGATCCGGCTTCACCTAATTTTCATGGTAAATTGGTTGCAAATGCTAATTGGGATATGAAGCAATGTCAGCAATGTCATTCTGCCGATTATTCGGGTGCTGTTGCAGAACAAAGTTGTTTGAATTGTCATAAGGGACCTGGTGGTCCGGAATCTTGCAATACTTGTCACGGATCATTTGCTTTACCTGATAAAATAGCACCACCAAGAGCAATCAATGGCAGCATAGAAACTACTTATGCTGGTGTAGGTGCACATACAGCCCATCTTTACGAAAATAATTTAGGTAAAGAAATTCTTTGTACAACTTGCCATACATTTCCAACTTCATTTAGTGCTCCAACCCATATTGATGATGTTATTAAAGCTGAACTAAATTTTGGGAATTTAGCAACACACGATGGTGCAGATCCTAGTTACGATTTTGCGTTCAATAACTGTTCTAATACCTATTGTCATGGAAACTTTGTATTCTATAAAGATTCTTCATCATACTCATTTGCATATACTGCTCCAACAATGGTTGGTAATAACGCAAGTGTAAAATGGAATCAGGTAGATGGTTCACAGGCAGCTTGCGGAACTTGTCATGGATTACCTCCAACAGGTCACGTTCCTGCAGCATTAAATACCTGCGTTAATTGTCATGCAGGAGTTGTAGATAATCAGGGCAACATAATCGATCAAACAAAACACATTAACGGTGTTAAAAACGTTTTTGGAAATTAAAATAATAATTGAGTAGTAATAAAGAAGCCGCTTATTACAGCGGCTTTTTTTTAGGAAAACAGCGGAAAGGGAGGGATTTGAACCCTCGATATCGGTTACCCAATATAACAGTTTTCGAGACTGCCGCATTCAGCCGCTCTGCCACCTTTCCGGAAATGCACTGCAAAGTTAACTAATTTTGAAGCTTTCCTCACATCAAATCTTATTGATTTTACTTCTCAGGCTGTAAAAATAGAGTGGAGAGTCATAAGCAAACTCACTCTTTCTTTCCAACAATTTCAAAGAACTTAAACTCTATAAAACGCAAAAGGTCATCTCAGTCAAAGCTAGGCATTGTCATACCTATAAACCGAAACAACCTTTCGCAATTTAAAAACTATGTTTGACAATTTTTAGCTTTGATGCAAACTTAAGAATCATTTTCCGTTTATCATAAAAACATCAAACTATTTGAAAAACATAATCCAAGGATTCAAGCTTCGTTCCCCAATATGGCATTGAAGCATTTACCATTTCAATATTTCTTGCAACGTCGTTTTGATCCATCTTCTCAGCCATTCTCTTTGGCAGATAGAATATTTCGCCGCCCTTGATAGCAGCTAAGAATGAATTGGCTTCAGTCGCAACGGTTGTGAGTGTAATTATAGCAACATCCAGGAGTTGAAGATTATTTTTACCAGCAAATTCTTTGTAAACATTTCTAACCATTTCAAATAATTTTGATTGATGTGGTTTATCCTTTAGAAGATCGGATTTACCTATTTCATCTCTAGGTTCACTCATTAAGATGAAATTTACAAGTGAGTTGAAATAATCATCATCATTGCTTCGCATAGCGTTAAACAATTCATTTGTAATTAAGCTTGTTTCTTCCTTTGCTGCATTAATAAAATTTTGAGCACGGATAGATTTCATTTCACCTAACTGAGCTTTGTTCACATCTTTGGAGCTTCTGTAAGGGAATCTAATCTCTTCTTTTTGTTGAAGGCTTAATGATAACCAACCTAAAACATCTTTCAAAAACTCTTTCACCTTTGGCAGATATGTTGCGAGATGATTTTGTTTTTCCTGTTTAACTAATTGTTGAACGTAGTCACTTGTATAATTTTTGAATTCTCCACTTTCCTTTCTTACAAGTATCTCAGCACCTTTTTTGTTATACTCATTTACGAGAGTATTGATCGCGTCAAGTTTGCTTATTGCCACTTGAGATTTTTGTTCGATAGATCCTGCAGTTGCCATTTTCTTTTCTCTTTCTGTTTTTGTGTAAATAATTTTATTTAGATCATTGATTTCTTTTTCAAGTTTATTTTGTGCATCAGTTAAGTTCATATCAATAGGCCTTTATTTTTTCAAGAGTTAGTTTTGAGTTATTACAATTCACCTAGATAAATTGCTTCGCATTCCGTGACTCCTTCAGCATCATTCCACTCCATTTGAATAGGTTGATACTTACTTCCGTCATAATTAAAATCTTTTAAGAAGTCGTATGTAATTCCGCGGAGTGTAAATTTATCAACTCTGCAGTTTTGCATATTGCCTCTTGTAGCATACCAGAATTTTGCGAGAGTATCTCCGAATTCTCTGTGTACGTTATCAATATTTATCGGGTCTCTTGATCCAAAGATTGAATAAGTCCCGGCAACACTTGTACTTGCTGAAAAAGCGATTGTCGCATCACCGGTGCCGGATATTTTATAGAAAGTCCCGGACGTTGGATGTGACCCGCTGTCTTCTCTCTGCATAACCAGACGTGCATCGGTTGTTACAGCTTCAAAAATTCCTTTAACGGTATATTCAGCACCACCAACCCCGGCTGTGTAAACAGCTCCTTCCGTGGGGAAAACTGTTATCGTGGATCCGTCAACACTAAATATTGCGTAGTCATCGCGTGGCCCGGCGTTTACTACAGCTCTTAAATTACTTCCACCAGTAGGGCTTCCAATAAACATACTGATAAAACAGGTCCTCAATAAAACTCTGTCTTCCAGTTCTGTGTAAGTCCCTGCTGTGTATGGTTCATTTGGGTTTACCCCAAAATTAGAAGTGACTTTTACATAATCGATCAGTCCGTATCGATAACCTTTTTTAATATTCGCAACATCCACTGTTTGAAGATTGGCAGCATTATAAGAGAATAATTGTTTGAAGAATGCTTTATCATAACTTACCATTCCAGTGAAACAACCAAAGTCCATCGCTAATTTTTTTAAAACTTCACCAACAGTTCTTTGAGCTGTAGCGGTTGAGAAAAAGATTAGATCAGAATTTAATTGAAGTTCATACCAGGTTAAGTCCCAAAGCTGAATACCTCCAAGGTTTGACAACCCACCAGCGAACTCCCAACCTTGCTGGACATAAATACTTTCAGGAATATTCAATCGGCTCATATAGATGTCTGGATTAACCAAATGGAATATTGTTTCTAGCATTCCATATACCGAGTAATAAGTATTAGATGTGAAGTTGGATGTTACCCAGGGCGTTGAAACGTCTTCATCATCAAAGATCATTTGTTTTGTTAAAATATCTGTCTTAGGAGCTGCAGTAAACTTTAAAGTCAGTGTTGCATTGTCATATTCAATCGTATCTTCTAACATATTTCCGATAAAAACTGCAACTCCATTTATCTTCTTTGTTACTTTCGCCTGTTTATCTGTTGCAACTGCAATAGTTCCGGAACCGAATAAAATATCCTCAAGAATTGCATCAGGGTCACCAATTATCATACTTGTATTACCCGGTACCATTAAGGGATCTTCAAGATCATAACTAGCCTCACGACTGCCATAACTCAAAACTCTCAAATTATAATCTGAGGAATTCCAGTCACGATCAGACCCGCTTGCAATGTCAGAAAATTCAAGTATTAATTGAATCGTTTCTGTTGGAGAAATATTCTGAACCGGAAAAGTGATTGTGGTTTTATAAATTATTAATGGCATTAACGCATCCTCTCATTTAATTTAGTAGTGCGTTTATTGCTCAAGTATATATCTTGACCCGCGATTTTTCCATAAAGAGGAATAGCTTGCTGACTCTGTTTTCTCACTGTGGACTCAATAAAATTTGAATTTAGAATAGCAAGTCCATTTAACTTCTTTGAAATGTCTCTCAAATGTCGGTCTTGTAAACCGTTGCTTGCTGAAGATTCTACACTTACACGTTCACCGCTTTCAACAAGCAAAGGATAAGAATCATTTGGAAAACCCGGAGGAACAATAAAACTTCCACCACCGGCCATTTTCTTAACGCCTGAAGATGTGCCGATAAAATTACCGCCACTGTGCCCAATAGGAACAGCAGCCGCGGCTCCACCGGTTACAATTGAAAAGACTCCTTTCAAAAGTTGAAATGCTGCCCACTCAGCTGCCATTCTTTGAACCTGGAGAATAAATGAGTTCGCCATGTCAACAAAGATATTTTCTAAAGCGCTTGCATCGCTTGAGGCTCTTATTCTTATTTCGTGAAAGGCTCTTGTTATACCCTCAATCAAAGAATTATTTGCAGCCATTAGTATTTTATCTTTTTCAATCCAATCCAGGACAATTGCATCCGTTGTAAACATTGAGTCATCGAGCATTACCTGATTAGTCTCTTTCATCAAGAGGACTAATTCTCCACGCTTAATTTTATTTAGCGACAATCCCTCATCAATTAATTTTTGTTCACGCTTTAAAGACTCTTCATCATATCCCAAATATTTTGCCTTAACATCTTGAGGACCGTAAACTTTTGTCTTTATAGTTGTTTCGTTTTTACTGTCACTAATTCCTCTTAATACTTTGGCATATTTTTCAAGTCCATCAATTTGCTTTTGTAAGTTTTCAAGTTTCTTAGGATCACTCCTCAAGTCATCTTCAGTCACTGCATTTTGTTGTTTTCTCAAATCAGAAATTTCTGCATCGATCCCCTTCAATACACTTCGGTTCTTAATCAATAAATCAATTACTGAGTTTTGTTCTTTCAATAATTTTAATTGTTCTTGTTGCTCAGCTGTTAATGTTTTAACAGCATCAATATTAAGAACAACACTTCCGCCCAGGGCTGACTTTGAACTCTTCTCTAATTGTTTTTGAACATTAGATTTTGCTTCAGCTTCAAGATTAGAAATCTCAAACATATTCTTGACCATTTGTTTCAACAATTCTTTTTTGCTCAAATTGTCAAGTTCTTCAGAAAGTTTTTTGATTTCATCTATTTGCTCGATTGTAGCTTTCTTTGATGCCTCTTGAGATTTAGTAAGAAGCTGAAAAGCTAGAGTTGCGGCTCCTGCAGCAGCTAAGATTCCACCTCCTGAAAATATTCCATAAGCTAAGGTTGATAAGACAGTACCCATCCCAGAACCGGCCCCGGCAGTATTAAAAAATTGAGTTGCAAGAGTCTTTAACCCCTCTTTAAAACCTCTGGATTTTTTTGTCGTTTGATCCGTTGTTTCACCAAGTTTCGCTAAAACCAATTCACTTTCTCTACTGGCAATCGCATACGCTTTTGAATCTTTATGACTGCTTCTTAAAACAGCTCTCAAATCTTCTAGTCGTTTCTGAAGCTCTTTAACAGACGGGTTAATACCGTCGAATGAAGCAGCCCCTGATTTACCCAATTCTTTAAATGAAGACTTGATCTGGTCAACATCCTTACTTACATTTTTCTTTACTGTGTCCATCTCTTTACGAAGTGTGTCAACATCCGTTTTTATCGAGACGTAATATTGAGCCAAAGTTTCGCTATTCATTTTCTTTCCTTTCAATTTCTTTACTTGTAAGTATTTCAAGGTTTTTATTTTCAAGCTCTACAACCTTAATAGCTAAATTCATTAATTGCGATGCTGTTAAGTTTTGTAGTAAATAATTTTTATCACAAATCTTTTTCAATCTCAACCACTTTTTTAATTTCCAAACTGATGCATTTCTAAGGTTTATTTTCAAGGCATCTCTCAAAGTTATGAGAGAAAGAAAAACAGCTGATGAAAAACCTTGATCCAAGGATTTTGAATATTCATTATGTATATTAACATCCTTTGCAGATCGCTCTGATAACAAAACCTTTTCACCAAACAAAAGGATTTCACACGTATTAATTTTTATTTCAAATGCTTCCATTTTATTCGTCCTTTATCTTCAATATTTTTTTAGTTGTCAGGATGTAATTCCTCTCTTGGTCTTTTGCTTCTTTTTCAAGCTGCTTTAGTTTCTTTTGTAGTTTACTCATCTTTTTTGCCGCGGATGCACTAAATACTTTAAAAATTAATTTTCTAAAGAGTCCAACTTCTCTAAGTTGTTTTTTAATTACCCAGCTTTCAGCATTATAAAATATTTTCTTTTCAGTGTCAGTATTATTTTTATCCATATTATACACTCTTGAAAGTTTCTTTAAATATTTTATCAATATTAGACTTGTTGTTATACAAGGCAGGTCTAAGAAACGGTTGAGACTTATTTCCAAAAGTAAAACGCTTGTTTCCTTTATCATCAACATAAAACCATCCACCCTTGCGGCCTTGACCGTTCTCAGCAAATTCACCAGTTCCAAATTCTATGTAAGGAGCGTACTCAACAGGAGTCCCGATTCTTACTTCGTTTTCTTCTCTCAATAACTTATGAGTAATACTACCTCTCAAATTTCCGGTATCAACCGGCACCAACAGTTTTGCAGAATCTTCAACTAATTGGCCGCATAGCTCCAAAGCATCATACATTTGCTCAGTTATTTTTTTAACTGCTATATCGTACCTAGCTATTTCTTGAAATTGTGCCATACTTATTTTTTTCTTTTTAGTCTTAAATTTTATTTAAGTCTTTTAGTTTATAATACTTGCGTCAACCTGAAAAACTGTTAATACCTTTCAACCGTAAAATTTGTCTCAATAGCGCGTCGCTGTTGATCTGCAATTATGTGATGTTCTTTACAAAGCCATTGAACTTCTAAAGGTTTTGAATAATCCCAGTGATGCGCTTCTATGTTTTCAAGTTTGCTGCAGATCTCGCAAGCCTGTGGAATTAATTCACCTTTCAAAATTGCGCGTCTTACTTTTTCACGAGCTGCAATTTTTATTTTATCTTTTATCGCTCTCGATTTTTTATAGTGATAATGATTCTTACTTATTCCCGATTTCCAGTTTGGATTATTTTCTCCACGCTGGGCCAATCCAATTCTTTCCCGGATTTTAGCAAGCTGAAATTTAGATCTATGAACTCCCTCACTATTTAAAAATTTTCTTATCGAGGCTTCAGTTCTAAAAATCATATCCGCCAATTCTCTATTAGTCAAATCAAGATTGCTAAGAATTATATTTCTTTCTCTCTCACTTATTGAAGATCCTTTGACCAGTGATGAATAAAAATTTAGTTGTGTATCCATTTTATTTTCTTCTACTGAGGCACTTTTGTGCAATTAATATTTTTACAACCGTCATTTTTTGCCATTACGAATTAATAACCTTGTTTTATTTACAATCAAATAAACTTTTATAAAATCTGAAATTCTTAAAACAGCTCATAGAACATCTGATTTTTGTTATAAACTCATTCAGTTCTAACATATTTGTACTCATTAACATCATTTTAATGTTCATTTATTCAACACATCGGTAATTCTTGAACAACCTATTCAGTAAATTCTTTTAATCTCCAGCGTTTATTTTGATCTCCTGGAATTGGTTCATATCTATTCCAAATATCTTTTTCTCCATCTTGAAATTTTTTAAGTAACTCTTGATAAGAATAAAAACCGTTTCCGTTATTACCATTCGCTGAAGTATTTCTTTCCTCACTTATCCAGTTTAATGCCTTGGGTTCCCAATTCTTAATTCCTTCCCATTCCTTTGCCTGGAAATAATTATAAAATTTGTGAGCTTCTTTTTCTGTTCTCTTTTGTTCTAAGAAAAAAGAAAGTACATCAGAGAGAGAGGGAACAAGATTATTTTTCTCTTCTCTACTTTCATTTACTTTACTTTCCTTTACTCTCTTATCAGGTTCGCCCGAACTTTCATTTATTTCGTCTGAACTAACTGTCTTTTTGCCCTTATCTTTGCGAATCCTAGCTTTTTCCCTTTCGTCTGATACTTTGCCAAATGCTTCTTTAACTTTCTTTGTGGTAAAAATCCCCGGTTCTGTTTCAATAAGTAATTCAATGTCATCACTAAGAAGAGTCTGAATGAAATTATCTAATTCATTAAGAGAGAGGTTTAACTCCTCAGCAGCAACTGCTTTCTCTCTCTTTTTTGTTAAATCAAGTTCGCAGTTTTCAGAATTGCTAATAATATTATTTAAGGCCCAGAAACGTCCTTCAAAAGCCCAACCTTTATCACCTCCACCATACAAAGCTCGCAATAATTTGAACTTCGGATGCCTATGAGAATCTTTTCTGTGATAATAATATTCAAGGTTAGATTTCATACTCTCTCCCTTATCCTGGTTAAGCGCGGCATGATCTGAGAGAGCAATACTCTATCTTTATTCAAATTTGCTTTGCTGAGATTGTCGGTAATTTCCCAGAGATAAAGCAGTCTTCTTTTTTCTTTGCGTACGTATGAATTTAAGTTATGCAGCAACTCGGTTGAGTTTGGATCATCCTGAAGATCCTCTGTAATAACTTCAATATCTTTTGAAGCAATATGGATGCTGTTGATACTGCTTAAGATGTTCTTAGGAATAGATTTGAGTTTGTACTCAGTTTCATCTATTCCTAGTATTTTGTAGATCAATTCCCGGTCACCATACTGTTGAGGCTTCATATAATATCTTCTCCGTGGAGTTCATCTAACAGTTGATTGAGCGCGTTATCTGTCAGCATCCCGGCATTCTGTTTAATCGTCTGGAGTTTGCCGATTGCTTCACCAAGAGAAAGAAGATTCCAGCAAACATTATCAAGTTGTTTTCCGATCTCGTCTACAATCTTCTTATTCAGTATTTTATTTTTATGGAAGGGCGTACAAAGGAGATCTCGTTGTGCTGCCTTCACCTGGTCCATTGCTATTAAAATATTTCGGACCGATTCTTTGAGATGAAACGATTTAGGGTTCTTAACCTTCAGTAAATCGTAAATTCTAATATCACTTAGGTTGTTTTTGTCTTCTAAATTATTCATTTTATTTGTGTCTCCTGTTATTCATTTTTTATTGAGCTTGATGTTAGCAGCATCAAGCTTTTTTATTTTAAACCTTTTGCTCTATCATCGCGCGATTTAGCATCTTCAGCTTTAGCCGCTTCTTTCAATAAAATCAATTTATCAAGTGAGTATTGTTTCGGATAAACTGGTTCGATTGGTTTATTGCCATCTTCAATCTGTGCAGTTGTTAGATCTGCATTCAATCTGCCTTTTGGATCATACTTTGCAGAATGATTAAAATCGACTGGAGCTTCTTTGAATGGCTCGAATCCAGCGACTTTATTATTTCGACAATAATTAAGTAAGTATTTTCTTAAGACTCTGTTTTTGTGTGATATTTTCCTAAGCATTCGGAAAGGGACCGGGATTAATATCTCTTCAGTTTCTTTTGAGATACGATCTATTGAGGATTCATTGACTAATTCATTTAACTGAAGAGTATCTTCAGCATCGTCTATTTGTGATGCTTGCTCCGATAACTTCTTACTGTTAATAAATGACTTCATTTGTATTTCTCCAGTAGTAAATAAAAGTTAAATTCAAATTCTATTCTTGCTCCTAATAGTGTCTATAACTGTGATGCATTTTGCAGGGTGGATCTGGAAGCAATACCAAATCCACCAATCAAAGGAGCTGACACCATAACTCCAGGAATTCACACAAATAATTGAAGGAACAAAAAAACATCCGCTAGAGTGGCAGGCTGCTAGCGGAGCAATGATTGACCGTTATGCTAGGTCTGGACGAATTGTAAAAAAACTTTTGATATGTTAGTTCGATTTGTTGCATAAATTTCAATCATTGCAGAGCCCTTGCCGCTCTAAAAAATTACGTTAAAATTTTGATTGAAAAATAAAGGAGTCTTAAGAAATGTCTTTGTACAATCGATTTTCAATAATTTTGAAAATCTTTTTTCAGATTAGAGTTTAAGCAATTTTGTAAATTTTCGATAGATAGAATCTTGAAAATGTAAAAATTCATCTTGATATTTGTTTTTATTGGGCAGCTTATCAAATGCAATTTCAAGTGCCTCAGTCATTTTAAGTGATTTATTTTGTTCATATTCTCTTTTAGCAATTTTATAAAGATCCTCGCGCCATTCTTTCCCTTTCTTGTTTGTATATGTTTTTAATATTTCTATTGCATATGGATTAATCGCAGGAGCATAATATATGTTGTTCTTATTATCTTCATGATGAGAAAGACTTATTCCATCCAAATTAGCTTTTAATTCTTGATTCTCAATTAGCAGCCGCTGAATAATGTCTTCACTCGTTAGATCTTTGCTGTGGAATGTTAGATCAATAAATTCTTTAAGTGAATTATGTTTTTTCTTTGAATAATTCTTGACAAGAAAATTTATTAAAACATTTAAAAAATCCGCATCTATAAGGGAAATATTAAAATACTTTTGTAACTCATCATAGATCTGATCTTTTTTACTTTTCATTTTTTCCTGCCAAAAAAATGTAAATAGATCCTGCCCTGGTTAAGGGCAGGTGTTAAATAATACTTACTATGCTACTTTGTTTCTCTCAGCTAATTCGATCATTTCAAAATTATTTTGGTAAAGTTCTTTCATCTCTTGAACCTTATTCTCAATAGTTTTAATCATCTCGAAAAAAGTAAAAAACTTATCTTCATATCTCTCATTATGATTATCCTCAGCATAAACAGCATAGTAAAAAGTATTAAGTAGAGCTTTGGTTCCATCAATGAGATTTATGGTCGTGTCGAAAATCCTATTATCAATCTTGACCGGGTTGATACTTTCAATTTGTCGTTTTTCCTTTTTAGCAATTTCCATTATTTCCTCAATGCTATTTGATAACATAGTGCCGCCACCTGAAAAGCTAACAATGTACTTTGGTAATTCTATCCCTTTACCGTCGAGAGAAATGTTTTGTGTGTTGTTCATGATCGGACTCCTTTTATTTAGTGTTACTGTTTAGTTAATTTTACTCACTCCTTTTTAGGAGTGTTACTTTCCCTCCGGAGGTGTTCACTGCACCAATGGAGGGAGTTTTTATTTTTCCTTGAGATAATTTTTAATCAACTCAAAGATCTTACCTTTAATACTTATCCCCTCAGCTGCGCACTTGGATTTAAACTTTCTCCAAAGTGTTAAATCAATATCTCTCAATAAATAATTTTGTTTTTCTTCCATTTCAATCCTTTCAGTTTATTACTACACAACATTAACAAAAGTTATTTTGATAATCAAGATATACAAGATAAATATTTTATAAAATCTTATTATAAAACATTGCAGTCTATCTTCTTAACAGTCTTAAGCTTAGTAAAAACAAATTGTTACCAATAGTTTCGACTAAATACCCCTTTATTCTTTGATTTTTCCATCACATTTTTACCAGGAATTAATTTCTAATCAGATTAAATACTTGCCTCGAATGAGATCGAGGCTTAGAAACGATTTATGAGTGAATTGCTAAGTTTTCTTGTTTGAACACTTCTTTGATTGCATGTTCTTTTTGAGTTTCAGTAATTCGTAATATTTCTTTGCGAGCTTCATTTAAATATCGGTTCGCTTGACGATCACTAAGTCCAAACCTATCTTTAATCAAGTTGACAGCTTCACAACTCGCACTCCGGGTGTTAAAGAATAATGTTTTCTGATTGAGAAGTAAAACAACAATATTGTTTACATTTATTTTGAATTGATCTGATTGCATCTTTTTAGTTTTGTCAGAATTCATTTAAGTGTTTCCTGTTATTTGTGGATTGAGTTCGTTTAAAATTTTATTATTGTTTCCTTGGATCTGCATATCATACCCTTTTGATTTATGAAGACAGCTTGCATACAAAACCGCTTCGACTGCTTTCTCAGAAATGAAATATTTATCTGCCGTTCTTTCCTTAAAAATTTTATTCTGTTCACCTTTCTGTTTGCTCTCAATCCACTCTTTTCTGATTAGAGCATTCCTTAATGAAATATCGTCAATTAGTCCATACTGATTAAGCAATTCAAGAAATTGCACAATAAACCCGGGATCTAAAAAAATATTATCGATCTCTTTAACGTTCATCTTTTATTATTTCAGTTTCTGGAATAATTCTTTTTTGTGTTAGTTGGTTAACTGCATTTATAAAATCATCCCTTCTTAGATGACTATAAATTTCAGTTGTGGAAACATTACTATGACCGAGTAATTTTGAAACCACATAAATTGAAACCCCACTTTGAACTAGCCAGCTCGCAAAGGTATGTCTTAAGGAATGCCAGCAAAGTTTTGAATTGATCTTTGAAGCATAAACATATTTCTTAAACTTTTGTGTTAACCTGTTAGGATCAATCATTTTTCCGTTTATCGTAAAAACATATTCAAGACCTTCAATTTTTTTTAAATATCTTTTT
This sequence comes from Ignavibacteriaceae bacterium, assembly GCA_044227615.1. Taxonomy (GTDB): domain Bacteria; phylum Bacteroidota; class Ignavibacteria; order Ignavibacteriales; family Ignavibacteriaceae; genus IGN3. The sequence continues at coordinate 75,105 of JBGAWM010000001.1, forward strand.
TGAATTACTTCGTAAGCGTCTGGGTTAAGTGGAATGGATCGGACTCTTTTAGTTTTTGTGATGTGTGAACTATTATCTAAAACTATAATTCTATCACTTAAGTTTACTTGACTCCAGGTAAGTGTTATCATTTCCATTTGTCTAAGTCCAGAATTTACAGAAAATATAACAGCGTCTCGAAGATCCTCATTATCACTCATAACGATTAATAATTTTTCAAGATCTTCTTTGCTGTAAAATTTGGGCTGGGCCTCCGGGAGTTTAAACCTTTTGATTCCTTGACACGGATTCTTTAACAAGTATCCATCTTTAACAGCTTTATTGAATGAAGCTGAGAGACAAATCATATCACGTCTTCCAGCGAAGATTGAAACTTTAGTGGCTCTCATTAAAAGATAATCTTCAATCATTCGAGTTGTGAGATCTGAGAGCTGCAGATCCCCAAAATGTTCAATAAAAATTTTGAACGTGGTTTTATAAAGCTTAATAGTTTTCCAGGTGAAAAACGGTTCCGATCTTCTTAGATAATCAAAACTGAATCGCTTTAATGTAATTGGAATTACATCTTGCATAAACTCAGCATCAATTTTTTTCTTGAAATGATTCAAGAATTTTACTGCATCGTTTTTATTCTTAGTGTCTGTTGACTTGGTTCGTCTCTTCCCCTGGGCGCTTTCATAGTACACATACCAAACTCCATTTTTGTGTTTACTAAGAAACATTTTAACAACTCCTTTTGAGTCGCTGTTAAATGAAAATGTTGGATAGAGTCGGGAGCTTAGTGTAAATGATTAGTTTTATTGATGTGTTTTCTATTTTCGAGACTGCCGCATTCAGCCGCTCTGCCACCTTTCCGAAAAGACATCCCAAAGTTAACTATTTTAAATGTATTGATGAATAACCGAGTTTTGTTAGGTACTACTTAAGTAATATATTTGCCAGTGTTCTTAAGAATTGTTCTAACTGTAATTATTATTGGAGAGGTGCAAGAGTGGCTGAATTGGCTACCCTGGAAAGGTAGTGTATCCGCAAGGGTACCGTGGGTTCGAATCCCACCCTCTCCGCAATGTTTCTTACACCTAATTAAGTGAAATATTTCAAGTTTTAATTGAACTAAGTAAATAATTCTCTTCCTATCCTATCCTTTTCCAAAAAACATCTTTATCGAAATAAGAAATAGAGATATGGCAAATATTTTTTGAAGTACATTTTGAGGAAGATTTACGGCAAATTTTGCACCTATATATCCCCCAACAATAAAACCTATACAAATCAATCCTGCAATTTTAAGATCAACAAATCCTTGTTGATAATAGGCATATGCAGCTAAAATTCCGATGGGTGGAACCATCAGTGCTAATGTTGTCCCTTGTGCTTGCTGCTGAGTTAGTCCGAATAAAAAAACCAGGGCAGGAACAATAATTACTCCGCCGCCTAATCCCACAACACCGCTAAATGATCCGGCGACTAAACCAAGAATTACAAACAAAACTTCTTTTGGCATTAAATCCTCATTTTTAATTTCAATTATTTTTCAGTGATTTATTTTTCGATATCCGCCAATAATAAAATGGCAGACCAAGTAAAATTAATAATGTTCCCATCGCTGCATTACTGAGATCTGATACTATTGTATTGACCAAAAATAAAAATGAAAATACAACAAATATTATTGGAGTGTATGGATAACCCCAAACTTTATAAGGTCGGTGGACATCTGGCATTTTCTTTCTTAGTATTATCACACCATACGCTCCAAGCATATAAAATAACCATGATGCAAACATTACATAATCTGTAATTGTATCAAATGTGCCTGTTAAAACTAATACGCAAGACCATATTCCCTGGGCGGCTAGCGAAGTATGAGGTGTTGCGTATTTCGGATGAATTTTATCAAGTACTTTAAGGAACATATTATTTCTAGCCATTGCAAAACATACTCGGGCTGTTGAAAGTATGTTTCCATTCAATGCACCAAAAGCAGAAATTATCACTGCGATAGAAATTATAGATGCGCCATAAGATCCAAATACAACTTCTGCGGCTGATGCTGCAACTAATGGAGATTTAGCCATTGTTTCAATCGGCAAAACATAAAGGTAAGCAACGTTGATCAGCATATAAATAACAACCACAATCACTGTTCCCCAAAGTAAACCTAAAGGTACATTACGCTGTGAGTTTTTTATTTCTCCAGAAACAAAAGTTAAATTATTCCAGCCATCATAAGCCCAAAACGCACCTGCGATAGCCAATCCAAATAATGAAATAATATTAGTTGTGCTCGATGCTGGTATTGAAAAACCTGTTGAAAGATTTCCAAAACTTCCTGAACCGCTAGTTAAAAGAAGGATTGATAGCAGTACAATTGAAGCTATTTTAATAAAAGTAACAAAGGATTGTACTGCTCCTCCGAATATTACTCCGGTGTAGTTAATGCCTGTTAAAAATAAAATACAAAGTATAGCGGATGCTTTAGCACCGAATTCGGCAAAAGGAAAAATATTTCCAATAATCGGTATGTAGATTGAAAAACTCTGTAAGGATTGGGGCAGTTCAGGATATTTAATAAAATAGCCCAGATATTCTCCAAACACATAGGCTATAGCAGCGCCTGCACCAGTCTGAACAACGGCAAAGACAGCCCAGCCGTATAAATAGGCAAGGAAATTACCATACATTTTTTGAAAGTAAACATATTGTCCACCTGTGGCATCAATCATACCAGCAACTTCTGCATTGCAGAGTGCACCAATAAAAGTAATTATACCTGCAACCAGCCATACTATTAAAAGAAGTTCGGGTGACATTAATTGCCCGGCCATAGTTGCCGGTTTCCTAAAAATTCCTGAACCAATCATCGAGCCTGCAGCAATCATAATTGCTGCAGTTAATGTTAAAGCGCGTACAAGTTCTGTTTTGGGTTTAAGCATCTGGCAGGGTTTTATTTGTTATGTAAATAGTTTTTACGATGATATAAATCTTAAGAATTATTTGCGAGTGAACATAAATAAGTTTTTCAAAAGGAACAATTATCTTTGAAAAAAAATAAGTTAATTTTCAATGTCATTAGATATGATTATTTTTGAAAAGTACTAATAATCATTTCACAAAATAATTTTTACTATGAGCCAAATCCTGCAACAACTTAGTCTTTGTATTGAAAAGGGAAGAGTAAACAAAGATTCTAATTACCCGCCTGATATGAAAGGTTTACCAGGCGCTTTTGAATTAACTCAACAAGCGTTGAATGATGGAATCTCTGCACAAGATGTTCTTAACCTTGGATTTCTACCCGGGATGAAAATAGTAGGAGATAAATTTAAGGATGGTAAAATATTTTTACCGGAAGTTCTTATTTCAGCAAAAGCTATGAGTACATCAATGGAATTGCTTAAACCATATTTTCAATCCGGTGAAATAAATTATAAAGGCAAAGTAATAATGGGTACAGTTGCCGGTGATCTTCATGATATTGGTAAAAACATTGTTAAGATGGTTTTAGAAGGCGGCGGATGGCAGGTAGTTGATTTAGGAATTAATGTAAGCGCAGAAAAATTTATTGATGCTTTAAAAACCAATTCTGCAAAGGTTGTCGGATTAAGTGCATTACTTACAACTACTATGCAAAATATGAATGAGATAGTCCGCAGAATAAAATCCGAAATGAAGGATGTCTCTGTTATTGTTGGTGGTGCGCCGGTTACAAAAACATTTGCAGATTCTATAAATGCTGACGAGTATTTCCCTGATCCGCAGGGTATGCTTGATTTCCTTAATTCAAAAATCGTAGCTTAAAAATTATGGATGACCATATATCAATAAAACAATCCGTAGTTAAAAATTTTGTATTTGATTATGAAGATTGCGCGATATCTGAAAATCAAATAATTGGATTATTGGGCTATGATGCAGATACAGTTCCGGAACCTGTTGAAGATGCTGTAAGAATTATCCTGGAAGAACTGCCTGGTAAGGTAAGACTGCAAAGCGGTTTTAAGATTTTTAATCCAAGAAAAGTTAAATTAAATGGTGATAACTTTATTATTGATAATAAAAATTTTAGCTGTGGAAAGATTATCTATTCATCCTTAAAAAATTCTGATACAATTGCATTTCTTGTCACATCACTTGGCGAGGAAATCGGAAACTGGTCCAAACATTTTATGGATAATAACGAAATGCTAAAGGGGTATTTGATTGATAAGGTGGCATCTGAATTAGTCGAACAGCTTGCTGATAAAACAGAATTGCTGCTGGAGGATGATCTTAAAGTAATGGAATTAAAAGCTACCAATCGTTATAGTCCAGGTTATTGCGGCTGGAGCGTTGCAGATCAACAGAATTTATTTTCACTTTTACCTGCTAATTATTGCGGTGTTTCGGTAAACGCAGATTCAATGATGAGCCCGGTTAAATCAGTCAGTGCTGTTATTGGAGTAGGTAAAAGTGTTGAGAAAAAAAACTATCAATGTTCAATTTGCGAAATAGACTTCTGTTATAAGCGGGAAAGAAATGGGCAAAATATCTAAAATCATAAACTCCGGTAAACTTTTAACCTCGGATGGGGCATGGGGCACTTATCTTTTTAAAAAGGGATTACCAAGTGGAAGCTGTCCGGAGAAATGGAATCTCAGCCATTATGATGAAGTGTTTGATATTGCAAAAAGCTATATCCTGGCAGGCGCAGATATAATTTCGACAAATAGTTTTGGCTCCAACATTTTTAAACTTTCTCAATATAATCTTCAGGATAAACTTGCTGAGATTTGCGAAACTGCTGCAGAGATTTCACGTAAAGCTGCCGGAAAGAATAAACTGGTTATGGCTTCACTTGGTCCGACAGGTAAATTTTTGATTATGGGTGATGTTGCGAGCGAAGATTTGTACAACTCATTTAAGCAGCAATCAATTGCTTTTGAAAAAGGTGGAGCGGATGCAGTTTGTATCGAAACATTTTATGATCTTGATGAGGCTGAGCAGGCAATAAAAGCTGTTAAAGAAAATACTTTGTTAGAAGTAATATGTACTTTTACTTTTGATAAATCTGATAGTGGATATAAAACTTTAATGGGTGTCTCACCTCAGCAGATGGTTGAATCCTTAAGTCAGTTTGGTGTTGATATTATTGGCGCAAATTGTGGTTCAGGATTTGAAGTTATGATAGAAATTGTAAAAAAGATTCGAGAAGTCTCCTCAACTATACCGATTATGATACAAGCAAATGCAGGATTACCGGTATTTGAAAATGGAGAACTAGTTTATTCTGAAACCCCAGATAAGATTAAAGAAATAATTCCAAAACTTATCGATGCAGGTGCAAATATTATCGGCGGGTGCTGCGGTACAACTCCAGAGCACATAAAAGTTATTTCTGAAATTGTTAAAGAATATAATAAGAAAAGAAACATCGACTAATAAAGTTTTGCATTGTAATCTTTAACGGTCTCTATCATCGCAATATAATTTTCAAGTTTTACGTATTCTGGAATAGAGTTACCTGATCCAACACAATAACCACCATCTTGACCAACTTCATCAATATTCCTAATTACATTTTTTCTAATCTCATCAACTGTTCCTCTTGAAAGTAAATCAACATCAATATTTCCGATTAGACACAACTGATCCCCATATTTTTGTTTTACTTCTTCTATGTTCATTGCCTTTGGTTCGATAGGATGAAGAGCATTAACACCACAATCAATAATTTTATCCATTACATCATATAGAAGTCCATCTGTGTGATAGATAAGAGGTTTGTTGTAGCGTTTAGCCAAATCTCCAATTCTCTTTAACCAAGGGAAAAAATATTTATCCAGGACTTGCGGGGAAACCATCAAGGAATTAGTATAAGCAATGTCATCACTATACCAAATTGCATCAACATTTTCGGACTGAGCAAAATACTCAAACATACTTAGTACAAGTTCACCTAATCGATTATTAAGAATTTTTATAAGTTCTTCATTCTCAAACAATGCAAACGAAAACGATTCAAAGCCCATCATCTCCCAGGTCATCGTAAAAATATCACCATATTGTCCCACTACTCCCATTCCATCAGGAAGTAAAGATCTTACCTTTTCAAAGTTTGTGTAATCAAAATCAGAGGCAGAAGGGAAAGTGTATTTTTCAAAATCCTCAAAAGATGAAATCACTCCATTGTTTTCGGAGGCCCACTTCCTGAATACAGTACCATCATCGTTATAAGAAACATTATTACCTAAGCCAATTTTCATGGGATTAAAATCTGCTTTGGGCTGAAGTTTTATGTAGTCATATCCAGCCTTGTTCCAAAATTCAACTTCATCTTTCAGTTCAACAATTTTCTTCGAAAGAAAAAGCTCTTTAATCTTTGGATGAACACCAAGTTCTGCGAGGGGAATATAATTTGCCTTTTCTCGTTTGAGTGTTTTTAAGAACGCCTGGATATTGGGACCGCTTATTTTTGACATATTCTTATAAATTAAATTGTGATAGGCTAAAATAAATATTATTTATTTCTAACTTCTATTGATTTTAATATTATTATTGATCAATTTCGAACGAGCATTAAACAACAATAAAGAAAGCTATGCAATGTTTAGAGTAATAATATCTTTCTTACTAACTCTATTTCTTTTCGCCGGGTTGATTGGGATTTCTAAATTTATGTTTAGCACTTCAACAGCTTATGATCAAAATGTAATAGCTCAAGTATCCGAAAAAAAAGATACCAGACTTTCCATAAAAGAAATTGAATCGATAACTGCTTCTAGTAATTTTAGATTCACTTCGGTAAATGCGTTAAGGTAGTGTTTAAGCTTTCGGGTGGTTTGTAGAATCTTAAGTTTTATCTGAATACATATAACTACAACTGCTATTTTTTAGTATAGTCCTTTCTTACTGAGTATTCCCAACTTATTTTACCCTTGGAAAAATTTATTGTTTATGAAATCTGCAGATCTAAAAAATATTAAAGAAGAAATATTTAAAACCATCAAACTAGCGTACCCTGTGATAATCGGGCAGCTTGGAATAGTTATGATGGGAGTGGTTGATAGTATTATGGTTGGACGTCTTGGCTCTGTTCCGCTTGCAGCAGCATCATTGGGGAACAGTTTGATTTTTATAATATTGATTATAGGAATTGGGTCATCATCTGTAGTTACTCCTTTAGTCGCTATTTTGGTTGGAGGAAAAAGATTTTCAGAGTGCGGGGTATATTTCCGTCAATCATTGTTGGTGAACATGCTTTTATCATTAGTAATGATTGGAATAATACTTATTGGCGTTAATTTTATTCATCATTTAAATCAACCTGACGAAGTAATTGAGTTAACAATTATATATATGAGTATTGTCGGTTTGTCTGCTTTACCGTTAATGTTTTATCAAACCGTTAAACATTTTATCGAAGGTTTCTCGATTATGAAGCCGGCAATGATTATTGCGCTTCTGGCAAATATTATTAATGCATTTGCAAATTGGGTACTGATATTTGGAGAACTTGGATTTCCAAGACTTGGTTTAGCTGGTGCTGCCTGGGCAACTTTTGCTTCAAGAGTATTTATGGCACTGGTTATAATGTTTTATGTTATGAGAAATGAAAAGTTCAAACAATATGATGTAACATTTCATTTTCGGAGTATCAATTTCCCGGTTATAAAAAAAATACTTCAACTTGGACTTCCAAGCGGATTCCAATATTTCTTTGAAGTTGGTGCATTTTCTTTTGCTGTTGTTATGATCGGATGGATTGGCACTAATGAACTGGCGGCACATCAAATTGCAATAAATCTGGCTTCAATTTCTTTTATGGGTGTGCTTGGAATCTCTCAAGCTGCAAGTATTCGTGTTGGTAATGCAATGGGCGAACAAAGCGTTTCCAAAATACGTAAAGCAGGATTTACAGCAATAGTTCTTGGTGCATCAATTATGTCACTTGCGGGATTAACTTTTATCCTATTGAATAAATTCTTACCAACATTGTACATAGATGACGAAGCTGTTATATCAATTGCTTCCAGATTAATTATTATTGCGGCCTTATTCCAATTATCAGATGGAACTCAGGCAGTAGGTATTGGGGTACTGCGTGGATTAACTGATGTTAAAGGTCCAACTATCATTACATTTGTTGCTTATTGGATGATCAGTTTACCAATTGCATATTTACTTGCTTTTAATTTTAATCTTGGAGTTGAGGGTGTTTGGATTGGTTTATTGATAGGACTGACTGTTTCAGCAATACTTTTAACTTTTAGGTTTAATCATAAGAGTAAAAAAATAATTCATATCTAAAAATCATAATCATATTTAGGATCTTCTTTCACCTGAATTACATTTTCTGCTCCAGAATAAATCTTGTCAGAATTTCTCGAAATATTTTCAAACAGTTCAGCCTTTGAGATAAAATCCTTTAAATAAAAAACTCTTACCTGATTCCTGTTTCTAACTAACCAGTTTAATGTAATTTTCATTTTTTCAAGATCTTCATCAGTGGGATTTGAAGCAGTATTTATCGTTCCATTAAAAAAGTCATCTAAAGCATGTTCAAAAGTATCTTTATGATCGTGCAAATACTTTTTGATGTAAAACTTGCCCTCCAGCATCAGCACATAATCATTTTCAAATCTAGAATTAATCTCAAACAAAACATTAGCACGATTTACCGGCTCAGCAAGAATCGAAGATTTATGCGTTTGATCCAGAATAAAATCTACCAAGGCTTTTATCTCTGCAGCTTGCTCATATTTTTCTTTAGCTGAAAATTCTTTCATCTTGTTTAGAAGTCTATCCAAAGCGTATTGATTTTTACCATAAAGAAATTCATAAACTTTTTCTAATTCATCTTTGTATGATTCTTTATTTATTTCATTGTCAATGCAAGGTCCGGTACAGCGATGAATATCATAAAGAAAACAAGTTTTAGCTTTTTTAAAATCTTTATCACTGCATTCTCTTATTGCAAAGGCTTTATTAATAAACTCAAGAATTTCTACGGCTTTTCTCCTGGAGATAAATAATCCAAAATAATCGTTGCCATCAAAATCAAAATGGTTAGTTAGTTCAATTCTGGGCGCTGAATGGGTTCTTATAATTCTTATAAAGTATTTATTGCCAAATTTTTTTAACTGCCAGTTATGTTTTGGCTCTAATATTTTAATTGTTTCTGCTTCCGTTAACAGCGCAGTTAATTCACTGTTTGTGATAATGTGTTTTAATCGTGCGGCCTGCTTAACAATTTTCTGTGCTTTGCGCGGTGCGGAAGGAGAGAAGTAAGTCTTTACCCGATCACGAATTGATTTAGCTTTACCGACATAAATTATTTCATCTTTTTTGTTTGTGAAGTAATAGATTCCGGGTGAATTTGGCAAAGCTCTGTAATCATCCTGCAGCTCCTTTTTGATATTAAGAAGTGGTGTTTCCTGATAACCTTTTTGGTAAGTAAGTAATTCACCAACCGTAGTAATGCTATCTTTCTTTTGAATTTCTTTTATCATTTTCAAAAGAACTTTTGCTGTAATTTCTGCATCACCTAAAGCTCTGTGGGCATTTGTGTTTCTTAAATTTAGAAATTGAGAAACTGAACTGAGTGATTTACTTTGTAAAGTTGGATAAATATTCCGAGCAATTTTAAGAGTGCAGCAGGAATGATCATTAATAAATTCCTGTCCACTCCTTATAAATTCCATATTAAGAAATGATGAATCAAATGGGAAGTTATGCGCTGTTAAAACCGAATTATCTATGAACGAAACGATCTCATCTGCGATATCAGAAAAAATTGGAGCTCCAATAACATCATCATTATCAATTCCTGTTAACGATGTAATGAAAGGAGGAATATAGGTTTGTGGATTTATTAAGTAATGAAGTTTATCTGTTATCTTCAGATTTTCTATCTTAACTAATGCAATTTCAATAATACGGTTTTTATTAGCTGATAAGCCTGTTGTCTCAACATCCACAACGCTAAATGAGGCTTTTTCTAACGGTGTATCTAAAATATTTTCATATCGCATATTTAAATCTAACTTATAAATTTGATTCATTCAAAGTGCAACATAAAGCTGATCCATTTATCTCAAACCTGATCCTAAAATGAAATCAGGATGACTTAAAGAATGATTACAAAGTTTATTTCTCAATTACTCTCATTTTAGATATATTTCTTTAAACAATTTAGGAAAACATGTCTTCAATTAATTTACTTTTTGTGGGCGATATTATTGGACAACCTGGACTTGATATAGTTCAAACCTGGCTGCCGGGTTTAATCCAAAAATATAAAGCTGATTTTGTTGTTGCTAATGGTGAAAATATTTCTGACGGCAAAGGCTGTACTGATAAAGAGGGACCAAAACTTTTTAGTCTGGGTGTAAATGTAATTACAGGTGGTAATCATACCTGGGATAAACATCAATCACAGGATTATCTAAAAGTAGAACCGCGCTCGCTTCGACCAATCAATTATCCAAAAGGCACTCACGGAAATGGTTATCATATTGCTGACACCAAAAAAGGAAAAGTTGCTGTTATAAGTTTGCAGGGCAGAACTTTTATGACCGCAATTGAATGTCCTTTTAGAACAATGGATTGGATTCTTACTCGAATAAAACAGGAAACTAAAGTTGTGTTTGTGGATTTTCATGCAGAAGCTACTGCAGAAAAAATGGCAATGGGTCATTATTTAGATGGCAAAGTAAGTGCGATGGTTGGAACTCATACTCATATCCAAACTGCTGATGAAAGAATTTTTCCAAATGGAATGGGCTACATTACAGACGTAGGAATGACCGGACCGTATGATTCAGTAATTGGAATGAAAACTTCTGCAGCGGTGAACAGATTCTTATTTGCAACACCGCAAAAATATGAAACTGCAAAAGATAATGTTCACTTAACAGGTATGTACTTTAAAATCGATACCGAAACAGGTAAAACTTTAGAATTGGAAAGAATATTCTTCCCTGAATTTGATAAATTAATTGTGGACAAAGATGCTGAATCATCCGCTGCCCAGAATTGATAAAGATGAAAAGCTAAGAAAACTGCTTCTTCCTTATTGCAGATTTAAAGAGGGAACAATCTGGATAGATGAAAAAGCAAAACACAAAATAGCTTGTATTGATGTTAGTAAAAGTGAAATAGTAAAAAAGATTTTTGAAAAAAGTAAAGTAAAGCTTTCTGTTCAGGATCCGCCGTATAACTTTATTGCATTCACAGAAAAGCAAAATGATGTTTTTATTAATTGGTGTAAGAACTGGATTTCGTTAAACAAGGAAATTTCAGATAAGAATTCTTCCTTTTACTTTTGGCTTGGTGCAGATCAGTCAAATCATTTTGAACCTTTTGGTGGATTTATTGAAATGATGAAATCTACTGGATTAACTTCTCGTAGTTTTATTACGATGAGAAATCAGCGTGGTTATGGAACGCAATACAATTGGATGGCAATTAGACAGGAACTGCTTTATTACACTAAGGGAAAGCCAAAGTTCAATATAAAATCTGAGTACACTGATATACCAAAGGTGTTAAAAGGATATTACAAAGAAGTTGGCGGAGATATTACCGATAATATGCAGCGAAGTAAATCACAGTTTATTCGTGCTGGTAATGTTTGGATTGATGTGCAGCAGGTTTTCTATCGTATGGAAGAAAATGTAAATGGATGTTTTGCTCAAAAGCCATTAAAGGCTATTAAAAGAATTATCGAGGCTTCATCCAATAAAAATGATTTGATAACAGATTTCTTTTCACACTCTGGAACAACATTAATTGCTTGTGAATTCTTGGGAAGACGGTGTGTTACATTTGATATTGATCCGGTTTTTTGTGAAATAACTTTAAGAAGGTTAGAGAATTACAGAGTTAACAAGAAAACTGGCTGGCAAAATTCTAATCCCTTTTATGATGAGATTAAAAACGATAAAAAAATTTTAAACCACTTAAAGAAAAAATATAACATAATTTATAATTGAGTTGGCGATGATTTTAATTGATGGTAAAAAAGTTGCGGCAGATATCCGCAGTGAATTAAAAGATAAAATATCACAGCTTAAAGCTGAAGGAAAGAATGTTCCTGGACTTGTTGCAATAATTGTTGGTGAGGATCCAGCTTCACAAATTTACGTTGCAAGCAAAGGCAAAGCTTGCGAAGAAATTGGAATGAGAACTAAAACAGAGAAATTAAGTGTTGATATTTCAGAGGCGGAACTTGTATCACTTATACAATCTTATAATCAGAATAAAGATTATCACGGAATACTTGTTCAACTTCCATTGCCAAAACACATAAATGAAGATAAAGTAATCGAAACAATTTCTCACAAAAAGGATGTTGATGGATTTCATCCTATTTCTGTTGGTAATCTTGTAATTGGAAAAGATACTTTTGCTTCCTGCACACCAGCAGGGATTCAGGAATTATTAATTCGTTATAAAATTGAAACAAAAGGGAAACACGTTGTAGTTGTTGGAAGAAGCAACATTGTCGGTAAGCCAATTGCTAACATTATGCTGCAAAAAGCTGAGGGTGCAAATTCAATCGTAACAATTGTACATTCGGCGGCAAAAGATATTTCATATTATACAAAGCAGGCAGACATTCTGATTGCTGCAATTGGCAAAGCTGAAATGATTAAAGCAGATATGGTTAAAGATGGTGCTGCTGTTATTGATGTTGGAATAAATCGAATTGATGATCCATCAAAACCGAAAGGATATCGAATTGTTGGTGATGTTGATTTTGAAAATGTTTCTAAGAAATCATCGTTCATTACTCCTGTACCAGGCGGAGTTGGACCAATGACAATAGCTATGCTCTTAAGTAACACATTCAAAGCATATAAATTATATGGTGAGTAAATGAGCTGGAAAGAATTAGTTACTGAAATAAATGTAACAAAAATATTAAATGATTTTTTAGAATTTGAAAAATCAAAAAATAAAGTAGAAATTACATTATCGTTACAAGATCTGGCAGGAATGATTGATCACACTTTACTTAAAGCGGATGCAACTAATTTTGAAATCACACAACTTTGTGAAGAAGCAATGCGATATAATTTTGCTTCTGTTTGTGTGAATCCATCATATGTTGAGACTTGCTTTAACTTGATTAAATCTTCAGATGTAAAAGTCTGCACCGTGATAGGATTTCCTTTAGGTGCAACAACCACACAATCTAAGTTTACTGAGGCTGAAGAAGCAATTAAAAATGGGGCAGAAGAACTTGATATGGTAATCAATATTGGAAAATTAAAAGACCAGGATTACAATTATGTTTATAGTGATATTAAATCTATTTCAGATTTATCCAAAAAACATCTTTGCACTTCAAAATTGATTTTGGAAACCTGTTTACTTTCAGCAGAAGAGAAAGTTATTGCCTGCTTACTTGCAAAAGAGGCTGGATTAAATTTTGTTAAGACTTCAACCGGATTTTCTAAAAGTGGAGCAACAGTCCACGATGTTGCTTTAATGAAATTTGTTGTCGGCGATAAATTACAAGTTAAAGCTTCTGGTGGAATTCGTTCTTATGATGATGCAATTTCTATGATTAATGCTGGTGCAACAAGATTAGGTGCAAGTGCAGGAGTTAAAATAATTGCAGGGCAAAAATCTGATAGTAATTATTAGTTGAACTTGCAAAAGTGACACTGACAATTTTCATAACAATTATTAGATTTTATTGAACCATCTAATCGTCATTTCGATTCCGATTCATCGGGAGAGAAATCTTATACAACATATTGTCTCAGATTTCTCAATCTCCCAAAGGAATGCCTATGGCAGAAGACTCCTTCGAAATGACTTTTATTGACTTTCTTACGATCTAAACTTTGTGACAAATAAAAGGAAAAATATTTTAAGTAAATGGTTATTGATCTGATAGTAACAAAAACTAATGACGGCTATACGGCAGAGGTCCCATCATTAAAAGGATGCGAAAGCTGGGCACACGATGAAGACTCTGTTATAGAAAAAATATTTGAACTGACTTCCTTCTATTTACATTTAGATGTCAAAGAAATAAAACTTGACAAAGCCCGCAAGGAAGAAAATAAAACAATCTACAAATTAATTTTCCAGAAGTAATTTTTGTGAGAAGCACTAAAACTGAAAAAAGACTCGAGAAAATTACAAGAGTAATAAAATCACGCCAGCAGTCTTTAACTGTTGTTATGGAAAATATTCATGATCCGCATAATGTATCGGCTATTTTTAGAACTTGCGATGCCGTCGGAATTCCCAAAGTAAACTTAGTCTATAACTTTGAATCGTTTCCGAGAATAGGGAAGAAATCCTCTGCATCAGCATTCAAATGGGTGGATAAAGAAAAATATAAATCAATTGAAGAGTGTTATGCTGATTTACGAAAAGATGGTTTTAAAATATTTGCATCATCGCTAACTGATAATTCTAAAAATCTCTATGATCTTGACTTAACGCAAAAAGTTGCGATTGTTGTTGGCAATGAACACCGAGGAGTTTCTGATACATCCACAAAATTAGCTGATGAGGTATTTTTAATCCCGCAATTTGGGATGGTGCAAAGTTTAAATGTTTCTGTGGCAACTGCTGTAATTCTTTATGAGGCTATGCGACAACGAATTAAAAAGGGCATGTATAAAGAAAGCGAACTTGATGCAAAAACACTTGATAAACTGATTGATAATTGGTGTGAGAAGTAATTGAAAAAGCGATTTGAAAAAATAAAAAGAGTAAAAGGTGAATTAAGTTTAACCGGTGATAAATCTATCTCGCATCGTGCGGTAATATTCTCTGCAATGGCTTCAGGAAAATCTGCAATCAAAAATATTTCTACCGGTGAAGATGTAAAATCAACAATCAATATTATGAAGCAGTTGGGTGTAAAAATTGCAGATGAAAATGATCAAATAATTATTCAAGGCTGTGGATTCAAAGGGTTTAATAAACCTGCTACTGATTTGAATTGCGGAAACTCCGGAACTTCAGCAAGATTGATTGCAGGGTTATTATCTGCGCAAAAATTTACTTCGACTCTGATTGGCGATGCTTCACTTTCAAAACGTCCGATGAAAAGAGTGGTTGAACCATTGACCAAAATGGGAGTTGAGTTTCAATCTAACAATAGTATTACTCTACCTTTAACCATCATTCCAAAATCAAATATTCATCCCATTAATTATGAAATGAATATTGCAAGCGCTCAGGTAAAAAGCTGTATTCTCATAGCTGGGTTACATTGTGAGGATGAAACTATAGTGATTGAAAATGATCAAACCAGAAATCATACAGAAATAATGTTGGGTTTACCTGTTAGTTCTGAAAATAGAAAAATAGTTTCACCATCATCAAAAAAATATTATCCAATTGCCAAAGAGTATTTTGTACCCGGAGATATATCTACTTCAGCATTTCATATTGTATTGACGCTGCTAACTCCGAATTCTGAAATGATTGTTAATGATGTTTCTCTTAATCCCACAAGGACTGGATTTCTTGAGGTACTTAAGAAAATGGGTGCTGATATATCTGTCGAAAATGTAAGACTATCGAGCAATGAAGAATATGGAAATGTGATTGTTAAATCATCTCAATTAAAAAACATTAAAATTGAGTCAGAGATCATTCCCAATATAATTGATGAAATTCCAATTCTGAGTATTGCAGGTATAATGGCTCATGGTGATTTTGCAATTGAGAATGCTAATGAATTAAGATTTAAAGAATCAGATAGAATTAAATCGATTTGTAATAACTTAAAATTGCTTGGATTAAAAGTAGAAGAAAGGAGAGATGGATTTTCTTTTAATGGATTAATGCAAAAGACAAATCCAACTTTTGAAAGTTATGGCGATCATAGAATTGCGATGGCATTTGCAATCCTAAGTATGCTGTTAGATAGTGGGGGAGAGGTTAATGACTTTGATTGCGTTAGTATTTCAAATCCAATGTTTGAAGAACAGATAAATTCCATAGTAAAATGAATAACAGGAATAAAAGTGTAATCGTCATCCTTTGACAAGCTAAGGATGACATTGGGATTTTAATTGTCCATAAAACTATTTGTTACACTGAGTGGCATTGCCATTGAAGTGTGACCTGCTAAATCATAGCGAAATTATTTGATGTTCAAATTCACTGATTGAAATGTCATCATAAACTTTTCTAATAAAATCTTTCCCATACTTGTTGTAGAAGTAAGTAAAGTTTATCTCTCTCTCCTGAAGATTTCCTAAAGGATAAAGTAAATTTGATAGCCGGGTTAGTTGTCTTATTGTCGTCTCGTGTTTCGTTTCCTGAGCTTTTATTGCTTTTGATCTTAATTCCGCTATCGATGACATAACCCTCTCTTTATATCTACTACTCGAATCAACTAAGGTTTTATCGACAGCAAAAAGATTTTCTTTAATCTTATCAAAAGTTAATTCGATTTCTTTTACGGCTTCTTCAAAAGCACTTTCAATGTTATTTTCTGAAAGACTGGAAATCACTTTACCTTTAAGTTCATCTAAGCCAAGAAAAATATCGTTCATAGAAAGATCATATTTATCTAATCCTGTGGAAACATTCTTTTCAAGAATTGTTGCAGACGATCTTGGGAAAATTATCGGAGTTACAATGGAATAAAAATCATACAGAGGAGTAACTTGTGCAAAATACGCAATTTCACTTGGACCGCCGATGTAAAATCCTGTTGGGAATAAATAATCCTGGCAGATTGGTCTTAACAAAACATTTGGACTGAATTTTTCCGGCGAGTTTTCTATCTCTGCAATAATTTCTTCATTTGTAAATTGTTTACGTTTTCTTCTGAGTTTAAAAATTCCTTCAACAGGTTCAACGGAATATCTTCCATCATCTGTGTGATAAAAAAGATTAACCGGTTTTACTTTTACTTGAGCATGGTATAACTCTTCAAGTTTTGCACTTGTTTGGATTAATTTTTGAGTGTGAAGAGCAAAATCATTTACCTCTTTTTTAAATATTGGTTTTAGTAATGATTTAACTTTTGGATCCTGAGAGTCAAAAATCACTAATCCATATTCATCAAATAGCCAGAAAAGTAATTCTCTAAAACTTTGTTTAAATGATTTACCAACCTGATAGCATTCTTTAAGTTTTGTAACTAATTCATTTTTAAAATCAGATTCTCTTAAGCTGACCTCAAACTTTCTAAAAAACTCATTTAATGCTTCATCAAAATTAATTTTACCAATACTCTGTTTTGCATGATCATCATTAATCTCTTCTTTGTAACCAATATTTATAACCTGATTTTCATTATCAAACAAATTAATTGACCGCACTTCATTAAAATCATGATCATCACCTTCCAGCCAGAAAACGGGAACGAACTTAAACTCATCATATCTCTCGGAAAGCTGATTTGCCAATCTTAATGCGGTTATAGTTTTAAAGATCGTATATAACGGTCCACCTAAAATTCCGAGCTGCTGACCAGTAACAACGGCAATCGTTTTTTCTCTATCAAGTAAATCGATATTTCTGAGGGTTTTATTTGAAATATTTTCTGTGTTAGAATATTGATCTTTTATAATTGAAGATAGTTCAAAATGTTTTTCTTTGCGCGATTCGGAAATATTTTTAAATAACGGCAGATAATTATCCTTATCACGGAAGTTATATTTAAAATATTCCTTTACATTCTCGAATTCATATAGATAATCGAGAAATAAATTTTGGTTTTTAGGAATATCGCCGAAATTGATAAACATGAATACCTCAAATGTTGAAAAAGGTTAAACAAAAGTAAGAAAAAGCAGTATCCATCACAATATAATTGTAATGCCGTAACTCACCGCTAAGATATCCAACTTGTGAGGCATTTCAATTGGATTAATGGAGTTGTAAAGCAGCGGAGTTATGGAATAATGAAATTACCCAAAGGAGTACTGAAATAGATTTACTAAAAATGGTATTTAAAACTTAATTCCTGCACTATTCCAATATTCATTTCCAAATAAAATTAAACCATTTTTTTGAAATGCTTGAAACTAATCTTTTACTATTAGATTGAGTTGGTTATCTTCACAATCAAAAATTAAAATACCATTGGAAATAAATCTTTTCAAATATCTTACTGTTAAACGCGCAATAAACGTATTTAAGATTGTTGTTTCATTTTCTATTTCCAGAATTGTGAGGAAACCTATTGTTTGGGGAATGCCTATTTCGTATTCCATTGAACCTACCAATCACTGTAATTTAAAATGTCCTGAGTGTCCATCAGGACTTGGTGCTTTAACCCGTCCGCTTGGCTTGTTAAACTTTGATGATTTTAAAAATTGGATTGATCAGATAAAAGATACCGGATTTTATGTGCAATTATTTTTTCAAGGTGAGCCTTATATAAATAAACACTTGCCTGAGATGATAAATTATGCACAGCAGAATAATGTTTACGTATCAATTAGTACAAATGGACATTTTGTCAATGAAAAAAATATTAATAGCGTTCTTCAAAATGCACCGGATAAATTAATTTATTCAGTTGATGGACTTGACGAAGAAAGTTATCAAAAGTACCGTGTTGGGGGAACATTTAAACAAGCCGATGAAGGATTAAGACTTCTGTTAAAACGTAAGAAGGAATTAAAGCTTCAAAAGCCTTATGTGGAATTTCAATTTATCGTAATGAAACAAAATGAACATCAACTTGATGAAGTTAGAAAGTATTGTGATGAAGTTGGAGTTGATAAACTTGTTTTTAAGACGATGCAAATTTCATCTTATGAAAATGCTGTAAAATTTTTACCAAATAATCTAAAGTATAGAAGATATGTAGTAAAGGATGGACAATTTTCAATTAAAAATAAATTAAAAAATCATTGTTTTGCTTTATGGAGAACATCTGTAATTACATGGGATGGCAAAGTGGTTCCATGCTGCTTTGATAAGGATGCCGAATACACATTGGGAATTTTAAATGGCAGCAGATTTTCCGATATTTGGGTTTCAGATGCGTACCAAAAATTTAGAAGTGCTGTACTTGCTGATCGAAAACAAACAAGTATGTGCACAAATTGTACTGAAGGATTAAAGATTAATATTCTGGAAATCGAACAATAAAAAGTGACGGCTCAACAAGTAAAAAATATTTTGCAGCAGAATAGTTTTATAGCACGATACAAAAGTATAATAATAATTTCCGCAAAATTATTAATAGCTCTAGGGTTGTTAGTCTATTTAGTCTATGCAGTTAACTTTCAGGAAATACTTACCGCCATTCAGCAATCAAATCGTTACCTTATTACTGCAGCATTTTTATTAACCTTTTTAAATGTTTATCTGCAATTTTATAAATGGAAAATCACAGCACACGTTGTTCTTCAGGAAAATCATAATACAAAAATATGGCTTTCGCTTTTCTACGGATTTTCTGCAGGTATTTTTACTCCTGCTAGAATTGGCGAATATTTTGGAAGAGCTATTGTTTTCAAAAATCAATCCTTACTGCGCGTAACGCTCGCAACTTTGTTAGATAAAATATTTCTGCTGATTGTTGTAGCCTTCTTTGGGGCGATATCAAGTATACTGTTTATGCATTATCAGTATAAAGTTACCTTTTATATTACATTAGGATTATTTCTTCTTATCTTCACTTTATTTTATTTGTTAGTGCTGTTGCTGTTTAATGATAAGTTTTGGGATAATGTTTTGTTTATAAAGCTCAGAGACTCTATAAAGCTTCATTGGTTATTTGAAAAAATAAAAATATTCCGCAAACTTGATAAAAAGTATGCTGCAAAAATGTTTTTTGTATCCTTTTTATTTTATATGTGTTTTCTCATTCAATATGCCTTGTTGGTCTCAGCATTTTCTAATCATAATCAATTTTGGGATTATATGTGGGCTGGTAACTTGATGATGTTTGCCAAAACAATTATTCCTCCAGTTTCAATAGGTGAGTTGGGAATACGTGAGGGCGCATCAGTTTTCTTTATTACTCAACTTGGTGAATCTGCTTCTACAGGATTTAATGCTTCAATCTTTCTTTTCTTTATAAATGTTCTTATTCCTTCTTTGATAGGTTTAACTCTTTTGTTAAAAAAGAACAATGATTGAAAATATTTTAATTTTAATCTTTTTAATCCTTTCATTTCATTATGTAATATTTTTATTTAAAGTCTATTATGGATTATCAAAACTTAGAATTGTTGAGAGTGAGCAAGTTCCGCAAGAGTTTATCTCAATAATTGTTCCCTTCAGAAATGAAGAGAAAAATATTTTAAATATCTACAATAGCCTTACAGCTCAGAATTATCCGACAGAAAAGTATGAAATAATATTTGTTGATGATTCTTCGAATGATAATTCATTAAACCTTTTAAATAATTTACCGAAGAAAGAAAATGTATCTATTCACTCTGTCCCAAAAGATTATTCTAAAAATGCTCATAAAAAAAGAGCAATAAGATTTGGGATTGAAAAATCAAAGGGGGAAATAATTGTTACTACTGATGCCGATTGTATCCATAAAAAGGATTGGCTAAGAAATCTTTTAAAATTTATGGATGAGAAAACAGGTTTTGTTTCGGGACCCGTTGAGTTTATTTCTAACTCAAATCTCTTTAGTAAAATGCAAAGATTAGAATTTGCTGGTTTGGTAATCACTGGAGCCGGATTGATCGGTTCTAATAATCCAATAATCTGTAATGCTGCAAACATAGCCTATCGCAAAAAAGCATTTGAAGAGGTTAATGGTTTTACTTATCAGATGAGTCTATCCTCAGGTGATGATGAATTGTTGATGCAGAAAATGCATCGTGATACTGATTATAAAATAAAATTTGCACTAGATAAAAATGCAATTGTTTCAACTGAAGCAAATCCAACTATTAAAGAATTCTATCATCAACGCAAGCGATGGGCAAGCAAAGGATTGTTTTATGGTGATAATTTACTTTTACTAAAATTAGTTTTAATCTTTTTATTTTATCTATCAGTAATTATCCAGCCAATTTTGGCAATAGTTTTATCTGCAAAATTTTTCATTTCATTTATTATCTCATTACTAATAAAAATCTCCTCAGAATATCTGATACTTAAAAAGGGGACAGCATTATTGTTTGATTCCAAAATCTTGAAGTCATTCATCCTAACGGAAATTCTTCAAGTCCCATATATTTTAATATCTGGTTTTATGGGAATGTTTGGCAATCTTGTATGGAAGGATCGAAAAATAAAACGCTAATCTTTTACCGAAATCTCTCAAATACATTACTGTACAATTAACTATACAATTTCAATTCAAATAATTCATTTCTAGCTAAAAATATCACTATTTCAATGGCATAAACCTTGGCTAATAGAAGCAAGACACAAAGGAGTACGTCATGAAAAAGTTAATAATCGCAGTAGTCATAATAGTTTTTGGTTTCTTAGCAAGCGCTGATGCAAACACAAACTATGCAAAAAGAGTTGGAGGATATTTTTATACTTCACTCGCACCTTACGGAACCTGGATAGAAATCGGTTTCGGTACACCTGTTTGGCGTCCTACTATGATGAAAAGAAACTGGTCGCCTTATTATCAGGGACAGTGGATTTATACCAATTACGGCTGGTATTGGGATTCTTACGAACCTTTTGGAGATGTAGTTTATCATTACGGCAGATGGTACAATGATGATTACTATGGCTGGATATGGATTCCTGATTACGAATGGGCACCTGCCTGGGTTGATTGGAGATATGATGATGATTATATCGGTTGGGCTCCATTATCACCTTATGCATTGTTCTCAATAAATATTGGAATACATTACTCTTATGATTATTACGTTCCTTATCAGCACTGGAATTATGTACAGTACAATAATTTTTGCAACAATAATGTTTACAATTACTATGTGGGTCCTAAGCAAAAATATAGAGTTCATAATAGAACTAAGATGAGAACTAACTACTCATATTATGATGGCAGAGTTAGAAATGATGGTGTTGATTTTGACAGAATCCGTGAGAGAAGTGGAAGAACAATAGAAAAAAGAAATCTTGTTGGAGTTAACGATCCTAGAGAACTATCTAAAGAACGTAATACCAAAAATCGTGATACAGAAATAAGAACATACTTTGCAAATTCAGATGACATTTCTCGCGATGGTTTAAGAGATGTTAAGGTTGAAAAGAAGGATAGAAAATCAACTCTTGAACTTAGTAAAGTTGAATTGGGTAGAGATAGAAATCTTAACACTAAAATTGAAGATTCGCGTAAAGTTGAAAAGAAAGAAAATGGTCGAACTGTAAATCAACGTGAGAAAATTGAAGACTCAAGAAATATTACAAGTAACGATGTTTCTCGTAACAAAATTGAAAACGATAGAAAAGTTCAGGATAGAAAAGAAATAAATAGCCGAAACTCTGAAATTGAAAAACGAAATAATGATCAGACTAAAAGAAACGAACAAATAAAAAGAACTGAAGAAGTTAAACGTAACGATCAAAATAAAAGAAATGAACAAATTCAAACTCAGAGAAATACAAATGAAGAAATGAAGAGAAAGATTGATGAAACGTTGCAGAAGCGTGAACAAAAGAAATCCAATACTGAAGTCTTCAAACAAAACAATGATAGAAAAGTAGAGCAAAAACGAGAAACACAGAAAATTGAACAGAGAAATCAGAATCAACAAAACAGTGGCACAAGCGTAAACAGAAATACTGAAGTTAAAAGAAACAACACGAATAACAGAACTCAGACTAAAGAGGATACAAGAACTTCAGATAAAGAAAATAGAACTAAAAGCAGATAAGCCAAATTCAACTCTCTCAAATAATTAAGCGGCTCCGGAATTTTCGGAGCCGCTTTTTTGTTTTATCATATAATTAGAATAATTTGCTTAAAAAATTTAGTAATCTATGAAAGACAAATCCTCAATTCTTTTTTACATACTTGGTTCGTTTTTTATAGCAAATGCAATACTTGCCGAGTTTGTTGGTGTAAAAATATTTTCGCTGGAAACTACTCTTGGACTTGAGCCATTAAATCTTACAATACTTGGTATTGAAAATCTATCATTCAATCTAACTGCCGGAGTTGTGCTTTGGCCAATCGTATTTGTAATGACAGATATAATAAACGAGTACTATGGCAGAAAAGGTGTAAAGTTTCTATCATTTACAGCGGCAATCCTTATCGCTTACGCTTTTGTAATGGTTTACTTCGCAATGAATCTATCTCCGGCTTCTTTCTGGATTGAAAGAGTTACACCGTTAGGAAATGTAAATATGCATCAAGCCTTCAATACAATATTTGGTCAGGGATTATGGATTATTATTGGATCTCTAACTGCATTTTTAGTCGGGCAATTGGTGGATGTTACAGTTTTTCATTACTTCAAGTCATTTACAGGTTCTTCAAAAATTTGGTTACGAGCAACAGGTTCCACTTTAGTTTCTCAATTGGTAGATAGCTTTGTTGTTTTGTTTATAGCATTTTATATTGGCGCCGGGTGGGATCTGAAATTAGTGCTTGTTATCGGATTGGTAAACTATATCTATAAATTTACAATTGCTGTGTTGATTACTCCGCTTCTTTATTTAATCCATTCTATAATTGATAAATATCTTGGGAAGGAGCTTTCAGAAAGGCTTCAGGCTGAAGCAATGGTAAAATGAGGATAATACTTCCATTCAAGTAGAAAATTGTTTAGCACTACAGTTAAAATTTTCTTAATTTTGGACTAACAAATATTAGTATTACTAATTTTTACTGATTTATTTAATTGTTGTTCAGTGCTATTCAGATGAAAATCTTGATTTACTCAGATACATTTAAAAATCCACAGATATTGATTTTCCAAAATCTAGAATTATCTTTAAGCTCTAATACGTCCTATCGAAGAATTTCTTATAAACTTTCCAGCAAAATAATTAACCAGTTTTCTAAAAATTTAATATCCTTACTTAACGGAGTCTAATATGAAACTTACAAAAGAAGATTCACTTTATTATCACAGCAGCGAACGTAAAGGAAAAATTGAGGTTGTTGCTACCAAACCTTGCTTAACTGCAAGAGATCTTTCTATGGCATATACTCCCGGCGTTGCAGATCCATGCCGAGAAATTCATAATAATGTTGAAGATGTGTACAAATATACTGCTAAAGGAAATTTAGTTGCAGTACTTTCAAACGGTACTGCAGTACTCGGATTAGGTGATATTGGTCCTGAAGCAGGAAAGCCGGTAATGGAAGGCAAAGGAGTTCTGTTTAAAAGATTTGCAGACATTGATGTTTTTGATATTGAAGTTAATTCTCACGATCCAAAAGAGGTAATAAGACTTGCGCAGATGCTTGAACCAACTTTTGGTGGAATTAATCTTGAGGATATTAAAGCACCAGAATGTTTTGAAATTGAAGAGACACTAAAAGCCACTATGAAAATTCCTGTATTTCATGATGATCAGCACGGTACTGCAATAATATCTTGTGCAGCGTTATTAAATGCAATTGAAGTAGCAGGTAAAAAGATTAGTGATGTTAGAATTATTGTAAATGGTGCTGGTGCAGCAGCTATATCGTGTTGCAATCATTATGTACGTGCAGGTGCAAAAAAAGAAAACATTTATATGTTTGATTCCAAAGGCTGCATAACAACAGATAGAAAAGATCTAAATAAGTATAAGGATGGATACGCACAGAAGAAGGGATTCCCATCTCTTGAAGCAGCATTTAAAGAAGCTGATGTTTTTGTTGGACTTTCCATCGGTGGAGTTGTTCAGAAAGAATGGGTAAAGACAATGGCTCCTAATCCGATAATATTTGCCATGGCTAATCCCGATCCTGAAATTACTTATGAAGATGCAACTTCGGCTCGAAAAGACTTAATTATGGCAACTGGCAGAAGCGATTATCCAAATCAGGTTAACAATGTTTTGGGATTTCCTTTCATCTTCCGTGGTGCACTTGATGTTAGAGCGACAAGTATTAATGATGAAATGAAAATGGCAGCAACATTAGCGCTTGCAAAGTTGGCAAAAGAAAAAGTTCCTGAAATGGTAATGAAAGCTTATGGTGGTGAGGAGTTTGAATTTGGTAGAGATTATATAATACCAAAGCCATTTGATCCGAGAGTGCTGTGGTACGTTGCTCCGGCAGTTGCAAGAGCTGCCATTGAAACTGGTGTTGCAAAAGTTAAAGAAATGGATTGGACAGCTTACGAAGAAAAATTAAAGGAAAGATTAGGTCTGTCAAAAGAAATCGTTAGAGTGATGATCCACAAAGCAATGAAGCAGGCTAAGAAAGTTGTTTACCCTGAAGGAGAAGAGGAGAATATAATTCGTGCAGCACACGCCGTTTACAATGATGGCGTTGCAAATCCAATTTTGTTGGGTAATGAAAAAATAATCAGAAGCGAAATTGAACGAATAGGATTTGATGCCGGTGAATTCAAAATAATTGATCCTGAAACAAATGAAAAATGTAATACCTATGCCGAATCATTTCTAAAGAAACGACAAAGAAGAGGTGCTACGCTTTGGGATGCAAAGAATCTAATACACAAACCAAACTACTTTGGTTCGATGATGGTTGAGGCAGGTGAAGCAGATGCTCTAATAAGCGGTTATACAACAAGTTATCCAAATACAATCAAACCGGCTCTGCAATGTATTGGTGTTAAAGAAGGATTTAAAATTGTCTCAGGTATGTATATCGTCATTGCTAAAAAGGAAACGTATTTCTTTGCTGATTGTACTGTTAATGTAAATCCTAATGCAGAACAATTAGCCGAGATTGCAATATCTGCAGCAAACGCTGTAAAAGCATTTGATGTTGTACCAAAAATAGCAATGTTATCATTCAGTAATTTTGGAAGTGCTGAATATCCTGAATCATTAAAGGTTAAGGAGGCAGTAAAGATTGTAAAATCAAAAATGCCGGAGCTTATAATTGATGGTGAAATGCAAGCTGATACTGCAGTAGTTCCAGAAATTCTAGATAAAACATTTCCATTCACATCTATTAAAGGTGGAGCTAATGTTCTTGTTTTCCCTAGTTTGGATGCAGCAAATATTGCATATAAACTTATGGCAAGAATCGGGCAAGCAACCGTTATTGGACCAATTTTAATGGGAATGAAAAAACCTGTTCATGTTTTACAACGCGGTGCAACTGTTGATGATATTTATAATATGACAGCGATTGCAGTGGTTGAAGCTCAGACTATTAAAAAATAATTTTTGGATAATTGGACTTTTAGGGTGAACTAATTCGTTCACCCTATAAATTAACCGGACATCATTCATAGATTGTCTTTTATAATCTTATCGACTAATTTTTACTACACAATTTAGAATTTTAATCCAGAGCCTTTTAATGCAACAAAACGGAATCAGAATGCTTGCCGCTGTGATGTTCACAGATATGGTTGGCTATACTGCTATGATGCAGGAGGATGAAACTCTGGCTAATAGTCTGCTCAACAGGCATAGAAAAGTTCTTGAAAATTATACACTTGAGCATCAGGGAAAAATTATTCAATATTTTGGAGACGGCAGTTTAACAATTTTCGGAAGTGCAGTTGAAGCCGTTTTATGCGCTATTAATATACAGAAAGAGCTTCAAAGAGATCCAAAAGTAAATCTTAGAATTGGTATTCATTCTGGCGATATTGTTTATGATGACGATGGGATTTTTGGAGATTGTGTGAATGTCGCTTCCCGAATAGAGGCTTCAGCTATTGGTGGATCAGTTCTAATTTCCAGAAAAGTTTATGATGAGTTAAGTAATCATAAGGAAATCAAAGCAGTTTCTCTTGGTTATCATGAGTTTAAAAATGTTAAGACACCCATCGAAATTTACGCATTAAAAAATGACAACTTAAAAATACCTGAAACATCTTCGATTGATACTTTAGTTGGACTAAAAAAAGAGTCAATCGCTGTATTGCCTTTCATAAATATGACTTCGGATAAGGATAATGAATACTTTTCCGATGGGATTACAGAAGAAATATTAAATGCATTGGCTAAGTTTGATAAACTTCTTGTTACATCCAGAACATCTTCTTTTGCTTTTAAAGGGAAAAATATTGACATAAGAGAAATCGGACAACAGCTTGCAGTAAAAACGGTTTTAGAGGGCAGCGTAAGAAAATTTGGAAATAAGGTTCGCGTTACTGCTCAGCTGATTGAAACTAAAACTGGTTATCATAAGTGGTCAGATATATACGAACGTAATATTGAGGATATTTTTGCTGTCCAGGATGAAATCGCTCGTACTATTTCAAAAAATCTTATTGATAATTTAACATTATCAGATAAGAGAAAGACTCTCGTAAAGTCTTCAACCAAAAATATGGATGCTTATAATTTATATCTTAAGTCATCACACTTTTGGAAGAAATGGACTCCAAGTGACGTCCGAAAATCTCTTGAGTATTTAGAGCAAGCAATTCAACTAGATGAGAATTTTGCAAAAGCATATTCTGCACTTTCCGGCTGCTATGTTTATCTTGGTGCGTTTAGTCAGATGCCTTCAGCTGCTGCCTATCCTAAAGCCAAAGAGTTCGCACAAAAGGCACTTCAATTAGACGATTCATTACCTGAATCGCATTTATCAATTGCAATGGTTGAATTTTTTAATTGGAATTGGGATGCCGCTTACAAATCGTTTATAAAAACTTTAGAACTTAATCCAAATAGTGCTGAAGCTCATCAATACTTTGCTTACTACATGCTTGCGATTGGTAACATTAAAAAAGCGGTTGCAGAATCAGAAAAAGCGTTAGAGATTGATCCGCTTTCTATTCCTATCAACGCATCACTTGGGGAAACATATGCTCATTGTGGTTTGTTTGATCAGGCAAAGGCGCAATTTTTAAAAACTTTAGAACTGGATAATACTTTTAGGGCCGCATTAAATGGTTTGGGCTGGACTCATTATTTCTTAGGTGAGCACGATGAAGCTATTGAAAGATTAAAGCAATCTCAGGATTTACTGGGTGACCCTTTAAAATCGAACGCAGCGCTTGGCTATATTTATGCAAAACTTGGGATGAAGACTGAATTTGAACAGTGCTTTGCAAAGCTTGAGGAAAGAACAAAGAATGAAAAGGATGTTTCGTTTCTTTTCGATTATGCTATTATCAATATGGGATTAAAAAATTACGATAAAGCTTTTGAATATTTAGAGCGAGCATATGATGAAAAAATTGGAGGTTTGATTTTTATAAGAGGAAGATATTGGAAAGAGATTCATGATGACCCTAGATTTAAAGAACTTATTATAAAGATGAATCTTCCTTTCGACTAAAATTATTTTAACTGCATTTATTTTTTCTTTGGATAATCAAAAAAAATAATCGAACTATATTTCTTACTTATATCTTTCCAATCACAATCAATTGAAACTCCAACCATTCCTGTCGTTGGTACATTATCAATAAAATCGTCCGATAAGTAATTAACTAGATTTGTCAATCCTGGATTATGGCAAACTATTAAAATATTTTGATACTTATAATCAATCCTTTTAATAGCCTCTAATATTTGATTTTGAGAAGCCTCATAAAGATCATCAGTCAGTGTAATTTCTGAATTATAGGATAAAACACGCGCAAAAATTTGTGCAGTATCCGCAGCCCTTTTTGCAGAGCTAGAAATTATGTAATCCACATTAATTCCCCTTTTTAGTAATCTATCTGCCATAATTGGGGCATCCTGGTTACCCCTTTTATTAAGCGGGCGCTCAAAATCATCAAGTGAGGTATTTTTCCAACTTGATTTTGCGTGCCTTATAAGGATTAAGTTCTTCATTTTTATGTCCTGTTTTCAAATCACAACTGTGATAATTCTCACCATAGTTTCTGAGTAAATAATTTAATTTTATTTCGAAAAAAATAATAATTAGCGATAAAATTAAAATAAAATTTGTAAGAATATGCATCAAGATAATGAGGTTTATAGATGTCCGATAATAATATACTTCTAGAAGTTGAAAATTATGTAATGGGTCTCTTTAAAGATAGATCTGCAGCAGAAAATATTTATCATAATATCTTACATACTACAGAAGTAGTGGCTGTTACAAAAAAAATTGCAATTGCAGAAAATATTTCAGAAGATGAAACAGAAATGCTTTTAATAGCAGCCTGGTTTCACGATACAGGATACTTTCATTGCTGTAAAGGGCACGAAGAGCAAAGTTCTGCATACGCCAGAGATTTTTTAGAAAAAGTTAACTACCCAAGTGAAAAGATTTTAGTAATAATTGATTGCATCCAGGCAACTCAAATTCCTCACTCGCCAAAAAATAAGTTAGAAGAAATTATTTGTGATGCCGATCTTCAACATTTAGGAATGGATGATATTGAAGAAAGGGGAGAGTTGCTTCGAAAAGAATTTGCTTTAAAAGGAATAAAAAATCTTTCGGAAATGGAATGGCTCAAGGGTTCTTTAGAGTTTTTCAAAAGGCACAGGTACTTTACTGATTATGCAAAAAAAGAATTCGGGCTAAAAAAGAATCTTAACTTGATAAAGTTAAAAGAGAGGATTGAAAAACTCGAGAATAAATATTCCTGAGATGCAATTAAGATTAATCAGAGAAAAAACCCGAAGTCAGTTATTTTAACTTCGGGCTTAAAGAAATTATTGTAAAGTAATTTTAGAATTTTCCAAAAGAACTGAATAAAAATAACCAGAACCAAAATCTTTATCGGAAATAACCTTACCCTCAGCGATAATAGTATTACCAATTTCAGGAACAGTATCAGATGTAACCAATAGATCGTGTGTTCCATCTTTACCGGTTCCATCTTGAATATGTATCCAGTTTGTGCCCATAATATCTTTATTAACTTTTACAACAACACCTTTAACTTTTACAACTTTGTTAACTATAGAAGATTTTTTTGAATAAATTTGTTCAATAGAGTATCCATCTTTTAAAGGTTCTACATTTATTGATGCATCTTTCCCAGAACTGATATTTGAATGCGGGGAGGCAACGTTTTGTACCATTTCACCTGTAGTTGCATCATCAACAAATAAAACAGATTCAAATGTTCTTCCCAGGGTTTCACTTTTGAAATTTTGCATATCCATAAATTTTGAAAAAGATAATTTTTCACCTGGTTTTATATCCATTTTTGGCACTGCAATCCAGAACGATTTTCCATTTTCAGCAACTTTTAGGTAACTGTAATTATTGGCATCAAGTTTTTCTTCGACAACAACATTACGCACAGAAGTTGAAACACTTTCATTCATCATCTGTGGTTGATTTTGTACTTCAGGCTGCTCTTTTTCTTCGCAACCGTTAACTAAAATTAACGTAAAAAAACTGACTACAATTAAAATTAAACTACGCATGAACACTCCTTATTATTTTTAAGATTCAATTCAAGATAATAAAGTAAAATGAAGATAACAGTACAATTAAAATGCATTTTTATTATCTTGACTCTGAAATTTATAATAAAAATTTAATTTTCTTTCTTTAAATATTCATAAAAATGAACCTTGGAAAATGATTAATAAGATATTTTACGTTTTGATAATTGTTGTATCATTCATTTTCACAATCCATCCTCAATCTGGCTGGGAAAAAATTAAAACACCAACAGATTTCAATCTTCTTAAAGTATTTTATTTAGATTCACTGCATTGCTGGGTTGCAGGGGATAGTGGTGTTATTATGTTTTCAGGAGATCAAGGCGATAACTGGCAGATGCAAAACTCTGGAGTTTCAAACTACATTTCGGATATTTTTTTTCTAAACGAGCGCTTAGGGTGGGCAGTTACTTTTGATTATGAAAATATTAATACAAGAAGTAAAATTTTAAGGACTTCAAATGGTGGCATTAATTGGGAGAGTGATAACTATCGTTACTTAAATATAAATTTAACAACAATATTTTTTAATGATTCTTTAAATGGTTGGATTGGTGGCGAGCCGTTTGACCTATCTTTTACTAACGATGGTGGTGCCAACTGGATTCCAGCAAATATTGATACTGGTTTATTCTCAAGGTTTCCAATTAACGAAATAAAGTTCTCTACCTCTCAATATGGTTTTGCAGCTGGTGGCGCTATTGATGTAGCTGGAGTAGTCTGGCGAACGAATAATTATGGAGAGTTATGGAAAGCTTATGGTATTGCACCTGATAAATTTGATGATTTTTTATTTTTAGATTCGATTAATGCACTTGCTCTTTCAGCAGATAGAGAACGCAGCTACCCTATTGGAGTTTTAAATTTTGATATTAAAGAAAATATATTTAGCTATGATTCGCTTTCTAAATATGGCAGAGTTACTTCCATATCTCAAAGAACACCAAAAGAAATTTGGGGAACTTTAGGCTGTGACAACAATTTTATTGTAAGTTATGACGGCGCAGCAAGCTGGGATTTCAGTCCAACCGACGATTCTCTCTGCTATTTTGCAATTGGCTTTGCGGATTCGCTTCACGGTATTGTTGCAGCTGAGAGTGGGTATATTTTAAAGTATATTCCTGACACACCTGTTAGTGTTGAAAATTTAGCCGAACAACCTCCTGACAAATTTTTTCTTGAGCAAAATTATCCAAATCCATTTAATCCCAGCACTAAAATTGAATATTCGTTAAATGATAGACAATTTGTATCACTTAAAATATTTGATTTACTTGGAAGAGAAGTTATTACTCTTGTTAACGAAGAGAAACCGGCGGGGAAGTATGAAGTTGAGTTTAATTCAGCTCATTATACTGCATCGGGCTTTTCTGCGATGCCAAGTGGAATTTATTTTTACCAGTTAAAAACAAATAATTATATTGAGACAAAAAAAATGCTGCTGCTCAAATAAAATTACTTAAGCAGTACCATAGGTTTTGTTTGTGTAAATCCATTTGCGGTTAATTTATAAAAGTAAACTCCGCTTGATAAGTTAAACTTATTTGCTTCAAAATTTATTTTATAATTACCAGCTTCTCTAAACTCATTTACCAGTATTGCAACTTCTTTTCCAGTCATATCAAAAATCTTTAGAGATATATCTGAACTAATAGGAATTTCAAATTCAATCAAAGTATTTGGATTAAATGGATTAGGGTAGTTTTGCATTAAGCTAAAATCAACAGGAGCAATATTTTTTTCATCGCTTACATTGACCGATAAAATCTCAATAGGCGCGCTCCAAACCTGGTAAACACCAGTCGAGTTATCCATCCACACAGGATAAAGCTTGTTTCCAACTGAAGTTATATCAATGTTATCACCCATATAACCCTGTCCTAAGCCACCAATGGCAGTTGGTCTAAAATTATGATCACTAATTTCATATTCATTCCATGTATTTCCTGCATCTATTGATCTTGCAAGAAAAACACCAGATGAATCATTGGTAGTATTCCTATCATCATAAAAAATTATGTTTATACCGCCAAATACATCAACAGTTATCCCTGTAAAGAATTGTGTTTTACCATTGTTTAATGCATCCTGGTTAACTCTAATTGCTTCAGACCAGGTTTGACCGCCATCAGTAGATTTCCTTAGAATTATATCCGGGTCACTACCTGCCGGCAGAAGATTCTTTTGTGCTGTTACGATATAAATATTTCCTCGTGTTGTAGTGTTAGATAAGTCAACAGCCATTCTAGGTAAGCCATTAACTCTTATGCTTTGTTTGGTTGCAAGTATTCCTACGATCCCATTCATTGGAAAGGCATTTTCAAGAACATTCCAACTGCCACCACCATTGGTTGATGAAGCAAATCCAACTTGCGTTTCTGTAAATGGAGAAGAATTTGAAACTCCGGCCCAGCAGACATATACTTGATTGTCCGGTCCTAAAGCAACCTCTCCGCCTGCTCCACGGACAGTTGGATTGTTTATCTGTGCTACTGTGTTCCAGGCTGATGTAATATTGTTTGTGTACGAAAATTTTATTGGGTAGGGCGGTGTAAGCAATGCCCAAACACAATAAGTTCGTCCATAAAACGGACTATTAGGATCAGTGTCTGAAACTATGGTTGCTCTTTCTAAATCATCAGGAGAAATAGTCTTTTGTGATGACCAGGTTATTCCGTTATCCGTTGAGTAATGTGAATAAACACCGGGAAAAGTTGTTGAACCTTTTCTTGTTAAAATAAAGGTTCCATTTTTATCGATGGATATTGATGGATCACCACCATGAAAGTATATGTTAGCCCCTTTGCAAGTATCACTTCCATCCCAACTCAGTCCTGCATCAGAGGAAACATAAACACCTTCACTAACAAAGAAGGATGGTGTGAATTTTAATGTATTAGCCGACGAAAATAATATGTTTGGGTTTGTAGAATGCTTTGTGATAAAAACTTCTGATTGAGATGAGGTTGATGGAAAAAGCCTATAATTATCTCCAATAATTAAACCGCCTCCCTGTGGAAGGGAGACGGAGTTAATAATTAGAAAACTGACAGATAAAATGAAAAACTTATTTATCATAATTTCCTTTATTAAAAACTAAAATACGTAATTTAATTTTAAAGTAGCAAAGAAGGATTGAGGTTCTCCTGCTTCATAAAATCTACCATTTGAAGAATTAATATTAATAAATCCGACATAAGTTTGATCTAACATATTATTTACTCCACCCGATACAAGTAAATTAAATTTACCAAAAAACATTTCAAAACCTAATGTAGAATTTAGGACTTGATATCCTTCAGTCTCAGCTGAATTTGCATCATTAACGTACATACCACTAATGCTTTGGTATGTTCCTTTGATAAATCCATTTATGTTAGATGCTATAGGGTGTGTGTACTGCAACGCGAACATAAAATTATGCTTAGGAACGCTTGGTACAACATTACCACTGAAATCTTCTGACGAGGTGATAATCTCATCTAACGAATCGACTTCAATAGTTACTGCAGCATACTCATCATACACAAAATCGGAGAAAGTATAGGATAATGTTCCTTTAAGTCTTTCAAATATTTCACTTGAGAATCCTACTTCTAAACCTCTTCGGTTAGTTTTAGCTGAGTTTCTAAAGTAAACACTTCCGTAAACCTCAAACGGAACAATTTCATCTTCTACAGTAGTATTGAAGAATGTTAATTCAAAAAGTGTATTGTTGAAATAATTGCTTTGGCTATTCAATAAGTTGCCCTTTACACCAAGTTCGAAATTTGTTGAATTTTGAGGTTTAAGATCAGGATTCATCAGAGCGCCGGGATCTGAACTTGTTGGGTAATTATCTAATTCGTTCCCAGCTGGCGAATCAAAACTATATCCGAAAGATGTATAAATTGCAATTGATGGAGTCAGTTTAAAGTTCAAGGCGAACTTTGGGGTAAAATCTTCAAATACTCTATTATCGTTCTGTGCACCCAATAGTCTATTGACTTGATTAAAATAAACATAATCATATCTTCCGCTAATTAGGAAGTACAATTGCTTATTATAAACCTCAAAGTTATTAAGAATATATGCACCTGTATTTCCAACTGTTTCATCGATGTAGTTTAGAAGTTCATCTCCCTTAGCCCCTCCTATGCTGTTGAATTCGGATACTGGACCGGTTTGATAGAACAAATCACCTCCAACAGTAAAACTATTGTCATTCTCAAAGATAGTCGAATTATTAACATACTTTGCAGATGCACCCAAACCATATCTGTCAAAAATTCTAAAGGAGTTTCTTGCTGCTCTTTCAAAATACTTAATCGTGCCGTATCCGGTCACTTCGATTTCATTAGCAAGTTTTTCACCAAATTTTGTATTGAATCTGACTGCTACTCTGCCTTTTTTAGAAACACGACGAAAATCCCAATCAATCTCTCGCTGAGCCGCTTGATATGGATCTTCATCAAATTCTGTTTTTGTTAATGAACCTGGCAGACGAATAAGTCCGGTAGCAAAGTAACCAAGAAATTGGAGATTTGTATTATCACCAGGAGTTGATTCCAATACTGTGTTCAATATATGCCAATAGTCCTCACTATGAGGACGGAAACCCTGATAAGTATGATATGTGTATGTATTCAGGAAGCCATAATTTTCATTCCGGACTCCAACTTTAATACCATTTCTTCTCAATTCATAAGAACCAAATTCATTGAATTGAGTTACAAATGATTTTGAGAAGTTTATATCACTAATAAAATTAACAACCCCACCTGGTGCATTAGTGTAGAGTGAGGATGAATTTCCTTTTACTACTTCAATACTACCAAGAGAATTAAAGTCAATGGCTTCAATTCTTGTTTGCCCGTCGGGTTCAGATTCTGGAATTCCATCTAAAAGAATTCTTACACCGCGAATACCAGTGTTAGAACGACTTCCAAATCCCCTGATTGAGATCCTAACATCGTGATTACCATAGCGTGACTGCATGAAAACACCCGGAACAGCATTTAATACATCATTTATAAACATGCTCTTCTCATATTTATATTGAGTCGAATTGATTCTTACAACAGAGTAGGGGATATCAATAATTTTTTGATTAGTCCTAGTACCTGTTACAATCACATCATCAGTTTGATATTTAATAGAATCAATCTGATCAATTGGAATTAGATATAATACTGAGTCCTTTTTTTGCGCATTTATAATCGAGCACAAAATTATGATAAGAAAAGACATCAGTATAATCCTCTTAAATAGATTCATATACATAACCTTTCAATATTGTGTAGTAGCTCAGAGAAAGACAATTAAAATAATATCTCTGAGTCCTTATTAATAAATCCAATTACTACACAATTATGCGTGGAGGGGGAGTTGGTATATCTGAAATGTAATTTGAAAAATCCGCTGCATTTTTATTTAGCGGAAATTTTGATGAAGTGGAATTTTTAAAATCATAAATAAAATATTTTACTTGCTCATAATAAAGTCCAACTAATAAAACTCTTTGAACCGTATTTTGGGGCTTATCTTTTTTGTTATCCGATTGTTGGATAGAAAAAAGTTCCTCAAGAATATTTTCTTTGTGATCATAATAAACTGTGTAATAAACTGAATCGCCCCTTATTATTTTATCTTCGATATCATACATCTTGCCGTTAAATCGGAATTCTCTGCCGGGTTTCTTCCAAATAAAATCGTATTTATGATTTTCAAGCTCAGATATTTTAAATGAAAGCGTAACTAAATCCTCTGGATCCATTTTTTTTTCTTTAATGGATTTATGCATAGTATATTTTATTAATAAACTTGCCGGGAAGTATAGAAAGAGATATCCAAAAGAATTATAAAGGAATAATACTGCAATTAAAATCGAAACAAGGTTTTTTGTCTTATGAGATATGAGCATTACAAATAAAATTAATCAATCATTTTTTGATGATTAAATGTAAAAATAAATCACTCCAAATAAAATGAAATGGAAGATTTTCTCAATTCGTACTTATCAAAAAGTTTTCCATCAGAACTTTATCTTTTCCATAAACATCGTCTCGATAGTTAAATATTCCATTTTCATCAACCCACACAGTATAGTAATCAACGAATAATGGAATGTATCGATCAAACTTAACCTCAGTCGTTACACCATAACTTGAGTTTTTTCTTAATTCAGTTCTCTTGCTGTAAAATTCATTCACTAAGTTTTGATCATCAATCTTTTGTCCTGTTTCAATTTTAATGTAGTCGGTTGTCCATCTTGAGTTATTGTTAAGCAGATATTCTGCAAATAGAAATGGTTTTTCAACGCGCATACAGCCATGGCTCACCGCTCTGTTAACATATTTAAAAGGCGCTCTTGTTGGTGTATCGTGAAGATAGACCCCAAATGGATTTTTAAACATAAATTTTATTTTGCCAAGGGCATTTCCTGCCCCAGGATCTTGCACTATGCTGTAACGATTTGATGACGAAAAATCCTTTGCAGTCAATCCATTCAAACTTACACTTTGACCGGATTTGTAAACTTTAAAATTCCTTTTTTTGAGATACAAAGAATCCTTTCTTAATCCACTAACGATTTCTTCCTGAATAATACTCCTTGGGACAGACCATGTCGGGTTGAGAACCATATAGGAAATTTGCCCGTAAAGAATAGGAGTTTCCCATTCTCCCTTTCTGCCAGTACAAATCGTGATATTAAATTTCTCTTTACCTTTTTCAATTGCATAAACTTTAAAATCCGGTATGTTAACCAAAATGTATCTAGAAGTATCCGAATAATCTAACCATCTAAATCTTTCTAAAGTTATTTTGATCTTATCTGCATAATCCTTTGGGGAAATATTTAATCTTTCAACGGTGCTTTTATCAATTACTCCATCACCATTAAATCCATTAGCTCTTTGAAAACTCTTAATTGATTCAGCAAGTAAAGAATCGTAAATGGAATGATCTGCAATTTTAACTTTACTTGTATCCAGAAAACCAAGAATAGATAACCTATCAGCTATTAAACCTAAGGAAGAAAAGCTTTCACCAATCTGTATTTTCTTTACAGGAATTGGAATTGCTGGCCAGTCCATTCGCTGAAGTGAATCAAATCGTATTAAAGCACTTTGTAATCTTCTGTACTTTTCACTTTTGGGTTGGATGCTATACAAATACTGAATGACATTTCCCTTATGTAAAGGTTCAAACATTTGCAGGTTCAAGGAATCTTTAACGGGTAAGAAATAAGAATCAGGAAATAATTTTCTTGGATTAACAACTCCATGCCGCATATGAGTTGAATAATTTACAATCGCATCGGCAACCATTAATTCGGCATTTGCCAAATAGAAATATCTTTTATTGTTTTCTATGTTCGGTTTAAGCGACTCATAATATTGCTCTTTAATTAGGGAGTAATGGTATTTCTCAGGGTTTAATCCATGCTGATAAGCATTACCTAAAATATCTAGCAGGGAATCAACAAAATTTTTCGTTTCAAAACTTTTTAGAAATATTGGTTTAAAGTTGTGTCTGGTGTAGTAGGACTTAATAGTATCTAAATTATTTCCAAATAATTCAAATAGAGTACTTAATGTATCAGGTATAATGATATTTCTTCTAAAAATATTTTCATACTCAGCTTGATTAAAATTATATTTTTCATTTAATCCTAATTCAATTTTTTCTGTCTTATTATCGCAGCCGACAAACAAGAAAAAAATTATCATTGAAGAAAGGATTGTAAATATTCTTAACATAAAATTACTTTCATCCCATGGGAATAAGTTTTATAAGATTTGATGGAGTAACTGCACTTGTAAATTCGGATAATTATTTTATTGGTGCTAAAATTAGTAAAACAATGTATCAAATGCTTGATGATTGAATCATAAATAAAAAATTTACTGAATATTTTTGTTCAAATATTATAGATCGAAAATTGATAAAGAATAAAAAAAACCCTGATACCGAAGCATCAGGGTCAGTTCTAACACAAGGACCGGGGTAAATCCTTATTGGTTAGCAACTACACAAAAATAATATAAAAAAGTTGCGATTACAAAAAGATTACATTATTAAATCTTTAAATTGTGATGTGTAAATTCTAAATAAACTACTTACTATTTTTATTAGTATACGTTAACTAATGGTACTGATTGAATAAA
This sequence comes from Ignavibacteriaceae bacterium, assembly GCA_044227615.1. Taxonomy (GTDB): domain Bacteria; phylum Bacteroidota; class Ignavibacteria; order Ignavibacteriales; family Ignavibacteriaceae; genus IGN3. Next base: position 113,597 of record JBGAWM010000001.1, read on the forward strand.
AAAATTAAAATAGCCGCAGCTGCAATTATCATTGCTTATTTAATATTACTGATTCCTGAGCAGGGTGTAGATAATATTAAAGTTGCACAACACACTCAATTTGTTTGGAACAGGGATTCAGTCTGGCATTCTCTGGAGGATAGTTTTATTAAAGTACGTCAGTCTGATTGCAATGATTTGTTTCGAACGATCGGGGAGAGACTCATAGAATTTAAAAATACCTTAGATTATATTGAAAAAAATGATTTGGGTCCGGACAATGAGGTAATAGATAATTTACTAACTAAAGTTTTTCAAACTGCTCCCTTAATTGGGGCTTGTTCCGATTCGTCTGATAAGTACATTGAACTTATCGCAGAGATGAGACAGATAATAAAAAATAAATCTAAGAACTGGAATCCAAATGAAACTTCTGTTAGAAATGCTTTATACAAATTAATTTATGGCGGAAGAGCTGCAATTGAAGAAATTATTCTGCAATCAGAAAAAAAAGACTTACCGCTGCTTAGTTATGAAAACGATGAACCATCAATTACACCTTCAACTAATTCTCTTGGCGTTAAAATTCACAGCGGCGATATATTATTATCTCGTGGTGGTGCACCAACCTCAGCATTAATTTCACGCGGAAGCGACTATCCCGGCAACTTCTCCCACGTAGCACTTGTGTATGTTGATTCCAAAACAAATGATGCATCCGTAATAGAAGCACACATTGAAGTTGGAGTGGCAATTGCTTCACTTGAAGATTATATGAATGATAAAAAATTGCGTGTTATGGTTTTAAGACCTCGCAGTGATCTACCAGAGTTAATTGCCGATCCAATGCTGCCGCACAAAGCCGCTGCCAGTTCTCTTAAACGAGCATTAAATGACCATATACCCTATGATTTTGAAATGGATTATAAGAATCCAGATAAACTATTTTGTTCAGAAGTTGCATCATCAGAATACAGCAAACTTGGTATCAACTTGTGGATGGAAAAATCAACAATTTCCTCCTTAGGAACTGCCAAATTACTTGCGGGTTTTGGTGTAAAAAATTTTGAAACACAAGAGCCTTCCGATCTTGAATATGATCCTCAACTTGCCGTTGTTGCGGAGTGGCGAGATTTAGAAACACTTTACCAGGATCATACTGATAATGCTGTAGTTGATGCAATTTTAGAATTGAGTGAAGAAGGCAACGAAATATCCGTTGATTGGTATATGCTTCCGATAGTTAGGGTAGTTAAACTCTACAGCAGTATTCTTAATCAGTTTAATTCAGCGGGACCTATTCCTGAAGGAATGAGCGCTACTTCGGCGTTGCGACACGAAGCATTTAAAACTTTACATAGGTCGATAAAAAAAGTTGTTTTAGAGAAAGCTGAAAAATTTAAAATACAAAATGGATATACTCCGCCTTATTGGCGGTTATTAGAGTTTGCAAGAACTTATTTTAATTAATAAGTCGCTTTATCTATTTGTAATCCTGTTCTCCGCGGCGGATTATTTCAGTATCTAAAATTCTTAACAAAAGAAGATTCTGATCCTTACTGCTTTAGGGACAGAATGACATTAATGCCAATTTTATGTAGGTTTATTTAAAACAAAAGGAGTAATCAAAATGAAATTATTATCATTCATCTTTTTGATACTATTAGCTGCTTGTTCAACTGAAGTTAAAAATCAGAATAATTTAATTGTTGATGCATTCCCGAATCTTAAGTTTGAACAGCCCGTAGATATTCAGACGCCAAGGGATGGGACAAACAGATTATTTGTGTATTGGTTCAGCAGAAAATGGAATTTGGCGTTAATTAAATAAGGTAGATAGTCAGTTAGCATTTCTAACCTCATATCTGTTTTGTTTAGCTGCTTTAAGTTTCCTTTCTCTAAGTTTTAATTTCTCTTCAACTCTTCCTAAAAGAAAATCTTCAGGTGTCAAGTAATATAAAGAACTGTGAAGTCTTTTAGTATTATAGAAATCAACAAAACTGGCAATTTGTTTTCTTGCGTCATCAAGATTGATGAAAGACTTTTTCTGTAAACACTCCTGCTGCAAAGTTCTGTGGTAACGTTCAATCTTTCCATTGCTCTGCGGATAGGCAAAAGAAGTTCTTATATGCTTTAGCCCAATCAGTTTAAGATATTCAGCAAAATCTTTAGAGATAAACTGACTGCCGTTATCAGAAATAATTCTTGGTTTGCAATCAGGATATTTTTCTAAAGCTCTCTGAAGTGTTATCTGAACATCAAACTCCTGCATACTCATCCTCAACTCGTGATGAACCATATAGCGGCTGTACCCATCAATAACAGAGATGAAGAACAAAAATGTACCACGGAAGTTCACATACTTAATATCAGTATGCCAATGCTGATGGACAGCAGTTGGTTGATCAAACCCAAAACCTTTTGTTGTCTTCTTTACTTTGTTAAACTCGTTAAGTAACCCAGCCTGTTTAAGCACTCTGTAAGTGGTAGCAGGACTAACTGCAGCTATATCTTCATCAATCATCATATAAGTAAGTCTTCTGTAACCTTCGCCTAAATGATCTTTAGCATACTGAGTAATAGCATCTCTTTCCCAGTTAACAATCCAGTGGTTTCTGGGAAGACTTCCATTATGCTTATTAAGCTGACCTTGTCTTCCTATCCAGGAATAATATTTACTGCTGCTGATACCAAGTTTCCCAATAAACCAGTTTACAGACAAAGATGTTTTTTCTCTGTACAGATTAACAAAACCAATTACTTGTTCTCTAACATCAGGTTCAACCCATTGCATTAAAAGATCTCCCCATCGATACTTTTTTTTATATCTATGTTTTCCTTCAAGAGCATTGCAATAGCTTCATCACGATCTTTTAGCTTGGACTCTAACTTTTCAATCTTCTTCTGTTCTGCTGATATTTGTTTCTGATTGTTGCCAGGTTTAGACTGAAATATATCTTTAGCTCCCTCAAAAAGTCTTTTCTTCCAGTTGTAAATATCATTAACGTGAACCTGATACTTTTCTGCAAGCTGGCTGATAGGAACATTATTCTCCAGCAACTCACGGACGATAATCACTTTCTGTTCAGGACTGTAGTGCTTTCTTTCTCTCATTTTTGAATCTCCTGTTTTTACATTAAACTAATTTAGGAAATCCCATTTCCATCTGAAGCATTACAATTTGTGCTTTCACAACCAGGGATTGTTTATGTGTTTGAGAATAATCCTATGTCCAAAACGAAGGAAGTATTTTTGGATATCACTAACAAAGTTCTTTATGGCGGTGAGCAAGGATTATTGGGCTTAGCTTTTCATCCCAATTATAAAGAGAACGGTTTATTCTTTCTTGATTACACTACAGACAATCCAAGAAGAACTGTAATTTCAAGATTCAGAGTAAGGGATGATAATCCTTCTAAAGCAGATACAAAAAGTGAAGAAATACTTCTTGAAATAGAGCAGCCATATTCTAATCATAACGGCGGCCAAATAGCATTTGGAACAGATGGATTTTTATACATATCTCTCGGTGATGGCGGCTCGGGCGGAGATCCTCAAAATCATGCACAAAATTTAAAATCTTTTCTTGGCAAAATCTTAAGAATCGATGTTGATAGAAAATCTAACGATAAGAATTATACTATCCCTGATGATAATCCATTTAAGGGAAACAATTATGGGCATAAAGAAGAAATATTTGCATCTGGTTTAAGAAATGTATGGCGTTTTAGTTTTGATGATAAAGGAAATCTTTGGGGTGCAGATGTTGGTCAGAATAAATGGGAAGAAATAAATATTATCGAGAAAGGGAAGAACTATGGCTGGCGGATTATGGAAGCAAACCATTGCTTTAATCCTGAAAATAATTGCGACACAACCGGGTTAGTTCTACCTATTTGGGAGTATGGACACGATGATTTGGGTGGGTTTTCTATAACCGGTGGATTTGTTTACAATGGTAAATCTGCACCGGGCTTAACCGGAAAGTATGTTTATGCAGATTATGTAGTTGGTAAAATCTGGACGCTTGAATACAATAATGGAAAAGTAAATAATAGTTTATTAATAGATACTGATTTTTTAATTTCCACTTTTGGAGTTGATGAAAATAATGAACTCTATTTTGCAGATCATAATCAAGGTAAGTTATATAGGTTTGCTTTGCAAGAATAACTAATGATCTATTTACAAGATTTGTTTTCGTTCAGTATAAAATGCTATCCTAAAATAAAAAAGCTTCCTAAAAATCAGGAAGCTTTAGCGGAGAGAGCGAAAGATTCTGGCAAAGCCATCCCTATGGGAGAACTCGCGGTAGAGTTTAACCCCTACGACGGTTTAGTCCCAATGGGATTGGTTTCAGCCAATGGATTAAATAATATTATTTTCTTTAAGCCAATGATAGTCATTTAAATTTTTAAAATATTTTTCCCTTTTCATAGCCTCAGATCGGGTAGAAAATTCTTCAAAATAGATAAGTTCCCAGGGAAGATAGGTTTTAGTATAAGTTGACTATCCTGCGTTATGATCAACAATTCTCTTATTCAGGTCGGAGGTATGACCATAATAATGTTTATTGTAAAATTTACTTTTAAGTATATAAGTATAGAATTTGGTCATAAAATAAAAAAGCTTCTCAAATGAGAAGCTTTGCGGAGAGAGCGAAAGATTCTGGCAAAGCCATCCCTATGGGAGAACTCGCGGTAGAGTTTAACCCCTACGACGGTTTAGTCCCAATGGGATTGGTTTCAGCTAATGGATTAAATAATATTGTTTGCTTTAAGCCAATGATAGCCATTTAAACTTTTAAAATATTTTTCCCTTTTCATAGCTTCAGATCGGGTAGAAAATTCTTCAAAATAAATAAGTTCCCAAGGAAGATAGGATTTAGTATAAGTTGACAATCCTGAATTGTGATCAACAATTCTCTTATTCAGGTCGGAGGTATGACCATAATAATGTTTGTTATGGTTCTTACTTTTGAGTATGTAGGTATAAAAAGTTTGCATAAAAAGAAAAGCTTCCTAAAAATCAGGAAGCTTTTGCGGAGAGAGCGAAAGATTCTGGCAAAGCCATCCCTATGGGAGAACTCGCGGTAGAGTTTAACCCCTACGACGGTTTAGTCCCAATGGGATTGGTTTCAGC
>JBGAWM010000001.1:118727-127477 GCA_044227615.1 Ignavibacteriaceae bacterium
TTGAGTATGTAGGTATAAAAAGTTTGCATAAAAAGAAAAGCTTCCTAAAAATCAGGAAGCTTTTGCGGAGAGAGCGAGATTCGAACTCGCGGTAGAGTTTAACCCCTACGACGGTTTAGCAAACCGTTGGTTTCAGCCACTCACCCATCTCTCCAAGCTGAAAAATAAAAAAATATGTTGAACACAGGTTTAGTCCCAATGGGATTGGTTTCAGCCACTCACCCATCTCTCCAAGCTGAAAAATTTTCAGGGCAAAGATAATACTTAAATACGTTTATTAAAAATATAATCTATAGCTTAATCTAAAATTAATTCCCGCTTCAGGCATTATAACTTTAACTCTGGATAAATGATTTCTATACTCCTTATTTAATAAATTATCACCGTTTAGAGAAATGTTGTGAATAAGCGAACCCGTTTCTAATGAGTATTGAACAAAAGCATTAAAAACTGCATAACCTGATGTTGGAATTTCAAAAGTATCAACACGCTTTTGAGCTGCCGTTATTTCGGATCCGATACCTGTAATAAAGTTTCCAATAGTATATTTAAGCTGAATAACATTTTTTAGTGGCGGTATTTGCGGCAGAGGCTTACTAGATTCCTTAAAATTTCCGTAAGTGTAACTAAGTGAGTTTGAAAAAATAAAATGTTCTAAAAATTTAAATTCAAAATAACTTTCAGCACCATAGAATATCGCTGGAACACCTTCTGTTTGATAAATAGGTAAGAGTGTTTGACTATTAATTTCTCCAGTGTTCCTTGGAGTTATAAAATAAGAAAAATCATTTCTAAATAAGGTTAGCATAAAAAATAAATCATCATTTTTTAGGTAAGAAAATAATTCTGCTCCAAAGCCATTTTCACTATTAAGATTTGGATTTCCAATTTCGTAAGAATATGCCGCCAGATGAGGCCCTTCAGAATATAATTCTTCAATTGTGGGGACTCGAGATGTTTTGTTTAAATTTATTCCAACTGAAAGATTATTGCTTAATGAATAAAGCGATGAAACAGATACTGAATAGCTGAAGAAATTCCTTTCAATTACAAAATTTGGATCGGTACTCGGGTTAGCAGCTCGAGGAATAAATTCATCAAATGATATTCTTACGCCTGTTTCAAAACTAAATTTATTTATTTCGAAGGTTTGGAAAGAATATGTTGATAGCTTGAATGATTTTGTAGGAGGCGTAAATACAAATCCGCCAATGTTAAAGTCTCGTGCTTCAAAAGAAATTCCCGAAGTCCCATAATCAAGAAAACTAATTTTTTTATTGGACAAATCCAGGCTGCCGCGATAGTTATAAATAACAAACTGTGCACCAATTATATCAGCCCTCTCATATTCAGTATGCTTATAATAATCACGCGATAATTGGAACTCTATATTCTCAAATGATTCAGAATTTATCTGATAATTAATTTTTCCGTTTATCTGACGCTTTAGCATGCTTATATCAACTCCATTTGGATGGGCACCAACAAAGCCACCTGGAACACCATAATCAGATTTGAATTCTCTAATGCTCAATCCTGTAAAGCCCCAGCTATCCACAAAACTTAGTCCAGCACTAAAATTATCGGTTGCGATATCAGAATTTTTTAATGTTCCGATTGGTGTTCTAAGATCATCAGCCTTTCTTGTAGTTGCCTCACCCCTAAGCACTAATTTTTCAATGGGCAGCAGTGCTGCAAATCCTCCAAGATAACCAGAGTTAACAGATTCACCATAAAATCCTGCATTGCCAGAAAAAGAATTTGGAATTTCTTTAGGGATTTCGTCTCTAATTATATTTACAACACCACCCATAGTTGTTGAGTTTTTTAATAAAACTTTGGGACCTCTGATAACTTCAATTCGATCAATTGTAAAGGGTTCAACCGAAACAGCATGATCTGGTGAAGTAGCTGATAAATCAGTTGTTTGTATTCCGTCTTCTGTAATTGATATTCGATCACTGCCTAATCCTCTGATAACCGGACGTGCAGGCGCTGGGCCCATACTTCTGATAGCTAATCCGGTTTCATTTTTTAAAGTAGAAGCAAGTGTTAATCCGATTTCGCGTTGAAGTTCTTTGCCCTTTAAAACATTGATAAATTCATTCATGTCATCAAATTTACTTGTGATATGAGATCCTGTAACTATCACGGCTGAGGTTTCTATTGGCAGGTTGAAAAGATGAACAATTAATCCTCTATTGATTTCATCATAAATGCTAACGGATGTAAATGATGTTTTATACCCCAAAAAAGATATTTCGATGTTATAATTTCCAAATGGGATTGATTTGAATTCGAAGATTCCATTCTTATCAGTAGCATCAAACTTATCCAGTTCAACTAATTTAACAATTGCATTTTCCAACGGCAGATCAGATGATCCATCTAAAACAATTCCTTCTAATGTTCCTAGTCGGCTTGATTGAGCATTTATAATTGTATTAGTTGTAAATATTAGTATGATCATCGCCAATGAAAGACGATGATCTTTTAAAAATAATGAATTCATCTATTGTACATTAACGTTGATTGGAAAAGATACAAACTCAGCAGAACCAGCAACCATTAACCTAAAAGTAACTGTTGTAGATCCAGTTGATAATCCCTTAACTCTGATTACCCAGGGTTCACCTGCCTCGGGAAGAACTTGTATAATTGATGGATTGGCAATTGTAAAATCAAGAGTATGTAAAGGATATTCCGGCTGATAATATCTATTTTGATCATCATAAAACTCAACTTCAATATGATCGGTTAGAGAATCCTTTTGAACATCCAATGATCCTGATGAGATTAAATCGGTAGCTGTAGCAAGTACTGTTCCATCTTCTTCATAACTTAATCTTAAACCGATTGGTTCGCCGTAAGCAGTTGTGTCTTCTCTGATAATGACTGGAATTTTAGGAGTTTTAACATCTACGTGTCCTAAATGCATTACTTGTAACTCAAGTGTAGTAGTTCCTATGATTAAACCTTTTAGATGAAAAGCCCAATCTGTTGGACTATCTTGAATAATAGTAAGCTTTGAAGGATCAGTTATAAGCCAGCCAAACTGATGATCAGCATCGGCTGGAGGGTTTATAATATTTTTATTTATGTCCAGAAACTTAACTGTAAAGTGATCCGAAAGCGCATTAAGTGGTGCATAAAGTGTATCCGGAACAGAAGTGGAATTCCAAGTAGTTTGGATTACACCTTGCCATACAACAAGGATTGGTTTTGTGGTGGCATCTCTTATTACCCAACCTTCAGGTTCAAAATGTTCAGAAGGGGGAATTACAGGATCAGTTTCATCGCTACAGCTAGTTGTGGTAAAAATTAGTAAACTAATGAATAAAAAGATATAAGAATATTTTAAAATGAATGAAGTCATTTCCTTCTCCTTGAAAAATTATTTGTAGTTATTTAATAAACGAAAATTTAGGAGATAGAAAAGGGAGGAGCTCTTAGGCAAAAACTAAAAATGGTTTCTTTAATAGGTTTTGGAGAAACAATGCTTAAATCAAATACTTCTGAATTAGTTATGCGATCTTCGCCATAGCTGTCAAATGATACTAAAGAATTGTTTACTGAACTATATGCAAAATGAACGACACAAAAAATCTCAGAGCCAATAAATCTTAAGTGGCTGGTTTGTTTTTTTTCAGAAGAAATCAGAGATGAAAATGGATTGCCCAGATCAAAATTATGATAATGAAATACATTAGCTGTTGTTATGGTCAGATAACCTAACAAAACAATGTATGCGGAGAGTTTTGATATTTTGCTGCTTGATTTTAACACAATCAAAGATTAAACTATTTAATGATATTATCAAGGTAATTTTGCTCAGCCTAAACAATCGAATGATTTATAAAATTAAAATTGTTTCTCTTATCACCTTTTAATAATTTTCACTATTCAAATTTTAGAAAGATACAATGAGTAAGTTCGTAGGAGTAGACTATTTTAACATTGATTCCTTGCTCTCTGAGGAAGAACTGATGATTAGGAATACAGTTCGTGAATTCGTAACCGAAGAAGTAATTCCGATTATTGAGGAATATAATCGGGACTCAAAATTTCCAAAGCAGCTTATACCTAAAATGGCTGAAATGGGTCTATTTGGACCGACATTGCCAAGCAAATATGATTGTGCAGAATTAAATAATGTTGCCTACGGTTTGATTATGCAGGAGCTGGAAAGAGGAGATAGTGGAATTAGAAGTTTTGCATCAGTACAAAGTGCTTTGGTGATGTACCCAATCTTTACTTTTGGTAGCGAACAACAAAAAGATAAATGGCTCTCTGGACTCGCTAAAGGGGTTAAGATTGGATGCTTTGGTTTAACTGAGCCTGATTTTGGATCTAATCCCGGTGGTATGATAACAAAAGCTGAAAAGGTTGATGGTGGATATATTCTTAATGGTGCTAAGATGTGGATTACCAATGGTACAATTGCAGATGTTGCAGTTGTATGGGCCAAACTTGATGGCATTGTAAGAGGATTTTTAGTCGAGAAAGAAATGAAAGGATTTTCTGCTCCAGAGATGAAAGGTAAACATTCATTAAGAGCTTCCATAACTTCAGAACTTATTTTTGATAATGTATTTCTTCCAGATGAGAACTTGCTCCCAAAAACTGAAGGATTAAAGAATGCGCTTATGTGCCTCAATCAGGCAAGATATGGAATTGCTTGGGGTGTTGTTGGATCGATGATGGCTTGTTACGATTCTGCTTTGGACTATGCAAAATCTAGAAAACAATTCAGTAAACCTATAGCTGGATATCAAATGACCCAAGATAAATTAGTATATATGGTTACAGAGATTACTAAAGCGCAATTATTGAATTTACAGCTCGGAAGATTAAAGGATAATGGAACTTTGAAATTTACCCAGGTTTCCATGGCAAAAAGAAATAATTGTAAAATCGCTTTAGATATTGCACGAATGTCCAGACAGATTTTGGGAGCAAACGGAATATTGGATGAATATCCGGTGATGCGGCACGCAGCAAATCTTGAATCAGTTATCACTTATGAGGGCACACATGAAATGCATACACTTATTATTGGAGAAGATATAACTGGCTATCCAGCGTTTGAATAATTTTTATATTTATGTTTTGTGAAATTGAAGGAATTATATGTTAGATAAGAAATTTTTAGAAATGGGTTTAACTTTTGATGATATCTTACTCGTGCCAGGCAAGTCGTCAGTCCTTCCTCGTGAGGTTGATATTTCAACACATCTAACGCCTGAAATTAAATTAAATATTCCAATAATTTCTGCCGCAATGGATACGGTTACCGAATCTGCTATGGCGATTGCACTTGCACGTGAAGGCGGAATTGGAATATTGCACAAAAATCTGAGTATTGAAGATCAATGTCATGAAGTAGATAAGGTTAAAAGATCTGAAAGTGGTATGATTAGAAATCCAATAACTTTAACCCCTGATAAAACGATTGGTGATGCACTTGACATAATGAAGCAATATAGGGTTTCAGGAATTCCTGTCATTGATAAAAATAATCTGTTAGTTGGAATACTTACAAACAGAGATCTTAGGTTTGAACCAAATAAGAAACTCAAAGTCTCTGATCTTATGACTAAAAACAATTTAATTACAGCACCTTTGGGTACTACTTTAGAAAAAGCAGAAGTAATTTTACAGAGATATAAGATAGAGAAGCTTCCGGTAGTTGATAAGTCAGGAAAGTTAAAAGGTTTAATAACATTTAAGGATATTTTAAAGAAGAAAAAGCATCCAAATGCTTGCAAGGATGAACAGGGTAGACTTAGAGTTGGGGCAGCTGTTGGTGTAACTTATGATACTATCGACCGAGTAAAAGCTTTAACAGATGCGGGTGCTGATGCGATTGTTATCGATACTGCTCACGGTCATTCGCAGGGCGTTTTAAGATCTGTTCGAGATATCCGTAAAAAATTCAAGTATATCCAGCTAATAGTTGGTAATATAGCCACTTATGACGCCGCACTTGATCTTATTAATTGTAAAGTTGATGCAATAAAAGTGGGAATCGGTCCTGGGTCAATATGCACTACAAGAGTGATTGCTGGGGTAGGAGTTCCTCAAATAACAGCTATCGCTCAAGCTTATAATGCTGCTAAAAGGTTTGGCATTCCTATTATTGCTGATGGCGGAATAAAACAAACGGGTGATGTTCCTAAAGCCATTGCTGCCGGGGCAGACTCCGTTATGATCGGGGGATTATTTGCCGGTGTAGAAGAAAGTCCTGGTGAAAAAATTCTTTATGAGGGAAGAAGCTTTAAATCATATCGCGGTATGGGCTCGCTAAGTGCAATGAAGAAGGGCAGCAAGGATAGATATTTTCAGGATGCCGAAGATGATATTAAAAAGCTGGTACCTGAAGGTATTGAAGGCAGAGTTCCTTACAAAGGTCCACTTGAAGATACTGTTTATCAGCTGGTAGGTGGTTTGCGTGCGTCTATGGGATACACTGGAAATCCAAATATCAAATCCCTGAAAACAAAAAGTAAGTTTATTAGAATTACATTAGCCGGACTTAAAGAAAGTCATCCGCACGATGTTATTCTTACTCAAGAGTCTCCAAATTATCAAAGTCATAAATAAGTAAGTATTTAAAATGTTTAAAGTTCTTGTTGTTGCATATTATTTTCCACCTTTAGGTCTTAGCGGAGTTCAAAGAACTTTGAAGTTTGTTAAATACATGAAGAATTATAACTGGGAACCAACGGTTATCACCACGGGTAAAGTAGCCTACTTTGCTTATGATAAATCATTAAGTAAAGAATTAAATGAATTAAATATTCGTATAATCAGAGTATCAGGAAGCAGCGAACCTAATTCAATTCTTTCAAAGTTTGGAATGATGAAATTCCCTAGTGAGTTTATAAGAAACATACTTGACAAACTTAGCCAGACATTCTTTATTCCTGATAACAAAGTGTCATGGTCTAAACTTGCTGCACAGAAAATTGATGAAATTTTATCAGTAGAAAAATTTGATGCAATATTTGTTACCTGTCCGCCATTTTCAGCATTTGATGCTATTTCCAAAATTAAAAAGAAACATGACGTTCCTTTGTTTGCTGATTACCGGGATCTTTGGTACAAGAGTTACTTTGCTTTTTATCCAACTCCATTTCATAAAATAATCCATAAGAACAAAGAATACCATGCTTTAAAAGCTGCAGATAGGGTAATAGTGACTAATCGAAAGATTAAAGAAAAACTACTGCACACTTATCCATTTTTAACATTTGATGATGTTGTGATAGTTTCTCACGGATATGATCATGATGATTTTGAAAAGATATCTGCACACCCAAAACCTCAGAACAAAATGGTTTTAATGTATTCAGGTATATTTATGGTTTACAATTCACCTGTCTATCTTTTAAAAGCATTCAAACAAATTACAATAGAACGTCCGGATATTGCCGCTAACATTGAACTACATTTTGTTGGATTCCTTAGAAAAGAAAATCAAAAGCTTATACGCAAACTTAAACTGCAATCATTCGTTAAAGATAATGGATATGTAAATCACGATGAATCGATTGCTAAATTAAAATCTGCAGACGTGCTTTGGTTTATGGCTGGCAGAAGAAGAAATATAGATGCAATACTTCCGGGAAAAGTTTATGAATACATTGGTGCAAAAAAACCCATATTAGCTTGTGTTCCGGATGGCGCTGCAAAAATGGCTGTTGAAGAATCTGGTGTCGGATATATCTGCAGTCCGGATAATATTGATGAGATCAAAAATACTATTCTAAAAGTTTATGATGATTATAAAAACAATAAACTTCCCGCTCCATCTGAGGAAGTATTAGAAAAGTATAGAAGAGATAACCTGACAGAAGTTTTGACAAAGCAATTCCAACTAAAGCTGCGAGCCGAAGTCTGATGAATGTTTTAGTAATTGGTTCAGGCGGTCGAGAACACGCCATAGCTCTAAAAATCAATCAAAGTAAAAATCTAAGTTCACTTTATTGCATTCCGGGAAATCCTGGAACTGAAACAATTGCATCAAATTATAATATTAGTTTAGTTGATCATTCTGCAATTTCTGATTTTTGTATAAACAATAAAATTGATCTTGTAGTAATTGGTCCTGAACAACCATTAGTTGATGGTTTGAGTGATCATTTGCGAGGTAAAGGTTTTAAAGTATTTGGACCATCTGCAAATGCAGCAAGAATCGAATCAAGCAAAGCATTTGCAAAAAAAATAATGAATGATGCAAATGTTCCAACGGCAAAATATGTTGAGTTCTCGTCTTCTCAAATTCATGAAGCGATTGAATATTTAGAAGGAATAGATTATCCAACAGTTATAAAAGCTGATGGCTTAGCCGCTGGTAAAGGTGTATTGATTTGTGGTAATAAATCTGAAGCCGAAGAAGCGATCAATGAAATATTTGGGCATAAGATTTTTGGTGATTCCGGAAATAAATTAATCATTGAAGATTTTTTAGTAGGAGAAGAAGCCTCGATCTTTGCAGTTACTGATGGTGAAAAATTTGTTTGCCTACCAGCTGCTCAAGATCATAAAAGAATAGGCGAAGGGGATACCGGGAAAAACACTGGCGGAATGGGTGCGTATGCTCCTGCACCGATTATTACTTCAGAATTGTCGTTAGAAATTGAAACTAAAATCATAGAACCGACTCTTAGACAAATGCGTAAAACCGGAAATAAGTTTATTGGTTGTTTATACGCAGGGTTGATTATTACTAACTCTGGTGTAAAAGT
>JBGAWM010000020.1:0-49608 GCA_044227615.1 Ignavibacteriaceae bacterium
TTCTATTCCCATAAGTCTCATCAACCGATAAATCCTTTTATGATTGTAAAGGCTGCCTTGTCTTCTTAACTCTTCGGTTATTTTTCTTACTCCGTAAAACGGATAATCAGTATATGTTTTATCTATCCGGTTCATTATCTCAAGTTCTTCCTCCGTTATTCCCAACGGATTATAGTAATAACTTGAGCGAGACAATTTTATCAAAGAACATTGTTGTTGGACTGTTAGGATTTTATTACCTGGCTCTATCAATCCTCTTTTATTATCAACCGATAGTATTAAGTTTTTTTTTAAGCCAGTCTAACTCTACTTGCTGTTTACCGATTTGTTTATAGAGCTGATCTGTTAACTCTGTGTCAACTTGTGCTTTTGGACCTCGTCTATTGTTAAATATTTCTACGAAACTTTCTAATGCTTGTTTTTTCCAATTGCCGATTGCATTTGGGTGAACCTGATATTCTGCTGCTAATTCGTTTAAGCTTTTGTAACCCTTGATTGCTTCCAAGGCTACTTTTGCTTTAAATTCGTTACTGAATGTTTTTCTTGCTCTTGACATTTTGTGGCTCCTTACTTTTTGTTAAAGAATTCACCACATTAAATTAAATATTTTTTCTGTCTAGTTTTTGGGGTACACTATATAAGGCTCACTTGCAACCGCTACTGCTTTAATCAGCACTTTACCTTTAGGGCTTAACCATTTTGCGTGGACAGCACTAGCATATACTCCCAGTATAAATATTTTTTTCGGCGTACGATCTATCTGCTCAACTTTTTTAACAGGTTGGTCAAATAGAAATCTTCCTAAATCTTCCACTTCTTTCCTCTAAATAATTATTTAATTCATCCTCAGTTTCAAACTCAATAATTTTTACTAATTGATCAAGTAAATCTTTATCATCTTCATCAAGAAAATCTGCCAGTGTGCCTTCATCAATTATAAGATAATGCTTATTGTCTTTTACTGCTCTATAAATGGCACCACCTTCAAAGCCTCCTATCATTTTTGCATCGGGAAATAGTGTCCTGTAATTAAAACCTATTGGGTGTTTAGTGATTTTCATTTAACAATTACCTTAACTGATTTATCATCCTTAAATCTGTCCAGAATATTCTGCTTATAGTCTAGGCTCCCCTTATTTAATGATTGCTTTCCAAGTGTTCCTGGATTAAAAAATCTGTTTATCCATATATTGGGTGACATATTGCGAACCATATCTTCAAGCAATTGTTCGTCTGGTGTTGTTTCGTATGGGGCGCCTCTTGTTCCTGTCCCCATATAGTTTAGATTATTTATTGGCCACCCTGTTTGTGTTATATACCTCTCAAGTTCTCTTTGTATCAATTTATAAACATCTATTGATTGCATTCCTGTTGTTGTGTTTATTTTGAAATATGCTCCTGTAAAAGACTCGCTATTCCCATCGAAGAAGAATCCTATTCTTGAGTCTTGTTGACCTATATCTGTGCTGTCAGTATAGATTAGGAATACCGCACTATATTCTTGTCCTGAGAATGGATCAGTGTATTCGTTTGTTTCTATTAGCACGCTGTCTGGGTTTAATGATGTGTTGTTTCTTTTGAAGTTTATCGCATTTCTTATCGGTGTTATCCAATCTGTCGGGGCATTTGCTGAGTCTATGTATAGTTTTATTGGCCAAAGTGTTTTTGCGTACAGTCTGTAATCATCAGGACCCTGCACCCTGCTCATATATTTCCATAGGTCCATTAGGTTATTAACAGGATATGGTATTTCCGAGTCTGAGAATGGGTATTGCAATGTGATTACAGGAGGGAGTGTGATGTTAAGTTCTCTTGAGCCAGACCAGTTTCCTATTCCTCCATCAATGTAGCTATGATGCGCATTTGTTGAATCTATTATTTTTATTGTTGCTCCTATTTCAGTTGGCTTGTTTAGAAATGATTTTTCCCGATTCAACTTTTCTTCTAATTTCTTGTTGGCAATAATTATTCCATTATTATTTATAATTAAATTGGAATAAGAATTTTTTCCCATTCTTAAAAGAGTTACAAATCTTCCACTGGGCAATTGGTTCATATTTAATTTTATAATTCTCTCAAATGTTTTTATTCTAAAAACCTCTTCTCCAATTATTGAATAAATATAGAGTGTTTTTTCATCATTATTGTTTGTCCAAATTGTGTTTCCCGAATAGCTAATTACTGACTGTGCAGAAGTGTTAAAATTGTTTTCTACCTCAGTAACATTTCCGAAATCGTAATAACCATTTATGTCTGTCCATACAGGCCCAATTGTCCCAAGAAATGTCCCATTGTTTGGATCATATAGGTTTAATGTCATTTTTCTTTCAGCGAGCCCTTGTTGAGTGAAAGGGTCAGATATATATCCTTGAAGAGCATCCTGTGCAATACTCGAAACAACAAGAAGAAAAGTAAATAGAAATGCAGTATAAAAGTGTTTCATAAACTTCTCTGAAATCCTTTATAAATATAAATAAAGAAAAGAAGAGAAATCAGAAGAAAAAGTTTCAAACCTAATCTTAAAAAACACAGTACCTAGTACGATCCCGCTGCCTTTTACGTGGTCCGCTTCAAACTCATTTTAAGCTTAATCTGATTTCCTATAGAGAATCGGGTTTCCAAAATTTTTTTATAGAAATTTTATTTGAATCATATTGAAATTTTTTAACTCACTCAAAAAAAAGAACCCTGATACCGATATTCCTTTTATAAATAGGAATCTAAGGTATTAAATTGTCTATCACTGATTCTTTAATCTTGATCGGAACTGGAGAAAAATCTAACAAATCTTTATATGAACCAAAGATAACCTTCCCTAAAGATTCTGTGCGACTTATTTCTTGATTTAATTTGTGATTTTCTAGGTACAAAAATAATCCATCAAAGACTTCGGATACTATTTTACCAAGCAAACCAGTTTCAAAAACATAATCAGTAAAATCTTTTCCTTTTAGGATTTTATTTTCATCGCTTGCTGTATATATTTTAACAACATCGAGATCAAACAAATATTTTAATTGATATATAAATGAATAAAGATCAATTATAAAAATACCTTCTTGTTTTGCGAGAATTAAAGAATTTTTTGATGGACTTTCTATAGTTATAACTAGCAGTTTTTTTAGATTTTTTATTAATCTAACCCGATTTATTTTTTTTATCGAATTGATAGTTAAACCAGTATTACTAGTATCAAGGTAAATTAATATTTCCTTATCAGTTTCACCTGATACCAATAAATAGTCGCCTTGGACGAAATCAGTTTTATAGTTAAGATTTTTATAAAGAATTCGAAGCATCCCTCTTGCTTTTGCTGCACTTATTGATAACCAAACGCGATAAGAAAGAAAAGGTGTTAAATCAAGCATCCTATAAAGATTATTTAGCTCACGTATATTAATTGAATCAATATTTTGATAAAATAATAGTCTTGGTTCATTTGTCATCTTTGAATAACCAATTGTCCTTGTATCAGATACTTCAAAATGAACTTTTTGCTCTACCCCATTAATATTTAAACAAGAAACATTTATTTGACACTGTTTAATTATATTATGCATACTTTCTGGCTCTAGTTCTAGATCGAGTTTAAAAGCTTTTTGATATTCTCTTGCCACAGGACTGGTTGCCCAAAAGACATCTGATCCGAAATTCTTTGGATTTATAAGTCTAAGATTATTTAATGTCATAATGGAAAATAATAAATCGATCATACTACCTGAGAACTCTGAAGTTTTTGTTGTAACAGGCTCATTGGCGGGTGATTTTGCAACTTGGTTAACTGTTTTAACATCATTTGGCGGGTACAAATCTCTAAATTCTGATGACTTGATTGTTTTCAATAAATCTTTTTTAAATTCATCATCAATATTTGGTTTTATTCCCTGAGCCATTGCCTGGCTAATTTTTTTCAAATCATCTTCTTGTAAATAATGGTCTGTCATAGCTAATGATATTACCATATCATCATCTTTAATTGGCTGATAACCACACTTCGGACATTTCATAAATGCGCCGAGTTTAATACTACCACAATGGAAGCATACCGCTGTTGTCATATATTATTCATAAATATTTTTGCCTGTATCTCTTGAGAAGAGTTTAGTTATGGTAAATCGGTGAAAATATCTCTTCCAATGTTTAAGTTTATCGGTACAATATTATTGGACTGTATAAAATTCTGGTATTCTTGAGTCCCGTCATTATCTAATTGTTTAATTATTTGGATACAGTTTTTTTTATTGGCTCTTCATCAACCATTATTGAATCCAGTTCTGAAATCCTTTTTGATATATTTTTAAGTTTTTTTTCACATTCTCTAAAATATTCTTCGTCTAATCCTTCATTATTTAATAAATCTAAAAGTAAATCTCTCAATTGTTTAACATAAGAATTATAAACATCAATTAATTCATGCTTCTTTCCACTATTAAAATATTTACTAATTTTATCTGCATAGAAAAATTTACCATAAAGCATATCCGCAGGAGGTTCAAAAAGACTTGGTAATTCCAAAATGAATTTTTTCAGTGGGACTATTCTAATTCCATTTGATTTTGCTAACTGCTTTGCTTTTTCACTGCATTCTTCGATGCAAATAAAGATGGAATCATTAGGTTGAACTACTGTTTTTTCTCTTAGGAACTTATTGATTGTATTGACTGAAGGTTTACTAGCGCTATTATTATATTTAATTAATGTTTTTTCATTATCGGTATCATTAAAAATTAACAAAGATTTATAATTATAAAACTCAACTTTATACCCTAACTTTTTATAGATTCTTTTCAAGTATCCTCTAGAAATCCACTCATCGGCTTTCAGCCAATTGACATAAGAAAAATATGGAGCCATGGTAATTAAATCTGATAGCATTTTGAGATATTCATTAAAATAGGAAGCAATGGTGGTGTTCCTTTCATATCTCTCTTTATCTTCCTGATTTCTAATTTGATTTTGCTGTCTTTTGTATTCTTGTTGCTGATAATTTTCTATCGACTTTTCTATTATTCTTTCTTTGATTTTTGATGGGCTAATATTCCAAGAAAAAAAATATAATATAAGGGTAATTACTAATACTGGTAATTGCAGTACTAGAATTTTTTGTATGTCAGGAAAATCAAAAATCTTTATGAATGGGATACTGTAAAAAAAACGTATGGTTATTACTGATGTTATTAATACAAATAAATAACTTAAAACAAATCGATTTATTTTTTCTCGTAGATATGATTTTCTTTCTTCTTCACAACCTATGAATTTCCCAGTTTCAATTTTTTGAATAATTTCATCGGGTACTGCAATATCTTCCCAATTATTTATTTCATCCATTTAGTAGTCTTTTTAGTTTACTTAAAAATCTTCCCTTATCTGTTCTACAGTTATTATTCGAGAAATGACTCTATCAATCATCTCTCCTGAAAATTTGCTTTTATTTTTTTTTAATTTACTAATAACTAAATCTAATTCTTTATAATTATTAATAATTACATACTTAATATCATCGGGTTTGAATGTAAGCCTATCATTTGCAACTAAGGAGTTATAATGACTTTTTATTCTGTCAATCTTGAAATCTGAAGAAAAAATATGCTCAACTTTTTTGGGAACATATCTCCACTCTCTCTCATCATAAAACTGATAATTAGAATAAGTTTTTTCTCGATGAATAAATGTACCTTTGAACTGTTTAATATGCATTAAGAACTTACCAATATTAGGATCTATTCCAAGTTTAGTAGAGTCACCAGAATCAGATATTTTATTAACTATTAGTGATATATCTTTTGATAAGCGTGATTTCCTTTCCAAATAAAGAATTGGATTCAACCCCTGATTTCTTCCCCACTTTTTTGTTAATCCTATTCCATAATAACCATATACTTTCCAATGATTTCGAAATTGAGTAATTGGTATATCACAAAAGCATACCATAGGAAATGCAAATTCTAATTTTTTCTTATTAATGTAAAATTTCTCTAATGAATATTTGGGAATAAAATCATTCTCTAATATGCCAAAAAGATTATCTAAAGTTTTTGTAAAATGGAAAAGAGTATTTGAACTTACTGGCATAATTAATACTTTTAATTAATTTTTTTTGTAATCCAATTTTTTTAGCTATTGGAATCTAAGATTTATAACTGTGAATCAATTACACAAATGATTTCTACTTTATCCCCCAAATGATTCATTTTCTTACTCCAAAATTTACTATTTTTATTGTGTCATATAAATCTAAAATTTCAAATAAGAGAAAAGATGACCAGACCTTATCTAAATCTAAATTTCTCGATATTCCATTTTATCTTATCATTTCAAAGACAAATAATCGACAGTAATTATACTCCAGGGGATCATTAAAAGATGAAAACTCGATTCATTCCATCACAAAGAATAAAAGGTTCAGATAAAGAACTTTTTATAATTAACTATGAAGGTTCAACTTTTGAAATTCAGCGAACCTCAAATCTGTACGAACCAGTAATCATCAGATTGAATGGGGAATTACTTGATACAATTCCAAGTAAACAAAATAAAGAAATAGAATTTTCCACTCCTGCAGGAAATCATAAGATACAAATCTGGAATGAAAGAGTTGAAAACAATCTAATTCCCAAAATCTTTGTTAAGGATGGAATAGCTGCCGTAATTGATGGAATACCTGTTCAAAATACCCTGGCGGATCCGATCACTAGATTCAAGACTGGCAAAACATTTATCTGGTTATTAACCGCGTTATTATTTTTAAAAGCTATTATCATACCTCTTACCTCACAACAATTATCATTGGAAGGTGAGGCCAGAGTTTTTCTTTTCGTTAATATCATACTCTTTGTTTTATCATTATCAGCAGCATTAACATTTCAATTAAATCCACTTAGATCGGTCTGGATAGCATTGGTGGTAAGCATAATTGAATTTGCTTCTTACATTTTAGCAGTAGTTGCAATAAAGGAAATTGACATTGTTGTCATACTGTTTACAGTTTTGCGATTGGCTATCCTTGCTTCGCTGATATTCTCACTACGTAATTTAAAACTAATATTAAATTTTTCTGATGACGAATACCAAGTTGCTTCTGAGAAGCCGCTTATCCCAAAAAGAGTAAAAAGATTTTCTATCCCTAAAAAGTATATAGCCATTTCATTACTCACCCTTGTGATTATAGTTGGCGGTTACTTTGCTATAACCGAAATTATCAAAAGCAGCAAGTATCCTTCCATTGATCGTGATAGTTCTCTGGAATTCAGAACTGATCTAAAATTACCCGAACTTATTCCATATCGTAAAGGGGATAAGTGGGGGTATTGTAATAAAAATAAAAAAATTATTGTCGAACCAATATATTCAGATGTTGAATTTTTTAGTCAAAATAAATTTTGGAGAATTGAGAAAGAAAAACTCGTAGGTATAATTGATAAGCAGGGTACTGAAGTGATACCTTGTAAATATAAAGATATTGATAAAGTCCCAGATAGTGATTTATTTATTGTTGAAAATAGTAAGAGGATTGAAGGTGTTATAGATGCAAATAATAAATTAGTTATTCCATTTGATTATAAAAATTTACAAAAGCATCCTACCAAAGACATATATATTGCTTTTAAAGAGAAATGGGGTCTTATTGATGGGAATAACAATGTGGTAATTCCTTTTAGTTACTTTAGCCTAGAATTTTGCGATAACTTTTTAATTGCCCAAAAGTCAATTAAGGATAAAACATATTATGGACTTCTTAACTTTGATGGTACGATTAAGTTGAATTTTCAATCGCTTCAGCTCTCAAAGGATGAAAAGTTAAAAAGTCATTTATTATTAGCATCCTTTCGAACAAATTTTTTGAACTGGGATTCTAAAATAAAAGAGGATAATATTTATGGCATAATCGATACAACGGGCAAAATCATTTTGCCGATTGAATATATGAATTTTTTCTATGGTTATTTTACGAATGAAAATGACTTTATTGAAATTCACAGAGGGAGTAGTTTATACTATCCCTATACTCAGAAAACTGCACTTATAAATTCTGAAGGTAAAATCATTATTCCATTTGGAGAATACGATTCATTTAATTTAGAACTTTCTAATGATAAATATATTCTTGCTAATAAATATTATAATGACATTGAATTTAAAGGTGTTGTCAATATTTGGAATGTGGAAGTAATACCAACAAACTATAACATCATAAAGTTATTCAAAAACTTTGATTCATATTATTTTGCTGTTCAAGATAAGTCAAAAAATAAAATGGGATTACTTAATGAAGAGAGAAATGTAGTTATCCCATTCGAATATGATATGATTAATGTAAATGACAAGTACCGCAACTGGATTATAATAACTAAAAATGGAAGAAAAGGTGTTATTGATTTTAATAATAATATAATCGTACCAGCTGAATATTTTGATGTATTAGATTTATCTGATGGATTAGCTGCTGTAAAATATGTGAATCAAGATTCAGTAGTCAAGATATTAAAATCAACTATGATTAGGGATTTGTCGTATTTAGAGGAAATTCATAAAGGATTAATATATGGATATAGTATGGCAGGGGGTATCTCAAGAAATCCCAACTATAAATACAAGAATTATACGGCTTTAGAATTATCAAACGCGTTATCAGATACGTTAGTCAGACGTAATTTCTTCGAACTAAATTCTAAATATTTAGGAAATTTGGGGTCTAATTATGAAAGTTTTAGTGTCTGTATAATTATTGGGAATTACTGGACTCAATTACCAGGCAAGTGGGGATACTTCAATGAAATGGGTGATATTGTAATTGATTTTATTTATGATGATGCTAATTCTTTTGATCAAGGATTTGCAGAAGTTAAGTTTAATAATAAATGGGGTGTAATAAATAAAAAAGGGGAAGTCCTAATACCAATTAAATATAGTCGATTGGATAAAGTAAAAGGCAAGATTAATTATAAAGGTAATGTCAGAATCCCCCTTGGTGATAGTGAAAAGGATAACTTAATAGACTATGACTTATTTGAAGTAATGAGAAAAAATGACAAAGGGAATTGGAAAACTATTGGCTTTGTTGATTTAAATGGTGTTGAGTATTTTGAAGAAAATTAAAAAGATTGATAGGTCAATTGATGAAAAACGATTAGAGTATAAATTAATGTTTAAAATATATCCACTATTATAAAAGTTAAAGTTATTGTGTTACAACATTACACTTAGTTAGGAGATTTTAGTCAGTATGTCAACACCATCAATTACAAGCATTCATATTGATTATTCAGATGGTAGTTATGATATCATCAAACCGATCCAGGATGATCCCATTCTTATCAGCAGTTTAGAAAGAACAAATGCAGATGGGGATAGAATTATTAATAGAGCCCACACCAATGGTGCTATTGCTGCGCTTTTGTTTATGACAGTATTTTCTAATCAACGGACAGAATACTTTTCTCACGACCCTAAAGTTGGCGCACTTCTAGAAGCTTGGAAAGCAGCGACAGAGGAGAATCCAAATAATTAAATAAAAAACCTGATCGAATTTATTTGATTCCAAATCCATTCTTAAGCGAAGGTGGGTACCTAAGGCTCATCCGCCCATCAAAAACCAGATCGACCTCGAATAAACATTGCAATAGGATTTTTCGGTTTCTGGGAGCAAATCGGGTTTATAAATTTTTTTTAGTTTTTTAATCTAACCAGTATAGGCAATTTTTATCATCCAATGATAAGAAATGCATATTCGAATAATCTATAATTCCATCATCAAAAATGGAGTTTAATTCTTATGAGACCCGAGTCCACAGTTTTGGATACTTACAGCGATCCTAAATACGTAGTTCAGGTAGGAGAATATCACGGAGTAATTTTAATCGAATATACACCGGATAAGAAATACGAAACATTTATTGATCTTACTCTATTCAAGAATGATAAATTCTTCGTGACCTTCTTTGCAAAGATGAAGTACAATGAAACTTTCACTACTGCTGAATCCAAGTTTGGGTATTATGATGAAGCATCGGCAAAGGCTAAGCATTATTTCAGAGATACACCTTTTTTTGAAGTGCCTGAAAAGTTCAGCAGCTTTATGCCAATCCGGACAGAGATGTTTTTTGATTTAGTTAGAAAGACCTTGAAGGGGGTATATCGTATAGATGATGAGTTTGAATATTTTATTGTTACTGATAAAGAAATAGAAAAGTATTATGCTCAGTATAAAGATGAAGCTGAGCTTATCTCATACGATGCAATAAATAATTATTTCTATGTGTGTAAATCAGTATTTAACTGTTTTAAGACAAAATTACATAGACTAATAATAGATGATTTTAATTTTCAAGAATTCCCTCAATTTATACTTAGTTGTACCTGGATTAAAAAACTTGAACTATATGAATTGCTTATCAGTGAAATCCCGGAAGAATTAACAAGACTAAATAATCTAAAATTCCTTTCATTTAAGCTTAAGTTTTTAACAAAGCTGCCTTCTTCTCTTCATAGACTAACTAATCTTGAAGGATTCAAACTTGAACGAACAAGTATAACAGAATTACCTGATAATTTGTTTGAACTATATAATCTTAAAGAATTACAAATCATAAGTAACGAAGGGATTAAAAATTTACCGGATAAAATATTCCAACTTAAGAACCTTGAATATTTGTATGCATACTCTAATGAAATTAAGGAATTACCAAAAACACTTTTTAGAATGGAGCACCTAAAAGTCCTTCACCTGGCGGATAATAAAATTGAAGAGATTCCTTCAGAGATGACAGCATTACCAAATCTAAAAGTTCTTAATCTTAGTGGTAATAAATTAAAAAATATCCCCGAGGATATATTTGAGATGGCAAGTCTTGAAGAAATAAATCTCTCAAAAAATCCTTCTCTTAATAGCGATAGTATATATGATCTTTTAATGAAGTCCGGTAGAAGAGATAAAATAAATTTAGTTTTATAATAAGAATATCATAAGAGGATCTAATTTGAGCATATCAAATATGTTTTATAATGGACATAATGTTACAAAAGAATTTATTTATACGATGCTATTTAATTTCAGAGGTTATGGAAATCCCAATGGATATTATTGGTTTATTGGTATGGAAGAACACTGGGATTCTGGTTGCGTCAAAGATGTAACTAAAATGCTAAAGTTGAATGATTTGGAGTACTATTCCAGTAACCCTTCCTTAGATGATTCACTAATACGATGTCAATTTGAACAGCGAGCCGCAAAACCTAATACTTTTGAGAGTGGGGTAAAGAAAATCATAGAGTACTTACAAAAAGAAAACTTGGATCAAACAATTGC
Source organism: Ignavibacteriaceae bacterium (assembly GCA_044227615.1). GTDB lineage: Bacteria > Bacteroidota > Ignavibacteria > Ignavibacteriales > Ignavibacteriaceae > IGN3. The sequence goes on from JBGAWM010000020.1 coordinate 11,309, forward strand.
AAATGATGTGTTTATAACAAATGCACGATTTATGCCATTTAACTATGATAAGGCTGTCGAGTTTTTTGGAGTTTCAGTTATTGATCAGTTAAAAGATGAAGAAATATATCGAAAAAATTTGTACGATAATTGGAAACAAAAAGACCATTTGACTGTCTGTCTATCTGCGAAATATCGGGAATACTTTCAGGAGATATTTAAGAATGAAATTTTTAACAAATTCAAATTTGAAAAGTTTAAAGAAAGTAAAGAATTATATTGTGGAACAATAAACAATAATAAGATTTTCCAAATGTATCACCCAAGTTATCGCAAGTTTAATTCTTATTTATTAAAAATATTACCATTGATCAAAGAAAGCTTAATAGTAAAATGAATGCTATCAGACCAAGTATAGTATTTGCACATCCCTTTAAGCAACCACCAAAGAAGTACCATATCAATAAAAATATAATCAGTTCCATAACGGTGGATAAAATATGCTGCAGTTACTTTAATATCTTATCACAGAATGATAAAAATGAATGACTTATTAGATGAACAATGAGTAAACTGAACGTTTCAGAAATGACTGAAAATATAAAAGCTCTTAATCATTGTATTGGCTATGGAAATCCTTCAGCAAAATATTGGTTTATTTCGTTAGAGGAAGGCGGCGGATACTGTGAAAAAAACGAAGAAGGAGAAATTGATTCTTTGTGTGAAGAGAGAGAACTTAAAAGGTTGGAGATTTACAAAAACAAGTTTTCCAATAATAATTTCATCCCATATTCTCTATCTAACGAAGAGCTAAGCGAATTTTATTTAAAGTTTCCTTCTGAAAAAGAAAAAGTAATTAAAGATATTTCATATAAGAATTATTGCTCCATTTTCAACCATTTTAATGCCACAAAGATATCATCAGATAACATTGGCGATTCGAATATCAATCTATTCATTTCAAACTTATACCCATTGTCACGAAAAACAGTCAAATCCGAGTATGATAAATTTGCCAAGGACTTTATTTTTAATGGTGACTTTAAAGAATGGAAAAATTTATACTGGAAAGATAGGAAAAAGAATATTGGTCGATTTTTTACAAAGAATTTTGATCCGGCGAGACCAACTACAATTTTATGTTTTGGTGCAGATTCTGATAATGGATTTAATGAAGTATTATCTGATATTTGTAATCAAGAAATTAAATTAAGTTTTGAAAAGAAGTTTGTGCTTAATAATCTAAATATTTTTCATACATATCATCCAGGTAGAATAAATACTAATAATAAAACGTTTGATGTAGAATACGTGATAAAATTACTTTCAGATTAATTTTATTTTATGGGAAAAAGTCATTTATCGGAAACCAGCCGTAATATTGAATTACTTGCACGAGTGCTGAATGGCGAACAAATCACCAAACAACAAGCTGCAGATTTTTACAATGTTGAAGAGATAACCATATCAAGGGCTTTACAGTATTATCGTTCTTTGGGTATAGAGGCATTTGGCAGAAAATCAGGAATCACAATACAAAACAGACCTAAGAAGGAAGATCTGGTTGCTTTGTCGTCTTATTACCTGTCACTCAAACTCAACTCAGATTATTTCAGCAACTCGATTAAAACTTATTCTAAAATTGATCCCCGATTTTTCTCAAAAATTATCTTATCAGCTAAAGCAGTTTCAGAAGAAATTATTATAAGCATTGAATATCAAAAACTAACAGACAATATTACTTCTGCCTATAACCTCAAACCTTATAAACTTATAGAAAACAATAATAACTGGATTCTTCACGCAGTTAAAGAAGGTGAAACGACTCTTAAAACTTTCTATTTAAGTCGGATTAAAAACATTTCACTTACTCAGAAGAAATTCAAGAAAGAGTTTACAGAAAGTAAACCTGGTGATGTGAAAGAGATTATATTGAAATTTGTTCCACAAGTGGAACAGGAACTTTATTACAAAATATGGTTCGAAGATTTTGAAATTGAAAAGCAATCAGATGGATATATAATATTACGGTCAAATCAACCAATAACAAACCGATTGGCTGCCTGGTGCATAAGCTGGTGGGATGCGATAGAAATTATAAAACCTGATCAACTAAAAAATTATGCTAATCAGATGATTCGAGAATACCAAAATGCAAACAAATAAAAATCTATTATTTAATTTTAGTTAAAATTATAATTATAATTTAGGTTCAAAATGTCATATCAGATTTCCTCATGCATTGAAGATAAAAAATATAGGTATTCTTTAGAAGTTACTACTGATGTTGAAAATATTAATAAGATGATTATTTTTCAAATTAATCCCAGCAAGGGGAATTCGATCATTTCAGATCCAACAATAGGTAAAGTCTCTTATTGGGCTGAAGAAAATAAATTCAAATACATTACATTTTTAAATTTATTTGCTCTAGTATCCACGACTCCTGATGAGCTAATTGGTAAAGCTTACGATGAAATTGTTGGTGAAATGAATAATAAGGTAATTTTAAGTAGTATAAATCAGGATTCAACAATTATTCTAGCATGGGGGGGAATAGCAACCGAAATAGAACATCATTATAGGCGAAGAGTTTTTGAGTTAATGTCATTGCTGGATAATTTTAAATTATTTAGAGTTGGTAAATTATCATATAATAAATATCCGAGACATGGTCGAGCATGGAATTTGGGAAATCGAGAACTCGTGGACTTTAATTGGAAAGAAATTGGATTTTGAGATCAAGGCATTATATGGCTCTATCTGAAAAATATGGGGTGAACTAAGACCAGAAAGTATTTTTAAGAATTTCTTTTTCTTGGGTCCCATCGGGATCTCTTCTGCCCCCTCTAAATTTTCAGATTTACTTCAAACTCATTCTAAGGTTTTTCTGATTTCTTATAAAGAATCGGGTTTATAAAATTTTTTATAAAAAATATTTTCAAGCTAAAGGAGAGACGAGCTCTCCTTTTTATTATTGAATTGAGTTCCCATTTATCTTACTTCTCGCAATAAACAGAGTAACCGCCAATGATTTTGCGTCCATCAGTCCACCAAGTTCGTTCTGGATTTTAACCGCGTCTCTGCAGGATGCTAACATTAACTCATAGAAATTATCATTGATGTTTCCGTTTATTGATTCAGGTTGTTTGGATTCTGTTTTTATCACAGAGAACTTTATACTAATCTTTTTTCCATTCTGTCCAGCTTCTTTTGTTAAACTGAATCTATCACCTTTTCTAAGATCTTTGAGTTTCTCGTGGACTTCTTCAGGTGCAAATAATGAATACTCGACTCCTGATTGATCCTTAACCATATACAGAAAGTAATCTCCATATCTGGACTGACCCTTTACGCACTCATCAAATAACAGCTCTAAGTGTACGGTCTTGTTCAGTTCCAACTCCAGTTTCTTTCGTTCTGCCATCTTCTTCCTCTCTTTCTTCTCTTAGTTTATATGTAAATTCTTCCTTGCCTTCAATTACTTTAACACCTGCAGGAGCAGGTTTTGATTTAATGTAGTTCTTGATTTTATTCAAATCAGGTTTAACCTGTTCAGGAATAATGGTAAGCATCTCAGGTTTTGCTCTCTTCAAGAAAAGTTCAAGATTTTCTATCTCTAATTTATCTGGCTTCTTGTACATCTTGAGTGTACCGTTAGGAAGAGCAATTGTTTTCTCTTTCTTTTCTCTAATAAAAGCTTCAAGCTTCATCTCTGACCATCTTATCTTTTCCTGCAATTGTGCATTCTTATGAAGAACAAAACTGTTAATCATAGAACATTCCTTCTCCGATTGTGAGAAGTTGTATTCAATCTGTTTTGTAAGCTGTTTTATCTGAATCAAGAGCAGATCAAAGTAGGCTTCAGTCTGCTCATCTTCTTTTAACTCTGCTTCCTGAAGAAGCTCATCTAAAAAGTTTACTTCCAAAATCTTACTCCTTTTATTCTTTTGGTTATTATTACAATTATTATCTCAATAGCTATTCTTCCTGCAGTCTTAGCCACTTCTTTTAACATTCGTTTTCTGCTTTCGCGCATTCTTTACCTTCACTTTCTTATCGTCGCTTAGTTCTTCTTTAAGTATCTCAACTATGGCTTCTGTAAGCTTCATTCCTATTCGAATCAATTTCTTGCTTTCCATATTTTCTTTTCCTTTCTAAGTATTGTGTAACAGCTTCATTAACTAATTTTGTCATTGGTGTCTTTCTGGTATTTGAATGCTTGAGCAGGTAAAGTTCTCTTACAAGCGCTGGTTTTATCTTTGGGCTATATGACATACAAGTCCTCCTCATTTATCCCCATTCCGCATACCTCACATTTATTAAATAATTTTCCATCGTAGTAAGTCGTTTGCGAAAAACACCAGGGGCATTCAATTATCATTTCATCGAAATCAGATGTTACCGGATAATTAAATCTTCGTTCAAACCATTTACTCTTTGATGGATAGTATTTCTGATAAGACTCAACTCCTTCATTGTTTATAAAAAGAGCATAGTTGTTATGCATCTCATAGAAGTGAAAGTCTTTTTCTCCCAGATTAAATCCACGCATAGTTACTTTATCGATATTCAACGCTTCCTGCATTATCTCACGTTCACTGCAGAAGTAGAAGATGTCGTCCTTTGAATCGTAATAAAGATCAATTGGATTATCTTTCTTTATAAGTACTAGTCGTTCAGGAAAATATTTATCCAGCATAGCTACAGCAAAAGATCCTTCTACTTTATCGAATAGTCGCTTTATCCGATCGCCTTTCATTTTCATCGACAGAAGATGAAGTATTGATTCACTATCTACTTCTGCATCGCGCTGCTTCTTTCCGAATATCTCTTTGTCATTATAAATGATTCCGTTATGAACGATTGCAATTCCATTCTTTGAAAACAGCGGATGATTGTTAGCATTGTTCTTTTCTGATCCCTGAGTTTTCATTCTAGTATGCAGTATCATTGAAGAGGGAAGTACAAGTGCTTTCCAGTCATCAGTCTTTACAAACTCTGATGATTTGATCGGTGCTTTGCTTACTTGAAGATTGTGATCTTTTATATAAGCAAATCCCGAAGCGTCGCGTCCTCGGGATTCAAGTAATGAAAACATATTTGTTATTTTATTTTTATCGGGCAGAGTATGGCCGAAGCTATACCAGCCCATTATTCCACACATATTATTTCTCCGTTTTTGTTTTAAGTTAGGCTGGGACTGTTTCTCTTACTGTGGTAATCTGTTTAATCAGTTCAATTATTTCTTTCTGATTATTCTTACGCAGTGATAATGATATGCCAAGCCTGTTGCATCCTGGACTGGCAACTACATTTGCTTTGATATTATTAAATAGAACAAACTGATGAACAGATGAGAATAGATCTGCACTTGCAGATAGCTGATATTCATCTCTGTCAACTAGACCAAATACATAGATCGGATTATCTACCAATCCGACTTTGTCTTTGATTGTTCTTAGAAGAATATCTTTGTCGTTTATAAACAGAGGTCTTCTTGTTTCTATTTTACCCTGCAGCCAGCTTCGGGAAAGTTTAACAACAAGTTCACGATCTGAATCCGTTACATCAGGATTGTCTGGTGCGTCGTCATCATAGTTATCTTCGTAGCACTCATTGCAGTAAGGATCGCCTTCATCATTGTAATGAGCCGACTCACGATATATAACTCCATCACACCTGCAGCAATAGTTAAACATATTATCGAAACAATCTTCACAGTAAGGTTCTTCAAATGCCCAGCGGACCTGATCATCACGAAGTTCATCATCACAGTTATGACAATGCATATTATGCAGCCCTCCTTAATCCCCAGTTAGGAAGTATATCCTGGTTCCAGTTTAATCTTTTGCCGAGAAGAGTATCAAGTTCCTTGAGTCCTTCCTTACAATCATCAGGAATAGTATGAAGTGAATGCTTGAGTGATTTTAGAAACGTGCAACTGTGTTGACGATTTTTTAATTCATTGAAGTCAACTTTGTCTTCAAGAACTCCAACAACAGCAAGCTTTGATAAAGTAAAATGAACAAGTGTAACAGAAGGGGAGAGAAGAAATGACCCTGGTGTACGATACTCAAAACCATAACTCTTTCTTCTGTATGCACCTTTCTTCCCATAACCAGAACGTTCTCTTTTTTGCCGCTGCATCTTGTCATCAATGCAATTACTAAGAGAGCCAAGAACAATATCCAACCCATCAATAACTTCTGGAATTGGATCGATTGAAAAATGGGTGTGGCCGCCTATTGAATAATCATCAACATAATGACCGGCAATGAATTCAAGATCTGGTGCTTTGTCGTGGCCGTAATCTAGTATCGTATAAATTTTCGCAGTCAGATCGATTGGAGATCCAGAAAAGCCAGGACGAATCTCTGCTGTGGATTCACAGCCATCAAGGCCAAAAGAAGAATTGCTTTTGAAAAAATTATGGGCGGGAACAAACTGACCGTTTCTGTGGCAGATCAACTCAGGATCAGCCCCAATAGTAAAAGACATAGTAATACTCCTAATTAGTTAATACTATATTTCTTATTCCAAAAACGATTAGAAAATGTTAGCCTATAACAAATCCTTTTTTTAATTTGTAATGTAATTTTTGATAATCATTGTCTTTGTAAATAAGCATTGTAGATTGTAGCAAATTACACTCCCTTTAACTCCAACTTTAATCTCGGGGGTGCTGACACGTTTAACGTATTAAATATTTTCTTAATTATTTGTTGAACGATATGGCAAAAAATAATACCACTCAAGAAGAACCTCTCGAAAAGAAACTTTGGAAAGCGGCAGATAAACTTCGTAAGAATATGGATGCGGCTGAGTATAAACACGTCGTACTTGGACTCATATTTCTAAAGTACATTTCTGATGCATTTGAAGAGCAGTATGAAAAACTAGTTACTCAGAAATCTGAAGGCGCTGATCCGGAAGATAAAAATGAATACACCGCCGAAAATGTTTTTTATGTTCCACCATCTGCCCGCTGGAAATGGCTGCAAGGACGTGCAAAACTTCCAACAATAGGTAAAGATATTGATGATGCAATGGAAGCAATTGAAAAGGATAATCCAAAATCCTTACGCGGTGTGCTGCCAAAAGTTTACGCGCAGGAGAAGCTTGACAAACAAAGTTTAGGCGGACTTGTCGATCTCTTCAGTTCTGCAACTCTGGGAACAAAAGAAGCACAAAGTAAAGATATTCTCGGTAAAGTGTTTGAGTATTTTCTTGGGCAATTTGCTCTTACTGAAGGTAAGAAAGGAGGACAATTTTATACTCCAACGAGTGTTGTAAAATTACTTGTTGAAATGCTTGAACCATACGAAGGAAGAGTTTTTGATCCTTGCTGTGGTAGCGGTGGTATGTTTGTGCAAAGTGAAAAGTTTATCAAATCCCACAATGATCATTACAAAACAAAAAATGGTAAAGGATTAAATCTTAATCCATTAGATCGCATTTCTATTTATGGGCAGGAAAGCAACCAGACTACCTGGCGCTTGTGTAAAATGAATCTTGCTATACGCGGAATTGACAGCAGTAATGTTAAATGGAATAATGAAGGAAGTTTCTTAAACAACGCTCACAAAGATCTAAGAGCAGATTATGTTTTAGCAAATCCACCATTTAATGATAGCGATTGGAGTGGTGAACTTTTGCAGAACGATGCTCGATGGAGTGTGTTGGGTGAAAAAATAATCCCTCCTGCCGGTAATGCAAACTATGCCTGGATAATGCACTTCCTTTATCATCTTGCACCAACAGGACAGGCTGGATTTGTTCTTTCCAAAGGGGCTCTAACAACTCAAACAAATAATGAAGGTGAAATAAGAAAAGCACTTATTGAAAAAGGGTTGGTTGATTGCATTGTTAATCTACCTACAAAACTTTTCTTGAATACACAGATACCAGCTTGCTTGTGGTTTCTATCCCGCAATAAAACCAATGGTGGTTTTCGTGATAGAAAAAATGAAATACTTTTTATTGATGCGCGTAATCTTGGCTTCTTAGTTAACAGACGTAATCGTGATTTAAGTGAAGAGGATATAAATAAAATTGCAAGCACTTATCACGCCTGGAGAAGTAAAGAAGGTAAGTATGAAGACATTGCAGGATTCTGTAAGAGTGAAACTTTAGAAAGAGTGAAAGAACTTAATTATGTCTTAACTCCTGGCAGATATGTTGGTTTACCAGATGATGAAGATGATTTTAATTTTGTTGAAAGATTTACATCACTTAAATCTGAATTAGAAAAGCAGCTTGCAGAAGAAGATGATCTTAATAAAAAGATTTTAGAAAATCTGAATAAGATTAAGGTACAATGATGAAAAAGGAATTGATATCAGAATTATTTAACAAGTTTGAAGGCGCCTGCTACATTTATAAAAATGTTGAATGCTGGAGTGCAAGAGAGTTGCAGGAAATTCTAAATTACTCTAAGTGGGAGAATTTTCTTAATGTCATTGAAAAATCTAAGAATGCTTGTTCGAATGCTGGTGAAGCGGTTCCAGACCATTTTGCTGATATCAGGAAAATGGTAGATCTTGGCAGTAGTGCAAAGAGAGAGATTGAAGATATTGCTCTTACAAGATACGCTTGCTACCTGATTGCACAAAATGGTGATCCTGCAAAAAATGAAGTTGCATTTGCTCAAACTTATTTTGCGGTACAAACCCGCAAGCAGGAAATAATTGAAAAACGTTTATTAGATGTTGCTCGTGTATCTGCACGAGAGAAGCTTTCTAAAACTGAAAAGAAACTTTCAGGAATTATTTATGAAAGGGGAGTTGATGAACATGGTTTTGCTTTAATCCGTTCTAAAGGTGATGAAGCGTTGTTTGGAGGATTAACCACACAAATGATGAAACATAAAATGGGTGTACCCCATAAAAGACCGCTTGCTGATTTTTTACCCACTCTCACAATCAAAGCAAAAGATTTTGCCACCGAATTAACCAGCCACAATGTTGTTGAAAAAGATTTGAAGGGAAAGGAACAGATTACAACAGAGCACGTTGATAACAATAAAGCTGTTAGAAAAATATTAAAAGAAAGAGGTGTACAGCCGGAAAATCTTCCTGCCGCAGAAGATGTTAAGAAAGTGCAACGAAGACTTGATAGTGATAACAAAAAAGTTTTGAAGGATGTTAAAAAAGTAAAAGGGAAGAAGAAAAAGTAGTTATGTCCTTAAGTAAACTTTATAAAACTCTCGAAATTCCCGGCTCATTTCTTGTGCCCGGGTTTTGCATTTATGTTTTGGAAATTGTTAAAGAAAAACAAAAATGGTTTTACATTGGTATGACAGGCGATCCTCACTATCCTTCTGCAAGGTCTGCATATTACCGGCTTGTTGGACATTTGGAACTTAACCAACGCTCTACACAAAACCAGTTAAGAATTACGGTGAATCAAAAACTGTCTGAACCGGGATTTATGGGATTTTATGATTACCCTGATTCAAATGCAATTAAATCATACAAATCACTAAATCATAAAAATCACAGTTCAGACTTTATTGAGTTGGTGAATAATGGGTGAGTGGAAAGAAACAGAATTTGGGCTTGTAGCATCTGATTGGAAATTCATTCCGTCAACTGAATTTTGTTTAAGGGTAACTGATGGAACCCACGATAGCCCTAAAGAACAAAAAACGGGAAAACATTTAATCACCTCAAAGCATATTAAAGGGAAAGATGTTGATTTTGATAATGCTTATTTAATTAGTGAAGAAGATTATGTAAAGATAAATGAACGAAGTAAAGTTGATCAATGGGATGTAATAATAAGTATGATCGGGGAATACTGTGGATTTAGTTTTGTTGAAAGAAATGAAGTAATAGATTATGCAGTGAAAAATGTTGGGTTATTCAAAACAGGGAATCAACATAAAGCATATTGGTTATATTATTTTCTCAATTCAAAAATTGGTCGGTATATTCTTGAGACAAATAAAAGCGGTACAAGCCAACCGTATTTAACTTTAGGATTTTTAAGAGAGCTTCCTGTTTTATATCCAAGCTCTGAAGCAGAGGCAAAAGTTATTGTTGAAATACTCTCAAGCATAGATGACAAAATAGATTTACTCCACCGCCAAAACAAAACATTCGAGCAATTAGCAGAAACACTTTTCAGGCAGTGGTTTGTGGAGGAAGTGAATGAGAGCTGGGAAGAAAAGACAATTAATGATGTTTGTATAAAAATTAATTCAGGTGGAACACCTTCGACAAAAGTTAGTGAATATTATAATGGAAATATTAATTGGTATTCAACAAAAGAATTAAACGATAATTTTTTATTTGAAAGTGTTTCTAAAATCACTGAGTCAGGTTTAGAAAATTCTTCAGCAAAATTATTTCCGGAGAATACTATTATAATTGCGATTTACGCAGCACCTACTGTTGGCAGATTAGGAATATTAGGAAATGAAGCCTCCTTTAATCAAGCTGCTTGTGGTTTCGTCGTGGACGAAAATAAAATATGTTTTGAATACCTGTATTTATACCTTCTAAATTCAAGACAAAAACTTAATGATATGGCCTCTGGATCAGCTCAACAAAATTTAAATGTTGGTATAATGAAAGAGTTTCCATTAATTATTCCAGCATCAGAAAGAATAGTAGAATTTAGAAATATATCGAGACCATTATTTTTAAAGATAAAAGAAAATTCAATACAAATCCGCACACTCACACAACTACGGGATACACTCTTACCCAAGTTGATGAGTGGAGAGGTGAGGGTAAAAAATGAAACCAATGATTAACATATATTGTGATGAGAGCTGTCACCTAGAACACGATAATTATAAAGTGATGGTTCTTGGTGCAATTTGGCTTCCTGAACAAAAGAAGGAAGAAATTTTTGAACGTCTTAAAGAAATAAAATTAAAGAACGGTTTTTCAACTTCCTTCGAAATAAAATGGAACAAAGTTTCTAAACAAAAAATAGATTTTTATTTGGAGCTTATCAATTATTTCTTTGATGATGATGATCTGCATTTCCGAACATTAGTAGTTCCTGATAAATCCATTTTAGATCATTCATCTTTTAATCAAACTCACGATGACTTTTATTATAAAATGTATTTTGATCTTTTAAAAATCATTTTATCCCCAGACTATTCTTATAACATTTACTTAGATATTAAAGATACCCGTAGTCAGACAAAGGTTGAAAAACTTCACGATGTTTTGTGTAGCACTCATTACGATTTTGAAAAAAACATAATTAAAAAGATACAACAAGTTCGTTCGCGCGAAGTTTCTGCATTACAGTTATGTGACCTGCTTACAGGTGCAATTTCTTATTTGCATCGAAACCTGGAGACGAGTGAAACGAAATTAAAACTAATAAATAGGATAAGAGAGCGTTCTGGTTATACTCTTTTGCACAACACTTTACCAAAAGAAGATAAAACGAATGTGTTTGTTTGGCGAGGGAAAAATGGCTGATCAGATAAAGCTACCGGAGCTAATTTTATTAGAAAAATTTAGTGGAGTGTTTCAAGATTACTTTGAAGCGGTTTACCAAATATTCAAAAACGATTTTGTAGATAATAGACCAATCTTTAATAAAAAGCCGCTTGGGCTTAAATCTCATCCGTTAATTGATGGTAAGGAATACACTTTCTACCATTTCACACATTCTGGGGATATAGAAACAGAAAGACTACCTGATTTAAGACGAATGGAGCGAATAGGTTGGGCAAAACCTGCAATAGAAGAATGTTATAATTGGAAATTGAAAATTTGGCCACAAAGAAGAAATGGGAAAGATCGATTATGCATCTGGCTGGAGATTAAAGACGATATGGATTATATAGTAATTCTTGATGTTAGAACAAACTATATCCTTCCCTGGACTGCATTTGTGCTAGAGTATAAACATCAGAAATTAAAAAAACAGAAAGAATATGAATCATATTTAAAAAGCAAGAGCCGCTTAAATACTTAAGCGGCTCCGTAACTCCTTTAACACTTGGTTAATGAGCTACCCAAATATAATACTTGTACTTAATCGAAGTCAAGAAATTATTAGAACTTTATTAGAGGTTATAAGAACGAACTTAGAAAACAGATCAAAATAGTAGAAAAACCATAGAAATTTATTAGAGAATTATTATTGAAACCAATAACCGAAGATAAAATAGAATACCTTGCAATTGAGCAGCTCAATTTACTTGGCTGGGAGTATGTCCACGGTTCAATAATTTCACCGGATGGAGAAAAACCAGAACGTGAAAGTTATGAGCAGATAATTTTAACAGATCGTTTACGCAAAGCAGTTTCAGTAATCAACCCCCACATTCCAAAAGAAGCACAAGAACAAGCAATACAAAAAGTACTTCGCATCTATTCACCGGATCTTCTTCACAACAACGAAACATTTCATCAGCTATTAGTTGAGAAGGTAAAAATACCGTATCAGCAGGATGGCTATGAAAGAAGTTATGAAGTTGCGTTAATAGATTTTGATAATATAGAGAACAATCAATTTCTTGTTGTTAACCAGTACACAATCTTAGAGAATAATCAGAATAAGCGCCCGGACATTTTACTTTTTGTAAATGGTATTCCATTAGTCGTTATAGAATTAAAAAACGCTGCTGATGAAAATGCTACAATGGAATCTGCGTTCAACCAGATACAAACTTACAAAGCTTTTATTCCTAGTTTGTTTACCTACAATTCTATTTGTGTAATATCAGACGGATTAGAATGTAAAGCAGGAAGTGTATCAGCTGGCATCAAACGTTTTATGGCTTGGAAGAGTTCTGAAGGAGTTAAAGAGGCTTCACGATTTACCCCACAGTTAGAAACTCTTATCAAGGGAATGCTTAATCCAAAAACACTTCTTGATATAGTAAGAAACTTTATTGTCTTCCAGAAAACAAAGAAAGAAGATGCTAAGACAGGCATTACACAAATCCACACTGAAAAAATACTTTCAGCATATCATCAGTACTACGCAGTAAATAAAGCAGTTCAATCAAGTATAAAAGCTTCTGATATAACCGGTGATAAACGCGGTGGAGTTGTCTGGCATACACAGGGTTCAGGTAAAAGTTTAAGTATGGTTTTCTATGCTGGCAAACTAATTACTGCATCTGCAATGCAGAATCCAACAATAGTAGTTATAACGGACCGTAATGATCTTGATGATCAGTTGTTTGATACCTTTGCAGCTTCAACACAATTACTAAGACAGGAACCTGTTCAAGCTGAAAGCAGAGAACACTTAAAAAAACTGTTAAAAGTTGCAAGCGGTGGAATTGTATTTACAACTATTCAAAAGTTTCTGCCCGAAGTTGGTAAAGAGGAATATGATCAGCTATCAGACAGAAGAAACATAATTGTAATTGCTGATGAAGCTCACAGAACACAATATGGGTTTGAAGCATCGTTAAAGGATGTAAAAGATAAAGACAGCAAAGAAGTTATTGGACAACGTATAGCTTATGGTTTTGCAAAGTATATGCGTGATGCACTACCAAATGCTACTTACATTGGTTTTACAGGAACTCCGATTGAAGGTACAGATGTAAACACTCCACAAGTATTCGGTAACTATGTTGATATCTATGATATAGCAAAGTCGGTGGAGGATGGGTCAACAGTTAGAATTTATTATGAAAGCAGATTAGCAAAAGTAAACCTTGATGAAGAAGGCAGACGCTTAATAGATGAATTTGATAAAGAACTTGAACAGGATGAAGAAATATCGGATAAACAAAAAGCTAAAGCCAAGTGGTCAAAGTTAGAAGCGATTGTTGGTAATGAACACAGGTTAAATAATCTGGCTAAAGATATTGTAAATCATTTTGAGCAGCGTCAAAAAGTTTTTGATGGTAAAGCAATGATCGTTGCAATGAGCAGAAGAATCGCTGTTGATCTGTTTAATAAAATAGTTGAGTTAAAACCTGATTGGCAGAATGATGATCTTGCAAAAGGAACTATAAAAGTTATAATGACAGCTGCAAGTTCTGATGGTCCGGTAATGGCTAAGCATCACACAACAAAACAGCAGCGAAGAGATTTATCTGATAGAATGAAAGATCCTGCTGATCCATTAAAGATTGTTATAGTTATTGATATGTGGCTTACAGGATTTGATGTTCCTTGTTTACACACGATGTACATTGATAAACCAATGCGCGGACACAATTTAATGCAGGCAATTGCAAGAGTGAATCGAGTATTCAAAGATAAACCTGGTGGATTGGTAGTGGATTATCTTGGCATAGCAACTGATCTAAAGAAAGCGTTATCATTTTATTCTGATTCAGGTGGCAAAGGTGATCCTACTGAGGATATTGCGCAAGCTGTTGAAGTAATGATGGAAAAACTTGAGATAGTTCAGCAGATGTTTAATGAAGAAAGTAAAACTCAAAAAGATATTTTAGTTGAAGAACCTTTAGCATACTACAAAGGACAATTCAGATTTAATTACAATCGATTCTTCACGGGTGCACCTAATGAAAAACTTTCTATTATACTCCAGGCAGAAGAGCACATACTTGGTTTGCAGGATGGTAAACAAAGATTTATCAGAGAAGTAACTCTGCTGAGCCAGGCTTTTGCGTTGTCAATGCCCCATCCACAGGCAATGGAAATAAAAGAAGAAGTTGCATTCTTTCAGGCAGTCAAATCAAGATTAGTAAAGTTTGATATTGTTGACAGCAAGGGAAGATCTACATCAGATATTGATACTGCAATAAAGATGATTGTTGATCAGGCTATAAGTTCAGATAAGGTGGTGGACATATTCGAAGCTGCAGGTATTGAAAAACCTGATCTTTCAATTTTATCAGATGAGTTCTTGTTAGAAGTGCAGGGGATGAAACACAAGAATCTCGCAATTGAGTTGTTAAAGAAAATTTTGAACGATGAGATAAAGTCCAGATTAAGAACAAACCTTGTTAAGAGTAAAAAATTTTTAGAGATGCTGGAAACAGCAATAAAGAAATATCAGAATAACTTATTAACAACAGCTCAAATAATAGAAGAGCTTATAAGAATTGCAAAAGAAGTTAAACACTCAGATGATGATGCAAAGCGACTTGGATTATCCCAGGATGAATTAGCGTTTTATGATGCACTCGAAACGAACGATAGTGCAGTAAAAGTTTTAGGTGATGAAACATTAAAGATTATTGCTAAAGAAATTGCAGACAAAGTTAAACGGAATGCTACAATTGATTGGACTATCCGTGAAAGTGCCCGAGCAAAGTTGATGGTGCTTGTAAAACGTACACTAACAAAATATGGTTATCCGCCAGACAAGCAGCAGAAAGCAATTGATACAGTACTTAAACAAGCTGAGTTGATTGCTGATGAAATGGTGAAGTAGAAATAAAAACTATTTGAAAGTCACAAAAAATGAGTGAAGGATTGCAAATAAAATCAGCGTCAGAATTGCATCAGGATATTGATAAATTCATTGAAGATTTTGTTGAAGATCAAATGAAAAGAACTACCGAAACGATTCAAAATACAAATTTGGGTCGCGAAAAACAGATAGAAATAATAACAAAAATATTTCAACAAAAGATCCCAAATAAAGAAGAAATATTAAAGTATTTAAGCAGGTGTGTCATTTTTCAAGACAATATTTATTTTGCTCCAGAAACAATCTTAAGTCAAGATAACAATTCCATATTTGACAAAACATTTCTACACGAGGTAAACATATTTAATCCCTCTATGTTCTCCTTAGCAGAAAAGCTGTTAAAAGAGATTAGAAAAATTTATCCCAGTGGCCAACTTAAAAAAGAGTCCATTCATCATTTTGTTGAATCACCGGAAAATTTCTGGTCTGTTTGGAATCAAGTGAATAAGGGTGATTTAGCCATATCAATTTATGGTACCCCATTCAATTATGAAACTTCGCTTATATTAACAGAGTATGACAGATCGTATTCTAAATTCTATATTACTAATGAACGAGAGTTAGGAGAAGGAATAAAATTGATTAGACAAGCATTAGAAAAAAAAGGGGGATTCGGATGAAATATTATTTAAGAATCGCACAGTGGGAGTAGACAGCTTTTAACAAATGTTTTTGAAACAAAAAAATGAAAATTGTTAAAATAAGTATGGTGCTAAATGACAATTAACTACGATCAAAAGTTTATAAAGACACTACGCCAAAAGTTGACAGTAGGTAACGCACGCTCAGTCCACTTAAATTCATTACCTGGCCGTTATGCTACAAGACTTGACTTATCAAACTTGTCATCAGTAAAAGAAAATTTTCCTGATGATTTTATTAAAACACTACTATCAAAGCCTAACTTTAATTTTGAAATATCACTTAATCATCTAGACACATCAAAACTTGAAGAAGAAGAAAGAATAAAAGTTAACTTGCTTGCAAAGAGACTTAACAGTCTATATTATGAAAACAATGACAACTTTTTAGAATTTGGTATTCAAACATTTGGATTTGGATTCCCATTACTTATTCGTCGCGACAAGCAGACAAATGCATCTATAATTGCAGCACCTTTGTTAATCTGGAATCTGGATATCCAGAAGAGTTCAACTACAGCTAACAAGTGGATTATAAAAAGGGGTGATGATTATCCAATATCAATAAATGAAGTGCTTATATCTCACATCCAGAAAGATGAAAATATTAGCATCAATCGTTTGGATGGTGAATATCTTGAAGACGCATTGATTGATTTTGATGAACTTAATACTATAACCAATGAAATATTCGGACAACTCGGAATAAAAACTGACCATTTATTTTCAAAGGTTGAGAAATGTGTAAAGGATAAATCAGAGCTTAAGAATCTTACGCAGGAGAAACCGTGGGTACTTTGGGCGGGAATATTTGGACTATACCGTTCACAAAAAGAAAGCCTAATCAAAGAGTATGATAAACTTCTTGAAAAGCCAGATATAATAACATCTGAACAGCTGAAACCAGAACATTATACTACATCATCAGTAAGCGCAGTTGAAACTGATCCCAGTCAGATCGGTATCCTTAACGCTTTGAAAACTGAAAATCAAATAATTATCCAAGGTCCTCCAGGATGCGGTAAAAGCCAATCCTTAACCGCGCTAATCTCCAATGCATTGGTAGAAAAGAAAAAGTGTCTTATTGTTTGTGAAAAGAAAACAGCGCTTGATGTAATTTATAATAATTTGGAAAAAGTAGATTTAGCAGAGTTGTGCGTTATCGTTGATGATGTTTATAAAGACCGACAAAGTATTGTTAAGAATGTGAGACAGCGTGCCGAAGTTGTTGGAAGAAATCAATTTACGATCAGTAAAGAATTTGAATACTTTGTTGAACAGGTAAACAAATACCGTGAACTGATAAATAAGAATCACATTAGTCTAGATGAACAAATATTTGGTGATAATAAATGGACCGACGTTGTCGCTTTATTCTTAAGAAGCAATAAACGAAATGATAGAAAAGAAATCGATCTAATACTGAGTCCAAATTCGTTTAAGTTCAACTATGAGGAATATACTAGCTTTGATAGAATTCTTTCCGAGGCGATAAGAATTATAAAGCCGTTTGGATCAATAGAACATCCACTGTTTGATCTTTCCCCAGTACTCTTTTCAGAGACAAGATCATATCTTCTAATTAAGGAAGAAATAATTAAAAAAATTGAATTTATCAAAAGTAAAATAGCTGAAGCAGATTCAACTAGGCTTGCATTCTTCAATGATTATAGCTCTGAACTGGATAGAACTTACAATAATCTGAATTCAAAATTAAACCAATCACTTTCTGAATTATACGATCTGATCAATAAGAACTTAGAACTAAGCCCATTGTTCAATGATTTTTCTACTATATCAAAAATTAAGTTGTCTATTTATTCTTTCTTTAGCAAAAAGTTCAAAAATCTAAAATTAGCAAAGACCAATCTTATTCAAACTTATAACGAGTTGGTTCTACATTTTAACAAATATGCTTTATTTGAATTTAGAGATGAAAAACAATTTGATGAAATAGATTATAAGAAAATATTGAGCAATATTTCACAATTAAAGAGCGGACTGAAAAATTGGTGGTTAGCTTTGCCCGAAGAAAAAAAGATATTGTTGAAAGATCTTGAAACACTTAAAATAGCAAAAGGCATATCTTTTGAGACGCAAACAAAATCCGTTAAAAACAGATTCATCCAAATATTTAACGAAATAAATGGAATAAACCTTTGCACGAAACAATTTGAGCTTAAGGACCTTTCTTCATTTGACGAAATTGAAATTATCAATAATTATATCAAAATATCTCTTAAAGATGTTGAAAATAATTTGGACCTGATTAGAGAATTGTCAGTTTATTTTGAGTTCACTAAAAAACTAACTCAAATTGAAAAGGATTTTGTGTCCAAGGTTTTTAATAGCGAGATAGAGAATATTAAGGATAAATTTAGGAGTTGGTATTTATTCTGGCTGCTCGCAAATTATGAAAGTGATAAACCAAGGAATGATTCTGAAATCACAGAGTTAATAAGCAGTGAAACTGAATTAAAGCGAGCACAATTGGTTAAGATTCTAAATACTTGGCGGAACAAACAATCAAAAGCAATTGAGCGATTCAAAAATAAAAGTATCCCATTACAAACATTATATAATCTCAAGGGATCTGCAGCCAACAAACGCAATCCACTTAGAAAGATTATCTCTTCTGATTTTAATTTCTTTACTGATTTTTTCCCGGTGATACTCACTAACCCAGTAGCTTGCAGTTCAATAATCCCGCTTAAAGAAAACATTTTTGACTTTGTAATATTTGACGAGGCATCTCAGCTTCGATTGGAGGACACGTTTACATCAATTATAAGAGGGAAGTACAAGATAATATCTGGGGATAAACATCAAATGCCCCCTTCTAATTATTTTGGGGCAAAGGTATCAATTGAAGATTCCGAGGAAATTGAAAAAGAAGCCGATGAAATAGTATTCTCAGAATCAGATAGCTTGCTTGCGTTAGCTGAAAGTGAATCTTTGCTTTCATTTGCTGAAAGTTCAGGATTCAGATATTCACCTCTGGATATCCACTATAGATCAAGACATCCGCATTTGATAAATTTTTCTAATGCAGCTTTTTATGGCTCAAGACTTATCCCAATGCCACCTAAGGATAATCAAAGAGCAATTAGATTCTTTGAAGTTAACGGCATCTATGAAAATCACAAAAGTGTTAACCCAAGCGAAGCAGTAAAAGCGATTGAACTATTGAAATCCCATATCCCAGATTTTCTTTCGGGAAAATATGAATCGATTGGAATTGCCACGTTGAATATGTTTCAACGTAATCTAATTTTAGAAATGATTAGGGAGGAAGCTCAAACTGATAGTGTATTTGCTTCAGTTATAGATAGTTTATCATCATCCAAGAATTTTTTTGTAAAAAATCTGGAAAATATTCAGGGGGATGAAAAAGATATTATTATCCTTTCTACAACATTCGGACTTACAGCTGACGGTTCTTTCATCCAAAACTTTGGCCCACTCAATCAGGAGAAGGGTTATAAACTGTTAAACGTAATAGTAACAAGAGCAAAGTATAAACTTTATGTTTGCACATCAATTCCCCCAAATTATTATATGAGATATGCAGATGAAGTGAAAGCAAAGGGAAATGTCGGTAAAGGAATATTTTATGCGTACCTGGCTTACACAAAATCACTCGAAGATGAAAACTTTGAACAGACAGAATCAATATTAAATTTACTCTCAAGTCAATGTTCTGAAAAAGTTCAGTCAATGTCGATGTTTACAGAATCAGTATTTGAACAGGAAGTCGTTGATTATCTTTCGGAGTATATTGATCCAAAGAGGATAGTAACACAATACAAAGTAGGCGGATTTAGAATTGATATTGTCATAACGCCGTTGAATGGTAATACAATGCCAATAGCAATCGAATGTGATGGAGCGTCTTATCATAGCAGCCCTGAAGCATATGCCTGGGATATGTTCAGACAAAAACGATTAGAAGAAAATGGTTTTAAGTTTTATAGGATATGGTCTGCAAAATGGTGGGATAATACTGAGAAAGAAGTTAAAGAGCTTGTGGAATTTATATTGAAAACAGAATAAAAGGGAATGATAAATCAATGCTCGGTGCAATAGCTGGAGACATAATAGGTTCTGTTTACGAATTCACAAGTGTGAAACCAGATATGGACTTTCCACTATTTGTAAAGGATTCTGAATTTACAGATGATACAGTTTTAACTGTAGCATTAGCAGATAGTATTTTATCAAATATAGATTATAACGATAAGCTTGCTGAGTATTATCATCTGTATCCACACTGTAGCTATGGTAGCAGGTTTCATCTGTGGGCTGCCAGGAAGGAACAAAAACCATATAACAGTTGGGGAAATGGTTCAGCTATGCGTGTAAGTCCTTTTGGCTGGGCTTATAATGATCTGGAAACAGTATTGCAAAAAGCTAAAGAAAGTGCAGAAGTAACCCACAATCATCCTGAAGGAATTAAAGGTGCTCAGGCAACTGCGGTTTCAATATTTCTCGCACGAACAAAGAATTCAAAAACTGAAATAAAAGGATTCGTAGAAAAGAATTTTGAGTATAATCTAGATTTGGATCTTGAAGACTTAAGAAAAAATTATCGATTTAATGAAAGCTGCCAGGAAACTGTACCTGAAGCTATTTATACTTTTTTGATATCTGAAAATTTTGAAGACTCGATTAGAAAAGCAATTTACATCGGTGGAGACAGTGATACTTTAGCGTGTATAAATGGGTCAATAGCAGAGGCATTTTATGGAGGAGTGCCGGAAGAAATTAAGTCTGAAGTTTATAAAAGAATGGATAACAGAATTACAATTATCACGAATGATTTTAGAGAAAAATTTATAAGTAAATAAATGTCATTACTTGAAAGAGCAATAGAAATAGCTGTATCAGCACATAAGGGACAAGTTGATAAAGCAGGGAAGCCTTACATATTACATCCATTAAGACTTATGTTTAAGATGCAAACTGAAAACGAAATGATTGCTGCTGTGTTGCACGACGTTGTTGAAGATACAGATTGGACAATAGAAAAATTAGAAGCAGAAGGATTTAATGAAGAAGTTATTACTGCCATTAAACTTTTAACTCACGATAAAAAAGTTCCATATAAAAAATATATTGAGGCAATTAAAACAAACAAGATGGCATTAAGAGTTAAGCTTGCTGATCTTGAAGATAATATGGACATAAAAAGAATTGCACACCCTAAGTTCAAAGATTATGCACGCCTTGCGGAGTATCTGAAATATTATAATGATTTGAAGAAACTTCTTTAGCTGCAGCTAGTAGGATGCTTTCCGAAAAAGTGTAGGTTTATGGAATTGGTTTTATAGTTACTAAATAATGAAAAAATAAAGATTTAATTGTAAATTTTCATAATACGTTTTTTGGAAAAACAAATAAATATTGAATCTATGAATCCGCTTAGTCAATCTAGTAATTATTATCTCCCAGCATTCTTTTTTATGTATATAGATACGAGTGAAGATTTATCATTATTGGAAAATATTTCGTACGAATCAAAAAAAACCTTATATCACGAATACACTCATTTTCTTCAAGATATTACTTCTGTTTTTGGATTAGCCAGAATTTCGCAAACAGTTAGACAAGTCAGTTTAATGACTAATAACATTATCAATTCTGGTTCCAAATCATTTGCAATTCCAGTCTCGATATCAAATAGTGCTACTTTATCGAACAACTTTCTCTTGTTCAATCTATATGACGGAGATTTTGAAATCCCCAAAGATTTAGAGAGAATTCTCTCTTACAGGAAGGAAGAAAATGGCAAAATATTTGGCTTCGAAAAGGAACCCATAGTTATAGTTTCCTATATTGATGAATTTGATATAGATAGATCCTTTAATATGGGGTCAATATGTCTTCTTGAATCAATGGCGTATTCAATAGAAAAATACTTGTTTGACGATACAACACTAGCAAATTTCCCTTATAGAACTGTTGAAATGTTCTTAGACACAATATATCCAGTATTAAGCACAGACTTAAGATACATAATAGCCCTATGTGATATTTCTCTTGGTAGCTTTAATCCTGCCAAAACATTTGTTGAAGTCGTAGAGAAAATGAAAGATGAAAATTTTATTCCGAATAATGTTGAAGAAATCTATAGCTATCTCTCAACGTGTGAAGTTATTTATAAAAATAAAAAAATAGATTACTATGATTTATACTATGAATTATACGACGAAACGAAATCTGATCTGTCGGGCTATTTTACTACCACAGAGGTGGCTGTATTACGGGACTGGACCATTGATTTATTAAAAAGTGGATTTAACTTAAAAAAAGAGCACTGGGTTAAAAAAGTTTTATCGTTAACTAAACCTGAAGCCATTGGATATTATAAATATCTTATGAGTAAAACAGGTTTACCATTATTCTCTAATAATAAAGATTATACTTATTGTTCTAATAATTCAGATGAATTTTTTAAGAAGGCTAGTCTTCTAAGGGCAATAATTGAAGTACATCAATTGTTGAATGGTTACCATAAGAATTGTAATATGAAAACCTTATGTAAGCAGTATCCAGGGGGTGATATCACAGATAAAAATTGTGATAGACCTTGGTTAAGATCGAATTATCTTGAGCTGTGTCCTTTTGCCCAATTGTGGAAGATGTGGGGATTACAAAATTTTCAACCTAAATAATAAAAGAAGATAGTATGAACGAAATGATTAAGCTACTTCAGAAGAAAGCCTTTAGTAATAGGATTAAGCAACATTCCGATAATGAGAATTGGAAAGCACTGATTGAAATCTTTTCAGGAGCAGAAGAAGCTGGTGTATCTAAAACCTTATTAAAAAATACTGCTTTGAAAATTGCTGATTATGTTCATTCAAAAAAAATATATCACGAGTCAATCATTTTCTTAAATAAAGCTCGTATCAGAGATCAAAAAAGCAAGAAGATATTTCAAGCTTTTGTTAATGCTGTTGATATCTTCTTCAAAGATACTGTTGAAGAACTTTCAAAGAATGATCTTGAAGAATTTAAGCAGACCATCCTACCTATCATTAACTTTCACAAAGTAAATTTTCCTGAGCATCGACAGATAATTGATTCTACTGATCATCTTTTCAGGAGGATTGATTACAGAATAAAGTATGTAGCTAAAGATGTTCAAGAATCAAAAGTAACTTTCCGTGTTCAACAAATTAAAAATGCTTTGTATGATGATGATATGACCATCGAACAGGTTCGTCAGGAAGCTGCGAGATTATTAGCTCCCACACTTAGACGAATGTATGATGAGTATGAAAAAAAGGAAGCGGAAGAAAAAGATAAAAAGAAGAAAACTACTGATAAGAAAAAGAAAGGTAAAAAGAAGGAAGAGTAACTAATTCTTATTTTCTTTCTTTAACTCATTCATAACTATTGTTACCCAAGCTCTACTCTTACCTAATGATCTTGCTAGCTCAGCCTGGTTCTTAACTTCACCATTCTCAATCATCTTCTTATATCCAATAGCCAAATTATATTTATTTAGTCTTAATAAAGATAAAGGAATTTTTAACTTAAATTTATTATAATTAAAGTTTTTCGTTAAGTTACCTGCACAGGCTGGGGAAATGTTAAAAAAATAATTTAATTTTTTGCGATCCAAGTACAAGCCTTTTCTGCGAAAGCCCGTATTCTTATAAATAAATGGAAGTTTGATAATAAATGGGGTACTTACTTTGGGAATGTCTGTGGAGCTTATAAAACCCTGAACCAGTTTCAGGGTTTTTTAATTTTTATGAACTATTTCCTGTATATACTTAATTCTCTTTCGGCTGATAAGTTTTATATTGGTATCTTTGCTAATCCTGAATTGCGTTTATCCAACAGCAACTCTTTCGAGAAAGGTTTTACTTCGAGATACAGACCATTGAAAATTGTCTTTACAAAAATGTTCCTACCCAAAAATGAAGCCATTGCTGCCGGGAAAAAAATTAAAAGTCGGAAGAGTAGTAAAATGATTTTGAAAGTGATTTCGGGATAGCGTACTCTCCGAACATTCGGCTGTTGTGGCTATCTCAAAAGTGTCATACAGCCCCGAAGAATCGGGATCGGAATCTAATTTTTTGATTGTGTTTCATATTTAGACCTTGATCGTGATGTGTAGGTAAAGTGTGACAAAAATTGACTTTTGAGAGAACCTCGCAGGTTCTAATGCTTATAGTATCATTGTAAGGGAACTTGCTAAATAATTAAGAAACCTCAGAAAAATCTGAGGCTTCTTGAAGGTTAAAGAATAAACTATTCATTAAAAATTTCAGACAAAAAATTGTAAAAGCCGGAATAACTATTAATTTGATTGCCTTCAACTAGCGCTGAAAGAATTTCAAAATTTTGAGCTCTTCATTAACTGCCCATGCTTTTCAATCTATTAAATTGAATGTGCTGATTAATTTCCTTTCGGAATAAATGATTGTCTAAAAATTAACATCGGCTAATAATTAAGGTCACCATTTTCGGCTGCGTCTTTGAGATCCTCATTAGCAAAAATTGCAATCTCAACTCTTCGATTTTGGCGCTTGCCATCTTCTGTTTCATTAGATGCTACAGGTTCAGTTTCACCTAATCCAATAATAGAAAATCTTGAGGAAACAATTCCTTGAGACATTGCATAATCTGATACTGACTTAGCTCTTCTTTCTGATAAAGCTTGATTATATTCATCTGTACCATCAAAGTCAGTATGCCCTGTTACCAAAATATTTGTATCAGGATATTTGTTTAAAATCACAGCAAGTTTATTTATGTTTATTTTCGCCTGAGGTTCAAGCGTTGAAGAGTTAGTCGCAAATAAAATCCCGGAATCAAAAGTAATTTTTATACCTTCGCCAACTCTTTTTATTTCTGCACCTTCAATATCATTTTGCATTTCTTCTGCTTGCTTATCCATATAGTTTCCAATCAAAGCTCCTGCTGTACCACCAACTGCAGCGCCGATTATCGCACCCATGACAGTATTTCCTAATTGATCGCCAATAATTCCTCCGACTACACCACCACTTACCCCTCCTATTACTCCACCTTTAACAGTATTACTTGCACCACAGCCATAAATAAGAACAGATATAGCAAGGGACGATAGTAATAATATGATTTTTATTTTTTTCATTGTTTTCATTGTTTTCTTTCCAATAACTTTTTAGTGTGTTACTTTCATTTTTGTATTCAGTGTTGAAATGAAAGAAGCGGCCTGAATAATGCCGCTTCGATCAAGTTTAATGCTAGTGAGTGAAACCTACTTGCTATCTTTTGAAAGTATTTTTATCTCAACTCTTCTATTCATAGATCTTCCCTCATCTGTGTCATTTGTAGCGACTGGATTAGCTTCGCCATAACCTACTATTGTAAGATTATTTCTTTCAACACCTTTGCTCACAAGATAATCTACAACTGATTGTGCTCTTTGTTGTGAAAGTTTTATATTATAATTATCTGAACCAATTGCATCTGTATAACCACCAACTTCCCATTTGTATCCGGAATGTTCCTTCATGGTATTTACAACACCTTCGAGAGCAGTATATGCGCTAGGAAGGAGTGCTGATTTATTAAATTCAAAATTTGTGTCACCGCTAAGAACTAAAGTTTCAACTTCGGTCGGCTGTATAATAATTACTGTATCCTTCTCAATAGTGCATCCTTTAGAATCTACTTCAGTCCCTTTTGGAGTGTTAGGACATTTATCGAGATAGTCTGGAACGCCATCGCCATCAGTATCAAGGGGACAACCTTTAGCATCTACCTTAACACCGACAAGTGTGTTTGCACATTTATCAAGATAGTCTGGAACGCCATCGCCATCAGTATCGAGTGGACAGCCTGCTGCATCAACCTTAACTCCAGTAAGGGTGTTAGCACATTTATCTAAATAGTCTGGAACACCATCGCCATCGGAATCAAGCGGGCAACCAAATTCATCAACTTTAACTTCTAACGGTGTGTCTGCACAAGCATCTTCTGAATCAGGGACACCATCACCATCGGAATCTTTCTCTCTGCCAAAATAATAGGATAGGCCGGCGGTACCAGTGTACAACATATCATTATTGGAACCAATTTCTAAATCATCCAGGAAATCTTCGCTGCCTACAATTATGCCACCCATTATATTGATGCTAATACTTTTCGATACCATAAATCGAACACCGGCATCGCCATTATAACCAATCATAAATGTATTAAATTTTTCTGCGGCAGCATTAGGTAATTTATTTCCATTGGCATCTTCCGGGTAAAACCAAAGATTCGAAGCACCAACTCCAAGCCAAGGGTACACGACATCGCCTAAAGAAAGTGTGAAAAATATTCCGCCGCCAATTGCATCAATTCTTGTTGCAAATTCATTCGTTGGATTTAATGCACCTAAAGGAGCATCCTTACCCGAAATAAATCCAGTTTGTCCAAAAAGTCTTAATCCAAAATTCCCACTTCCTGTTGAAGGGAAATAGTATTCCAAAGAACCCTTTGCAGTATAATTAATTTTATTCGTATTATAATCGGACAACCCAAGGGTTGCTCCAGCTTCAACAGTCAAACCGAACACATTTGACATTGAGTTATTTTTGGGGGTTTCAATTAAATCTTGAGACAGATTAAATTGCGAAAAACCCAAAAGTATGAAGGATATTACAGTAACTAGTTTCATTTTGATCACCTTTTAATTTATGAAAATTACGTACTATTTATTTTCCTTTATTCAAAAAAATATCTTACTCCTAGACCTGCATCAATTCCTAACCCGGTAAGAGGGGTTAACTGGAACACTGGAACCAATTCTAAAAAAACGTCTATTGGTGTTGAATGAGGAAACCATGCTACGCCAAATACACCTCTGACACCGATGGAACCATCATAACCACCCCCAGTGTTAAACCTGCCTCCAATACCATAGTAAAGAGGAAATTTTTCGGTTGAGCTGATTGCATTAAATGAATGCCACAGATAATCCATGTGAAAATGTACTCTCCCTGTATTATCGTAGTTACCATTGTATTTGATACGGTCACCACCTAACCCAACTCCCAAACCGAAATCAAAAGCGTTTATTTTTGATGTCCAAAGTTTTGCACTTAAACCGGTTGGTTCTCCTACTATTAGTCCGAGCCCAAATCCATGGTCTTGTGCTGAAACTGGCTTTATTAAGATTATCATCAGGGCTAAAACCAAGCCAAATAAAACATTCTTTTTCATAATTAATTCTCCTTTCCTTAATTTTAAAATTATTTTAGACTTAAGTTGATGGTACCTAAATCAGTATCTTTTTTAGCTACAACGACTACGTTTGAAATTGTTGTATCGTTATATATTACGTTCACTGAAGAGACGACTACATCGTACGTTCCCTCAATTATTGCCATCAGTTTAAACATGCCGGTGGTTTTATCAACACTTGTGCTTATTGATTCTGCACCACTCTTAGCATAAACTGAAGCATCGGAATTGACAGGAATTATTATTCCTGAGATAGTGCCTGAGATTCCAGCAGGTATAATTCTGATAACAGGGGTCATTATATATTGTCCACTTCCAGTAAGTAGTATTGAAAGTTCAGCGTCAAAATCAAGGAACAGCTCATAGTTAAGATCTTCCAGGATTTCAAATTCATGATTTAATTTTATTCCCGTTTGTTCGCCACTTGGAATTTCAAGAGGATATGTAACTCCATCAACTACAATATTACTGCCCGCACCAATTATCAATCTTATTTGTGAATAATGTCCGATAGCTAATGAGCTATTTCCGATAATAGTGGTAACCCCGTTTTTTAATTTCAGTAAATCATAAATTGCCTCATTATTGTTTATTACCACCCACCCATTATTTGAATCAGCACCAGTTACATGAGCCTCAACTCGTAAAATTGAAATATTTATCTGATCAAAACCGGCTGGTGAATCCACCATTGTTATCGTTATTTGCCCCTGACTGTTTTCAAGTGAAGTTGACTCGCTGCAACTGGCGTAAAATAAAACCGCTATAAAAAAACTCACAAAGACAGCAAAAGGAATTAAATTATCTTTTATGTATCTCATTAGAATATCTCCTTTTTAACTTAACTGAATAGAATTATTGAATACATTACTAATTACGATTTCGTTCACTTTAACGACAGTTTAAAATTATCTTTCTTAATCGCATTACAAGGTAGCAGAAGGCACAGGTTAAACCAATCGGACAAAGGGATGAAAATAGAGCTAATCCTATTGATTGAAAGCAAGTTATATTTCGGGGAATATTTTGTTGTAAAATTTAGTTCATTTTTTTAAGGAAAAAATTCTAAATACCTTGATATAAAAAAATACTACTGCCTTAATAAGAAAAAGGGTGTCCGAGGACACCCTTTTTTCATAATAACTGAAATCACTTTATCTGCTTGAATTCGACTCTTCGGTTCAAGTGCATGTTTTCAGGTGTATCATTTGGGACTTTTGGTCTTGATTCACCATAGCCAACAGAAGTCAATCTATCAGAAGATATACCTTTAGAAACCAGCCAGCCTTTAACAGCATCAGCTCTTCTTAGCGATAACTTTTGGTTGTAAACATCGCTTCCAACATTATCTGTGTGACCACCTATTTCAACAGAAACATCATTATTGTTCTTTAAAGTATTAAGAGCATCCATCAGAATTTTTTCAGATTCAGAAGTGATATTAGATTTATCGAATGCAAAATTAATACCTTCAAAGGCAACAGGAGGAGTAGTACTAACCTTAACTACATCATCTGAAGGATCAAGGGGATCTGTTCCGCGCTTAACTTCAACACCATCACCAACTGATCCACCGTCGGTATCAACTGTTATAGGATCGGTCCTGTATTTCAACACTTCCTCACCATCCTTTAAACCGTCACCATCGGTATCAACTTTATTCGGGTCGGTTTTGTATTTCAATACTTCGTCACCATCTTTCAAGCCATCACCATCCGAGTCAGAGTTCAATGGGTCGGTCTTATAATTAAGTACTTCTTCACCATCCTTTAAGCCATCGCCATCCGTATCAGCTTTATTTGGATCAGTCTTATAGTTTAGTACTTCTTCCCCATCCTTCAAGCCATCGCCATCCGTATCCGGGTTCAGTGGGTTAGTAAAATATTTATTAACTTCTTCGCCATCCATTAAACCGTCACCATCTGTATCGGGATTATTTGGATCTGTACCAAGTTCCTCTTCCTCTGATTTAGTTAATCCGTCATTGTCATGATCTGAACCGCCCCACCCACTAACTAATGTAATACCCAGTCCTGCAGAATAGTAACCATCATTAACTGTAGTAACACCAGAATAAGCATCTTTGTTATTATAATAGTTTAGATTATCGGTAAATGTCTGGGTATAACCGCCGGAGATATCTAAAAGTACTGTTTCTGAAAGTGCAAATTCAATTCCTAAACCAAGAGGAATAAACGCAGTCCATTCATTTTCTTTAAGGTCGCCGCCTGTAACTGGTGAGAGCGATACGGGTTTGGTTTCCACATTATAATTAAGATAACCTGCTCCGGCAAATATGTATGGATTCCATCCCTTAGTATCGAAAGGGCTTAGTATAAGCCTGAAATCTATAGGGATAATTGTAGTTTTCCATTCACTATTAGTAAAATCAACCCCAGAAAGTGAACCGTACCCTGCACCTACCTCTCCTTCAAGAATTTCTGTCCCTAACTCAAAACGAAGAAATATCCTTCCAAGATAGGAGAATTTAAAGTCGGCATTATCAGGAATACCCTTTTTGTCAAATTCGGTATCAGGCAGCAACCCATTAAGTTGTAAACCGAATTTGGTTGAGTAATCGCTAAATTGAGCGTGTATAGGTTGACTGATTGCAGCCAAACAAAGTAGTAGTAGCGAGTAAATTAATTTTTTCATTTTTTCCTCATTATGTTTTTGTTATTGAAATTATGTACAAAATATTCCCTTATAATAAACCTGTTTATTTCAAAATGTACTTTTGCATTTACTATTAGCACACTAAAATATTATTTAGAACCACATTTACCTTTTCAGATAGAATAATTTTCTTGAACTATAATAGTTGCACTTGTAATGGAGTTTTTTATTTAATCACTTTTTTCAAATGCACAACAAATTACAAGAAGGAGCAAAGCAATTCAATCGAGCAAAGGGATGAAAAAAGGACTAAATCTTTTGATTGAGTTAATTTTTTCCGCTTAACTACTTTTTAATTTTTTTTATCCTAATGAAAAGATGCCGTGCAGCACTGACATACACTGGAATTGCGTAATCAACGCAATTCTCTAATGACAAATTGGCACTTCCTTAGCTAATAAAATTTTGTATTCAGAATTTTCTTAGCTTCTTCTAATTGAGTTCCTGGTATCACTAGTTGCACTCCTTTAGATTCCTCAGAGAATATTATGAATACATCTGAGTCCTCTTTAAGAATATTTGCATTTATTCCTGCAGACTCAAGTTCTCTTTTTGCAATTTCAGCGTATAATTCATTTTCAAATTCGCCAACTATCACTTTTTGTTCTTCCATATACTTGCCTCATTAATTTGTTAGAATGATTTTGTCTTGATTTCATTTCAAGTGTACTCTACTCTTTCCATAATGTATTTCCATTTTCTTATTTAGAAAGAATAACCTTGATAGCTTTTTCTTTTGCAGCATTTCCGAAAATGTCGTAAGCGTTCATGATTTCATTTAGTGGAAACCGATGAGTAATTAACTTTTCGGGTTTTAACTTTCCTGAAAGAACTGTCTTCAGAAGCATTGGGATAGTCACCGTATCAACAAGTCTAGTTGTAATTGTGATATTTCTTGACCACAACTTCTCGAGATGTAACTCAACACTTTTACCGTGCACGCCGACGTTTGCTATATGCCCGCCGGCTGCAATAATTGATTGGCAGATGTTAAAAGTAGCAGCAATACCAACAGCTTCAATGGCAACATCTACTCCCTTCCTATCTGTTAGTTTCATTATTTCTTCAATAGCATTTTTACTGACAAGTTTAGTTGCTCCAAATGTTTTAGCGACATTCAATCGGTTTTCATCCAAATCAACCATAATAATTTCAGCGGGCGAATAGAATTGCGCAGTGAGTAAAGTTGCAAGTCCAATTGGTCCCGCACCAACAATTGCAACAGTATCACCAGGTTTGATTTTCCCATTAAGAACACCACATTCAAAACCTGTCGGTAAAATATCACTCAACATTACAATGGCATCTTCATCCACACCATCTGGAATATGATAAAGACTATTATCGGCATACGGTATTCTTACATAATCTGCTTGTGTCCCATCAATCAAATGCCCAAGAATCCAGCCTCCAGTTTCACAATGTGAATACATTCCTTTCCTGCACGCTTCACAGTTCCCACAAGAAGTAATACAGGATATTAAAACCTTATTGCCAACTTTAAAATTCGAGACACCTGGTCCAACTTCCTCAATAACTCCAACTCCTTCATGCCCAAGTATTAGCCCATCAACCACTTCAGGAACCTCACCTTTCATTATGTGGAGATCAGTTCCGCATATCGTTGCTTTTGTAATCCTGGCAATTGCATCAGTTGAATCCTTGATCGTGGGTTTCGGTTTTTCTTCCCAGCAGCGTTTACCAGGTCCGTGATATACTATTGCGTTCATATGTTACTCATTATTATTTAAGAGAAATAAATTCTAAATAAACAAATTGTTAATAGCTTTGCTATACTATATTACTCACTTGCCCTTGTGAATCCAATCGATCAAAGGTATGAAAATGGAACTACATCCTTCGGGCAAGTATAAATTTAAATAGATGATATTTCAACAATACTCTATTAATTCTAAGAACTATGTTGATCAAGCCACTTTAACATTCCTTTAATACTTCCTGTTGCTAAGCCGATGCAAGTATCCGCAGCACCATAATAAATATTAATTGTATCCCCATCCTGAGCAATAGTGTAACCGCATGGAAAAACCACATTTCCAACATCTCCATTCTTTTCATAAGATTCTTCGGGCGCAAAGATCCATTCGTTACCGCGTTTAAGGCAAAATTCTGGTTGTTTTAAATCAAACAGTGCGAGTCCTAATCTATAAATACATCCTCCACAGGATTGTTTTACCCCATGGTAAATCACTAACCAGCCTTGTGATGTTTCAATTGGTGGGGGAGACAAACCAATTTTATTTGCATCCCACCATGCACCTTTCCGAGCATCCATAATTAATTTGTGACTTCCCCAATGTATTAAATCCGGTGAATAAGAAATCCACATATGAGCTCTTGGTGCGCTGACTGGACGATGAATTAAAGCCCAATTACCACCAATACGATAAGGTAGCAATGCAGCATCTTTATCCTCCGGCGGCATTATAATTCCATAACGCTCAAAGCTTTTAAAATCTTCTGTTAGTGCCAAAGCAACACCAGGACCATCGCGCGTGTACGCAGTAAAAACAACAACATACTTTTTTAATTCCGGCAGAAAAGTTATGCGTGGATCTTCAATACCCCATAATTCTTCCGGGTGATTAACTGAATCAGGCAATAGAGTAGGCTGCTGATCAATTAGCCAGCCATCAATACCATTTGCAGAACGGGCAACACAAAAGTGAGAAAGTCCCCGTCGGTCTTCCACGCGACACAATAGCAATGTCGTTCCGTCAGGTAGTAAAGTAGCTCCTGCATTGAATACACTGTTTATAGGATATGGCCAGTTATCGATCGTAAGAATCGGATTTAGTTTATTTCTTAAAAAAAGTTTTGAATGTTGATTGTTCATTTTAATAATGCCTCCATAGATAAATGTGCCTGTTTTGCTAAACGCAACTCCAACAATGATTGTAGAAAGGCTAAAGTTGATTCTGAACCTTGATTCTCGTTTAGGCGGTCCGAATGTAAACCATCACGACAACCACCTGTTGTTGGGTCGTAAATGGATAGATTTAAATCGTTTCGTCCGAGAAACCATTCAAATGCCTGCCGAGCTTCTTTGTTCCAAAATTTGTCACCGGTAAACCTGAATGCTTCGAGACAAGCCGATACCATTGCTTGTGCTTCAACTGGTTGTTGATCGAAACGGGCACGTTCTCCTCCATGCTTATAAAACCCGTTAGAACCGATCGGGACAAAATGCCCTGCACTTGAGCGCTGCAAATCGGCAAGCCAGCTTAATGATTCTAATCCGGCATCGGTCATAGTAACGTCAGGAATAGATTTTCCGCATGCGAGTAAAGCATGGGGAAGTGCAGCGTTGCAATAGGAAAGTGATTTTTCGAACCAGCGCCATTCTTCAGTACGATTATTTTGATATAATGTTAGAAGACGTTTTGCTAATTCATTCTGTACATGACTTACTTTACTGTCGCCTCCAAATTTTTGTAAATATTCATTGATACCAATTAGAGCAAATGCCCAGGCACGCGGGCTGGTAGTTAATAGGATAGCCG
This sequence comes from Ignavibacteriaceae bacterium, assembly GCA_044227615.1. Lineage (GTDB taxonomy): Bacteria > Bacteroidota > Ignavibacteria > Ignavibacteriales > Ignavibacteriaceae > IGN3. The sequence continues at coordinate 44,751 of JBGAWM010000020.1, forward strand.
GGAGAGCTTGCTCAAACAACCAACTAGCCGTACCTTTTAATTCCAGTGCATTAGAATGATTCAACACAGTTCCTAACGCCCAAAGAGTGCGACCCTGGCTATCGTCCGACCCTTTTTCTTCCAACCAATTGCGCTGGTAGTCCATAAAATTCCTGAATTGCCCATTCTCAGTATTGAATGCAAATCCAAGGAAGGCAAGATAACGGGAAGCTAAGCCCAATCTTTTGTGGCCGCCCAGTTTATCTAAGAGAATACTTACTAAAAGTGCTCGTGCATTGTCATCGGTAGTATAGCCGTGAGAGTAATTTGGAACCGTAAAAATGGAGTGCTGTAAAATGCCGGTATAATCTGTTAAATGATTGAAGTGATCGAGTTTTAGCGAAGGTAATTCACCCGGATATTTATCAAGTGCTTTTGCTATAAATCCCGGCGGGATATAATGACGACGTTCTGCCCGCGCTCGTTCAAAACTTTCCATATAGCGTTGCGCTACCTCTGACCAGATCATTGCTCGCCCAAATATATAAGCGCGCTTTCGCATTGCATGACGTTCGGCTTCGTTATCTAATAAGTTTATAACCTGTTCAGCCAAAGCTGGAGGATCACGAAACGGAACCAGCACACCCCGTCCATCCGAAAGCATTTCTTGTGCATACCAATATGGTGTAGAGATAACAGCTTTGCCAGCACCTAGTGTGTAAGCCAGTGTGCCGGATGTAATCTGTGCTTCGTTCAAATAAGGTGTAATATAAATATCAGCAGCACCAATGAATTCGACAAGTTCTTCAGAACTAACAAAGCGGTTGTAAAAAATAACATTACTTTCTACACCTGTCTGTCGAGCAAGCCACTGCAAAGACAAGCGGTAAGTTTCGCCTTCATGCTGAATAACATGAGGATGTGTTGCACCAACAACGATATAAACAAGATCAGGATAACGAGCAACGATGCTGGGTAATGCAGATATTACAGTTTCGATTCCTTTGCTCGAAGACAGTAAACCAAAACTTAGTAAAACTATTTTGCCTTCTACTCCAAATAGATCTTTATTAAAACTTGGATCGACAAATGGTACATCCGGGATACCATGCGGAATCATATCGATTTTTTCTAAAGGTACATTATAAACATCCTGCAGAAATTCAGAACCGCGTTCACTCATAACTACCAGACGATCTGATAATGCAGCAACTTCTTCCAGTACTCTCCTCTGATCGGTGTCAGGATTTTTTAGTATCGTATGTAAAGTTGTAACTATCGGCATTCGAAGTTCACGTAAAAGTGAAAGAATATGACTGCCAGCTCCTCCGCCGAATATTCCATACTCAAATTGCAGACATACCAAATCAACGTTATTAATGTTTAGAAAATCCGCTGCCCGCCGGTAAGAATCGATATCTTTTTCTGTGAGTTCAAATCGGACTCTGGTTGGATAAGCATAACCATTTTCTACATCGTTGACTGGAAGTGCGATGCATGTTGTATGTTTGAATTGCAAGGCGACTGATTCACACAAATCAGTTGTAAATGTGGCAATTCCGCACTGGCGAGGTAAATAATTTCCGATGAATGCAATTCGTTTGAGTATTGATTTTGTAGTGTTCTGTTTCAATATAAATATCCATATTTAATTACAAAAAAGTATTTTGTTTTTTAACCAATGATAATTTTTTTTATTTTTATATGATGTTATTCTCACCAAATCTCCAATAACATATACAAGTTGTTGACTGGCAAAAACAATTAACTTCTTATCATTACTAACAGGTCTTTACAAACTTTACAGATATGCGGGTTAATTCAATGGTTCAAAGGGACGAAAATGAAACTACATCCATTTTACGATTTATTGATTAAGAATTCCTTTATGCTGTTTCCCATTTTTCTAATCCGTTTTACCATTCTTTTTTTCCTGCATAGTTTTCTTTGGTTCTTTCTTTGAACTCTTCTTTTTGATTTGACCTCTACTTATGGCTATTTTTCTTTTAGTTTAGAATAATCAATAAATAAATATTTAAACTTTATAACTTTATAGAACAACAATATGAGAGTATCTTAAAGGTTGAGTTTTAGGCGTCGTTCCCGTTGAAACGTAAATTCAAAATTTAACATTGATGAGGCTGTCTCTTAAGTGTTGGCATTGTCATCCATTTCCGCTGGTTCGCGGGCAAGGTGGCATAATTGACTTTTGAAACAGCCTCATAATATTGGACTTACAAAAATTCTACATATAATTTATTAAAGCATTAAAAACGGTTATCGAGTACTGTGCTGTTATAATACCATTGAACTTCAACCCAAGCTGGTTCACCAATTACACCGCCGCCCCAGTTTACTATTTTAAGCTTTGAGTAATTACCATCGTGATCATAAAGAAATACGTAATTGTCTTCTCTATCACCAATGTTATTAGTCCATGTCCCGGTATTTCTTAACGGTGAATCCTCACCATCAAATATGTTGGTTGCCGAAGCAACATAGAAATCAGTTTCTCTTATAAGATTAGGATAAAGATCTGCACTCTGGACTAAAAATCCTGAACTAGAATAATAAATATCCACAAGAATATTTTGATCTGAAGAAACTCCATATGCTATTCCGGTTGAAAGATCCAATCCGCTTGGCTCATTTACGCCCGTTCCGGTGGTTTCATAAATTTTTACCGGACCAAATAACTCTGTAAGAATATTAGTAACAAGTATAACATTAGAAACTACGCTTGTCTGTCCAGCAGTAACACTAACAGAAAATGTTGTGTCTATATAATCTTCCAATTTTAATGTGATTGAGTGTACCCCTTCGACAACATTTTTAACTGTATCGGCTGTCGTCTTTGAAGTGTTTGTTCCATCTATCCAGATTTCTGCTCCTGCAGGATTTGAGGATACAAAGATGTTCCCTTCCGGAGCTGGAGTAATTGGATCATTACTCGTATCACAAGAGGTAATCATCAAAGTCATAAATGGGATTAATAGAAATAATATTAGTTTTTTCATAACTGTGTTCCTTTATTTTTTATTAAAGTTAAATGAATATTTTGTACCGTCATTATCCATAGTAAAAGTTCCGGAAAGATTATTATTGTTTGTTGATAATACTCCCTTGTACTTTCCCTGGTAACGACTATGTAATTGATCTGACATTGTGATTTCACCGGTTCTGGTATTTAGAATACCTTTCACCTCCTGATTCGTAACTTGTCTGTAATTGATAGTAATTTTCCCTGAAAAGCTGCTGTCGATTTGTTCAGTAATATTAAGCGTACTTGATCTTCCGTCAAATATCCCGCTCCACGTACCTTTCAAATCAGGTATTATGATTTTTGCCACAACTATCGTATCAATTGTATCTGCACTATTTTTGTTGGTAGAAGTAGTATTAGACGTAACTTTATCATTGTCTGGGTGTTCTGCTTTATCGTTCTTTTGTTCACAGCCAAGGTACGTTACTGCGGCAAAAATAATTAGCACTACAAGCATCCTTTTTATCATTATTTCTTTTTTCATTTCTATCTCCTTTGAGTTTATTATGTATTTTTTTATCTGTACGAAAAACCAAAATCAATTTTTAATTATTGTTTCTGTTTTATCTCTTTCTCTATTAATTCATAGCTCATTTATATTTCAAATAATAATCAAAGAGCCATTTAACGATTAAAGAAATAAACTATCCAGCTCTTTTTTCTCCTTGACAGATTTAATCTTGCTTTTGAAGAATCTGAAAGCTATGAAGAAGACAATTACACCAAGTAATAATTGTATAAGATTCATAAATTACCTCTGACTTAAGGATAAATGATTAACACCTTGACTATACAACGTGCATAAAGAAAATTTTGATTTATTAAACAAAGTCATATTACACTTCTCAGTAGACCAATACTCCGGTTTAACCTTCTATTATCACCAAAAATATTGTAGTCCCAAAGAGTATATGCTAAGTCATATAAAAATTTCAGCTTATTTTCTTTTAACATATTATACATCATTTGTAACCATAAGATGCATCTATCTGGTGCTCACAACAATGGAGCGAAAGGATGAAAAAGGGATTAAGTCTTTTATTGAAAGGAATCTGAATAAAGATTTAAAGTCTATATAAGATAATTTTAATGTTCAGTAAAAAAGTGTTTTGAGCAAGCATAATTCTCAACTTACAATTTCTGCCATAGACCTGAATCAGATATTAAGTCCTGTACACCAAGAATTGCAAATTGCACGCCTATGCAAATAAGAAGAAAACCCATAATTCTCGAAAGACTATCAACTCCATTTACGCCAATAATTCTGCTAAAAAAACCGGCACTGCGAAGAACCAGCCAGGCGATAATTGCTGTAATAGTAATTGCAAGAATTGCACCTGCAAATGCAAAAGCCTTATCATAACCATGCCGCCCATCAATCGATGATGATATCGTAATTACAGTTGCAATCGCACCAGGACCGGCTAAACTTGGCATTGCAAGCGGACTAAATGAGATGTTGCTTTTTTTAATAGCTTCTTGCTTTTCCTCTTTTGTTATCTTTGCATCAACAGGAAATAACATTTTAAATCCAAGAAATCCAATTACCATCCCTCCTGCTATGCGAATACCAGGAATAGAAATACCAAAGAAAATCATTATGAAATGACCAGCCAATAAAAAAACAACTAAGATTGCTACCATGTAAATACACGCTAAAACAATCTGACGATTAAGATCTTTTTTACTCAGATGTTCACTTATACCAAGTAAGAGTACTGCAGTACTTAGCGGATTGACAATAGGAAGTAATGTTATCAATGTTACTAAAATAGATGACAGGAAACCGTCTAAATCATTCATATTAAAAATTATTTGATTATTAAAAACAAAGTC
>JBGAWM010000021.1:0-47207 GCA_044227615.1 Ignavibacteriaceae bacterium
TTAACTGTTGTTGAAACTATATCAACTATGTAGGCTGTACCATCACAGTTTATTGCCATTGCTACTGGTAAATTTGCCCCTGTTATCTGACCAACCTGTGTTAATCCGCCCGTTGCAATGTTTAATGTGTACAGATACCCTGCAGTTCCAAAATCATTTGAACTTACTACATACCACGTATCTGTATTTGAATCGTATGTCATTCCTTTTACTGTCGTCTGTCCTGCTGCTAATGGACCTACAATCCCTATACTGTCACCAGTCAATGTGTTAAAGTTAATATGCCATAAATAAAATGTTGTGAATGCCATATTTGCCATTACAGCATATTGCTCATTTACTCCGTAGTTATCACCTGTCACTGGTTGATAATTACTTCCGGGAGGAAAGAAATCTAGTGAAGTAAATGCACCTGTACTTAAATCCACTGTTCCATATTTATAAAAGTTGCTGTTGAATGTATATGCTGTTGTCTGTGCTTGTATATTGTAACTAAATACAAACATTAAAACAAAAGCAAAGAAAATAGTTAGTGCTTTGTGCATAGGATTCTCCTATAATTTATTAATAAATAACGATTAATTATGAACTAAACTTTTCAGATTGATAAAATTAGATTAAGCTTATTTCATCAATGACATTTTTCTTGTTTGAATAAATTCACCAGCCTCAAGTCTGTATAAATAAACTCCGCTTGACAGTTCTGATGCATTAAAATCTACATCATAAGTACCTGCACTTTTTACTTCATTCATAAGTTCTGCTATCTTTTCTCCAATGGCATTATATATCGATAGCTTTACATTAGCAGTGTGTGGTATAGTGAATGAAATTATAGTGCTTGGATTAAATGGATTTGGGTAATTCTGATTTAATGAAAATTCAGTTACTGTATTTATATCTACTTCAACTTCATCTGAATATTCAGCTGTACCATCAAAATCTACCTGTTTAAGTCTGTAGAAATATTTGTTCGCTCTAATTTCATTATCAACGAAATTATAATTATGCGTTTCAGTTGTAGTATTATATCCGGTTACAAATCCGATTGAACTCCATTCAGCATTTTCAGTTTTTCTTTCAACGACAAATCCCTGGTTATTCAATTCGCTGCTTGTTGACCAGTTAAGTAATACTTGATTGTTTGAGAATGAGGCTGCAAAAGAAGATAATTCAACAGGTACAGGGTTTGAAAGTTTAACAACATACGCGATTGGTCCGCCCGAAATTGGGTAAGCTGTTCCTACGATTGTTGAACCATCCGCAGAAATAGAATTTGCAAATGATCTTAACCAATCAGAAGCTTCTGTAATACCCAGACTATCAACTAAATAATTTTCAATTAAGAGTATGTCAGACCATTCAGGTCTTTTAATAAAGCCATGATAATTACCTACACCAAGACTAACATAGCCAACAATAATGCCGTTATCAGAAATCTCCTTAGCATAAGTTGCACTACTGAAATATGCAGTAGTGATCCATTCCATTCCAGTTGGTTGAGACCAAACAAACGGAACTCCTGTTGAACCTCCAACTATTTTACTTCCATCTGAATTTAATCCAAGAGATTGTCCATCAGGGTAACTGCTATCGTACCCGCCCATAAAGTGAGGGGTAGGGTCCCAGTAAAACGCTCGTCTACCGGCTCCACCTTCAACACCATCCCAACCAGCAATTATAAACCCGGTGGAGTTTCGAGCAGCATCATATGCACAACTGCTTCCCCCACCAGTACGTCCGAGCATATGAATTGCTCCTGTACTGTCCCAATAGCAAGCTTCGGTTCTCCAGATAGGAAGCCAATGCATACCTACAATCATCGATCCATCAGAGCTAATTCCATAACCGTAGTTATAGGACATTTCATCAAGTACAGGATAACCTGGAAATCCTTCAAGTGCAGTCCATCCTCTTCCATCATGAAATCCCGCTCGCATTGTTGGGTTACCATTCGGGGCTAAGAGTGAAGAATCAATGAATGAGCCAGCAACAATTCCATTATTAGAAACTCCCATTGCCTCTGTGTATGTGTTTCCAAGTTCAATTCTTCCAGAGAATTCTGACCATATAAAGCCCGGGGCAGGATAATTATTACCGCAAACATACATTCCATTATTAGATACTCTGGCTGCACCACCAAAACCAAGATTGAAAAATTGAGCCGTCGTTTGAGCTGATAATTGAGCTGAAGTAAAGCTCAGAACAATGATTGTAAATAAATTGGTTAAAATATTTTTCATAATTATTTCTTTCATCTTTTTATATTGACTACCAATTAATTGTCAAAAAAATTATTTCATCAAGTTCATCTTGATCGTATTTGAAAAGCTGCCAGATGTCATTTTAAGAATATATAGACCGCTTGCAAAACCATTTGCTTCAAAAGTTATGGTATGTGAACCAGCACTCATCACACCATCTATTATTGTTGCAACTTTTTCTCCAAGTGAATTAAAGATTGTCACATTCACAAAATCCTCTTTGGGGATACTAAAATTAATTGTAGTAGTAGGATTGAACGGATTAGGATAATTTTGTTCTAATGCATATTCCGATAGGATAAATTCAACTTCAACTTCTTGAGAGTATTCAAATGTGCCATCGTAGTCAATTTGTTTTAATCTATAAATATTCTTACCAGCGATAGGATCTTGATCGGAGTAGTTGTAGTTATTTTGAGTTGTTGTTGTTCCAAACCCTATGATAAATCCTATTGATTTCCAATCTGAATTTTCTGTTTTCCTTTGGATTTCAAAACCAGAATTATTTAACTCTGTTGCTGTTTTCCAATTAAGATTTATAACTGAATTGTTTGCAGCGGCAGTAAAAGAAATTAATTCAACAGGAACAGGTTCATTAATCCTTAACAAAAGTGCTCTTGCCTCGCCCAATGGTGTGTAGGCTGTCATCCCAATTAATTTACCATCTGCAGAAATTGATTGACCAAAGGGGAAATCCCATCCGGCATAGCCTGAAATTCCAAGGCTATCGGCAATGTATGTTGACAGATAAACAATGTCGGACCAACCGGATTTTTTAATAAATCCTTTGTAATTAAATCCACCTCCAACAGGATCAACCCAACCGACTATCGTTCCATCCTCGGAAATACCTTCAGCTGATCCTTGATCATAGTCAGAAGAATCAGCAACAACATGCTGCAGTCCTGTTGCTGAAGTCCAAATAAAAGGCCAGATTGAACTACCAACAATAATGCTGCCGTCTAAATTAATTCCTCTTGATTCACCAACAGGATATGTTTGATCAAACCCTCCCATAAAGTGCGGTGTTGGATCCCAGTAGAAAGCAGTTCTATCCGGACCAGCAGGACCAGCATTCCAGCCGGCAATGATTGACCCGTCTTCTGAAACAGCATTAGCTCGACTATTTTCACCGTATGTTTGAGTTAAACCAACTATGCTGCCGTTATTCCAGAAAACAGCCTCAACAGAATAATTGGGATGCCATTGCATTCCACATATTGTTGATCCATCTGCGGAGATACCGTATGCATGAGTAAAACTCATTTCATCTAATGGAACTAACCCAGTCAATCCCGGTAATGCGTTCCAAATTCCGTTTTCCCAGAATCCTGCTCGCAATGTAGGATTACCGCCTGGTGCTGGTAATGTTGGATCGTAAAATCTTCCAACGACTTTTCCATTATTAGAAACAGCATATGCTTCAGAATATTCTGATGCATTTAAATCAACTTTCCCAGTAATTTCGTTCCAAATAAATCCCGGTAATGGATAATTCATTCCGCAAACATATTGACCGTTTTTAGAGATTGCACTTACGCCGCCCTGACCAATATCGATAATTTCATAAGTTGTTTGTGCAGAAACTTCAATGGATGTTAAAATCAAAAAAATAAATAGCAACGAATTAGTTAAGCTTCTCTTCATTGTTAGCACCTCTTTAAAATTTGAAGTACAAACGTAATTTTTTATTGGTCAAAGTCTGTTAGTTTGATTGCGCAAATAGTTGTGGATTTTGGGCGGGTTATAATTTGATAAAATATTAAGCTTATTTTCTTTTTTTGAGGTATTCTGAAGGTGAAATTCCGAATTTTTCCTTGAAGCTGTTCGTAAAACTTGGCAGGTCTGAAAACCCTATCCTGAAACCAATCTCGGTAATATTACCCGCATTTTTCTCTAAAAGTTTTGCCGCATAATCAAGTTTGGTCGAACGAATTAGTTTTCCGGCTGATTGATTAATAAGCGCATTTAATTTCCTGTTTAGCTGAGAAACACTCATTGCCATATCTTCTGCTAATTTTTGAACACTGAATTGAGAATTTTCAAGATTATCTTTTATTCGTGCAAAAACTTTATCTAAAAATTCCCTGTCTATTGGATTAGCTTTAACATCTTCAGGCTTAATAACTGATATTTCTTTGTATTTTTCTCTTAGCAAATGTCTAATATGTATAAGATTTCCAACACGAATTTCCAGTTCACGCGGACTAAAAGGTTTTGCAAGAAATTCATCAGCTCCAATTTGTAATCCATCAATTTTATTTTCTTCACTGGCTTTAGCCGTAAGAATTACAATTGGTATATGGCTCGTTCTATGATCAGTTTTTAATTTATTGCACAATTCAAAGCCATCAACTTTTGGCATCATTACATCAGTAATAATCAAATCAGGAATATTTTCAATTGCCTTCTTAATTCCCTCTTCTCCATTTACTGCTTCATCAATTCTATAATTCTGCTCTAGATTTTCTTTGATATAACTGCGTACATCAGAGTTATCCTCAACAATAAGAATAAGTGATTTATCTTCATCTTTTTTATTTGTATCTGAAGTACATAATACTTCAATATCAGGTGTTATATTTTCATTCTCTTCAATAGGGAGATATATGGAGAAACTTGTGCCAGAGTTTATTTTGCTTTTGACAGTAATTGAACCACCATGCAGTTCAACAATTTCCTTAACGATCGCAAGACCAAGTCCCGTACCCTCATACTGCTTTGTTGAAGAACTATCTGCCTGATAAAATCTATCAAAAATATGTTCAAGCTTATCATCCGGTATACCGATTCCTGTATCGCTGATTGTAATTACAGCGTTATTTGTAAATTCTGATTTTTCCTCATCAATCCTTATTTCAATATTTCCATTAGGCGGTGTAAACTTGAAAGAATTTGAAAGTAGATTATCAATTACTTCTTCAATTTTTTCTTTATCAATACTTAACAAAAGCGATCCAACTTTGCTTTCAAATTTCATAAATATCTTGTTTTGCTCGGCTAAAGATTCAAAAGAAGAAAATCTGTTTCTCAATAGTGCCACAATGTCTGTCGATTCAAATTCCAATTTCATTTTTCCGGATTCAAGTTTAGACAAATCTAACACCTGGTTTATCAAACGGTTCAATCGGTTGGAATTACTAAAAGCAATATTAATTTTTTTCTTCACAGTTTCATCTTTTACCATTCTTAACACATTTTCTAACTGACCTTTAATTAGTGTTAATGGGGTTCGAAATTCGTGTGAGATATTCGCAAAAAAATCTGATTTAATTTGATCAAGTTCTAATAATTTTTTAGCCTGATTTTCTAAAGTTTCTTTTTGTTCATTGATCTTGGCAGTTCTTTCGTTAACAAGTTTCTCCAGCACAATGTTTTTGTTCTTTAAATATCTCACTCTAAACCGAATAACAGAATTGATAATTAAAAGTACAATTAAAAAACCAATTAGGTTTGCCCACCACGTTTTATACCAAGGAGGAAGAACTCTAAAACTAAATGCAGCTTCCTCACTCAGATTACCCAAGGCATCGCGCGTGCGCACCTTAAAAACAAAGCTGCCAGATTGAAGGTTGGTATATTCTTTTTTTGTTTCTCGATTCCATTCGCTCCAGTTCTCAGAAAAACCTTCAAGTTTATACTGATAATCATTACCAGACTCTTTGTAATAACTTGGTGAAGAAAATTCAAATATTATAGAATTATGCGAAAAATTAATCTCTATTTCTCTATCGAATAAATAAGGCGTGTCTTCGTAACCGTTATAAATTATGCCGCCATTGTCAGTTGAGACTTTTCTTATTAATGGTTTTACCCTTATAAATTTATCAGCTTTATCAATAGAATTAAGTGCATAATTTATAAGAATGTTACCAGCACTTGCCCAAATTATATTTCTATTATTTTTATCAATAAATAATTTGAATAAAGATAAATCAGATAAAAAATCCTCTCCTGTCATTTCTAAAAAGGCATAAGTTTTATTTATTGATTCGGAATTGTAAAAGGTCATTTGTTGAACAAGAGTTTTTCCTCTTACATTTTTAATTAGCCACAGGGCTTTATCATCCTCATTGTAAATATTCAGGATACTCTCTGTTGTATCATTAAATATATTTTCAAATTTATTGGTTGAAATAATTTTATTGGATTTTTTATCATACGTGAAAATCGTTTTAGTATTGTAGAAATATAATTGATTTTTATAAGCGAATAATTTCAGTTTACTATAATCTGCTTTCTGATCGACTGCTTTTTGTTTTATGTAACCACCTAAATCAGTTCTATCATAAGGAATTTTTACTCTGATAATTTTTCCTGAAATATCGTTTAACCATAAATTACCGTGTGTATCTTCCTTTAAATCCAGTACTCCATCTTGAAAATTCGGGATAGTTCCAATTACAGAAAGTTTTTGATTTTGATTTTTTAAAACTGCCAGACCATTGTGTAATCCGGCATAAATAATCGTTGTATCTGATATTGAATTATAAAGACAATAAGTATATCTAAGATTTATATCAATAACTGAAGCAGAATTATTCTTTATCTCGAATACTCCATCATTTGTAGCAGCATAAAGAGAATTGTTAAGAGAAAGTAGAAACCACGATTGAACTGAAATGCCTTGCACCTGCTTAAATATTTTATCATTCTGATTAGCTTTTAAGTTTGAATAATAAATACCTGAACTGGTGGCTAAATAAATTTTACCTTCAAAATTATTTATCGAATTGATTGAACCTTCAAATCCGGATTTTTCACTAAAAATCTGAGAAGATGAAGGATATAAAATTTTTGCAATTCCATTATCAAGTGCTGCCCAAAGATTTCCTTCCTTATCAGGAAATAAATCCCATACTGTATTGTTGTTAAGCCCGGTACTCTTGTTAAAGATTCTTTTCAGATTACCTCTACTATCAATTACTACAATTCCACCAATTTGTGTTCCCAACGCATAACTTCCATCTTTAAGTAAAGCACCTTTAAAGTAAAGTCTGTTTTCTATTAAATAATTATCTGCTTCATTTATAAATTTTTCAAATTTTGTTCCATCGTATAAAAACATTCCACGCCTTAAAGATCCGATTAGTATTCTTGATAATTTATTTGTGTTATCTGTTTTAAAAGATGGAAATGGAAGCATAATGCAAATTAAATCCTGCGCAAACTCTTCACCTCCCGGTAGCATCATCAGCTTGCCGTCAACTAATTCCTGCAATCCAACATTTCTTTCATGAACAAAAATTCGATTTTCTAATGAGTGTATTGGATTAAACCTTGTTCGAGATTCCCATCTTTTAACAGAATGATTTTTTAATATCCGAGTTAGAAAACTTCCATTCTTATTCTCTCCCTTGTCCGTTTCGATGAGAAACAAGGATGAAAAGGTTTGGAAATAAAGACCATCTCGATGAACGATAATCTTCCAAACGTCTCCAAAGGTGGGGCTATCTTTAGAAATAATTTTATTTAATGAAACATACTTCAATAATCCTGTGGAATCGGGATATAAATATCCAATTTCATTAATACCTCCGACAAAAATTTTTCCATCCTCATCAATAGCTAAACATCTTACCAGATCATTTGGAACTTTAATTAATCTCCACGTAACACCATCGTACTCAAGCACTCCTTCTCCATTAGCAAAGTACATTACACCGCGCTTATCCTGAAGCGATTCCCAATTTTGAACATTAGCTGAATAATTTTTTGGCAGATAGTTTGTAATTATTGGAGATCCATTATTAACTAACGGTTGAATGCCTTGCCCAAAACTAAAATCAAGTGCTAAAAAAAAGAGCAATAATATTTTTAAAGTTATTTGCATGCTTGTTGGAAAAAATTCGCGATTATTAATTAATCATATAATTTTTTTGATGATTAGAGTTCTCAGAAACAAAATCTTTTTCAAAGTTAATAATTCAAAGCTAAATACAATACATTGCCAAATTCAAATAAATTCTGAATGCATAAAATTTAAATTTAAGATAGAAGGATTTTGAAAGATGATTAAAAAAACCTCTGAAAAACAGATTTCTTATTAACTCTCATTCCCGGTGTCAGAAGCATTCTTTTGAGAAAAAGCAGGAATCTATTTTAAATTGGCTGGATTCTGCCTGCATAACAGCAAAGGTACGTTTCTAATAAATGACCATTTCTTATTTTCGTCTCTAATCATAATTGAAACGTTAAAGTTTTGAATCTAAAGCAAGTATTAATTACTCTCAATTTGTTCTCTATGATGCTAATCGACATCAATGACATTATTGAGTTATCGGACAAATAGATTTAAATTTCACCATCAAATTGTTGCTAAAAAACGAAAAATTTTGTTAATCATTGTAATATTATAGCAATCCGATTGGGTTGTAACTCTTAATTTTTATTGACTTTCTAAGCCTTTACCCGTAAGTTTGACAGCTATTTTTTTAAAGTCCCTTTTATTTACTAAAAATTATTAAAGTATGAAAGAATTTAGATTTAAGATCATTCTCATCTTAGCATTTATTGCATTAAGCATTTATCTGCTATATCCTACTTTTCAGGATTATCAAAACAACAAATCATTAACTGCTGCTCTAGAATCAACTAGAAATAAAGTTAAGCAGCTTAATCCGGATTTGTCAAAAGATCAAGTTGAAAAGCTTGTTACGTTAGTTGAGGACAGCATTAAGATTGCTGATCCCTCCATCATTGAAGCAAGAAAAAAGAGAGTAAAACTCGGTTTGGATCTTCAAGGCGGTATGCGAGTTGTTCTGGAGGTTAACACCGGTAAATTATTAGAAAAAATTGCTAATAATCCTGACGATGTATTCAAAAAAGTATTAACCGAGGCTCAGGCAGAGGCATTAAAAACTGATGAATCAGTAGTTGATATAATCGGCAGAAAGTTTCAGGAAAGAAATATAAGATTAAGCAGGTATTACGGTACAATCAGACAAGATGATGCAGAGATAATGGATGAATTAAAAAAATCATCCGAAGATGCCGTTAATCGTGCAATGGAAATTATTAGAAACAGAGTTGATCAATATGGTGTTTCTGAACCTTCGATTTCCAGACAAGGCAGCAGAAGAGTTATTGTTGAATTACCTGGTGTAGCAAAAGAAGAAGAAGCCAGACAACTTTTGCAAGGAACAGCTTTGTTAGAATTTAGACTAGTAAAAGATGCTGAGTTAACCTATCCTATTATGCAGAGGATTGATGATGTTCTTGCAAAAAGAACTCAATCAGGTGTTAAAGATTCTCTTGGTAATGATAAAGATATTGCATTATCAGATACTACAAAAAAAGTTAACGATACTACTGCAGCAGCTGATACAACGCAATTATCTGAAGAAGAATTTAGAGCACAGCATCCTTTCTTTACAGCCGCTGTTTTAAATCCGCAAAGCCCATATGCTGATGCTTATGTAAGTAAAGATGACAGAAACAAAATTGAATATTGGTTAGGCTTACCCGAAGTACAAAAAGTAATTCCCGATAATGTTGAATTTGTATTTTCAGCAAAACCATTCACATCAACAGATGGCAAACAAATTTTTATGATGTATATGGTTAATAAAACTCCTGAACTTACAGGCGGTGTTGTTACTGATGCACAGGCAAACATAGATCCTAATACATCTACTCCGGTTGTAAATATGGAAATGAATTCCGAAGGTGCAACTGATTGGGCAAGAATCACCGGTGCAAACGTTGGAAAAAGAATTGCAATTATGCTTGATGGCGTTGTCTTTACAGCTCCAAATGTTAAAGGAAAGATTCCCGGCGGTCGTTCACAGATCGAAGGATCTGAAAGTATGGAAGAAGCAAAATTGCTTGAGATAGTTCTTAAAGCCGGTGCACTTCCCGCTCCTGTTGATGTAATTGAAGAAAGAATAGTTGGTCCTTCATTAGGTCAGGATTCTATATCAAGCGGATTCAATTCTGCCCTGATTGGCTACCTTGCAGTAGGTTTATTTATGATTTTTTATTACAGACAAGCCGGAACAGTTGCTGCACTTACTCTTGTACTGGTTATACTTTTTATTCTTGGTATTCTTGCTGGCTTTAGTGCAACACTTACATTACCAGGTATTGCAGGTATCGTACTTACTATTGGAATGGCGGTGGATGCAAACGTTTTGATTTTTGAAAGAATTAGAGAAGAAATGAGTACGGGTAAAACAATGAAAGCTTCTATCGATAGCGGTTTTGCAAGGGCTAATTCAGCTATTATAGATTCGAACATTACAACATTTTTTACCGGCATTATTCTTTATCAGTTTGGAACCGGTCCTGTTCAAGGATTTGCGCTAACCTTAATGATAGGTATTGCAGCCTCTTTATTTGGTGCGTTAGTTATTTCAAGACTTGTGTTAGATATCCTCGTTTCAAGAGGAAGCAAAATCAGCGTAGGTTAAATTTTTATTAAGGAGTTAATTTATCAATGCGAGTATTTCATAATTTAAATATTGATTTTTTAAGTAAGAGAAAATTTTTCTATGTGTTTTCTCTATCGTTATTTTTAATCGGATTACTAAGTGTAATTTTTAAAGGATTAAGCTTTGGAATAGATTTTAAAGGTGGATCCGAAATCGTTCTGCAGTTTGAAAAACAAATTGATATTGCAGAAGTTAGAAAAGATATTGAAAATATCGGACTTGGAAATGTTGAAGTTAGAACATTCGGCGGAGAAACCGGTGCTCTTATCAGAACAGAACTTCAGCAGCTTCCTGATGATGTTTACCCTAATGTTGTTAAAAGCATTGAGGACGAGATAAACAGGATTGTACCAAATGTTGTTTATAATGTTGTTGAAAAAACTCCAACCTCAATTACCTACTCTTTCCCTAATCCTGACACTACAAATTTTGTTTCAGAAAAACTTTTTGCTGCTGGTTATCAATCTGGTAAGGTTTCTGAGGAACCTGATAATACGCAGATTGATGTTAGTGTCGGAATTTCCGAGTGGATAAAAGAAAATCTAAGAGCAAAAATTAAAAACAATTCATTTAATGTTGTTAAAGAAGATCGCGTTGGACCAAAAGTTGGTGATGAATTAAAAAGGGATGCTGTTATTGCAGTTCTTCTTTCACTTGTAGTTATTTTAATTTATCTGGGATTTAGATTCAAGTTCATTTTTGCTATTGGTGCAGTTGCAGCACTTTTCCACGATGTGTTAATTACACTTGGACTTTATGCCGCATTATACGGTGTTATTCCTGGATTAAACTTAGATATTGATCTCTCTATTGTCGCAGCGTTTCTTACACTTGTAGGATACTCAATCAATGACACAGTAATTGTATTTGATCGTGTAAGAGAAAATATGAAAATCCATAAATCATTGCCTCTAATAGAAGTAATAAATAAAAGTATAAATCAAACAATGAGTAGAACAATTATTACTGCTTTTACAACTTTAATAACTGTATTTATTCTTATGCTCTTAGGTGGAGATGTTTTAAGAGCATTTGCATTCACTCTTTTCTTCGGTATAATAATCGGAACTTATTCATCAATCTTTGTAGCTAGTGCATTAGTGCTAGAATATGCTGATAGAACAAAAAAGAAAGTTCAGTTTACATAAGACCAAAAATATTAAGCAAAATAAAAGCCGATGAGTTTTTCATCGGCTTTTTTTATGATCCTATTTATTAAGTTCCTAATCTTTTCTAATCAGAACTAGACAATTGCCAACTGCTCTTTCACCAGTCTGATCTGACGGACTATTAACTACTTTATTTTTTATTACCATGGTCGTGGATCCGCCGCCATCCAAATTTAGTCCCTGATAGATCCCTTCATCAATCATCAGCTCAGCAAACCCCACAAGGCTCATTCCCTTGCTTGTCTGCTGTCTTCCATCAACTGTAATGAAGTAAACTGTTGTGCTGTCTTTTGAAAATCCAATACCAGTTCTTGGATGTCTGTTTTCAGAAAATCTTTGAATAACTCCCTCAATATTGGGATTAGATTTGATCTCACTTTTTCCATCTTTTACAAGCCGGGGCCAGCCACCCGTTAGACTTCTAATATTTGTTACACCTGGATTTAATTTTAGAATAAGCTTTATAGTATCACCAATAAATAATTCTCTTTCAAGGTAGTATGCATATTTATTGTTTGCAGAAATAACAAATCCATTATTAGGGATTACAGCGTTACCACCCTGTTTTATTGAATCGCTAACAACAAAAAATGTTGTATCTCCGGATTCACCTGTCGGAAGTAATGTTGCTTCATTAACAATCCACTTAGTACGTGCTTCTGGAGTTCGTTCTCCCTGAAATGAATTATAAAGCGTTATAGAGTTGCTGTCAGCATTTGAATTTATTCTGCTAATCAGTTCAAGTGTACCATCTGGAAAAATTATATTACCTGAAAAAACAAATTGTTCGATTGATAATTTATTATCATAAGTTACTGCAAACTGAGAATTTACAAATGAATTAAAAGGCGAATCTGTAAACCTTACCGCCTTTACATATTTCCCTTCAGCGATCATATTGTTAATTACTTCACCATCCTGCTCAAAAAAGTCTGCATTTAATGCAGCAATAACATCATAGCCGGATTCAGAAAGCGCCTTAGACATACTGCTTGTTGTTTCTCTGGCACCCAATAAATTTTTTGCTTTAACGGATTTAATAAAATAATTTCTTTGAGATAAATCAATTTTTAGTATGTCTATAGTAAGAGTGTCAATAGTATTAAATATTTTTTTATGGATAACTCCATCAGTAATTATCTCTTCATCAATTTTTATTTGTGCAAAAGAAGTTGTAAAAAGGAAGAATAGTGGAATCAGAAAAAGATTTTTCATGGAATTTGTTCCCGCTAAATAAGAAGTATAAATAGCTATCATCTAACTTTTACAATGACCATAGTCATATCGTCATTCGGTTGGGCAGCACCTCTGAAATTCTTTACTTCGCCCCAGACTTTGTTCATTAATTCTGTTGAGCCGATATTTGATTTGCCTTTTATAATCTCATTAAGTTTTTCTTCGCCAAACATTTCATCATTCTCGTTCATTGCTTCAGTAATGCCATCCGAAAAAAATGCAAATATCTGATTTGGTTTTGTTTTGATTTCAACTTCCTGCAAAGTTTTTTCAAACACTTCGCCTTTTTCTAAACCCAAGCCTATCCCTTCAGTTTTGATAGATTCCACTGTACCATTGTTTGCAGAAAGCAATGGCATATGTCCCGCTCTGCAAAACTTAACCGTCCCGGTTTCAGTATCAAACAATGCAAGTGTCATTGTAATAAACCAGCTGCGTTCAATAGATTCATACAACCGTTTATTTATCTCGATTAAAATATCTTTTGGGCTATAACTAATTTTTGTTGCTATCTGTACCATCGTTTGGAGCTTAGTCATATAAAGAGAAGCAGATAAGCCTTTACCGGAAACATCACCAACTGCCACAAATAATTTTGTATCGGAAATTTGAATCAGATCATAATAATCACCGCCGACCTGCATAGCAGGAATCATCTCTCCGCAAATATCTAATCCATTTAAATTAGGAATACATTTAGGCAGTAAGCCTTGTTGGATTTTTCTTGCGAGATCAAGGTCTCTTTCAATTTTTATTTTTTCAGATTCTGATTTATATAACCGTGCATTTTCTAATGAGATGGCTATTTGATTAGCGGCAGCATTTAACAACTCAAGATCTTTGCCGCCAAATTTTGATCCTGAATATTTTAAACCAAATAATAGTGCGCCAACAACTTTTGATTTAACGATCATTGGTATTATCGAATAAACACCTTCTTCAATTAATCTATCTGCTTTGTCAGGAAAGGCTCTTATAAAATCCTGCTGTTCTATAACCGGAGTATTTGAGACTAATGCTTTTTCTTTAAAGACATTAATAAGATTTGATTTTTCAATTACACAATTTGGATTTGAAAAACCTATGCCGCGCGATAATGTTAAAACATCCTTTTTATAATCTCTTAAAAGAATTCCAAACTTATTAATCTTTAAAGCATCAATAAAAGTTTCACTAGTCAGGTCAAGTATTTTATTTGTTCCCACTACTGTCGACACATCGTTACTGAATTGTATTAAAACTTTTTGATAGGCAAACTGTTCCGGATAAAATTTTCTTGTCAGAAAATCCTGAAAACGATCTTTAGTTGATTGAAATATAAAAGCAAAAATCAAAAAGAAAATACCAGCAACAAAACCTTGATTCTCTGCTCCAACAAAACTGCCAATTCCCTGTCCGAGTAAATAAATTATTAGAAAATAAATTCCTGCAACGGTAGCCATAGCAGTACCGTAAATAATTGTGTTCCTTACTACAATGCTTACATCAAGCAGATGATATTTGAATATCGCATAGGCAAATGTTATAGGAACAAATACAATTAATATTATCGGCATGTAATATTCGGGCGAATTAAAAACCGTATCTGAAATAGCCGGTGCTATAGTTCCCACGTACAATTGGATGAGCATACCGAAAGTAAAAGCAATTACGAATAATAATACTGGTTTTTTATTATCAGGATTTTTTTCTTTTATATATTGGATAATCAATGATATTAAAGCAGCAAAATAAATTACTACAAATGATATTCTTACAGTAGTCTGCCAAAGAGTATACCATCTTTGAGATTTAAAGTTTGTAAAATAAAGTGATGCTGCAAGAATAATTCCAGATATAATGAAGACAACGGCAATAGTGATAATTGTATTCTTAACAGATTTTTTTCCAGCAAATTTAAATTGAACCGGAAAAGACCAAACAAAGTACAATAAAATGATTGGTACTAAAACCTGACTTATCATTACAACACTGCCTGCAAAAAAAGCAGTTAGGGGTTGTTCCATTACAAAATCTCTAAAAAATAAATCAAATGGAAAAAGAATATTTGCTGAAGCTAAAACAGTAAATACGCCTAATCCAAAAAATAATTTTTGAGCAAGTCCATCGGGTTTTGCACTGTAAACAATAAAACCTATTAATAAATATATTAAAGCACTTATAGCCTGTGCTAATGCACCAAACTGTATAAGTTTCTTAATATAAACTTTGGTTTTTAATATTTCGCCATCTGGCTTTTTAACTGTATAATCAGCGTGCATACCAGACTTAAATTTATTTAGGATAGCTTGTGCCTGAATAGTGTTTTTCAGGGTAATATTATCAATCTCTAAGAGCACATCTCCATCCCGGATTCCGGCATTATAACTTACACCATTAATTTTTACTTTCTCAAAAACAATCTTAACCGAATCACTTGAAATCTTATGCGCATTCCAAAGGCATTCATCATTTGATTGGACTCTGATTTCGATAGAATAGTAAATTGATAGCACTGCTATAAATGCAAGGAATATCGTAATTACAGAAGCAATGTTCAATTTGTATTTAAGAAAGTATCTTTTAAGGCTATTCATAGTTTATCATTTCACTTTTATTACAACTAAAGTTAAGTCATCAGATTGATTGGCACCATTAGTAAATTTTTGGACCTCACTCTGAATTTTATTCATAATATTTTCTGATGTGCCACCTGCTAATTCCAATGATAATTTTTCCAATGATTCATCAGAAAACTCCTCACCTTTTTTATTCATAGCTTCAGAAATCCCATCAGTAAACATTACGAGTACATCATCCTTTATCAGTTTAATTTTTTCCGATCTATAAGGTATCGTTGTTTTCATAACTCCTAGAATCATTCCGCCAATTTCAAGTTTACTAATCTTTCCATCCCTTATAAGCAATGGTGGATTATGTCCTGCATTCACATACTTAAAAGTCTTATCCAGATCATTTAGTACTCCCCAGAAAAATGTAATAAATTTTCCATCGGCAGTATTTTTTGATATAAGATCATTAATTAATCCGGTTGCAATATCCAACGGAACATTCTGCCTGCAGATCACTTGTAAAAACGCCTGCATATTTGCCATTAGCAGTGAAGCCGGAACTCCTTTACCGGATACATCTGCAATAGCAACCACACAATCATTTTCATCAAGTTCTATAATATCATAATAATCACCGCCAACCTGTTTTGATGATACATTTACAGCGGCTATATCAAAATTATTATAGGCAGGAATTTTTTGAGGTAGAAGATTTCTTTGTATCTCGCGGGCAAGATCCAATTCCTCTTCCATCTTTTGTTTTTCCAATGCTTCTCTAAAAAGTCTTCTGTTCTCCATTGAAATTATTGCAAGACTTCCAACAGAAAAAATAAATTCAATATCAGCATCGGTGTAATCTATATTATTTATTCGTCTTCCAAGAATAATAAGTCCTTTTGTCTTACCCTGAATTTGCATAGGAACAATTACTTCTATTCCCATTGCATATAATGAAGGAAACAGTAATG
Source organism: Ignavibacteriaceae bacterium (assembly GCA_044227615.1). Taxonomy (GTDB): domain Bacteria; phylum Bacteroidota; class Ignavibacteria; order Ignavibacteriales; family Ignavibacteriaceae; genus IGN3. Next base: position 16,622 of record JBGAWM010000021.1, read on the forward strand.
CTACTTGTTCTCTGTTTAGTGAAGTATCAATTTTTTGATAATCTATATTTCTGAGATTGGCGAGTAGTTCGTCAACCGGCAGTTTTGGTTCGATAACCTCAATATCGTTACCTTCAAATCGCAATAAAGCATATTTCTGAACAAGAAACTGTCCAATTAGAGCGAAGATAAGTAACCGTGTAACCTTAGTTGATTCAGAAAATAAACCAAACTCTTTACTAAGTTCAAACAGAGAGCTTAATCTTTGTATCCTGGAATCAAGTTCACGATTAACTAACTTTAATTCTTCAACAATAAGTGAGTTTTGAATAGCAGAAGCAGAAATATTTAAAATTGTTTTAAGAAAATCGAGATCATCTTTGGAATAATCCTGCTTATTAAGTTTTTCACCAAGGCAAACAATACCAACACATTCATTTGATGAACTAATTTTTTCGGAAGCTAAAAGATTATTATCACTAAAGAATTTTTTAAAATCATCATTTAAGGTGCAATCTTCCGTTGCATCTATATCCGGGAAAAGCAAAATGCTTTCTTCAGAAATTCCTTTATAAGATTTGATTTTTAGTTTACCGTTTATGTTTAAAGCTATAACACCTCTTATAGCTAAGAATTTACCAAGACAGGTTAAGAGAACATTGTTAAGAATAAAATTAAGGTCAAGGCTGGAATTTATTACCCTGCTGAATTCAACAAGTGCGGTAAGGTTACGTTTAACTTTTAAAGAATCGTTATCCTGCATTGCTCTGCGCTACCTTTATATTTTTAGACAGCAGCACTTCATTATATTTACCCGGAATCGAAACATACTTAACATCATCCATAAGAGTTTTCATCAAATACATTCCAAGTCCGCCGACTCTTCTCTGCCTGTAATATTTTTGCAGATCAGGTTCAGGTATCATTTCAGGTTCAAAGGATTTTCCGTAATCGGTTATACTTACTACAAAACGAGAAAGTGTAGATTTTGTTTTGATAATCAGCTCACCATCAGGAAAAGATTTATAAGCGTGCTTAATAATATTTGTGCAAGCTTCATCCACAGCAAGAATTATATTTTCTATAGCATCGGATTTTACTCCCGCCTCTGCGGCTGAAGAGCTAATAAAATCTCTGATGACAGAAAGATTTTCAGTTTTGCTTTTTACTTTTAATTTTTTTGTCTTCACTTTATTTTATCTCGGTAAATCTCTTTACTGCTTCTTCTTCAGATTTAAATATTTCGTAAAGCAAAGGAAATCCCAACAGATCAAAAATGTTATAAACTTTTTCGCTCATGCCAGAGAGTTTAATATCGCCCTTACTGTCTCGTATCTTCTCTATGTAGGCCATAAATACACCTAAACCGGCGCTGCTTATGTATGCGAGATCTTTAAAATCAACCACTATTTGATAACAGTTCTTTTCGATTAGGTCTACAAAATTGTTCTCAAGGATTGGTGCAGTATGTGCATCCAGATACCCTTTTAGATTTATTATGCTTACATCACCTTGGTTTTTAATTGAGGTGTTGAATTCTGCCATTCTTTAACTCCATTCAAATTATTTTTTTTATTCCATTTTAATATAACTAAAGTTATATCATCATACTGAGAGTGGTTTCTGGAAAATAATGTTACATCTTTTATTACTTCGTTTGCAATTTTATTTACGGATTCATCGGCGTACTTGATTAATATTTCTGAAAATCTCTGTTCGCCAAAATCTTCAAACTCTTTACTTTTGGCTTCAGTAATTCCATCAGTATAAAAAACCAAAGTGTCATTCTGTTTAAGATCAATCTTTATTTCTTCCAGATTATTTCGGAATAAATTGTCATTAGTCAATCCTAAACCAATGCCCGAAGGTTTAAATGTTTCAACTGCATTATCTCTAACTAAAAGCGCTGGACAATGCCCTGCTCTTGCAAAGCGAACGATTTCATTTTCGAAATCAATAATCCCATATAAAGCACTTACAAAATTTTTTTTGTTTAATGTTTGCTGTAAGATCTCATTGGCTTTAATTAATATATCTCTTGGGCTTTCAATCATACGCGATAGTGAACTAAATATTCCCTTTACTTCAGCCATAATAAATGCGGCTGAAATTCCTTTACCTGAAACATCGGCAATAATAAACCCAAACTTGTTTTTTGATATTTCAAAAAAATCATAGTAATCGCCTCCGACCTCAAAGGCTGGAATAAAAACTGAAGTAACCGAAAGTTTTTCAAAATCAGGATCTTTAGCAGGTAATATTTTCTTTTGGATTTCTCTTGCGACATCTAATTCCTTTTCAAGGCGTTCCTTTTCAATCGACTGCTCTAGTAACAAAGAATTTTCAATCGCAACTGAGGCGTAATCAGAAAAGGTATTTATTGCTGTTTTATCTTCATCATAAAATATCAACTCGTTTTTTCTGGCAGCAATTAAATATCCTTTAATCTCATTAATACTTCTCAGAGGAGATATCGCCAAACTTCCAAACTTTTCTGATAGCTGTGATTTGTTACCAAACTTTTGCAGACTGCAAATTTTTGTTTCAGTAATGTTCTCGCAAATTCCACTTTCAAGTAAAAATTGATTTATTAAATCTGCATCCACCAACGCTATGTTTTTATTTGCAAGAATTTTTCTATCGCCATTTTCTTTGATGACTATCCAGGCTGCATCTGCATTGCTAACCTTGGTTGTAATATCAGTGATTGTTTCAGAAAGCTCTTCAATATCTAAAACTTGTGTAATAAGTTTGCTGAAATATTGAAGTGATGAAACTTCATTGGCTTTTCTATCATAAGCTTCTGCTGTTGGAATATGGAATAGTGTGGTAAAAAAGAGAACTGCAAAATATATTCCACCATAAAGCAGAATAAGATTAAAGAACTGATAAATGTTTGGAGAAAAGTTCATCAGTACTGTGCCATTAAAATCCGTTTTGCCATTGTTAACAAGATTTAAAATAAATAGTGCTGATATAATTATCGAAAGAATAAGTAATGAAATTTTTTCTTTCTTTGATATGAATGCTATCCAAGAAATTTTTAATGAATTAAATGATATCAGAATTATTGAAATTATTAAAAATGTATTGTAAATAAACTCGTATTCCGTGGTACTGAAAAGTAAATTTGAAATTGAAGATAATGCGATGAATACAGACATAGTAATAAAGTATGTATTCTTTCTACGATATTGTTTATAAAAATATAATTCCTTTAAAGATGCGAACCAGTAACTTGAAATTCCTAAAAACATCAATCCATAAAAAGTATTTAAGAGATTTTCAAACATACCCTGCTGTACTATTTTGGCACTAATGTTTTGGAATTGAATATTCATAATATTTTCAGCAAACATTATCACTAAAAATATAAATGCACATATGATCCCAATATTTAATACAAGTGCAGAAGGATGTGGTTTTTTATGAGCCAGTGTTTTAATAAGATATGCTGTAAGTACAAGAAGAAGCAGGACTGATAACGAATCGTTAATTAAAAAGAACAGAAAAGAATCGCTGGAAAAAAAGAGCAACCGATACATAAATATAGCAGTTACCAACGAGGCAATAATCCAGAGGATAAAGTTAGAGCTTATTTTAATGCTGCTTAGATTCAAGTTAATCCGATTTATATTAAATATGCTGCTTTTAACTATTAAAATAAATCAAATTTTACATCATTTAAAGAAAAGAATTATGAGTGGAAAATGGTTTGAAGCGCGGTAAAATAAATGGATTGGCGGTGGCATCCACTAAATTCGGGACACCGATGATTAATGTAATATTTTATAAAAACTAAATCTCAAGTATTTCTACATCAGACACACTGTCTTTTTTTATAGTATCGTTTTTCTTTTGTTGCGGATCTTTAAAATCTTCCCGGAATCTTTGGAGTTCTTCTCTCAATTTATCCATTTCTTTTTTCAGTTCTTGATTCTGCATATGAATTAAACTATCGTTATAAAAAAATTGTAGGCTGTTATCCTGTGAATCACTTTTAATTTTTTCATTCTTTTCGATGCGAATTTTACTATTTTGTTTATTTTTTACTTGCATCAGCGAATCAAGATTGACATCTGTTCTGCCCTTTTTCTTAGGCATTACAGTATTGTATTCATAATTGTAACTCTTATTACCAACAGTCATTGGTGGTGCGGGTGGGCGAATAGATCTAACATTTTGAGTGGCTTCCTGAATTACAATTGCAATGCTATCAAAATTTGGTAAATCTATTTCCGGAATATCAACGTTAATATTCTGAACACTTACTTTAATCAGATTAGAATCAACAAAAACCTTAAACTGTTTTGTCCAATTAGAATTGTTTTTTTGTTTACTAATAGATGAATCAACTTTAAAATGGTATTCACGTAAAACTGCATTTTGTTCACTCAATTCAGCAAGGTTCTCCGTCATTTTTTCCATGTTCTGTTCAAATTCAGTCATATCAAAAACAAAATCTTCTTTAAATATGGAATCAGGTGTGCAGAAAATGTATTGATCATCTTTCATCGTTTTAGCATTATTAACCCACTTTGCAATTGAATGATCATCAAAATTCATAACCTGGGTAGGAATCATTTTATTAAAGTTTGAGGCTGCATGTTTTTCTGCGAAAGCAAGTATGTCAGCTAAAATTATTTTTCTTGTATTCCAGATATTTGGATTTATTGCAACCGCATTTTGATCATTCACTAAAACCATAGCAGAAATCTGATTTGAATAAGAACCTATAATAGAATCAATCTTTTTAGTCTCTTCATCATCAAAATCAAGCGCAGCTACAAATTTTTGAAGATTGTTTACCTGTGGAACCTCGTCAGATTTTTTGATTTCAAAATACTCTGAACCTTTTGCATCATAACCAAGTTTTAAAATTTGATTATTTGTGTTATCCAGTGGAAGTTCCTGGTAAACAGCAAAGTTAAAAATGTCCTCGTTAGTAAGATTTGCGGCATACAGTAAAGGTTGTAAATTTTCTTTGTAGAATCCTACAAGATTTGATTCCTGCTGTTTAATAATATTATCAAGAAGATTTGGATTAAACTTTAGCACAGCCATTAGAGCTAATGTAACCAGGGTAATTGCTGAAACAGGAATCCATTTTTTAAAATTAAATCTTGATTGAGATTCTGCATTTAGGTTTGCAAACAATCTTGTTTCAAAAAATGGTGATTCGGAAATTTTATCTATTGAACTTGAAGTCAGTTCCTTAATTTTTTTTAAATCAGATAATTCTTTTTGCAGTTCTAAAGAAGATTTTATTTTTTCTTCAATATATTTTTTTTCTGCTGGAGAAAGTTCTCCATCCACATAAGCAGAAAGTAATTCAATATCTGTATTGTTTTTTCTCATAGCATCAACTCTTTTTCAAGAGGTTTAAGTATTTTTTTTAGAGCCTCTCTTGCTCTGAATATTCTTGATTTCACCGTACCAATTTCACATTCCATAGTATCGGCAATTTCCTGATAACTAAATCCCTCAAGATCTTTTAGCACCAATGGAATTCTCAGTTTATCAGGCAACGTCCCAATAGCATTACGAACGATATGCTTAATGTCTGTATCCTCATTGATAGATTCAAATACTGGCTCTTCATCTTTAAGCGGTAAAAATATACTTCTAATATTCTTTTTTCTAAGATGATCTTTACACTTGTTAATTGTAATTCTGTATAGCCAGGTTGTAAACTGAGATTCAAATCTAAAACTCTTAAGATGTCTGTAAACGGTTATAAAAACTTCCTGAGCAATATCATCAACTCCATCAGTATTTGATAAGGTTAAGTAGATAATATTCCGCACTTTCTCTTTATGCCGCTTAAGCAATTCACTAAAAACTGATTCATCGCCGTCAATAAATTGCTTTATCAGTGAAAAATCGTCATCCAGACTTAAGATTTTTGGCTGCTGCATATTCTCTTTTTGTTCGTATTCCATTGTTTAGACGCCACTCTTTTGTTTTGGTTCCAAAAATAATTAATAATTTGCTTGCCTAAATGCCAAAATTGATAACCGGTAAAATGGCTTTATATTCTGTAAAATCATGTTTGCATGAATAGATTACCTTACTTAAATTGCCCGAGAAAATTTTTGGAGATTTTAAATGAAAACAAAAGTATTAGAGAAATACAATGCCGTAGTTGTAGAGCTAAAAGGCAATGTAATGGGCGGCGAAGATACAAAAGAGTTCAATGAACTTTTACATAAACTTATTGATGAAGGGAAGAAAAACGTAATTGTTGATCTTTCTGAAGTTAAGTTTATGAATAGTTCCGGTTTAGGAATGTTAATTAGTGGTTTGACCACAATGAAAAGAGAAAATGGCAGTTTAAAACTTGCTCACGTTACTGAAAAAATTGAAAGTTTGTTAATTATAACCAAACTGATAACAATTTTTGAATCATACGATACAGTTGATGATGCAGTAAAAAGTTTCGATTAGCCAGTAAATCATATTAGTTTTTGATAAACTCCGTATTACAACAATGCGGAGTTTTTATTTTGCATAATCTATAACAATTAAATTCAGGATAGTCAGATGGGCGCAACCGTACTTGTTGGTTCTCAGTGGGGTGATGAAGGTAAAGGTAAAATAGTTGACCTTATCAGTAAAGGATTTGAAATAGTTGTTAGATATCAGGGCGGTGCAAACGCGGGTCATACCGTAGAAATTGGTGATAAAAAGTACATACTTCATCTTATACCTTCAGGAATACTAAGGGATAATGTTATTTGTGTTATTGGTAACGGTGTTGTTATAGATCCTACTGCCCTTCTTGATGAAATTGCACTTCTAAAACAAAATAACATAGATGTTGATGGCAGATTATTTATAAGCCATAATGCACATCTTATCATGCCTTATCATAAACTTTTAGATTCAATCAATGAAAGCGGCAACAATAAAATCGGAACAACGGGAAGAGGAATTGGTCCTTGCTACATTGATAAGTATGCCAGAAAAGGTATAAGAATTGTTGATCTCTTAAATCGAACAGAATTGGAGAAAAAGATTCGTGCAAATCTTAAAGAGAAAAATGAGATACTTCAAAAAATCCATAGCCATGCTGGTCTTGATGTAGACGCAATAGTAAAAGAATATCTTGAGTTTGATCTTACAATAGATAAATATATTAAAGATGCGCCGGCATTTTTAAATCGTGCAATGGATGAAGGTAAATCAGTTTTACTTGAAGGTGCACAAGGAACTTTTCTGGATATTGATCACGGGACATATCCATACGTTACTTCCAGCAGTCCAACTTCTGGTGGAGCTTGCACAGGCAGCGGCATTCCGCCAACAAGAATTGATAGTGTAATCGGCATCGTAAAAGCTTATACTACAAGAGTTGGCAATGGTCCTTTTCCCACAGAATTACTTGATGATGATGGTGAAAAACTTAGAAAGATAGGTGTTGAATTTGGCGCCACAACCGGAAGACCAAGACGCTGCGGATGGTACGATGCTTTCTTAGTGGCTTATTCTAAAATGATAAATGGGATTACTTCTGTTGCTTTAACAAAGTTAGATGTTTTAAGCGGATTTGAAAAAATAAAAGTCTGTGTTGGATATGAAGTTAACGGTAAAAAACTAAAAACATTCCCGACAAATGTTGATCAGTTAATCCAGGTTACGCCGGTTTACGAAACTCTTGATGGCTGGAATACTGATATCACTAGTTGCGAGCATTATGATGATCTTCCTGGTAAGACAAAAGATTATTTAGATTTCATATCACGGCAATCTGGAATTAAAATAGATATTGTATCTGTAGGCCCAAAGCGTAAACAGACTTTTTATGTAGAATAAGTTCAATTTAGTGATTTATTTTACGCTGGATTTTGCTTTAAAGTAATGCAATCTTCATCCATCAACAAAATCAGAATTAATTGATTATGAAAATGTCCGGTGGACCCGCTTCCGTAAACTTTAAAATTTTTCTCCTGTTAATTGCATTAGTAATTGCCGGTGGAACCCTTTATTACACTCAAAAACTAGTTACAAAATTACAGGCACGCGAAAGAAATATAGTTGAACTGTATGCGAGTGGTTTTGAGTATATTGCAAAATCGGATAATGTTGATGCTGATTACACTTTTCTATTTGAGAACATAATTAAACCGATCGACTTTCCCTTGATCATTTCTGATCGTGACAATAAAGTAAACCCTGAACGTGTAGAAGTCAAAAATATTAATTATGACTCTACTTTATCCAAATCCGATCTTAAGAATTTTCTTGAAAACTATATTAATGAAATTGATAAAATTCATGAACCAATAAATATTACTTATGCTGATACCATCGTTTTACAAAGAATTCATTATGGAGATTCCGATTTAGTTAAACAGTTAAAATTTTATCCATACTTACAAATCATTATTGCTGCTCTCTTTATAATTATCGGATACATCGGTTTCAGTCAAATCAAAAGGAGTGAACAAAGTAATATTTGGGTTGGAATGGCAAAGGAAACAGCACATCAATTTGGAACTCCAATCTCAAGCTTAATGGGCTGGATAGAAATGATGAAAATGAATTATCAAAAACCCGATGCGGTACTTGATATTACCGAAGAAATATCCAGTGATGTTGATAAGCTTAATAAGATTACTTACCGGTTTTCTAAGATTGGCTCTAAACCGGAAATAAAAAATCAAATAGTTTATGAAGAAGTTAAAAAGGTTACAGAATATTTTAATCGCAGACTTCCTCAAACTGGAAAAACTGTTGAGCTCACTGTCAGCGGAAATCAAACCTGCTGTGCTCAAATGAATGGTGAATTATTTGAATGGGTTTTAGAAAATCTGATTAAGAATGCTTTAGATGCTATGGAAATAAAAGCTGGTAAAATTAATATTCAAATAATTGAGGGTAAGAAAAATATTGAGATTGAAGTTTCTGATAACGGTAAAGGTATTGATTTACGTAGACGCAAGGATGTTTTTAGACCCGGGTACAGCACAAAAAAACGCGGCTGGGGATTGGGATTAAGTTTATCAAAAAGAATTGTTGAAGGTTACCACGGCGGTAAAATATTTGTAAAGAGCTCTGTTCCAGGCGAAGGAACAACATTTAAAATACTCTTAAAAAAGTGTTAGCTCATTGCTAACATTTTTTCTATTGGCAGTAAAGCTTTACTTCTGATCTCTTCATCCATAACTATTTCTGGATATCTGTTTTTCATACACAGATATAATTTCTCTAAAGTATTAAGCTTCATGTAAGGACATTCATTGCATGAACAAGTATCGTCCTCAGGTGGGGCTGGAATATATTCTTTTTCCGGTGCCGCCTTTTTCATCTGATGTATAATTCCTGTTTCCGTTGCAACTATAAACTGATTTGCTGAATCATCCTGAACAAACTTTAATAGTTTACTTGTTGAACCAATAAAATCTGAATGCATTAATATTGGTTCTTCACATTCAGGATGTGAAATTAATTTCGCTTTTGGATACTTAATCTTTAGATCGATAATCTTTCTTTCACTAAAAGTTTCATGAACAATGCAGCTTCCATCCCAAAGCAGCATTTCCCTGCCCGTTTTTTTAATAAGATATTTTCCAAGATTTCTATCTGGTGAAAAAAGTATTGGTTGATCTTTTGGAATTTGATTAATTATTTTTTCTGCGCTGCTTGAAGTACAGATAATATCACTCAATGCTTTAACATCTGCAGAACAATTGATATAAGTAATAGCAATGTGATCTGGATGCTTTTCTCGAAAAGCTTTAAAGTCCTCTGACGGACAACCTTCTGCCAGCGAGCATCCAGCTTCTAAATCGGGAAGCAAAACCAATTTCTCAGGATTCAATATCTTTGCGGTTTCAGCCATAAAATGAACACCGGCAAAAACAATTACATCAGCATTTGTGGATTTAGCTTTCTTTGCTAATTCCAAACTATCTCCTACAAAATCTGCTATATCCTGAATTTCAGATTCCTGATAATAATGAGCTAGAATTACAGCGTTCAGTTCCTCTTTAAGTTTTTTAATTTCAAATTTTAAATCAATTTTGCTATCTATAATCTCATCTTGCATGATGTTCTCCACAATTAAAATTATTACCGAGTGTAATTCTTACAAATCAGCACTTTTTACCGACACAATTAATGCCAATGATGACTTTTTATTGAAAAACTCTATGGCACTGCAATTGTTAAATATTATCCGAAATAGTTTAAGCATAGCATCCCTCCAAAAATGACACACAAACTGTCAGGTTTCGCCCTCAAAACCTGACAGTTTTCCTCTTTTAAAGCGATTTTCAATTCAGATTAACCTTTTCATTTTTTCAATTGATTCTAAAACAGATGATCTATCTGATGTTGCATCAACGACGATGCTGCCAATATCTTCTGCTAAAACAAATCTTTTTGATCCGGAAATATTTTTCTTATCCCCACTCATTGTACTAAAAACTTTTTCCGAGTTAAGCAGCAATAATTTTTTATTTGGTTTGATAAAACTAAAATCATTAAGAATAGAATTAAGTTTATCTGCAGCCATATATCCCAAAATTTCAGAGAGAAATAAAGCGCAAAAAATTCCACCAATAACAGCTTCTCCATGTTTCAGTTTATAATTTGATTCAACCTCAAAAGCATGTGCAAAAGTATGACCAAGATTTAAAATCTTACGAAGTCCTGTAATTTCCTTCTCATCATTTTCAACAATATTTGCTTTTATTCTTAAACAAGCTGATATGGTTTTCTCAACATTGAATGATTTTATAGAAAATAATTTTAATAAATTATTTTTCAATAGGTCGTAGTTCTTATTATCAGCCAAGAAAGAATACTTAAAAATCTCACCAGCACCAGACTGCAATTCTTCTTTCGGAAGTGTCGAAAGAAAGTCGGGATAGATTGAAACAAACTCAGGCTGGTAAAATGTCCCAATCATATTTTTTTGATGATTAAAATTCACCCCGGTTTTCCCTCCAACAGAACTATCTACCATAGAAAGTAAAGTAGTTGGAACTTGGACTAATTTAATTCCCCGCATAAATGTACTTGCAGCAAAACCAGCAATATCACCGGTTATACCGCCTCCTAATCCAACAATAATTGAATTTCTATCAAAGGAATTATTAATTAAAAATTTATAAATATTTTCTGTCTGAGTTAAACTTTTATTTTTTTCATTTGCGGTGAAAGAATAATTAAAAACTTTGCATTCCAGTAAAGCAAAAGTCTTTCTGATTAATAATTGATGATATTTCAATACATTTTGATCAGTTACTAACAAACACTTTGAAACAGATAATCTATTTATCCTCTCAACAGTCTTTGCCAATGAATCACTGCCAATAATTATAGGATAACTTTTATCCGATAACTTAACGTTTATCAGTCTTGCCATAAAATTCTTTTTTTATAATGTGTGATAATTTATCAACTGTTTTACCAACCCGGCAATTGTCTGTGTTAATTTTAAGATCTGCCTGATCATAATAACTAATTCTATTTTGTAAAAGCGAATTAATCTTTTCAATAAATTTATCTTTTGTTGGTTCTTCATCACCATCAAAAAGCAGTGCCGGTCTATCACGCTTAAATCTTAACCTTTTATATATTTCTTCTGGAGATGATTCAAGATAGATAAGAAAACCGGAAGATTTAATTATCTCTAGATTTATTTGGCTTGCAATAGCTCCCCCGCCTAAAGCAATAATGTAATTTTCAAGTTCACAAGTATGTCTAAGAGTTTTTGTTTCCAATTCTCTAAAATAATCTTCACCATTTTCTTCAAAAATATTTCTGATAGATTTACCTGCGGCTTCCTCAATTAATTTATCGAGATCAAAAAAATTCCACCCAAGAGTATTAGCGAGTATGGGTCCAATCGTACTTTTGCCCGATGCCATAAAGCCCGTTAAATAAACTAATTTTTTATTCATCTTAAGGATTTAATAAATCGTTGTAGGTTAATTTAAGAAATTGAATTAGAAAAAGTGAACAATGTGGTGTAAAAAAGAAAACCCCCAACCACAACAATAAAGTGTAATTGGGGGTGTTAATACTAGTTTAGAATTATTGACCAAAAAACATATGTCTATTGTCTTTTATATCTGCGCTTTCCTTAATCTCGGTAACCCACTGATTCAGGAATCGACTTCGTTTTTCCTGAAGCATAGTGGTGCGCAAAGTGGAACTCTGAGTTGCATACGCAGCTTGATCAAAAGCAGTTCTCTTGTTTACTTTAATAAGATAATAGCCTCTTAAACCCTTAACCGGTTCTGATACTTTATTCAAATCCGTTTTCATTGCTGTATTAAGAAACGCATAATCTTTACCAATATTCGGAATTGATCCTTGTGGTAAAAAGTTTCCTGTTTGTCGTACAATAAAATTTGTATCGATTGAAGAAGCTTTATTCAGATCCCCGTTAATTTTTTTGTAAAGATTTTCAGCGATAGTTTTTATTTTTTCAAATTTCTTTTCTCTTAATACAGCAGGTTTTAGTTGATCTTTAAGTTCTTCAAATGGTCTGAATTTTTCATTAGCTACCTCTGTAATTTTAACTACAACATATCCTGATGCAACCTTAAATGGATCACTGACAGTATTTACACTATTCTCAAAAGCAAATTTTACTAATCTTTTATTTGCTCCGATTGAGGGAACGGATCCGGATTGTTCGCTAAAAAGAGGTGTTTCCTGCACATCGTATTTCAATAAATTAGCTTCGGAATCAAAATCATTTTTCTTTGCTAAGAATGCAAAATCATTTGCTGCGTTAAAGTTTCTATCTCTGCTTGTTGCAGATTGTTTAACCTGATTTACAATTTTTTCAACAATATACTTCTTTGAAGACCTATCAGTTACTTTAATAATATGATACCCGTAATTAGTTTTAACAGGTTTCTGTACCTCTCCTACTTTACCATTAAAGCAGGCATCTTCAAACTCTTTAACCATCATCCCTTTTCCAAAATATCCAAGATCACCGCCTTTAACAGCGCTGCCAGGATCTTTAGAATATTCCTTTGCAAGTGCTGCAAAATTTTCACCTGCAACCAATCTATTATATAGCTTGTTTGCCTCTTCTAAATTCTTTTCATCACTACCGTACTGATTAATTAGTATGTGTGATGCACTTGCGGATACATCTTGGGTTGCAACTGAACCACCATACCTGAACAGAACATATCCTTGTGGTGTTACATAAGGTCCAACAACATCGCCTACATTTGCTTTATTAAGTGCAGCAACAACTTCCGGTGTTAGTGCAGAGACTGATACCGTATCTTTTGAATAAGGATTTTCTGAATAAATCCCAACAAGCTGCGTAAATCCCATAGTGTCGCTGGATAAAGTATTTTTAACATTTATCAAATTCTTATAGACCATCTGGGAATCATCTGTGGAGGCAGCATTTCTAAAAAGCACAAATTTTAGTTTTCTCTGAGGTGGAATTTTATAAGTGCTGATATTTTTATCATAGTAAGCTTTTATATCTTCATCAGATACTTTTATCTCATCATCTTTTACTCGATTAATATCTACTAAAACGTAATCAGCCTCGATATTCATATTCTGATCAATAAATTTTCTCTTAACTTCATCTTCACCCACATTAACAGAAGCTAATATCATACTTTGAAGTTTTTGGGTTAGTCTTGATTGTTTAACAAGTTCTTCTGCTTGAATTAGTGCTTGTTTGTTTTGCGGATCAAAAATTGCCTGCTCGTAAAGCTGCTTATTGAAGTTACCCAGCGAATCAATAAAGTTTTGTTTAAGAAAATCAGGTGGATTATCACCCAGGATAACATCTTTAATTTCCTGATCTGGAACTGTTATACCATATTCTTTGATTAGTTGACCAAATATTTTTTGTGTAACAACAGCATCCCAAACTTGCTCTCTAATCTGATCAATTTGAGCTTCTTCGAGATCTTTACCGGTTTGTCTTTTTTGATTTTCAATTTGCTGATCTAAAGCAGTCTGAAATTCCTGATAAGTAATATCTTCACCATTGACGGTTCCGATGTTATTAGTCCTGCCGCCGCCAAGAGCTTCCAAAACATTCGAATCAGAAATAACCATAAACAGGACGAATAAACCGCCAACTGTTAGAATAAAAGCAGGAGCTAAACTCCTCATTTTGGCCATCATAGCCATAATATCTATATCTCCGTATTATTTAACTTTGAAAATTTAAGCCGCTTAAAATAGAGACTTGAGTTATAAAAAACAATTAAAAAACTGCATAATAATCATAAAATAAAGGCTTTAAATTGATTTTAAACTCCCGAGCCAAAGTAATACATGTAATTAAAGTTGACTTTGAGACTCAGCAAGGGTATTTTTTGATGATTTTATTTTAAAAGAGAGGTAATATTTTGTTAAACAATACAGAATTTTTAGCCAATGTTCCAATTTTTTCAGATTTAGATACAGAAGCATTACAAAAAATTGCAAAATCCGGTGTAATTCAATCCTATAAAAAGAATAGCGTTATATTATCAGAGGAGGATGCTGGATCAGCTTTATTTGTTATAACAGAAGGCAAAGTAAAAATATCCAGATCAAGTAATGATGAGAAAGAAGTTATACTTGCAATCCTGAATGAATCAGATTTTTTTGGAGAGATGTCTCTTCTTGACGGCATGGCTCGCTCTGCAACTGTTACAGCTGCAGAAGATTCGAAGTTATTTATTATTCAAAGAGCGGAATTTTTAGATCTGCTTTCAAAATTTCCCGATGTTTCTGTCGCACTACTTACTGAATTAACCAAAAGACTTAGAAGTGCTACTATGAAAATCAAAGCACTATCTCTCAAAGATGCAGAAGGAAAAGTTGCTACAGTATTGCTTCAGCTTGCAGATGATGTTGGAAAAATTCGACAAGGCGTTGTTGAAATTGATCACTTGCCGTTTCAGCAGGAGTTAGCTAATATGGCAGGCACTTCCAGAGAAACAATATCACGAACTCTGCATTCATTTGCAAAAAAAGGTTTAGTTGAATTAGATGGCTCTAAACTTAGAATAATTGATTACGAAAAATTCAAAGAAATGTTCAATTGATTTATGGGTGGAAAAATTGATCTACATATGCACACTTACTTTTCAGATGGTCAGCACTCACCTGAAGAACTAATTATTAAAGTTAAAGAAGCTGGAATAGATACTATCGCAATTACAGATCACGATACAGTTGACGGTATTTCTGAGGCTATAGAAGCTGGTAAAATATATGGAGTTGAGGTTATACCGGGTCTGGAAATAAGTTCTGATATAAAGGACCGCGAAGTACATCTGCTTGCATATTTTTTTAATCCGGCAAATAAAGAATTGGAAGATTATCTTAAGTTTTTTAGAGCTGAACGAATTAAGCGAGCTATAATTATAATTGAAAAACTAAAAGAGCTTGGGCTGGTTATCGAATTAGATGATGTTATGGAATTGGCTCGTAACTCAGCAGTTGGAAGACCACACATTGCAAAAGTTTTATTAAAAAAAGGTTTAGTATCAAATTATTTTGAAGCTTTTAGCAAATACATTGGGAACGGCGGACCTGCCTACGAAAGGAAAGTTCACGTTTCACCTAGAAGCGCATTTAAAATTATTGGTGATGCTGGCGGATTATCTTTTATAGCACATCCGGGACATCTGCCGGATGCAATAATGGTTGAATTAATTGAAGCCGGATTAGATGGAATTGAAGTTGTTCATCCTTCTCACTTACCACATCAGGTAAAACATTACAGAGGAATTGTAAATGAGTTTTTTTTGCTGGAAAGCGGCGGCTCTGATTTTCATGGTGGTGAAAGAAATGATTACGCTAACTTAGGCAAGTACACAGTTTCATATACTAAAATAGAAGCAATGCGTAAACAAATTTTAAGGAATACAGCATAACTATGAAAGCAATCGAAGGAAAACTTATTGGCAGCGGTAAAAAGTTTGCAATTATTTTCAGCAGATTCAATGAATTCATCGGTGAGGGTTTGCTTAAAGCTGCCAATGATTGTTTAGTAAAACATGGAGTTAACGAAAATAGTATCGATGTAATAAAAGTTCCCGGTGCATTTGAAATACCTGTTACTGCAGACAGGTTAGCATCCAAGAAAAAGTATGATGCTATAATCTGCTTAGGTGTAATCATCAGGGGAGCCACTCCGCATTTTGAATATGTAGCTTCGGTAACAAGCACCGGTATTTCTCAAGTTTCTCAAAAATATTCGTTGCCCGTTATTTTTGGCGTATTAACTACCGATACAATTGAACAAGCTATTGAAAGAGCAGGAACCAAAGCAGGTAACAAAGGCTGGGATTCGGCACAGACAGCAATTGAAATGGCAGATCTCTTTAAATTGATTTAGGCTAATTTTTTCTACTTTTTATATTAATAATTTATTCTATTTTTATCCCAACAATTGAGAAGATATCGATATAATATTTACCGCTTTTAATTATTTAGGATTTCCAATGAAAAATTTCGTATCGCTCATTGTTGCATCTGTTTTAACTTTCACATCTTTTCCACAGCAGCAATCCAACTGGCAAAATTATGCTGATATGAAATCAGCCAAGGATATTGCTGCAACATCTGTTGGTGTATGGTCTGCTGCGCAAGGAGGAGCTTATTTCTACAATACCACAGACAATTCCTTTACAACTTATAGTAAATCATCCGGGTTAAATGGAACCGAACTTACTGCAATTGGTATAGATACCTATAATAAAGTTTGGTTTGGCAGTGCAAGCGGCCTAATAGACGTTTTTGATCCGCAGACAAATTCATTTCGGTCAATACTTGATATTTCTAATTCAGATAAAACTAGCAAGAAAATAAATGATATTACCATAGCCGGAGATACCGTTTATGTAGCTACGGACTTTGGTATTTCTTTAATCGACTCGAAGAGTTATCTGTTTTATGACACCTACTTTAAATTCGGAAGTTTTACATCCAATATTAAAGTTAATAACATTTTATTTTCTGATTTAATTTATGCATCCACTGAATCCGGTGTAGTAATTCAAAAAGTTGGAGCAACAAATTTATCCGCACCTGAGTCCTGGAATGTTTATGATCAGAGCAGTGGACTGCCAACTGGCGGGACCAATGTTATTGGTTTTTACAATAGCACATTGATCGCAGGCACAAATTCAGGTTTATATACTTTTGATGGTTTTGCCTGGCAGCCATATTTAAGTTTAACCGGCAGCAAAATACTAGACCTTCTTGTGATAGGTAACTCACTAAATATCCTTACGCCTACTAATGTTTTTGCATTTGATGGAGCTACTCTATCTGAATTATGGAGCACTGATTCACAACCAGTTAAACTTGGATACCAGGGAAATGCAGGATTAATAGTCGCCACTAAATTTGGAATCTATGTCAACAATAATTTTATATATCCAAATGGTCCTGCTGCAAATCAATTTCCAAATATGACTGTTGATAAAGAAGGTAACTTATGGTCTGCAAGCGGTAAAGATGTTACCGGCGTTGGAGTTTACAAGTACAATAAATCTGAGTGGAAAATATTTAACGTTGAAAATTATCCTGATTTATTTACAAACGCTTACTACTCAATCTATTCTGCCTCAGATAATTCTATTTATACCGGTAGTTGGGGGCAGGGTTTTGCTAGAATAAATAATGATGAGATTACTAGGTTTTATGCTGCCAATACCAATATGATAGGAATTCCAAATAACCTTGAATTTATTGTTATTACGGGTTTTGCAGAAGATTCAAAGGGCAACATTTGGGCAACAAATTTAAACGCTGCCGATAGCAAATCATTATATGCTTTCACGCAGGATAGTATGTACTCATTTAGAAATCCACTTGAACAACATTCTGGATTTAGTGAAGTTGAAAATTTAGTCATCGATCAATACGGCACTAAATGGTACACACTGGGTAATGAAGGAAGTATAGGCTTATTTTACTTTAATGAAAAAGGTACATTCAATGATGCGACTGATGATGTATATGGCTATATCACTACTAGTAAAGGATTAACGAGTAATGCGATTTTTAGTTTGGCAATTGATAGAAGAGGCGATTTGTGGGTTGGAACAAGTTTGGGTGTAAATATTATTACAAACCTTAACACAGTTTTATCGTCTTCAAATCCCCAATTAAGAATATCATCTTCCTTTTCTGTAAGACAACAAACAATTAATGCGATCGCAGTTGATCCATTAAATCAAAAATGGCTTGGCACAAATCAGGGTTTATTTTTATTAAGCACCGATGGAACCCAATTGCTCGCAGCACTTGATACAAAAAACAGTCCCTTACTTTCAGATCAAATTGAGAGCCTTGCGATTGATGAACAAACCGGAAGGGTTTATGCAGGCACAGCATCGGGTTTAACATCCTTCGATACTCCGTCAATTCTGCCGGTTGAAAGTTTTAATGGATTAACGATCTATCCAAATCCGCTTGTTATTACTGATGGAAGTAAACTAGCAACAATAGATGGTCTTATAAGAAACACTGATATAAAAATTGTAACCGTCTCAGGCAAATTAGTCCGCGAGTTTTCATCTCCCGGCGGGCGTACTGCTTTTTGGGATGGACGCGATAACGATGGTAATTTAGTTAGCAGCGGAGTTTATATAATCATTGCATTTGATCAAGAAGGAAATAATGTTGAAACCGGTAAAATTGCAGTGTTAAGAGAATAGTATAAGTAATGATCGATCTTTCTAATGTTTCACTTCAGTTCAGTGGTAAATATCTTTTTAAAGATGTTAACTACAAGATTTCTTCTGGTGATAAAATTTCGCTGGTCGGGGCTAATGGAACCGGCAAGTCTTCCCTTCTAAAAATTATTGCAGGCTTGCTGCAGCCTGAATCAGGTGAAGTACTAAAACAAAAACGCATCGCTATCGGGTATCTTCCACAGGATAACGTTACGCACCTTGGTAAAACTCTTTTAGAAGAAGCATCTTCTGCGTTAACAGATATTAAAGAACTTCAGAGTAAAGAAATTTCAATATCAGAAGCTCTTGCAAATCCAAATCTTACAGAAGATGAGCAAATGGATCTTGCTCATCAGCTTGGTGAAGTTCACCATATGCTTGATGGATTAGATTCATATTCCGCGGAATCTAAAGTTGAAAAAATATTAATAGGACTTGGATTTACTGAGGAAGACTTTACCCGATTAACTGATGAATTTTCCGGTGGATGGCAAATGCGTATTGCACTTGCAAAAATTCTTATCTCGCAAAATGATATTTTACTTTTAGATGAACCTACAAATCATCTTGATATTGATTCACTTGAGTGGCTGATAGATTTTCTAAAAGCTTACAAAGGCGGATTGCTTATTGTATCGCACGATAAAAATTTTATAAATCAGGTTACTAACCGTACTCTCGAAATATTTCTCGGCAAGTTTTATACCTTTAAAGGCGATTACGATTCTTACATCAAATATAAAATTGAAAGAGATGAATTATCTGTTCATCAATATGAACAGCAGCAAAAAAAGATTAAAGAGACACAAAAGTTTATTGAACGGTTCCGTTACAAAGCCACAAAATCCAGACAGGTGCAAAGCAGAATAAAGCAGCTTGATAAAGTTGAACTTATTGAATTGCCAGAGGATAAAAGTGAAATCAATATAAGGTTTCCCGAACCACCTCAAAGTGGAAGAACTCCAATAAAACTCGTTTCTATCTTTAAATCATATGGTAATAAAAAAGTTTTTGAGGGGATTGATTTTGAAGTTGAGAAGGGTGAAAAGATTGCCTTCGTTGGTCCAAATGGTGCTGGTAAATCAACACTGGCAAAAATTATATCTGGTGTAATTGGATTTAATTCTGGTGAAAGAATTTTAGGACACAACACAATTGTTTCTTATTACGCACAGGATGTTGCAGATGGTCTAAATCCGGATCTGGATCTCATAGAAACTTTAGATGGTATTTCCGAAAATAAAACAGTCGGACAGCTTCGTTCATTGCTTGGCTCATTTCTTTTTTCCGGTGATGATGTCTTTAAAAAAGTCGGTGTACTTTCTGGTGGAGAAAAAAGCAGAGTAGCACTTTGTAAAATACTACTAACAAAATCTAATTTTATTATTCTTGATGAGCCAACCAACCATTTAGACTACACATCAAAACTAATCCTGCAAAAAGCTTTAATTGATTTTAACGGTTCACTTATTCTTGTTTCACACGATATTGATTTCTTAAGACCGATCGCAGCAAAGATAATTGATATTAGAAAAGGGAAACTAAAAACATATCTTGGCGATATTGATTATTTTCTTTCAAAACGTGACTTATCATCTCTCGAAAGAGATAGCACGGTTGCTGAGAAAAAAGAAAAAGTCGAAACCACCAACCGTAAAGATCAAAAGAGACTTGAAGCCCAATTACGCCAGCAGAAACATAATGCTACAAAAAATTTAGTTAAAGAAATTTCAAGCTGGGAAATAAAAATAAGTTCTTATGAAAATCTTATTAAAGATCTTGAACGAAAATTAGCAGATCCAAGTATTTACAGCGATGGGGACGCTGCAAAGGATATAACAAACAGATTTAATAAAACTAAATCAGAACTTGAATCGGCAAATAAAAAATGGGAAGAGTTAACTGAAAAACTTTTAGAGATTGAATCTCAATTCAATTAGTATATTGAAATTCAATCTTTACATCGATTTAAGAATGCAGATTCCGAAACAAGTTTGGAATGACCATTTTAAAATCTATTTATATTTTAATACCTAAAAATTCCTCAGCCAAAGCCAAGCCGCCATAGATAGCAGCATCATCACCGAGTTTTGAAGAAACTATTTTAATTCCTTTAGCAGATGCATCAAGAACATGATTATTAAATTCATTCTTAATTATCGGCATAATATAATCCCCGAGTGCTTCAATCACACCACCGCCAAGAACAATCATATCAAAATTCATAAGGTTAGCTATACTGCCAAGTACATCGCCAATAGTTTCGCAGGCTTCTGTTATTCTATTTGTAACTACTTTATCTTTTCTATCGATAGCATTTCTTAACGCACCACTTTTAATCCTTTGATTAGATTTAATCAAATCAGAAAGCACACTTTTCTTTTTTAACTTTTTAACATCGTTTATAATATTTTTTACAATTGCTGTTCTGCTTGCAAGAGCTTCAAAACATCCATTCTTTCCGCATCCGCATTTTGGTCCATTTTTCTGAACCATCATATGTCCAATTTCACCGGCAACAAAATTAAAGCCTCGATAAATCTTTCCATTTATAATTACTCCCCCGCCGATTCCTGTTCCAATAAAAACTGCAAGCATATTTTGTGATTTTTTACCAATGCCAAAATTCTTAATACCAAGGGCTCCAAGATTGACATCATTTTCTAATAGCACAGGGTAAGGAATTAATTTTTCAAGTTCAGCTTTCATCTTATAGTTTTTAATTCCAAGATTTGGAGCAAAACCAATTATGCCCGTTAAAGGATTGACCGAACCAGGTACACCCAAACAAACTGCGGCAATGTTTGCTTTTTTAAGTTTTGATACAGTTACAACTTTTTTTACAATCTCAGCTATATCTTTAACGTAAATTTTTGTTCCGCTATTTATGTTGGTTGGTTTTTTTTGACGAGCGATAATTCCCTTTTTTGAGTTGAGAACAGAGGCAAGTATTTTAGTTCCCCCCATATCTACACTGACAATAAATTTTTCTTGCACTTTTTTCTCCTTAGTTTTTGGATACGAAGTTTGCATATGAAAACTAAAAGTTATTTTTTTCTTAAACAAACCGATTTAAAATTTTACTAAAGAAAATTGCTATCTTGGTATGATTTTTCAAATAGATTATGAATAAAGTTTTACCTCTAAAAAGATTTGGTCAAAATTATCTAAAGGATCAGAATATTGTTAGAAAAATTATTTCTGAAATTGATCCAAAAGAAAATGATTTGATAATTGAAATTGGACCCGGACAAGGGGCTATTACTAATTTGCTGCTCGAGAGTAAAGCAAATCTTACGGCTGTAGAAATTGATAAACGAGTAATTGAAGACTTGCAAAATCGATATACTAATTTGAATTTAATTCAATCTGATTTTTTGAAGTTAGACCTGAATAATTTTATAAATTCACCACAGCAGAAATTAAGAATTGTTGGAAACATTCCGTACAACATCACTTCACCAATCTTATTTAAGCTTTTTGAAAATAATTTAATTATTCAGGATGCTGTTTTTATGGTTCAGTATGAAGTTGCAAAACGGATGACTGCCCAAATGGGATCAAAAGATTATGGAATTCTTTCAACCCTTTTAGAATATTTTGGAAATACTAAATTAGCATTTAAAGTCTCTCCAAATGTTTTTTATCCAAAGCCAAATGTGGATTCTGCTGTTGTTCATATTTACTTTAATGATAAACGAGATAGTTCTAATTTTAATACTATGTTCAAGTCAATTGTAAAGTCATCATTTGGAAATAGAAGAAAAACGCTAAAAAATTCGCTGAGCAATGGTATATTTGCCGATGTAAATTTTAGCGGATGCGGAATAGATCTTTCTTTACGCGCTGAACAACTTAAAGTTGATGACTTCATTAAACTTGCTGAGTTTGCCAGCAATAATTAAAGCCGGATGTTTCACTTATTTCTGATCAATGAAAAGAATAAAAACCTTAATAAAAAAATTAAAAGCATTTGATGTAGTTGTTATCAGCTTTTCAATCTTTTTGATACTACTTCATATTATTTTTCATAGTTTGATAGAAAATTCACTAACATGGATTTTTATTAATCTTGTTGTGATCAGTCTTGCATTTGGTATTTCGTATTTAGAAGCCCTAAATGATCAGAAAGTCTGGCGCATCATTCATTACTGGTACATCGCTCCGATAATATTACTTACATTCAGACAATTATTTTTTATGGTTAAACCAATTTGTGTTTATGATTACGATGATTGGTTTATTGCAATTGACCGCTGGATGTTTGGAACTGACCCGACTCATTTTCTTTATCAATTTTCCAGCCCTGTTTTAACAGAAGTACTTCAGATCGTTTACGGTATGTTCTATCTGCTTCCTATAATTCTTTGTCTATCATTACTTAAAAAAGATAGATTTGTTGCACTAGATTTTGCTTTGTTCTCGGTCATTTATGGATTTTTTCTTTCTTACTTAGGATATTTTTCACTGCCTGGAATTGGTCCTCGCTTTACCTTACACGATTTTAACACTATCAACGAAGCGCTTCCGGGTTTGTTTCTTACAAATCATTTAAGAGAATTAACTAATGCTGGTGAAGGAATTCCTTTGGGTACTTTAAATCCCGCAGATGTTGTTCAGCGGGATGTTTTTCCGAGCGGGCATACAAT
Source organism: Ignavibacteriaceae bacterium (assembly GCA_044227615.1). Classification (GTDB taxonomy): domain Bacteria; phylum Bacteroidota; class Ignavibacteria; order Ignavibacteriales; family Ignavibacteriaceae; genus IGN3. The sequence goes on from JBGAWM010000021.1 coordinate 39,936, forward strand.
GATTACGCTTATTGTTATGTACCTTTCTGTAAAACTGCGAAGCAGAAGCCGATATTTCTTTATTCCCATTGGAACTTTGTTGATCTTTTCTACCGTTTATTTATGGTATCATTACGTTATTGATTTGATTGGCGGTTTATTGTTTATGATTTTTTCTATGTGGAGCGGCAAATTATTTTTTAACTGGTGGCGCAAGAAAATTGGAAAAGAATTATTTGAGTATGAAAAACATTAATTGATATGAGTGAGAAAAAGAAACAAATAAAATTAATGTTTGATAACATTGCCGGCAGATATGATTTCTTAAATCACTTCTTAAGCTTTGGTCTGGATTTTTACTGGAGAAAAAAAGCACTAAAATTAACCGGATTGAATTCACAATCTATATTACTTGATGTTGCTTGCGGAACAGGTGATGTAGCAATTCAGGCAAAGAAAATGGGCGTACAGAAAATTTACGGTGCAGATTTTTCTTACAATATGTTAAGTTTATTTGATAAAAAATCAGAATGGATTGATGGAAAACTTGTGCAAATGGTTGCTGAGAAAATTCCATTTAAAGATGAATCTGTAACGAATATTACTGTAGCTTTCGGAGTAAGAAATTTTTACGATATTCAGGAAGGATTTAATTCTTTTTATAGAATTTTAAAACAAAATGGCAAAGCAACTGTTATAGAATTCAGAATGCCATCCAATAAAATTATCAAAAGGATTTACAGATTTTACTTTAAGAATATTTTACCAGTTCTTGGCGGAATAATCTCCGGGGATAAAGCAGCTTATACTTACTTACCCGATTCTGTAGAAGAGTTTGATGAAAAAGTAAATCTTGAAAAACTTTTAGCTAATTCTGGATTTAAAGAAATCAAAAAATATAACTTCACCTTTCAAACAGTTCAGGTTTTGATTGCACAAAAATAGTTACTGTGTTTTGTATGAATATAATTCTTCAATCACAGTTGTGTTTGCCGGATAAATATTTGTCCCAGCAAAAAAATTAATTAATTCTGAATCTCCTTCCCACTTAATAATTCCAATACCTTCTGCAATCCAGGAAAATGCTTCAAACCTTTTTAGCGGAGTGTCAAAACCAGTTAGGAGTGTTGCTTGATATTTAATTTTGTAAACTTCTTTAACTAAAGTTGAATTTTGAAATGATAAAGTAATTGAATCTCTTGCTATTACCTCAGCATTAACGGTAAAAAAATCAAACTGATATAAAGAATAATCTACATTTATTTTATATACAGGCCAGGTTTGGTATAAAGAAAGCGGTTGATAAATCAATCTATATTCGGTTTCAAAGGATATTGCTTGCAATGAATCCGGAACCAATCCTGAAAAACCGGTAGTATCGATTCCAACATAATTGAAAATACCGGTAGGACTTTTTCTGAAATATGAACTGATAATTGATTGGTTACTGTTTAGTAAAACCGTATCTACTCTTATCTGATACGGAGTTTGTAATAATGAAGTATCGCCACTATAATAAATTTTTCTCGATCCTGATTGAATCAATCCAGTGCTATCATAAGCCATAGCATTGTAGTAATAATAATTTCCATCTGAGTTTGGGAAATAATCTGCTGAATTTACATTTGGTGGAGGTTCAGTTGTAGATTCTTTACAAGAGGTTATTAAAACAACTAACGTAAATATTATCACAAAACTTTTTTTCATAAAAACTTTTTCAATTCCTTAAATGCATTTAATCTATGACTAATCTTATTTTTCTCTTCGTGACTCATTTCAGCTGTTGTAATATTATATCCATCCGGAATAAATAAAGGATCATAACCAAATCCGTTTTTACCACGTGGTGATTTAATTATGGTTCCCCGTATTTCTCCAACAGCTGATTTAAATTCATTCCCGTCATAATAAACTGCTGCACAAACAAATCTTCCCGGGTGAGGTTCAGAATAATTAGAAAGTTTTTTAATCAACTTTAAATTATTATTTTCATCATCAGCGTCTTCACCTGCATAACGGGCTGAATAAATTCCGGGTTCTCCATTTAACTGAAACGATTCCAATCCTGAGTCATCCCCAATGCTTGGAATTTTATATTTATCGAAAGCGGCTTTAGCTTTCAACTCAGCATTTTCTAAAAATGCTGATCCTGTTTCTTCAACATTAGGATAATCAGAAAAGTTCAGAAAGGATAAAATTTCTACATCAATATTTTTAAGAATTTCCTTAACATCGTTAAGCTTGCCTTTGTTTGTTGTTGCAAGAAGAATTTGTTTCATTAGCTTTTTTCTTTTTTGTGTTATTTAGAGTTTTTATGTTTTAGTGGCATAAAAATCTTGCCACAAAAACTCAAAAGAACTAAAACTCACCAATTACGGTTTAACTCTGTTTAATAATTTTTTTAATTCTGTTCTAGAATTTTGATTCAATTCTTGTTGATCATAAAGCAGTGATTTTTTATTCATCACTTTCCACTCCCCTTCAACCATTACTGAATGAACGGATTCACTTGATGACGAATAAACAATGTCCGAGTAAACAGATTCATCATTCTCTGAGATTGAATGAACATTTGTATTTAATCCAAGCAAAGTTAAATCAGCTTTCTTTCCAACCTCAATACTTCCGATTTCATTTTGCAGATGCAAAGCCTTTGCACCTTCAATTGTTGCGAGTTTAAAAACCGTCTTCGCATCCATAACAGTTGAACCATGAATTGGTTTCTGGATTAAAGCAGCTAATCTCATTTCATTAAAGACACTGAGATTATTGTTGCAAGGAGCACCATCAGCACCGAGTGAAACTGATATTCCTTTCTTCAGATATTTTGGAATATTTGCGATACCTGACCCAAGTTTTAAGTTTGATGAGGGGCAATGAGAAACTCTAACATTATTTTTCTTGAGTAAATTGGTTTCTTTATCACTTACGTGAATGCAATGTGCAAGAACTGAATGATCATCAATAACACCAATTGAATCAAAGTACTCGATATTTTCCTTTTTGTGTCTTCTCTTAACCTCAGCAATTTCATCTTTATTTTCCGATGAATGAGTATGAAATAAACTACCTTTAAAGTCCTTTTTCATTTCAAATGATTCTTTGAGTAGTTTTTCTGAACAGGATAAAACAAATCTTGGGGCAAACCCGTATTTAATTTTTTCATCAGAAGTATTATGAAAAGTTTTTGCAAGCTGATAAATTTCATCGAGTTCATTTTTTGTTGTTGATTTGAACTCCGGAAATAAATCATTCTCATCAATCAAGCATTTACCTGCAACTGCTCGCATTCCTGAACTCCGTAACTCTTCAAAAATAACTTCTTGATGCCGAAGGGTTCCCATATCAAGCAAAGTTGTTGTTCCACTTAACAGCAGTTCGTTTATTCCTAATCTAACAGAATTCAAAAGAGAATTTTTATTATGTGCGTTTTCAAAAGGAAATATTTTTAATTGCAGCCAATCAAGCAGTTCAAGATCATCTGCTAAACCACGAAACAATGTTTGGCAGAGATGAATATGGGTTTGCACAAATCCGGGGACTAAAGTTAGATCATCGAATCGAAAAACTCTTTTTTTATTTTTGGAAAAATATTTTTCATCATTTTTTTTTATGGAAATTATTCTGCCACCCTCTATTTCCACAAAATGATTTTTAAGAATTCTATCCTTACTATCAACAGTTACAATATATTTAGGAACAATAATCATTTATCCTCTTTTCCTATTTCTTCAAAGATATTATCCATCACTTCAAAAGCATATCTTAAATGTGGAATAACAATTGAGCCGCCTACAATTAAAGCAATATTAAAAGTTTCCATTAGCTCTTCTCGTGTTGCACCTTCCTGAATAGAACGGTCAATATGATAAAAGATGCAGTCGTTGCATCGCAATACCATTGAAGCTGATAAGCCCATAAGCTCTTTTGTTTTTGCATTCAAAGCTCCATTGATGTAAGCTTTGTTATCAAGTGCAAAAAATTTGTTAAAATCTCTGAAACCAGAGTTTAAGATTTTATCATTCATTTCTGTGCGGTAAGCACGAGTTTCTGTTGTTGTTTTTTTCATAATATTTTTCTCATTGTGTCTTTCTGTAGTTCAAATGTCAGTCTTAGCCTGTCGAAGACTGACAGTCACACTTCGACTACGCTTAGTGTGACATTATATTTATTTTTTAAAGCTCATCTAAAAATTTATTTTTTTCTGGGTCGTAAGAAACCTCAAGTTTCTCTTTTGGTATTTCAGATTCTTCATCCTCCCAATCATATCTTTTAGGCGGATCAATTTTTCTAAAAATAAATGCGGGAATAATACCAACAATAGCTCCAAATAAATGAGATTCCCACGAAACACCTTTTTCAACAGGAAGAACACCCCAAATCAATCCGCCGTAAAGAAAAACAACGACCAGGGCTAAAGCAATTGAGTGATTATCTTTTCTAAAAATACCGCTGAAAAATAAGAACGAAACAAATCCATAAATAATTCCACTTGCGCCGATGTGATAAACCTTTCTCGCAAAAATCCAGACAAGAATTCCTGTTCCCAAATAAATAATTGTAAATACTTTGTAAGCTACTTTAGGATAGAAATAAAATATCCCCAATCCCATAAATATTAATGGAGTAGTGTTTGAAATTAGATGTGAAAAACCGCCGTGAATTAATGGTGAAGTAAATATTCCAACAAGTCCAGTGATGTTTCTGGGAAGAATACCAAGTTTAAATGTGGGGACATCAAACAAATAGGCTAAGTAATATATTATCCATAACACTAATGGAAATGTTAAAGGAATGATCAGTTTTCGAAAAAGTTCTTTTGCGTTTTGCAAGTATTAAATTTCAGTAGTTCAATTGATGGGTAAAAATAAAGCTATAAATTGTCTTAAGAAAGTTATTCTGATGTACAAATCTAATAACTATTAGAGTTTACACCACAAATATAAGATTGAGTGGCATGGCTATCGAAGTGTGTCCACTAAATAAAAAGTCAGGCTTCGACTGCGCTCAGCCTGACAATTCTTGTATTCAAATTTATTTAATATTTGCTAATATTCCCTTTATTCTATCCTTCTGATTATCTGGAGCCATACTTAAAGCTTTTTCATATAGCTGTTTAGATTTTACTTTATCGCCTTTGGTTAGCAATCCTTCAGCCAAACTGTCCCAGGCATTCCAGGAATCAGGATGATCAACAGTATTTTTTTCAAACACTTTAAGTGCTTCATCAATTTTTCCAATTCCCACTAACTGATATCCAAGAGCATTAACCTGCGCTTCATCAATACCTGGTAAAGCAAATGCTTCGTTCTTAATTTTTTCTGCTTCTTGTGATTTACCCATACTTTCAAGAATTAATGATTTTGTCATCAGGTTTGTTAGATTTTTATTAATACCGATTGATTTTTCAACCCAGACTGATGCTTTTTCTAAATTGTAATTATTAGTTAATGCATAAAGTGCAATCTGATTCCAGCCCTGCCAGAAAAATCCAGGAATTCCTGTAAGCTCTTTTTCCATACTAGCAATTACAGTTTCATTAACATCAACTTCAATCTTAATAGGTATTGAAAGTTTTTCCCATTTTAATGTAAGTCTAGCTGCTTTGGAGCTGAGTTGATCAAATGAATATGACAACCATTCCTGAAAATCACTTGCGACAGGAGTCACTGTAAATCTAACAGCATCATTTTTTTCATCATAGAAGAAACTTCCCCAGGCTGCATTATCATTACTAAAAATTATTGTCCACAAATTTTTTGTGGGAATCATATGTAAGCCATATGTTCCGGCAGCAACTTTTTTATTCTCAACCATCACATTCGTTGAAAAAGAAATTGTAGTATTTTCATTTGCACCTGCTCTCCAAACTTGATCGTATGGAACAATGCCGCCCCAAACTGTTCTGTTGTTAACAGCTGGGCGGTGATACACAACCTCAATATCTGTAAGTCCGATTCTTTGTGAAATTGATGCTTTCTGGCTCGCTTGTGGAGTAGTAAGATTTTGCTGTGCAGTAATTGTTACTACTGAGAACAAAAATAATAAACTAAGCAATGTGGAAAGTTTTAACATAACAGGCCTCTCTTTTTTGAAAAATGAATGTCAGAAAATAGAGTGATATTTTATTAAAAACATTTTTACTTGATAGACGGCTAATCCAAATGATTAAAAGTTAATATATAAATTACTGAGTAAGAATATTTCTTAGAATTTCATCACTCACAATTAATAACCCAACCGAAGGTAATCTTTTAGTTAATTCTTTCCAGTTTTTATCCGCAGCAAATATTTCCTTAAACATTGGTAAAGATTTTTCAACCTCTCCGGTATTAGCAAGTGTAATTGCAGTCCAGTATTTCATTTCAAGGTTTTCAGGAAACATTTCCATTGCAGCATTATATTCATCCATTGCGAGTTTCATATCATTTTTTTCAACTGCAAGATCTCCCTTATTCATATGCTCGTATGCACGATAAACTTTTAACAATCTTTTAATTTCTACAATTGGTTCAGAATTATCTTCAACACGCAAATCAATTAATCTGTCTTCCCAAATATTTCCTGACGCATTTCCTTTTACAACGAGTAAACAAGCTGATTGTTTACCCCGAATATCGCCGCCTTCATTTTGAGCAGCTTCAAGTGAAGCTACTAATCTTTCAGCAAGTGGTCCCGTTGAATTTTCAAATGCTTGGGACATAGCAGACCAAACTGTATTGTTCAACATCATATTTGCCTGAACTGAATATCCATTGCCAGCAATATGTCCGGCTTCAGAAATACATTTTGCGCCAGTGTAACCCGCAGAATTTCCTTTTGAATCCACGATGGCTAACTGCCTTACGTCTCTTCCTTCATCTGATGCAATTAGCTGATCAACAACCTCTTGAGCAGTTTTTCCAGTTTTTAGCAATTCTAATCCACGCTGCCCAAAAGATGGGTTCACAAATGATTGAGTTGCAACAACACCAACTCCGGCTTCGCCCCAAGCAACAATCGATCCTACAGAAAACCAATGGGACTGAACTGCCACACCCATCTCACCTGTTTCTGGATCGCGTGCAACGATAGAAAATGTGTGTGCGAGAGGTTCATCTCCAAAAACGTTTTGAGGAAGTATTTGGATAGGTAAAAAAGTAAAGAACAAACAAAAAAGGATTATTAAACTTTTCATTAGTTAACTCTTTAATTTAAGATAATCACACTTCGACTTCGCTCCATTAGACTTAAAGTGTGATTTAATTTATATTAATAAAAACATTTAATAACAAAATAAGGATTAAATAAAAT